>JBDHTQ010000004.1:0-238603 GCA_039808765.1 Bdellovibrionales bacterium
TGGACAACACCGACAGTCACGCAACTTAATTTGGGTGGTTCGGGGGCCAATAAGTGGCACTCTTATCTGGCGTATTACCCCTTGCGCGTTGCGGATGCACAGCTAACATTCTTATCGCAATGAGATGTCGTGTTGAGCGTGCAAAGCGCTTAAGCGTGGTTATGATCCTTTGCTTGCCGAACCATTGCAGCACCAAAAAAACCATCTGTATGATGCTTTGCGGGGGTGAGTTTTAGAAAACGGTCCGAGATCGAGACCCCTTCATACGGAACCAACACGAAATCCGGGTGAGTAGAGAGAAAATGGTCAATTTGCTGGTCATTTTCTTCATTCAGAAGAGAGCATGTCGCATAAATAAGTTTTCCACCGGGCTTAACAAGGCGAGCGGCGCTGTCCAGAATTTCACGCTGCAAGGCAACTAACTCATCCAAGGACGGACCAAGAACGCGCCAGCGCGCATCCGGATTGCGTCGCCACACCCCAACACCTGAACAGGGTGCATCCACAAGGACGCGATCAAATTTTTCTTTATGGCGTTTGACCCACGGATCACGTTCACTCGATAGCGGGCGTGTTTCAATATTAAAAAGCCCAGCGCGACGAAAACGTTCGGCCGCGCGTTTTAATCGGCGTTCTAAAACATCACACGCAATCACGCGCCCTTTGTTGTTCATCATTGCCGCAATCGCGAGAGTTTTTCCGCCCGCGCCTGCGCAAAAATCGACCACTTGATGACCGGCTTTTGCGTCCACCATGAGAGCTAACAGTTGCGAACCTTCGTCCTGAATTTCCACAACACCATCTTGAAACAACGCTGACGACGCAAGTGCAGGGCGACCTTTTACGCGTAAGCCAAAAGGAGAATATGGCGTGGGGGCAGAAAAAATTTCAGCTTCCTCAAGCTTTTTTTGAATGGCTTCACGATCACCCTTAAGCGGATTGATGCGAATATCCAGAGCGGCTGAATCAAGCAGCGCCAACATTTCTTCAGCGAAGTGATCACCAAGGGAAGCGCGAAGTTTTTCTTCTGCCCATTCTGGACATTCCAAGCGAATCGCTTCAGGCATGTCGGGATGATCAAGGGTTCGGCCTGCCAATTGGCCGAGGGCTTTAAATTCAATTTGCGAAAGCGGCTCGGGGGCATATTGGCCACCACTGCATAGCTCGGCGACCACTTCGCGCAAGGTCCCGTTGAGCATCATCCACACCAAAGCCTGCGAGCGGGGATCATTGGTCATGCCCGCTTTTTCACACCACCATCCCAAGCGGGCATGGGCACGCAAAAGGGCGTATGTCTGTTCCGCAATGGCCGAACGATCTTTAGAGCCGATGTAACGACGTCCACGAAAAAAAGCGCTGATCACGCTGTCCGCCGGTTTGGGTGTACGAAAAACAGCAGCGACCAATTCAATCACCGTTTGCAAGCGGGCAGAGGGTTTCATGGTTCTTTTTTCCCTTTAAACTCAAGGGCCACAACATACGATTCGGAAGATTCCTGTCGGCTTGCGGCGGGTTTGGCATGTTTGACGACGCGAAAGTGCTGCTTTAAAAAATCCAGCAGTTCTTTTTGCGCGCCGCCTTGAAAAAGCTTACAAATAAAATGGCCATCCTTGTTAAGAACATCGGCTGCAAAAAAAGCTGCTAATTCAGCAAGTGCGACGATACGTAAGTGGTCGGTTTGCTTGTGGCCAATGGTGTCGGCGGCCATATCAGAGAGCACAACATCGGCTTTGCCTTGCAGCAGCTCTTTCAGGCGTTCAGCGGTGGCGGGATCATTAAAATCGGCTTGAAACGTGGTGGCGTTTGGCACTGGCTCCATTTCTAAAAGATCAATTCCCACCACATAGCCTTTACCACGCTCAGGCTGTGAGAATTGCACTGCCACCTGCGTCCAGCCGCCGGGGGCGGCACCGAGGTCGACAATATTTTGCCCGGCTCTAAGAAATTTAAACTTTTCATTGAGCTGTAAAAGTTTAAAGGCCGCGCGCGAGCGCCAGCCTTGCTTTTTGGATTCAGCAACATACGGATCGTTGAGGTGGCGTTGCAGCCAACGTGTGGACGAGTCTGATCTTTTGTTCGCGGTCTTAACCCGCACGGACAGCAAGCGATTTGCAGATAACGTGCCGCGCAGTTTTGCACCTTGAGGTGGGGAGGGGCCTTTGCTTTTGGTCATGCCGAGGTTTTAGCGGTTTTGATCGGCAAAAGCAAACATCACAGCAAGATGATGTCAGAAAGTTTAACCAGTGGCAGAAACAGCCCCAGAAGAGGTGTTCATGATGTATAATCCGCGTTGGCCATCCATGGGCTTAAAGATTTGGGTGATTCCCAAAACAGTTTCAGCACCACCGAGGTACAGAACACCATCGCCGGATAATTGGCGAGCCATGCTTTCGAGCACTTTTGCTTTAGTTTGCTGGTCAAAATAGATGAGCACGTTGCGGCAGAAAATAATATCAAATTGGCCTAATGACCGCATGTCTTCAAGCAGGTTAAACTGCTGGAATTTAATTTTATCACGCATATCTTTGTTAATTTGCCACTTGTCGCCAACCTGATCGAAATACTTAACCAGCATGGTAATCGGCAAACCGCGCTGCACTTCAAACTGGGTATAAACCCCCTGTTTTGCTTTTTCCAGCACATCGCGGCAGAGATCAGTCGCAATAATTTCTATCTTCCATCCGGCTAATTTTGCTCGTTCTTCATCCAAAATCATGGCGAGAGAGTAAGGTTCTTGCCCGTTAGAACAGGCTGCCGACCAAATGCGTAACTTCTTCACACTGTTTCGGCTTTCCAGGAATCGCGGCAACACAATTTGCTTGAACTGATCAAAGGGTTTTTGATCACGGAAGAATGATGATTCATTCGTGGTCATGGCATCAACAATGTCGGCAATCAGATTTTGATCCTGTCGTTGGCGCAAAATGTTGGCCAGATCGGATAAATCCGGCAAGTTCCATCGCCGTGCGACAGGCATTAAACGTGATTCAAGCAAATAGGCTTTTTCCTTGGTCAGAACCAGACCGGATTTCTGATACAGCATTTTCGAAAACAGGTCGAAATCCTCAACTCTCATGACAAAGCTCCCGTTGCTTTACGCCGCATCCACTTTCCCACTTCAGTGATCGGTAAAACCGCTGAACACAAACCCGCAGTGGCCACAGCGCCAGGCATGCCCCACACAACACTTGTGGATTGATCTTGTGCGACTAAGGTTCCTCCAGCATTGACGATGGGATCTGATCCCTTAAGGCCATCAGATCCCATGCCGGTTAAAATGCACATGAGAATTTTATTTGGACCATAACATTGCGCTACGCTTCTCAGCATCGGATCAACAGAGGGGCGACAAAAGTTTTCAGGGGGATCCTGAGTTATTTTGATAAATGTATCGCTCCCTTTGCGCTCCAGCAGCATGTGGAAGTCACCAGGGGCGAGATAAGCGCGCCCGCCCACGATTTTTTCCCCGTTTTGACCTTCCCGGCAAGGCAAATTTGTCTGTTTTGAAATGTGGTCTGCCAAAATAGTCGTGAATGTTCGCGGCATATGTTGGGTAATGACAATCGGTTGGGTTAAGCCGCATAAATGGGGTAAAACTTGAAAGAGCGCCTGTGGGCCACCCGTGGACGATCCAATGGCAATGATATCGGGAACCATCCGGCTAGCATCTCGGAGACGAATATCATTACCATCATACAGTTTGCCTTTTGTTGACAACGCGGCATGGGCAGCGCTGTTGCTCGATGCGCTGGCGGTTTTTGCCATCACCCCGGGGGGTAAGGGGCCAACCTTGCCTAAACGTTGTCGTTCGCGCCAAGCGGCGACTCCTAGCGCTTGCACTTTTGCGACTAAACCGCTTTGCCACACATCCGTTGACTCTGCTTCACGAGTTGAGCTGGGTTTTGCCACATAATCGGCTGCGCCAAGGGTCATGGCGCGCATGGTGACTTCTGCGCCTTGAACAGTGAGCGTCGACGACATTAAGACGCGACTCCATGGCGATATCTTTAAGATTTCCGGTAAAGCTGTAAGGCCATCCATGACAGGCATTTCAATGTCAAGAATAACGACATCCACCAACATGCTTTGAAGTGTTTGCAGGGCAGATCGGCCGTTGGCCACCGAACCCACGATGACAGCGTTATCAACTCCGCCTAGCGCCCGGCTGATAAAACCGCGAATAATCGCAGAGTCATCAACAACGAGAATCCGGATTGGATCTTGGGGTTGGGGAGACGAGAGAGACATTATTCACCGAGACCGATTTGAGCGAATTTTGTTTGAATGATTTCGCTGTCAAAAGGTTTCATGATGTATTCGTTTGCACCAGCAGACAAAGCTTCTTTGATGTGAGAAAGATCAGCCTCTGTCGTGCAGAAAAGAACTTTCGGTTTTTGGCCTTGCGGCATTTGCCGTAACAGACGCAAAAACTCAATGCCGTTCATGTTGGGCATGTTCCAGTCAAGCAAAATGGCATCAGGCATCTGCTTTTGACAATAATCATAAGCGATTTTTCCATCCTCGGCTTCACTGCAGGCGAAATGTAGATCTTCCAAAATCTTGCGGGCAATTTGCCGAACCACACGACTATCATCAACCAATAAACACGACTTCATCTCTATCCTCCAGATCCTTTAAGCTGCCACAGGCGAGCGGGAAAGGTTCAGCAGTTCAGGTACATTCAAGATAACCAAAAGCTGTTCTTTTAAACGATAAATACCGCGTGATACTTCGCGCCAACGCGGATCAAGCGTTGGTGGGTTTTCCTCGTATTCTTCCTCAGAGAGATTGAGAACATCACCCACTTGGTCGATTTGCAAGCTATAAAGTTCACCATGCAAGTCAACGACCACGCTCATGCCGCGCATTTCTTCGGGGCGTCTCGGTAATCCCAGGCGGGTGCGTATATCAACGGCTGTTACAATGCGTCCGCGCAAGTTCAGTGAACCAGCCACTTCAGGTGGTGCGAGCGGAATACGGGTGAGGCGTTGAGGTCCCAAAACATCCTGTACATACAAAGCGGGAATGCCAAACAACTGACCAGCGATGGTCATCGTGATATAACTGTGTGCTGCGGGATGGTTCGGGTCAAAACCGTCAGCGGTTAAAGATAAGTCTGCGCTCATGCGGCCCCCTTCATGTGAAGTGTTTTGGAAAGTGTAGCGATCAACCCTTCACGATCGAATTTTGCGACGTGATCAGAGAACCCGGCCTTGCGTCCGCGATCCATATCCAGCGGGGTGGCGTGGGAAGACAAAGCAACAACAGGGGTCTGTGCCCATTTGCTGTTGGTGCGAAGTTTTTCGACGAACTCAAAGCCGCTCATTCCGGGCATTTCAATGTCGCTGACGATGATGTCAAACGACTCACCCTCTTCACAGAGTTTGAGTGCTTCAAGCGCACTGTCTGCAGTGGTGACTTTAAAGCCTGATACAGTTAAAAGTGGCGTTAGCATGTTGCGGAAGAAAGAGCTGTCATCCACGAGCAGAACACGTTCGCAGTCCTTCTTTGCATTTTGGAAAGTATCGGTGCTGCCAAACCAGTCTTTAAATGCGCGTGCCAGATAGTAGCCCGCATCAATCACATCAGTGCTCCGTCCTGCAATGATGGCTGATCCCATCAATCCGAGATTATCTGTGCCAATTTGCACATCAAGACGTTCTTCCACGATGTCGAGAATTTCATCGACGATTAAGCCCATTGAGCGTTCGCGATCAGCAAAGACAAGGACCGGTTGCATTCCTTCTGTTCGAATTGTAACGTCATTTGAGGGCGCAAACAAAGGCATCAGGCGGCCGCGGTATTGCACCATGGGTTGTCCGGCTGAATACTCGATGGTGGCAACATCCACTTCTTCCAGGCGCGCAACCAGCGACAGTGGTACTGCTTTGGGAGCGTGCCCGCCTGCGCGGAACAGAAGCAATGCCAGTTTTTCTGCATCGTGTTTTTGTTGCTGTTGTGTTTCACGGTCCATTTGCTCTTGTGCACGCAGATTTTGTTCGCCTGTTGCCGAGGCAATACCGTTAGGATCTAAAATCATGATCACACTGCCGTCCCCAAGGATGGTGTTTCCTGAGAACATATGAATGTGACGCAAGATCGGGGCGACGGGTTTTACAACAATTTCTTCTGTGTCAAAAACCTTGTCTACAATTATGCCGAATGTGCGGTTGCCAACTTGGGTAACCACAATCGTGCTGTCGCTAATTTTTTCACTGGATTTCGGTGTTGTATTGAGTTTAAGCAGATCTTCAAGCGTTACCAATGGCAACAGGCGGTTGCGCAAGCGCATCACGCGTGCTCCGTTGATGCGCTCAATTGTGTTTTCGCTGCTCTTGCCGCCTGCACGCACCAGCTCAAGTACGCTGATTTGTGGAATGGCAAAGCGTTCGCTTGCCGCTTCAACAATCAAGGCAGACACAATTGCCAGCGTCAACGGAATTTTGATCATAAAGGTCATGCCTTTACCATCTGTCGAGCGCATTTCGATAGTGCCACCGATTTTTTCGATATTGGTCCGTACCACATCCATTCCAACACCACGCCCTGAAACGGACGTCACTTGCGTTGCTGTTGAGAATCCGGCGCGGAAAATAAACTGGTGAATTTGCTGATCGCTCATGCTCTTGAGTTCAGCTTCGGTCGCCAGCCCGTTTTTAAGCACTTTTTCCTTGATTTTTGCGGTGTTTAAGCCCCGACCATCATCGGATACCTCGATGATAATATGTCCGCCTTCATGGTAGGCATTAAGTGTGATGTGACCCACTTCTTTTTTGCCGCGTGCTACCCGTTCAGCTGGTTGCTCCAAACCGTGATCGGCCGAATTTCGCACCATATGGGTGAGAGGGTCCTTGATCATCTCTAGCACTTGGCGATCAAGCTCAGTATCGGCACCAAGCATTTGCAGATCAATTTTCTTATCGAGTTCGTGCGCCAAATCGCGAATGATACGCGGAAGCTTCGACCATGCATTGCCGATCGGCTGCATGCGCGTTTTCATGACCTGTTCTTGCAGATCTGACGTTACATGATTAAGCCGCTGCAGCGGTCCGGTAAATTCGGTATCTTTCTGGGTGCGCAAAATCTGCAACATTTGGTTGCGAATTAAAACCAGTTCACTCACCATTGTCATTAAACCTTCAAGCACATCCACATTAACGCGCAAGGTTTGTGCTGCGAGCGCAGACTCGGTGGTTGCCGGGGCCGCTCCTGCTTTATCGGTCGTTGCGCTTTTTTCTGCTGGAGTTGCCATGTGAGCTGTTGGTGCAGCCGTGACAGGTGGGTGATTCTCCGTAATGGAGGGGCTGCTTTGTTCGGTTTTAACGTTGCTCGCCAGTTGGGCGGCGGTCATGGGGACAAACCCGAACTCATCGGCTTCAGACTCGGCCGCATGGGCTGTGTTTTTTTCTGCGGGTTGGGGGGCAACTTCTGCACTGCTTGCTGGTGCGGGCTGCAGCACATCTTCATCGTCTTTGCCATCGGCATGCGCATTGAGCTGATCAATCAGTTCAATATCCGATCCTTCCGGCTCTTTTGCTGTTTGCTCAAGCGTTGACAACAGCATTTTGATGCGATCAAGCGAAGCTAGAATGAGGGTAACAGAGTACGGGGTAACAGGCAGAACACCATCCCGAAATTTACCGAGAACGTTTTCTGACGCATGAGCGACTTTTTCCAGCCGTGGGAGACCTAAGAAACCACACGTTCCTTTAATGGTGTGTACCGTTCTAAAGATATTACTCAGTAATGAGGGATCGTTGGGGTTTTGCTCCAACATGATTAGTTCATTGTCTAAAACCGCCAAACTCTCGTTTGTTTCCGTAAGAAATTCTCTTAAAAGATCATCCATAGCCCAAGCTCCCGAGACGGTGGGGTTTTCCCCCTTATGCTCGTTTATAAGGCACAGAAACTTCTTAACAATCCCTTACTGATCATCAACATTCAAAACGATCAAGAAAGTGACATTCCTGTCCAAAACGCCACTAATGCGATCTCTCTTCCCGATTTCACAGCGTACAAAAAATTGATTTGAGGGCCCAATGATTAAGGACGCGTGTACTTAAGCGCCATCACCAGAAGGTCTTCTTGGGGCTGCTGCCACGTGATATCCACCCCATACTCTTTGGCAAAACAAGCCGTTAGATACGGATGGATGCTTTTTGCTGTGAGATCGGGGACATCAACTTCTTGGCGCAAGGGGGCCCACGCCTCATCGCGCTGACCGGCGGCGCGTCCTTCGGCCTGAATCTCAAAGCGGGCGGCATCATCAAAGCCAGTTAACGTAATTGTTCCGCCATGAACAAGTGCCTCCACAGCAATAATTGCACAGTTTAGCAATACTTTGGGGATACCGCGGACGACAGTTTGCGCGCGAAAGGCAGCGTTATCCCATTGTAAATTCACGCGACTGCCTTGCAAGTAGTCGCGTAGGGTAAGCAAAACATCATCTGCCGTTAGGTTGGAATCCGCTCCAGCGGCGCCGTAGGATAAGCGAAAAAGACGCAAGCGGCGGGAAGCTTGTTCAGCAGAATGGCCAATTAATTTTACGGCTTCTTCGCCGACCTGATTTCCCATTTCCTCAAGTAATTCAAGGCCATTGTTAATTGCTCCCACGGGGCTGATCAGATCATGACAGATCCGTGATGCCAAAAGCTCCATTATCCGCACATCGTGCATAGTTTGTATACCCTTCTTATTGTTTACAGCCTGAGCGAGGTTATGTGGGTCACAAGATTGCCGTTTTATGTGTTTCTGGCAACCCCTCACGTGAAGCGGAAGGAAATATTTACGAAATTTTGCCAGAATGTCGCATATCCTCTGATTTTGGACGGAGAAGCGGATGGCCACCCCCCTCAATGATGATGAAGCAATCGACGCTGGGCGGGTTATGTTGTCTCAATTGTTTGGCCGCGACGGGCCGAGCGAGGGGGTGGTTGGACAACTCCATGATATATTGCAGCATATGCTGGCCATATACAGCAGCGCATTTTTGCTTCTTGCGGGTTTTATCATTCTTTTTCATATTATTTTTGCTGTGGCTGAGACAGCGCAGACCGGTAAAATTATGGGTGGACGCATGGATCCAGTTTGGGGGCCGATGCGGATGGTATTGGTGATTGGGTTGCTGGTGCCTTTGGGGGGGATGAACAGCGGTCAGTATGGTATAATGTATCTTGCCGAATGGGGATCTGGAATCGCAGCTAAGCTTTGGCAGGAAACTAGAGATCAGGCGGATTTTTTAAAACCTGTCCTGAGTTTGCCCAAGCCGCCGTCAGCTTTGCCTTTGGTTCAGGCGTTGGTGATTCGCGATATTTGTGAAATTTATACCACGCGGTTGGCTCAACAAATTGAAGAGCAAAAAGCCAAGCAAGCCAAAGAGGGCCAAGCTCAACCCAATGTGCCCGTACAAAAAAACCTTATTCAAGCCGTAAAGGCGCAACCGCTTAAAAAAAATGCGGATGGTTCTGCAACGCAGTCATATGGCTGGAGTGAACGTCCGTATTTTTGCGGAGCAGTGACTTATTTTGAAAGTGATGAAGATAAAAATCTCAATCCATATTTCTTTATCGAAAAAGCGCACTTCGACGCGTACATGTATCTGGACAGAACATTAGAGACGACGGCTGTTGACTATGTCGCCCAAATAGCCGGTCAAGCCAATCCATCGATCGGGTCATTGCAACGGGTTGCTGATCGTTATGAAGAAATTGTTCAAGAGGCTTTGAGTGAAGAGTATCAACAAATCCTCCTTTCAAAAGTGGCCACCATGCGTACGCAAGCAGCACCCGCTGGCTGGATGGCTGCGCCAAGGGTTTTGAGTGATTTAATGCAGCTTAATACGGGTGTTTTGACGGCTATTTCATCACTTCCGCTTATTGACGCGCCTGAGGTTTTGCTTGATCCACCGTTGCCGCCGAATGGTAAAAAGTCAATAGAAGAAACCGCTGAATATTACATCTATAGCGCACTTGATCATGTGCAATCATCGTGGAAGGAAAGCGCGCCTATTACGCTAAACGCCGGACATGGGTTGAGCGATTTTACTCATGCCTTAGAGTATACAATCTCTTATGCGCGCATGACAGGAGAAGAGGGCACCACAGCGCATAAAATTCGTGCGTTGCGGGAGATGATGCCCTACGATTTTTTTGATATCACAGTATTGCAAAAAGATAGCCCGTTGGTGTCATTGCCAAAAATTGGACTCTATTTACAAAGCAAGGCTTTGCAGTTGTTGGCCAGTGCAGGTGTTATGCGTGATATTGGCGACATCGCATCACCTTTTGCGACGTTGTTGTGTGGCTTTGGGTGGATTGCGTATGGGGTTAGTTTTATCATTATGCTTTTGTTGCCGCTCATCCCGTTGGTGCGATTCATGATTGGCGTACTGACATGGATGTTGCAAGTTTTGGAAGGGGTAATCTCGTTGCCTCTCATTGCAATTGCGCACCTGCGCATGAGTGATCATGGATTGATCAACCAAAGCGCATTGTGGGGGTATGTTCTAATTCTTAAAATTGTTCTGCGTCCGCCATTGATGATCATAGGTTTTGTTGGTGGATTGATCATTTTTTTAATCGCATTAGGTCTTATCAACCCGCTTTTTGCCTTTTTGCTTACCTTGACAACAAGTTCGGGACAATTTGCTGCTTTATGGTCGCTTGCATTGTGGGTTCTCTATGGTTTAATGGCTTTAGCTGTGGCCAATGCCTGTTTTAAACTTATTGATGTCTTGCCGGAAAAAGTTTTGATTTGGGCAGCATTTATTCCTTCGGCATTTAACAAGCCCACATCAAGCGCATCGCTTCCCGCCAATAATTGAGCTAATCTATGATCAGCCATTAATTATCGCATGACGCTTGCACCTTAAGACAAGTTTTGGCAGGGTGGGGTCATGTTTGATCTTTTATCGCTTTTTGGAAACCGCAATGAGATGGGATGGAAAGAAAAACTTTCCCACCTCAATTGGGGGCTGGTGTTGCTCGTTTGGTCGATTGCTGCAATTGGTATTCTTTTGCTTTTTTCGGCAGGTGGTGGGAGCTGGGACCCGTGGGCGAAAAAGCATGCTCTGCGCTTTTTTTTCGGATTAGGGGTAATGTTGGTGGTGGCGCTGATTGATCTTCGCTTCTGGTTGCGCATTGCTTACCCGCTTTATATTGCGACGATGGTCTTGCTGGTCATTGTTGAGATTATGGGCCACATTGGCATGGGGGCGCAACGCTGGATTGCGATTGGCGGTTTTGTTGTTCAGCCCTCTGAATTAATGAAAATTGCGCTCACCCTGGCTTTGGCCCGTTATTTTCACGCTGTGCCGGTTGAGCATTTACGGCGTCCACTCTATTTAATTCCGCCGCTTGTGTTGATCCTGATGCCGGTGGGCATGGTGCTTTTGCAGCCGAACTTGGGAACGGCAATGTTGCTGATTTTGGGAGGGGCAATGTTGTTTTTTAGTGCAGGCGTACCATGGTGGTTTTTTATAGGCGGGGCCTCGCTGGCTGTAGCGGCTATTCCAGTAGTATGGAGTTTTATGCATGGTTATCAAAAAGAGCGGGTTATGACATTTCTTAATCCTGAGGCCGACCCGTTGGATGCGGGTTATAATATCATTCAATCCAAAATCGCGTTTGGATCGGGTGGGGTGTTTGGTAAGGGATTTCTGCATGGGTCGCAAAGCCAGTTGGCGTTTTTGCCTGAAAAACATACTGATTTTATTTTTGTGGTACTGGCAGAGGAGTTTGGTTTGTTTGGCGGGTTGATTTTGCTGGCGCTTTACACAGGTGTGATCGCATATGGTTTTCACATTGCACTGACATCACGCAATCAGTTTGGGCGACTGGTTGCATTAGGGGTTAGTTGTACGTTGTTTTTATATGTTCTCGTCAACATTTCGATGATAACAGGGCTTATTCCTGTGGTGGGGATACCGCTGCCGTTGGTCTCGTATGGGGGTACTGCAACGTTGACGATGTTGATTGGTGTGGGACTTTTGTTATGCGTGGCGGTTCATCGTGAGGTGAGATTATCAAAAAGCGGCCTTTCTGAATGGTAAGTGTCTGTGTGACATGTGAACAGGAGGCCATAACGTACAAATGAGTCTCCAAACATGGCAGAACGTTAGGCGCGACGGCTTGTCCGACTAGACAGAACGGCTAAAAAGCGGCACACTGCCGCAAATGATTGACCGGCGGCTTTTGATCAAAATTATGGGCTTGGGCGTGTTGGGAGCGATGCTTCCGACCGGCTCTGTGCTGGCGGGTGTGCCGATGCCAAAAGCCAAGCCGAATTTTTCTGCTGGGGTCGATGAAAAACCGCTGGAGAAACGCCACCCCATCCTCATGCTGGATGCGGGGCATGGCGGCAAAGACCCCGGCGCAATCGGGATAAGTGGGACACATGAAAAAAATGTGACACTTGATCTTGTGAACAAAATTGCCGCCCAATTAAAAGATCGTGTCGATGTGCGCTTAACGCGATATGATGACCGTTTTCTTGCTTTACCGGAACGTGTGGCCTTGGCACGGAATGCACAGGCAGATTTGTTTATTTCCATCCATGCAGACAGTGCCCCTGATGGGGATGCGCGTGGCCTATCGGTGTACACGCTCTCGGATCAAGCGTCAGATGGTTTGGCGAGCCGTATTGCTGAAGGAGAAAATCTTGTTGATCAGCGATACGGTGCCAACATGCATGCCAATGCGGCCATTGCTGACATTCTTTATGATTTAGCCGCACGGCAAACAATTACTGCTTCACGGTTTGCCAAAGAAGCTTTGGTGCAAGGGGTGCACCGTGACATTCGCTTGTTACCGCAGCCTGAACGATCGGCAAATTTTGCGGTTTTACGCGCCCCGGATGTGCCATCGCTCTTGATTGAAACCGGTTTTTTATCTAACCATGAAGATGAAAAAATCTTGGCCGATGCGGCGGCCCGGCAAAACATCGCGGCAAGTCTCGCGCGGGAAATTGACCAGATTCTGCATAGTTCTCATTTTGTGTAAGGAGTATCGACGATGAAAAAGTACTTTGGGTTAACCCTCGTTTTATCTTCCCTGTTGGTGACGGGTTGCGTACCCGCTGCGATCGTGGGGGGCGGTGCGTATGCCGTTAGCGAGGGCACCTCTGAGCGCGGTCTTGGGGGGGCATTTACCGATACCGAGATTCGTCTCGACATCAATAAAAAGTGGTGGAATTCAGATGCTGATATCAGCAAACGTCTTTCTTTAACTGTAACAGAAGGCCGTGTACTGATTACCGGTGTAGCGCGCAACCTTGAGCAGAAAATGATGGCCTCGAAATTAGCGTGGGAAGTAAAAGGCGTGAAGGAAGTGATCAACGAAGCGACCGCCGATTCAACCACCATGACGACCGGCAGCTATGCCAAAGATACATGGATTACAACAAAATTACGCTCGATCATGCTATTTGATGGTGATGTGGCTGGCCGCAATTATACCATCGAAACTGTGAATGGTGTTGTTTATCTGATGGGGTATGCGCGCAATCAAACCGAGCTGGATCGCGTTACCAATCATGCTAGCACATTGAGTGGTGTGCAGCGCGTGGTTTCATATGTGCGTGTTGGTAATGAACCGGTGGAACAAAAGAAATCGTAATCATTTGCCGACATGCTGTGCACGGCGTTAACCCATTCAATGAGGGGGCTGAAGAATGGCAAAAATTTTAATCGTTGAAGGGGAGGACCTTGTTCGCGAAAAGCTTACGTTTGGGCTTGAAGAACGCGGACATGAAGTAACAGGCGCGCATGATGGTCAAGAAGCGATTGATATTTTGGGAAGTCATCAGTTTAATTTGGTGGTGACTGCTGTTTTAATGGAAAGAGTGGATGGGATTCAGCTCCTTTCGTGGCTTGAAACACGAACAGATCGACCGCCTGTGATCGCAATCTCGTCGGGACATCCCGATATTCCTGCTCATATGTCACTCTTGCTTGCAAAAACCTATACGCCAGAAACGCTGGAAAAACCGATTAATGAAGAAGCCTTTTTCGCGCTTGTCGAAAAATTGATTAACGATGAAAAAGAGAAATTAGCACAATCTGAAGCGCCGCGATCGTCCGATCTTGCGCTTTAATCCACACCAACCATTTTGAGTTTCTCAATCTCGAGGGGGTGCGTAGCGAGCGGTGGTATGCACTCATCTTCGCTTGTTCCGCTTGATGCACATTATGTTTTATACCCTTCGAGCGCAAATCCCGAAAAGATGGGATCAAAAGAGACCATCTTTGACGGCGTATTTGCGTTAAAGAATAAAACGAGCGCGTCTGCCTTAGGGGGCGCGCTCTAAACGTCCAAATTGCTCACACTCAGAGCGTTTTCAACAATGAAGTCGCGTCTGGGTTCCACAATATCACCCATTAAGGTTGAAAACAAAATTTCAGCCTGCTCAGCCTGCTTAACCTTCACTTGCACCAACGTGCGCTTGGTGGGGTCAAGTGTGGTTTCCCACAGTTGCTCCGGGTTCATTTCTCCAAGACCTTTGTAACGTTGAATCGTTAAACCACGACGCCCCTGCACCAAGACATGCTCCAATAAATCAAGTGGACCTGTGACGGCCAGCGGCGATCCTTCTTGGAACGTTAGGTAAGCAGGCTGGGCATAAAGGCGGGCCAGCTCGTTACTCTGAGCTTCAATCTTGCGGGCCTCGCCACTCTTCAGCAAATCAATATCAATGGCGACACGCTCAGGCACGCCGCGCAACACACGTTGAAACAGGAAGCCGTTGTCTTCGTCAAAGGAGCCGTGCCAAGCAACAGCGGGATCATTTTTGCCTTCCAGTGTATCCAAGCGTTTAGCAATCCGTTCTGCAGTTTGTTGTGCTTGAACGGGATTTGTAATGAGTGCACTTAAGAAGGCCTGTTCAATGGCTGCTTGCTCGACAACCGTTTGATTGCCAACGCGATCAGCGATGGCTTTAAGCGAGGCATCAACGGTGCGGGCTTGCTCAATCTGGCTGCGCAAATCATCCCCTGAAAGACTTGATCCGCCCTCAATCGCAAGCGTTGCTGTATCCGCTGCTTGATTGATGAGGTAAGCCGTGAATTCGCGATCATCAAGCAGGTATTTTTCCATTTTATTGCGGGCGATGCGATAAAGTGGTGGCTGAGCAATGTAGAGATATCCCCGCTCAATAATTTCGGGCATTTGGCGATAAAAGAAAGTGAGCAGTAGCGTGCGAATATGGCTTCCGTCGACGTCGGCGTCAGTCATGATGACGATCTTGTGATAGCGCAATTTTTCAATATTGAACTCATCACGGCCAATGCCGGTGCCGAGGGCCGTAATCAGTGTGCCGATTTCAGCTGAGGAAAGCATTTTGTCAAAGCGGGCGCGCTCAACATTTAAAATCTTTCCTTTTAGCGGTAGAATTGCCTGGGTGGCGCGGGCGCGGCCTTGCTTTGCTGAGCCGCCCGCAGAATCTCCCTCAACGATAAAGAGTTCTGAAAGTGCGGGGTCGCGTTCCTGACAATCGGCAAGTTTGCCGGGCAGGGAAGCAATATCAAGCGCTCCTTTGCGACGGGTGAGTTCACGTGCGCGTCGTGCGGCTTCGCGGGCATTCGCGGCTTCCACAATTTTAGAGATAATCCGTTTCGCATCAGCTGGGCTTTCTTCCAACCATTCACTGAGCTTTTCTGAGACGGCATTTTCCACAACGGGCCGAACTTCAGAACTGACTAATTTATCTTTCGTTTGGCTTGAGAACTTGGGATCAGGAACTTTAACAGAGAGAACACAAGTTAAACCCTCGCGCGAGTCTTCACCAGTCAGATCGACTTTTTCCTTTTTGCTTAAGCCGCCTTCCTCGACATATTTATTGATGCAGCGGGTAAGAGCTGCACGAAAGCCTTGCAAGTGCGTTCCGCCATCGCGTTGTGGGATATTGTTGGTAAAGCAAAGCGTATTTTCGTGATATCCATCATTCCACTGCATGGCTACGCCCACAGTGATGCCTTCTTTTTCGAGCATGAAGGAGATAGGTTTGTGCAGAGCTGTTTTGCTGCGGTCCAGCCATACTGCAAAGGCTTCAAGTCCGCCTTCGTAATGTAATTCAACCGCTTTGGGTTCAACCCCGCGCTCGTCACGCAGAATGAGATGTACACCGGAATTTAAAAAGGCGAGCTCGCGCAGACGATGTTCAAGCGTGGTAAAATCAAACTCCCGATTTTTGAAAGTCTCAATCGCCGGAAGGAACGTTACCTCTGTTCCTGAGCGGTGGGGTGCCTCTCCCATTTCTTTGAGTGGGCCTTGGCTTTCTCCGTGAGCGAAGGTCATGAACCATTCTTTACTGTTGCGCCAGATACGCAAGGCTAACTGTTCGGAGAGTGCATTGACCACGCTCACCCCCACGCCGTGCAAACCGCCAGAAACTTTATAAGAGTTTTGGTCGAATTTACCACCTGCATGAAGCTGGGTCATGATGACTTCAGCCGCAGAAACGCCTTCTTCTTTGTGAATGTCTACAGGGATACCGCGTCCGTTATCGCTGACCGTGCAGGATCCGTTAGCATTTAAAACAACTTCAACGCGACTGGCATATCCGGCCAGAGCTTCGTCAATGGCGTTATCCACCACTTCAAACACCATGTGATGCAAGCCTGATCCGTCATCGGTATCGCCGATGTACATCCCCGGGCGTTTGCGAACTGCATCAAGGCCTCGCAAGACCTTAATGGAATCGGCGCCATAACTGCTTTGCGCTTCTTCTGTGGCGGATGTTGATGGGGACAGAGCTTCTTGCGTCATTTCTACCTCGATTGGCACCGGCTTAATAATATGATTCGGCAAATGCGTTCCATGCCGGACGGTTTGCTTCATCCCCTAGGTGATAGCACATAATTTGTGGCTTGAGGGGAGTAAAAAGTGATGAATCTGTGCCCGTCATAAAGACTTGACAAGACAGATTTTCTAAAGCTTCAAAAAGGGCGATTCGGCGAATTTCATCCAAATGAGCGCCAATTTCGTCAAGCAGAAGAATTTGTTGGCCATGGCGCCGTTCGCGCACACAGGCGGCATGCGCTAACGTAATGCTAATCAGCAAAGCCTTCTGCTCTCCAGTGGAACAAAAGGCGGCGGGCATGTTTTTTTCGCGATGCCACGCCAACATATCGCTGCGATGAGGGCCTAAAGAGGTGCTTCCTGTTGTTGTGTCCATCTGCCGTTGATGCTTTAGGGCACTTCTTAGGCGATCCTCAGCTATCAAAGCGGGGGTGTTTTCCAGCCATGTTTCCACGCCCTCGAGCGCTAAATCCGGTACGGGGAAATCTCCATGGCTTTCTTTCATGCGCTGTTGCAGGTCTTTTACCAGTGCCCAACGTGCGGCGGCAATGGCAATTCCCTCAGTTGCGAGAATGTGTTCAAGGCCACTCAGCCATGCATCGTTCATAATATTTTCTTTTAAAAGACGGTTGCGTTCTGCGAGTGCTTCTTCATAGCGATTGATGCGAGTGTTGTGGCAGGGATCCTGTGCGGTGACCAAGCGGTCTAAAAAGCGTCGGCGTGTTCCCGGACTTTCTACCCACAGGCGATCCATCGCAGGGGTGAGCCATGTGATAGATAGGTAATCGTGAAAGGCTTGAGGGCTGCAGCGTGAGCCCTCAATCATCGCAATGCGCCGTTTTGTATCCTCACTTTGTGGGTCGCGTCCAGTGCCGAGCTGTGTGCCATCTTTCATTTGTAATGACAATGCCCACGGGCGTGCCGTATAAATATTCTGAAATTCAGACAGTGTCGCGCTTCGCAGACCTCGCCCTGTACCGAATAGGCTAAGCGCTTCAAGAATATTGGTTTTTCCAGCACCATTTTGACCGATAAAAGCCATCAATCCCCCCTCAAACGCATAATGTTGAGATACATAGCTACGAAAAGCTGTCAGCGTGAGGTTGCGAAGGGTCATAAATGATGTTAACTCATGTTAAAGAAAGCTTTATTTTAATTGTACGGTTTGCTTTGCTTGAGCGGATTTTTTGATTTTGCCTGCCGCAGTATGCTAAAATTTACCCATATTTGCAAACGTTTATAAGGAGCTATAATGCCAAGGTTTTTATTTAATGAGCTTTCTTTATTTGTTGGTGCTGTTGCACTCGTGCTGGGCTTTAGCCAGACCTCTCTTTTGCGAACTAAGCCCGTTTTACCCGAGGGTTTGACTCCTGTGACAATGACAGATGTGCGTGCCTTAGATGCGGGTAAATTGCCTTTTCGGACTGCAAATACAGTTAATCTTGGGCGGGTTTATCCCGATGGTAGTTTTGGTTCGATTCCCGGAGCTGCCGCAACTTTTGCAGAATGCGTAGCCCGTGAACTCAAGCGTATTGATTACTCTCCGCATATGGGTGATTCCTATCAAGACCTCTTGTTTGCTTATTGTTCAGGTAAAAATGGAGATCGTGTTTATATAACACCTGGTGGTAGTTTATACATGCCGCCTACAGTCAATCCGGTTTTATGAACATCTTTAGATTAACACGTGCTAATTTTTTAAGTGTTTAGCGAGCATAAATACGCAGCAGCTCCTCCCAAGATGTGGTGTAGCTTGGCGACGTATGAGATCGGCGTGATCGCCACTGACTATTGAGGCGTTCAGACGCGAAATAAACGGTATGCGCACCAAAAGTATGGTTAAGCTGATCGATTGTTTTCATTAATGTCGTACTGCGTGTGCACCCGGATGACGGGCTGTTGAATAGGTCAAACCGTTGAAGCGGTTTGTCATATAAATCCATGAGCAGAACGCCGGCTTTTTGGTATTGCACCCCATCTATATACAGTGTGTTTAATGTTTGTAGCGCGTGGTGTATAATCTTGCGCGTATCTTGTGTTGCTTCATCAAGCGGCACCACGACGCTTTTTGAAAAGGCTTTGTTTTTTTCCGCAAAGCGATTGGCGCTTACAAACACGCAAAGCGCTTGGGCATATAAATGCTTTTCCCGTAGTTTTTCACTCGCGCGTGTACAAAAAGCGGTAAGAGCAGAGATAAGAGCATCTTTCTTGCTTATGCGCACGCCAAAGCTTCGTGACACCATAATTTGTTGACGGGCCGGCTGAATAATTTCCAACGGAAGACATGAAATGCCTTGAAGTTCCATGACTACGCGCTCCATAACGACTGAAAAAGCACGGCGAATGCGTTTGGGATCGGCTTCGCACAGTTCACGCACCGTACCAATTCCCAATCGTCGTAAGTGCGGTCCTGCGCGGCAACCAACACCCCACACTTCTTCTACCGGGATGTTCTCCATCACGATCAGTGGGTTTTCCAGTGCTTGCCAATCACAGAGAGAAGGCCGTGGGCTGCGTTTGTTTTTGACAAGAAAGTTGGCAAGTTTAGCCAGTGTTTTTGTGGGGCCGATACCAATCGAGAGCGGTAATCCGGTCCACTGCTTAACACGATCAATCATGTTTTGAGCTAAATCCAAACGTTGTGAAGCGTTCTTCATGTGGCGCATGTCAAAAAAACACTCATCAATTGAGTAGACTTCTTGTTCTGGAGCCATATCTGCCAGAATCATCATCACCCGGTTGGATAGATCACCATACAAACGGTAGTTAGAAGAAAAAACATGGATTTTATGATGCTGAATCATATCTTTTATTTTAAAAAACGGTGTTCCCATTGGCACGCCCAGTGCTTTTGCTTCGTTGCTGCGTGCGATGACACATCCGTCGTTGTTGGATAAAATAACGATGGGTTTACCTTCAAGTTGTGGCGCAAAAACGCGCTCACAGCTGGCATAAAAATTGTTGCAATCAGCCAGAGCAAACATGTGATGTTCTCCCATAAAGAGCAGGTATTTTTCCTAAAATGACCGGACCGAGTGTGCAACTACGCCCCAGATGGCAAGATCAGATCCTTCTTTAATTTCAATGGGGGGATAGCGGGGATTTTCAGGTAAAAGCAGAGTCTTGTTCTCGTTTTTAAACAAACGTTTAACAGTAAGCTCACCGTTGATTACGGCAATAACGATGGTGCCGCTTTTGGGTTCAAGGGCGCGGTCTACCACCAGCAAATCACCATTGTAGATGCCTGCACCCGTCATTGAATCGCCTTGCACGCGTACAAAAAAAGTGGCGGCGGGGTGGCGAATAAGATGCTCGGTTAAATCCAGTTCTTTCTCCAGGTGATCGTCTGCGGGCGACGGAAATCCTGCTGAAATGCGGGCGGCATAAAGAGGAAAACGTCGACGCTTGATTGCGGGGGTGGGAAAGGGGATAACGGGTGCAAAGGGATTCATCACCAGACTCCAATGTTAGAGACACGTCGAGAAAGCCTGCAGCCGGAGTGCGTGGCTGTGGGCGTGTGCCGAGATAGAGTGTATTTTGCCATGATTTTTTTAGTAATCAAGCAAAATGTTCTTGTTGTGTTCTTTTTTATTTTAACCCGTTTTAAAAAGGTTCTTGATTATCAAGAAAACCCACATACGTTGAGGAAGAGCCTGTGAAAAGTAGCTATTGTGTTAAGGAGTAAACAATGATGACGCAAAATCTCCAGTCAGAAAATGAAGTACGTGAGGCTATTGCTCAATGGAGTGATGCGTTGATGCGGCAAGATGTTGACGCGATGTTGAAGGATTATGATCCCGACGTTGTGTTATACGATGTGGTAGGGCTGTATACGGGCGTGAAAGCCATTCGTGATTTGTGGTTGGCGTGTTTTCCAAAAATGCCAAAAACATTTAAACTACAATATGATCAGATGGTTGTTCATGCGGGTGATGATACGGCGCTCATGCATGCCTTGGCCTCTTTTTGTTCAGAAGCTGAGCCCGATCATCCTGCCTGCAAAAGCCCTGTTCGCGTTACTGTTGCGTATCGCAAAAAAGCAGGGATCTGGCATGTTGTGCATGAGCACGTTTCGGTGCCCATGATGGTTAGTGATTGCGCAGCGTAACAATGAATATTTTAGAGCAAATCCCAAAAGATGGAATCGGCGAGACCCTCTTTGACGATGTATTCGCGTTAAAAAAATGAAACGAGCGCGTCTATCTTCGGTAGATGCGCTCGAGTCCACGAAATATTATATTTTTTGATTTGAAGGAATAGGAAATATTATGTAGTTAACAGATGTTTTTAACGAACGTATTGCGTCCAGAGTGGCTATGATTGTTGCGGCAGGCTGTTAGCGCGCATGCCACAGACCAAATTCTAAGCTTAGAGCTGCGCCTTAAAGATGTCGCACCAGTCTTTGATGCAGCCGAGCATCATAAAAAAGGCGCACCATTTTTTAGCATGGGGCGCCTTTTAATGTTTACATTGATGCTTATACCCTCATCGGCATCAGCACAAAAAGCGCAGAGCTATCGTTCGCTGCACTGATGATCGTGGGTGAGCCGCTATCCGCCAGCTTGACTTGCACTGTATCGCTGTCAACCTGCTGAATGATTTCATACAAGTAGCGACTGTTGAAACCGATATCCAAGTCGGTGGTATCGTAGCTGACTTCAATCTCTTCATCCGCGGTACCCAGAGCGTCGGGGCTATTAGCTGTTAAACGCAATGTGCCATCACGCAAAGAAAGCTTTACGATGCGGGTCTTTTCAGAAGCAATGGTTGCGACACGATCCACTGCATCTGCTAAGGCTTTGCGGTTAGCTTGCATGATTTTATCATTACCGGCCGGGATCACGCGTTCGTAGTCAGGGAATTTTCCATCAATCAGCTTGGTGGTGAGAATGGTGTTGCCAATACTGATGCGGGCTTTTGTTGCCGAGAAAGCCAGAACGACATCTTGCTCACCTTCGTCGAGCAGTTTGCGGATTTCGCCAACGGATTTGCGTGGAATGATCACGCCGGGCAGTGCCTCTCCTCCTGCAGGCAAGGGGATCTCTGTGCGAGCCAAACGATGGCCATCGGTGGCCACAGCCCGCAACAAAGGTGTTGCGCCAGAAGAGGCGGAGTGTAGATAAATTCCGTTCAGATAATAGCGCGTCTCTTCGGTTGACATGGCGAAGCGTGTGCTATCAATCAGATGAACGAGACTCTTCGAATCCAATGAGAATTGGCAGTTAAGATCAGCACCGACCATTTGCGGAAAGTCATCGACGGGCAAACAGCCGAGTTTAAAATTAGAGCGTCCAGCGCGAATGGAGAGTTGTTCTTTGCCGGTTACATACTCCAACTCAACCTCTGCTCCGTCGGGCAGTTTTCGCACAATGTCGTAGAGCATACCGGCTGGCGCTGTTGTTGCGCCTGCGAGGGCTACGTCAGCGGGGATGGTTTCAACCAGTTCAATTTCCATATCGCTGGCGATTAAGGTGAGATGTCCTTGTTCGGCGCGTAAGAGGACATTGGAAAGAATCGGAATCGTGTTACGACGCTCAACAACACCTTGGGTATGGGCAAGGGCTTTTAGAAAGGCAGAGCGGTCAATGGTTAATTTCATGGGCTTCCTCATGCGAAAAAGTGCGACTTTTCCTATAGCACGATTCGATACCAAGCAAGCATGAACTTGCAACAAAACGTCTTGAAGATCTTAATTTTTGATGATTATGCAGCCAACCCGCCTGCCTGCAAGCGCCATAGGCGGGCATAAACGCCCTCAAGGGCCAGTAATTGAACATGGGAGCCTTTTTCAATGATCTGGCCTTTGTCCATGACGTAAATCAAGTCAGACTCCGCAATTGTAGAGAGGCGGTGGGCAATTGCCAACGTTGTTTTGCCTTTTTGCAACTCAGCGAGTGCCATTTGCACGGCGCGCTCCGACTCGCTGTCGAGCGCTGAGGTTGCCTCATCCAGCAAAAGAATGGGGGCGTTCCTCAACATTGCGCGGGCAATACTGATGCGTTGACGCTGCCCGCCGGAAAGGCGGGTACCGTTTTCGCCCACAATCGTATCGTATCCTTGGGGGAGGGAAAGAATAAAATCATGGGCATAAGCGGCTTTTGCTGCGGCTTCTACATCGATATCGCTGGCTGATTCGCTGCCATAACGAATATTGGCGCGAATGGTATCATCAAACATCGCAACATCTTGAGACACGAGCGCAAAATATTTGCGTAGACTGGCAAAAGTGACGTCGCGCACATCAACCCCACCCACTTTTACTGCGCCCTGTTGAACGTCATACATACGCAAAATCAGGTTGAGCAAAGACGATTTACCTGCGCCAGAGGGGCCGATAACCGCAACGGCTTTTCCGGTAGGAATAGTGAAAGAAACTTCCTGTAAAACGGGCTGTTCGGGGTCGTAGCCGAACGTGACGTTGGAGAACTCCACCGTCGAATCGTGCAAAGTAAGCACCTGTGCGTCGGGTTGTTCATTGACGGTCGTAGGGTGATCAAGTACCAGAAAAACCCGCTCTGCTGCTGCCAAGCCTGCCTGAATTTGCCCGTTCAGTTTTGTAAGCTTTTTTGTGGGTTCGTAGGCCAGCAGAAAAGCTGTGATGAATGACATCAAATCTCCGGGTGTGCTATGTCCGAGCATAATTTGATGGCCGCCATAAACCATTACCATTACAATAGCTGCGCCACTCAAAATTTCATTGATTGGTGTGGTGTAGTTTGAAATACGAAAAGCTTTTACTGTGAGTTTGTAAAGGTGATCAATTTTTTTTCCTACGCGCTGCTCTTCATAGTTTTCTGTTCCATAAGCTTTGACTTGGCGTGCGGCAACAAAGGTTTGCCCCATGACGGATGAAATATCGCCGATCGCCTCTTGTGTCTGTCGCCAGACTCGGCGGAGTTTCTTGACGATTTTTGCCACAAAATATCCTGCTAACGGAAATGCAATAAACGAAATAATAGCGAGCTTTGGGTCGCGCCAAAACATGACACTCACCAGAATGATTAAGCTCAAGGCGCTTGAACCCACACCAATTAACGATTCGCCTACAGCTAGCCGCATAACCTGCACATCATTAATCACGCGTGAGAGAAGCTGACCCGATGCGTTGGCGTGAAGGTAGGCAAGATCAGAGCGAATGAGGCTGGAGTACAGCTGTCGTTGCGTCGTTGCGACGATACGCTGACCAATGGTGTTGAGTTGTATGGCATTGAGGTATCCGCTGATGCCGCGCAGGGTGAAAACAATGAAGACGGCGGCTGCAACCTCCACAAGTCTTGCTTCGTTTTGGACACGAAAAACCTCATCAATGACGGGCTTCATCAGCACGGCTAAAGCGCCGGTCATGGCTGCTGAAACAGCCATGAAAAAAAACGCACTGCACAACAGCCGCCAATGGGGGCGCAAATATTCTTTTATCAATCGTTTAAGTAGAACGCGCCCCGAGAGCGTGAGTTGATAATCTTTTTGCGGCTTTGGATTTTTCACACCCGTTCTCCAGTAATTCTTACCATTCTCTATACTGGTTCTTGGGTGCTAATGCAAATCTCACGGTGTTCCGGGATGGGTCAACGTATGGTTCTTGATTTTTCCGATAAGGCGTCGGGCGCATTTAGGGGGTAAATGTCCTTTCCCTTTTCCCTTGACGTCGGGAATAACAATTTGTGGGGGGCGCTTGCGTTTGTTTCGTACGTCTTTACAGTGACGCGCGGGTGTGTGTTTTCTCTTTGGCTTTGCGGCCATTCCAAATGCAGCTTCAAGGGCCTCTCTTACGGTTTGATCTTGAGAGCATTCTGTTAAGCCAGTGGTTGCTTTTGATTCTTCGGCAGCCCTTGCAAAAGCAGCTTCAAGAAGCTCTCGCATGTTCACTTCATGTGAGCCTTCTGCAATTGCACTTTTTTCGTTTTGTGGCGACGCAGGTATTTCTTCAAGAGGTTGTGTCTCTTCTAAATCTAAGCTTTTTAGACGTTCTTTTCGGGAAATAAAACGACCATGCTCATCTTTATGCTGATGTTTTTGCAATTTTCTTCGATTTTTTTTTGTTGCGCGTGCACGTAGGGCTTGTGCAACTTCCATGAATGAACCCTCCCCATCTTGCTGGGGCGGAATAAAGACTTTACCGCCTGATTTTGTGCGTGCAGCCTGGCGCAGCAAGATTTTTGGGATATTAAATTCATGTTGCCTTTCAAGGGCGTTCAATCGGTCGATATCCTGCT
Source organism: Bdellovibrionales bacterium (assembly GCA_039808765.1). Classification (GTDB taxonomy): domain Bacteria; phylum Pseudomonadota; class Alphaproteobacteria; order UBA2400; family UBA2400; genus JBDHTQ01. Next base: position 25,007 of record JBDHTQ010000004.1, read on the forward strand.
CAACCGCCATTTCACGCCACCCCGCTTGCTTTAATGCATATTCAGCGTTTTTTGCAGTAATTGGGCCTGATTTATCTCTTGGTGTGTAGTGATGTCTGCGAGGCTGTCTTTGAGAGGTATGTCTCATGGCGCGGGTCGGACGCATGATGATCCTTTAAAAAATTGAAAATTCCTACGCCTCTTCTCTCACAAAAAAAGAGAGAAAAGCAAGCTTTATCCCTCTCTTAAAACAAAAATATTTTTATGTGTTAGTCGAACAGTCCTGCCGTAGCGACACCACTTTGTTCAAGCTGCTCAACAAGTGATTTTTTCAAAATATCTAAACCTGTTTCGGAAGATGATTCCGCGCGGGCGACCAAAACGTCCTGCGTATTGGATGCTCTTAACAGCCACCATCCTTCAGGGGTGTTGACGCGTACACCGTCTATATCAATAACGCTAATATCTGCACGCTGGTTCAGGCGCGCTTTAATTTCCTCTACGATAGCAAACTTGCGCGGCTCATCCACCTGAAAGCGTACTTCTGGAGTGTTAATGCCAGCGGGCAGAGCTTCACGCAGCTGTGCCAATGTTTGGGTGCACGCGCCCAAGAGATTGAGCAATTTAATGCCGCCATAAAGGGCATCATCAAAGCCATAATTGTCAGCAAAAAAGATGTGGCCCGACATTTCTCCCGCCAAGGGAGAGCCAATCTCAGCCATTTTAGCCTTAATTAGCGAATGGCCGGTTTTCCACATCAGTGGTTTGCCGCCTAAGCGCGCAATTTCATCATAGAGAGTTTGGCTGGCTTTTACATCGGCAATGATGGTTGCTCCGGGCTGTTCTTTTAAAACATCCGAGGCATAGAGTGCGAGCAACTGATCGCCCCACACCACATGTCCGGTATTATCTATCGCGCCCACGCGATCGGCATCGCCATCAAAGCCGATTCCCACATCGGCTTTCTGTTCTAGGACGGTTTTTTTCAAATCAACAAGATTTTTTTCAACCGTCGGATCGGGGTGGTGATTGGGAAAATTGCCATCAATATCGCCAAAAAGAATGGTGTGCTCGCCGGGCAACCGTGCGACCAGTTTTTGCAACATTTCACCGCCTGCACCGTTGCCATTGTCCCAAACAACCTTGAGCGGACGGGGTGATTTATAGCTGGCTACTAACATGTCGATATAGGCATCGCGCACATCAACGGTTTTTTCTTGCCCCTGACCCTGTTCAAGATTACCTGTTTCTGAAAGCCTGCCGATTTCTTGAATCGCCTCGCCATAGACAGGGCCTTTATGAAGCATTTTAATGCCGTTGTAGTCGGGCGGGTTGTGAGAGCCTGTGATCATCACACCAGCATCGGCTTTAAGATGTTTGACCGAAAAATAAAGCATCGGTGTGGGGCCTAACCCGATCATCACTACATCTACACCTGATTGGCGCAATCCTTCTGACATTGCAGCGGCAAAAGAGGGTGAGCTATGACGACCATCGTAGCCTACGCACACCATGTGTCCACCTGCACGTTTGATTATTGTGCCGAATGCGTGGCCGGTGGCTTTGACATCCAAAGCGCTCAGTGTTTTGTCAACGATACCGCGAATGTCATATTCGCGCAAAATTCCGGGGTCTAAACGATAGGCCATTTTATGCTCCCTGATATTTTTTAAGAAAATCCTGCACTTCGCTGCGCATTTCCGGACGTGCGAGGGCAAAGGCCAGGTTGGCTTCAAGCCAGCCTAGTTTGTCGCCGCAATCAAAGCGGATTCCGTCAAAACGGAAGGCGTGGAAGGGCTGAGTTTTCATCAGTTTGGCCATACCATCGGTGAGTTGAATTTCACCCCCCGGTCCTTCCCCAAGATTTTCAAGAATATCGAAAATTTCGGGTTGCAAAATATAGCGACCAATAATCGCAAGATTCGATGGTGCTGTGCCTGCCTTTGGTTTCTCGATCATTGATTTAATTTCTGTTCGTTGGCCGGTTGATTCGCCAGGAACAATAATACCGTAACGGTGTGTGTGTTGTGGCGGGACCTCCTGTACGGCCATAAAATTACCGCCAACTTCATAATAAGAGTCGATAATTTGCTTCAGGCACGCGCGATCTGAAAGCACGACATCATCGGGGAGCAGAACCGCAAAAGGGAGATCCCCAACCAGTCGTTTGGCGCACCATATTGCGTGACCCAACCCCAGCGGCGTATGTTGACGAACCACATTTAAGTGCCCGGTCGGAATTTCTGCTGCAGTTACCGAAGCAAGCCCTTCTGTTTTACCACGGCGTTCCAAAACGTTATTAAGCTCGTGGATGCGATCAAAATGATCTTCCATCACGGTTTTACCCGCAGAAGAAACAAAAACAAAATTAGTGATTCCCGCTTCGCGCGCTTCTGCTACCGCATGTTCAATGAGCGGGCGATCGACAAGGGTGAGCATCTCTTTGGGAATGGCTTTGGTCGCAGGGAGAAAGCGTGTCCCCAATCCTGCAACGGGAAAAACTGCTGTTTGGACAGGGCGCATTGGGCGAGAAGATGTCATCATTCAATCCTGTGATAAAATATACAATTGCTGCTTACTACCGTGTAAGCAACACTGCTACACCCTAGCGGCGCGCTCACCTTTGGGCAATCACAGAATATCGAAAAGAATACACCACAACCGCGCGCATTGTCGCGGTTAGAAAATCCGGTTTTAACCTTGTTTAATGAAGCGCTGATTCGTGAGCAGAAAAATCAGACGTCTGTAATTTTTCCAGATGGCTTAACGCTAATGACGCAGTCTTTGTTGATTAAACGGACAGCGCCAGCCACATCCTCAAAAGGAATAAACTTGCGGCTATCGTTTAACATATCGAGGGCTCTTTGTCCTTTTGCTAAGAAGAAATAGCCTTTCATTCCGTTTCCGGAAGACAAAAGCAGCTCAACTTCCTGCTTGTCTTTTATGATTTTCATTTCTGTTAAAACGCCAATAGACACGTCCCTACCTCCGTCTGTTTTTGATTCATGCCGACACGAATAGCCGACAGTATAATCATAATTGAATGAACCAATAGTCCCTTTTTGTGATCATTGGCTAAAAAGCTTAATAATTTTATAATGATATATTATAATGTGGTTTAATAAAAATTAATCGAAAATTATAGTTAAAATGCTGTTTTTTTTGAAGAAAATCTTCATTTTTACGGGGCCTTTAAAGCTTCCTTAGGAACACATGGGTTATCTTGGAAGATGATACCCTCCATCCGTGCGGACGAGGGGGATTGTGGAGAATTGAAATGAGATTTTTTAATCATTTTAAAGCGCGCATACCATCTCTGGGGGGGCAAACGTTAAGATTTCTGTTTGCACCACAATTATCTTCAGGTTTTGGCTCAGTCAAAAAAATTGCGGCTTGTTTTGTTTTTATGCTTGCGCAAGTGCTTGGTTCTGCACGTCTTTTGCCAAAATCGCATCGTTCTCTCAATCCCACCAGCTTGCGTGATGCCCGCTTGGGAGAAATTTTATCACTCGCTTATGTGAACGCCACCAAGCGGGAAACACGCCTTGATCAACGATTGGTCTTTGGTGCGGTTTCTACGCTGATGGCGTTGACGGTGATGATGATCGTCAAGATTTTTGTCACTCTTTACATCGGTGTTAGCCACGCGATGACGTGGACGATTAATTTTAGTTGGGGTGGCTTAAGTTCTGCCGATATTGGTTCTGGTGTCCTGGATATCGGTTCGGGGATTTCTTTAGGCTCATGCTCAGGTCTAGGGGCATCCACCAATTTGTTTGCTGCGCCGTGCGGCGCGTCCGATATGGCGCAGCAGTGGCTGGCAATGTTTTTCTTGCCCAGTACGACTGTTAGTTGGAGTAATTCTGTAATGTCCTTGCCCGTTCGTGAAGGGCTATACAGCATGTTTGCATTATATAGCACGGCCATGTTGGTGGTTGCTGGGTTTTTGGTATTGTATCATCTGATTACCATTGTGGCGGCGACCGCTCATGAAGGTAAGCTGGGCGGGCGCCAAATGAACCAAGTATGGGCACCAATCCGGCTTGTTTTTGCGATTGGGTTGCTGGTTCCGCTAGGGATTGGTAATGGTTTTAATTCCGGGCAAATGATGGTGCTTTATATTACGCAGTGGGGTTCGGCTTTAGCGAGCAATGTGTGGGCTACGTTTGCGGATACGTTCTCCGACCAGACTGGGGCTTTTGTTATTGCGCCTCCCATGCCGTCAATGGCTCCGGTTTTGAAAGATGCGCTTAAGATTCTTACCTGTCAGGCTGGATATAATGTTATGGGGGCAAAATCGGGTGGGTTTGAAGTTGTTATGTCTGAGTGGGTGGCAAATGGCCCTGTCGTAACCAAATCTTGGACATATCAGGATGGCTCTGATCGGGAAGTTGGTGTGTGTGGTATCATGGAAATGGTCAACCCTGGTTTTGGCATAAGCGGCGGTAACCTTCTTTTTCTGAGCAGTGATGGGGCGCTGACAACATCTCAGCTTTTGCGCAAGCAAATAATCGAAGCGCACTTGGCTTTAATGGATGAGGCACTGCAGTCAGGAACTGCTGTGGCTCCGACGTGTCAGGCGGATGGCACACCGACGGGCGGAAGCGTCATGGGGGGTGGAACGCTTTGGAGTTTGGCTAACAAATTCTATTGGTCGGCTAACGGTGGCGAGACGTGTTATCGATTGACAGTGAGTGACCTCAAAGAATTTGGTGATGCGGTTGATACCTATCGTAAAGGTTTAAATGATGCCGTTGTCGGGATTCTTACCGATGCAGAGGATGAAGCTGCGAACATGGCGGTAAGTGCCCATGAGCGCGGTTGGGTATCTGCAGGTGTTTGGTTTAACTCCATTGCGCGTATTAATGGTCTTTTGATTGATTTTACGCAAGAGGTTCCGGTTTTACGTCCTACATTAAAAGATCTTTTGGGTGGGGATTTTGCCGATAAAATCACTTTGGCACGTCAAAATGTTGATGTCAGCATTGCAGGATTGTCGACCATGGTGGGGGGTAATTACATGAACTCGAGTGAAGCTGCATATGCAACGGCATTGGGGTCTGGTAGTGCTGGCAGCAGCATGATGGATGCTTATTTGAAAATTTTGGGTATTAATTTATCTTCTGTTGCGGGGGCAACGTCGGGAAGCGACAATGAGGTGAGCAGTGGAACGACGAGCTCACCGATATTCCGTCTAAATACAGCCAATCCTTTGGCTGAGCTATCAGCCCTCGGCCACCGCGTGATTGATCTGGCTGTTAAGACAACGCGCAGTCTGACGCAGTGTATGAACACGGCCAAATCGAATCCGGCACAAACAGGCGGCTCTGTTGGTGATCAGAGTGCTTGTAGTGGCATCTCTTCGAGTGGTAACACAGGTGAAGGGCTGATTCTGTCAGCGGTGGTTGGTGCGCTTATTTCGGGGGGGGTTACGCTGGCGTTTATGTTGCCGCTCATTCCGTTTATTCGCTTCATGTTTGGTATACTGACATGGATATTATCAATCTTTGAAGCAATTATTGCGGTTCCAATTGTTGCTATCGCTCATATTCGCATTGATGGTGAAGGGTTGTCTGGACCTTTGGCACGCTCTGCATACATGTTGGTTTTGCAGGTTTTCTTACGTCCCGCCATGATGATTTTTGGGATGATTGTAGCTTTGCTTATCTTCAACCTGATTGTCATGGCGCTCAATGAATTTTATAGCCTTGCGGTTCAAGGGGTTGAAAACAGCGGTAAGCTGGGCGCGATCAGTGGCGTTATCTATACAGTCATGTATGCCGCGATGGCGTATGGGTTTGCCAATGCATCCTTTAAGGCCATTGATATGATCCCAAGTCGGGCATTACAGTGGATTGGTGGTGGGCAGCAGGCCGGTATGGAGCAGGATATGTTTGTGGTCAATAATGCGGTTTCTCGTGTTGGTGCTGTTGGTCAAAGCTTGTACAGCCCCTATGCGGCAATGAACAAAAATCAGGCTGCTGCAATGCATCATGTAGACAGTGCAAGGAGTGGCGCGGTTGCTCCGCGTACCCCGCCGAGTGGTGCGGTTTAACGTTGGTGGTGCGGGATGTTTGGCTCTTCAAAGTAAAGACATCCCGTGCTAATATGGGGAACAAGACGGCCTTTGTGCGGAAATGAGGTAAAGATGGGATTTTATGATCGATATAATGCACCGCAACGTCCTTCGGCGCAACGGCCTGTGGACGATGCTCATCCCAAAAGAGGACGTGGTGTTTTTGGGTTGTTTTTTAACCCGCAGATCGGCATGAGCCTTCGTCCTTTGCGTGAGACGGGACGCATGTTTACCCACATGATTGCGCTTATTTTGGCTCAAGCAAACCTGCTTGATTCTCGCCATCCCGCTGTAACCAATGTGGGGGGTGAGCGTTATGGTTTGTTTGAAATTTTGAATATCGCCTATCAACGGATTGAGTGGCGTCAAGAAAATGTTGTCCAATGTTCAGTTTTTGTGGCCATCCTTGGAAGTATTGTCCTGTGCGGTATGGCACTGGTTTTTGCCTTGTTTACGCTATTGTTCCACGCGGGCGTACACCGCTAATTTTTCTGGCACCATAAGTTAAGCAGATCAACAGAGTAGAACGGGAATAACCCTGTTGTTTCTGTTTATTGTCCTGCGATGGTCAGCGATTCAACCAACAGTGATGGGCTGTCGATCTTGTGGCGGCGCTCCAAATCGGACGCGGGCGTAATACTGTGGAATATGTCATTGAGGTTTCCAGCAATAGTAAATCCTTGCACAGGGTAAGCGATTTGTCCGTTCTCAATCCAAAATCCGGCACCACCGCGGCTGATTTCCCCAGTGATATAATTGACGCTGCTTCCCAGCATATCCGTCAAAATCAGGCCGTTTTTAAGGCTTGAAATCATCTCGTCGATTGTATTTTTGCCTTCTTCAATCCAGACGTTGCTTACAGACGGCGATGGTGTAGACGATGTTCCGCGTGCGGCATTGCCAGTTGAATTAAGACCTAATTGCCGGGCAGAGCTGAGATCAAGGAGCCACGATTGCAGCACACCTTCTTCGACCAGTTTTTTGCTTTGTGGCCGAATTCCTTCAGCATCGAACGGGCGCGAACCAATAGCGCGGCGAATAAAGGGATCTTCATAAACATTGATGGAGGGATGAAAAATTTCTTTCCCCATCTTGTCCATTAAAAATGACGATTTACGGGCAATAGCACTGCCGTTGATTAAGGCGCAAAACATGCTGAGAAAAGTGCGCGCTTCGCGTCGATCAATAATGACAGGCACTTTCTGTGATTTAAGCGTGCGTGGATTAAGCTGGCGTACTGTGTTTTCACCAGCAATACGGCCGATATCTTTTGCTGAGCGCAGGTCTTGACGGTGGGCTGCAACGTCCATCTCAAATTCGCTCACCATATTGGTGCCATCTCCTGCAATCGCAGTCGTATAGAGGTGATGGTATGTTTTGCTATACCGACCGAGAAACCCATGTGATGTTGCAAGGGTATAATCTGAGCGCTCCCAGCCACTACTGGCATTTTTTACTTTTTCCACGCCGTTGACTGCGAGGGCCGACTCTTCAAGTGCAAGTGAGCTTTCAATCATCGTGTTGGGGTTGGGTTCTGCGGGATCGCACAAATCAAGATCATCGACTTTTTCCGCAAGCTGAAAAGGCTCTGCCAAACCACAATAGGGATCATCGGGGCTATTGCGGGCAATATCCAGCACACGATCAATGACGGTGTCAAAGCCGTTTGGATCAAGATTGGTTGTAGAGATAATTCCTTGTTTTTGTCCGATAAAAACCCGTAATCCAATCTCGGTCGATTCACTGCGTTCAAGATTGCTGACCGTCCCTTTGAGGACATCAGCAGAGAGGCCTGTAGAATGTGCGTAAAGAGCATCAGCTGATGTTGCGCCTTTTTTGAGTGCACGCTCAATGAGGTCAGGAAGGATGGTGTCGGTTGTCATGTTCCTGTTCTAGTCGAAGCTGTAAACTTTGCCAAGAGCACAAAAAGCGACAAATAAGCCAGAGGAGAAGGTGAGTTATTCTGTGGGAAGCAGATATTTCTGCAAAAAACTTCCTGCTGCGGAGAGACAGACCTCATCAATGCTATGTTCCATGTGAGGGCGTGAGACCGTCTCAACGGAAATGCTGTTTGTGAGGAGGGCTGCCTTGGCTTGTCCCATCATTGCAAAAGGCACAATCGGGTCTTTTTCACCATGACAGAGCAAAACAGGAGGGCGAGAGTGTGTTTCGCTTTGCAGCAGTTCCGGGCCAAAGACTGCGCCTGACATACTCACAACTGCACCCACACCGTCCTCCAAGCGGGGTGCTGTATAAAGAGACATCATTCCACCTTGAGAAAACCCAAAAAGAGCAATATTTTTTGAACGCAGACCGAATTCCTTTTTCACATCATCGATCATTTGACGAACAGCGGGATAAGCCTTTTGGATGCCGCTCAGGATGAAGTCAGGCTCTCGCGACTGCAGTGAGAACCACTGTCGACCAAAAGGCGCCATGTCAAAGGCGAAAGGGGCGTTAGGAGAGATAAACGCGGTATGCGGCAGTGCTTCCTGAAGGTAAGGCGCAAGTTCGATCAGGTCGTTTGCATCCGAACCGACACCATGCAAAAGTAAAATTGCTGATGCAATCTTGCTTCGTGGCATATGTCGTCGAGCGCCTTGCCAAAGATTTTGAGGTTCAAAGGTCATCTGTTTTTCCTAAATTCATTCTGTGCAGCAGGAATGACGGGCCTTGGTAATTTTGTAAAGGTTTTTTATCAGGGGTAAAAAGCGGTAATCAGGGGGGCTGGCTCAAAAAAGAGTCGTCTTTGTGATAAAACTGTTGACTCCGGCGCATCAAACAGTTAAATCCCCCCAACCAGCGATGACACACAGGGTGTCGGCAAAATTAACGTTTTTCAGGTGGTTTAATATGTTTGCAGTCATCCGCACCGGCGGAAAACAATATAAAGTCGCTGAAGGCGATGTCATTTACGTTGAAACACTTGAGGGCCAAAAAGGTGATGAGCTGACCTTAAATGAGGTTTTGGCTGTCGGTCAGGGCGGACAATTGACAATGGGGTCCCCTCTTGTTCAGGGCGCGAGTGTTACCGCGACCATTCTCGGACAAGACCGTGCTGAGAAGGTGATCATCTTCAAAAAGCGTCGTCGTCACAACTATCGTCGCAAAAAAGGTCACAAGCAGCACATTACAGTGTTGAAAGTTAAGAGCATTACAGCCGCTTAAGGAGATCAGTTATGGCACATAAGAAAGCCGGCGGGAGTACGCGAAACGGTCGTGAGTCAGAATCGAAACGCTTAGGCGTTAAGAAATATGGCGGGCAGGAAGTTATTGCAGGCAACATCATTATCCGTCAGCGTGGCACACCCGTTCGCGCCGGTAAAAATGTTGGTACGGGCAAAGATCATACCTTGTTTGCTAAAGCAGATGGTATCGTTCATTTCCATCGCACGACGGATGACAAAAAATATGTTTCCGTCTTGCCCTTTGAAGCCGCCGAATAAGCGCGCTTTTCTGAACAGGTTTAAACGGGGAAGCGGGTATGCCGTTTCCCCGTTTTTTGTTGATTTTTTGGTGTCCGAGTCGTGAGAGGGCCTGATCGATGAAGTTTCTCGATGAAGCAAAGGTTTTTTTGAAATCTGGAGATGGTGGCGCGGGTGCAATCAGCTTTCGGCGGGAAAAGTTTATTGAGTTCGGCGGGCCTGATGGTGGCAATGGGGGCCGTGGTGGAGATGTGATTATTGAGGTAGAAGGGGGGTTAAATACCCTTATTGACTACCGTTATGCTCAGCATTTCAAAGCAAAGCGTGGCCATCACGGGATGGGGCGTGATCGCACTGGAGCCAAAGGGGCCGATGTGGTGTTGCGCGTGCCGCGGGGAACGCAGGTGATCGATAAGGATCGTGAAACTGTTTTGCTTGATTTTATTGAAGAAGGTCAGCGCGTTGTTTTTATGCGCGGGGGTGATGGTGGTTTTGGCAATGCAAGCTACAAAACATCGACCAATCAGGCTCCACGGCAAAACACGCCAGGTTGGCCGGGCGAAGAGCGTTGGGTTTGGTTGCGATTAAAGGTTATTGCTGATGCAGGAATCGTGGGTTTGCCGAATGCCGGAAAATCAACTTTTTTAGCAGCAACATCAAGGGCTAAGCCAAAAATCGCGGACTATCCATTTACCACCTTATCACCAAATTTAGGGGTGATTTATGGCGGCATGCGCGAGTTTGTTCTGGCTGATATTCCTGGGTTGATTGAAGGGGCAAGCGCGGGGCTGGGCTTGGGGACGCGTTTCTTAGGGCATGTCGAACGGACTCGGGTGCTGTTACATCTTGTTGATGGAACAGCGGAAGATATTGAGCATGATTTTCGTGTTATTCGACAAGAAATGGCGACATATGGCGCGGGGTTGAGTGAAAAACCTTGCTTGGTCGGTATCAACAAAATTGATGCATTGAGTGCGGATGAGCTTGCTGAAAAAATTAAAAAATTAAAGAAACTCACGACAGATCCTGTTTATCCACTTTCGGCTGTCAGTGGGGAAGGGGTGAAAGAGGTGGTTTATGGCCTTTCCGAGGTGATCGCCAGCCAGACCGAATCCACCTAGGTGAAAATCCCTTTACAATGAAGGCTGTAGCTATAATGTCGCGCTTTGGATTTTTGTCGCTGGAGGGGCGCGACAGAGGACCTATCGCGTGCTAATTACAATGGGGTTCTTTCACGAGTAAGCGAGAAAACCGTTATGATGTTAACCGAGAATGCCATTGAAGGATCAAAAAGCGGGATGCAGGCACAGAGTTCAAGCACAGCGAAGGGATTGAGCTTGCAAGGAGCAAGGAGAGTCGTGATTAAAGTCGGCTCTGCGCTTTTGGTTGAGGATGCCACGGGTACCATTCGTACTGATTGGATGGATAAATTCGCACAAGACATTTCTCGTTTGCGTAAATCAGGGGTTGAGGTGGCTATTGTCACGTCGGGGGCAATCTCCATCGGTCGCCGTCAATTGGGTTTGGTCGGGCGTGTTTTAAAACTTGAAGAAAAGCAGGCAGCGGCAGCTGCAGGGCAAATTCGTCTGGCGCAGTCGTGGCAAGAAGCGTTATCGCATCATGCATTATCTGTCGGTCAGATTTTGGTTACATTGGATGATACCGAGGGCCGCAAGCGTCACCTGAATGCCCGTGCGACCATCAATACGCTGATGCGTCTGGGCGTGATTCCTTTGATTAATGAAAACGATACGATTGCAACCGATGAAATTCGTTTTGGTGACAATGATCGTCTGGCTGCACGTGTTTCGCAAATGATTTCAGCGGATACTTTGGTTCTTTTGTCAGATATTGACGGCCTTTATACGGCCGATCCGCGCAAGAATAAAGATGCGCGCCTGATTCAGGTGGTGCATCATATTACGCCCGAGATCGAAGCTATGGCGGATAAACCACCACCGGGTTTTTCATCGGGTGGCATGATCACAAAGATTCAGGCGGCACGCATCGCTCTGGCTGCAGGGTGTCGTATGGTGATCGCTTTTGGTCGGGTTGATCATCCGCTGGCGGGGTTGATGAAATCAGTGGAAGAGGGTGGGGCCAATTGCACTTGGTTTTTATCCACAAAAACGCCACTTAATGCGCGTAAAAAATGGATTGCCAGCCATATTGAAACGCAAGGTGTGGTGGTGATTGATGATGGGGCTTCATCAGCTTTGCTCAAGGGGAAAAGCTTGTTGCCTGCTGGTGTGACGGCCATTGAAGGTGATTTTGATCGTGGCGATATTGTGCTGATTAAATCACAGGAAGGTCACCCGCTTGCGCGTGGTTTGGCGGCATACAGCAGTGCAGAAGCGCAACTGATTCGAGGGCATCACAGTGGTGAAATAGATGCTATTCTCGGTGATTTTGGCGGTCGTGATGTGATGGTGCACCGGGATGATCTTGTGCTGTTTAATACGCACGATATTTCTGAGGAAACATGACAGGCCCGCGCTCGGACGAGGTGAGCGTAGACGATGCATTTTTGCAAGCAGCAATAACAACACGTGCGGCTAAAGAGGGGGTGGCGCAGTGCACGCCAGCGATGCGCACGCACGCATTAACGGCGATGGTTGTTGCCCTGAAACGTCACGAAGATAAAATTCTTTCAGCGAATATTGAGGATGTGGCGGCGGCGAAAAATAAAAATTTATCTGCCGCGATGATTGATCGTCTTTACCTTGATCCGGCGCGCTTTAAGGCGATCTGTGATGGGGTGAGTGCGATTGCCGCGCAACCTGATCCTGTGGGACGTATCTTGGCGTCTTGGCAGCGGCCAAATGGGTTAAAAATAGAGCGCATTGCGGTGCCTCTTGGTGTTGTTGGGATAATTTATGAATCTCGTCCAAACGTTACGGCAGATGCTTTGGCGTTATGTGTTCGTTCGGGCAACGCCTGTATCTTACGCAGTGGTTCCGATAGTCTCCATTCTTCAGAAGCAATTTTTACAGCGATGCAAGAGGGCTTGCGCGAATCTGGGCTACCAGAGGCGGCCTACTATTTTGTGCGCTCGGCTGATCGTGATTTTGTCGGGAAAATGCTCTCCGCACGCGGCGTAATAGATGTAATTGTGCCGCGTGGCGGAAAAAGTCTGGTCGAGCGTGTGCAGCAAGAAAGTCGCGTGCCGATTTTTGCTCACCTCGAGGGCAATAATCATGTTTACGTTCATGCCAGCGCCGATACTGACATGGCCGAAAAAATTCTCATTAATGCAAAATTGCGACGTACTTCTGTTTGTGGAGCAGCTGAAACGGTTTTGATCGATCATGCATTTCCCGCTGCGCAACAGCTTGTTCGGGCGCTGTTGGACGCTGGATGTGCGGTGCGGGGTGGTGCGGGCATGCAAGCGCTTGATGCGCGTGTCGTACCTGCTTCTGAAAGCGATTGGCAAACGGAATATCTGGATGCCATTATTGCCGCGAAATTTGTTCACAATGTTGATGAGGCGATAGATCACATTCGTTGTTATGGTTCGGGTCATACCGAGGCAATTATCACTCAGGACGAAGCAGTGTCTGAAAAGTTTTTAAAACAAGTGGATAGTGCACTTGTATTGGTGAATGCCTCAACCCAATTTGCTGATGGTGGTGAGTTTGGTTTCGGCGGCGAATTAGGCATCGCCACCGGGCGGCTACATGCCCGCGGCCCTGTGGGCGCCGAGCAATTGACAACCTTTAAGTATTGTCTTCGCGGAAATGGGCAGATTCGCGCGTAATGCGTTCATGCCTTGTTCGAACAAGGCGATGAACAGGGTTGTTTACGCCTTGGTATCCACTTTTTTACCGTCCCCTTCAGGGGCTTTCGCCGTGCCAACAAAAGCGGGGCGCAGCAAGCGTTCTTGAATGGTGTAGCCTGTCTGCATTTCTTGCAAAATTGTGCCCGGCGGATGTTCGCTGCTCTCGACCTCAAACATGACCTGATGAAAGTTTGGGTCAAAAGTTTTTCCAACTGTTTCAATCGTTTTGATGCCGAAGCGATCCATTGCGCTTAACAATTGCCGTTCGGTGGCTTCAACGCCCGTTAGCAAGGCTTTTAGTGCCTCGTTCTGCTCACGATCGGTGTTTTTTACTGCGCTTAACGCACGGCGCAGATTGTCTGCTACGGGAAGCACCTCGCGGGCAAAATTGCTTACGGCAAATTTGCGTGTATCATCCATCTCGCGCTCGGTGCGACGGCGGGTGTTCTCTGCTTCTGCGAGCGAGCGCAACAGCTGATCTTTCAGTTTTGTATTTTCTTCTTCAAGCACTGCCTCTCGGGAAGGCTGCGCTAGCGCTTCTTGTTCTGGTTGTGTCACTTGTTCGTCCACAGCATCAGCGGGTTTATGTGTCTGGGCGTGAGAGTGTGTGTGGTGTGGGTTGTTCATCGTCTTGTCCGAAGAAGAGGTGTCGCGTGATTTAAACATACTTCTCATGTGGCGGATTTGTTCTAAAATTGCAAGGGGGCAGCCTATTTTTCAACAATAAAAAATAGATGGTTCATTTTTAACATTTGCTTTTCGCTGCATGCAAGACCCAGAAAAAGCCTTAATGTTTATGATTTGTTTTTCATTCTTGCGTTTCTGCGGGCGATGTCGCATGAAACAGAGATGGTTTCTCCCACGGCTGTTGCTGCAATGACTCTTCCTCATGATCCTTTACCCGACCCTTTTGCGGCGGACCACAGCTATTTAAATACTTTAAACCCCACCCAGCGGCAAGCTGTTGAAGCGTTGGACGGGCCTGTCTTGGTTTTGGCGGGGGCGGGTACAGGTAAGACACGTGTTTTAACGACCCGATTGGCTCACTTGCTGATGAGTCGTCCGCTTTCTCCTTTTCAAGTAATGGCGGTGACGTTCACCAATAAGGCAGCACTTGAGATGCGTGAGCGCGTTGGGCGTTTGGTTGGCCAAGAGCCGCATGGATGGTGGCTTGGGACTTTTCATGCTTTGGCGGCGCGGATATTGCGAAGACATGCACCATTGGTGGGGTTGCAAGACAATTTCACGATTCTCGATGCGGATGATCAATTGCGGTTGATAAAACAATTGATGGAGATTCATCATCTCGATCAACAGACCAATCCGGCCAAAAGTATTCTTGCTCAGGTGCAAAAATGGAAGGATCGGGGGGAAGAGCCTCACCGCGTTACGGGTGTTGGAACCGAAGATCAACGCCGTATTTTACGTCTTTACGAGGCGTATCAAGAGCGCCTTAAAAGCCTGAATGTTTGTGACTTTGGCGATTTGCTTTTGCACAACCTTACCATTTTTCGTGAACATCCAGATGTTTTGCAAGAATGGCAAAATCGTTTTCGTTATGTCTTGGTTGATGAATATCAAGATACAAATCTTGCACAGTATTTGTGGCTGCGATTACTGGCGCAAGCACATCACAATCTTTGCTGTGTCGGCGATGATGATCAATCGATTTATGGATGGCGCGGCGCCGAGGTGGGCAACATTTTGCGCTTTGAACAGGATTTTCCCGGCGCGCAGCTGATTCGTCTTGAGCAAAACTACCGCTCAACGGGGCATATTCTCGGTGCTGCTTCGGGATTAATTGCCAAGAACCGTGAACGGTTAGGCAAAACGCTTTGGACTGAAGCCGACAAAGGGGAAAAAGTTGTGGTGCGTGGTTTGTGGGACAGCGAAGAAGAGGCTCGCTGGATCGGGGAAGAAATCGAGGCAGCGCAACGCAAAAAAATGTTATTGTCCGATATGGCGATTTTGGTGCGAGCGGGCTTTCAAACGCGTGAATTTGAAGAACGCTTTGCTGTGATGGGGGTTCCTTATCGTGTCATTGGCGGCGCGCGTTTTTACGAACGGGCAGAAATTCGCGATGCATTGGCGTACCTGCGTCTTTTACAGCAGCCTGCCGATGACTTGGCGTTTGAGCGGATTATTAATTTACCGGCACGCGGAGTGGGACCAGCAAAACTTAAACTTATTCGCGACGAAAGTCAGCAGAAACACGTTTCTCTTTTTCAGGCAACCGCACAGTTGTGTGAGCGTAGAGGGTTTCCTGCTAAATTAAACGCAACACTTACCGATCTGGTGGGCAATTTTGCCCGCTGGCGGCAAAAGCTGGAAGAGATGCCGCATCCGCAAGTGGCGTCATTGGTCTTGGATGAAACCGGTTATCTTGCGATGTGGCGGTTGGACAAATCCCCCGAAGCTCCAGGCCGAATTGAGAACTTGAAAGAGCTGATTACGGCCATGGCGGCATATGAATCCCTCGGCGCTTTTCTTGAACATGTAGCCTTGGTGATGGAGCTTTCAGAAACAGCGGGAGAAGATGCCGTTACGCTTATGACATTGCATGCCGCCAAGGGTTTGGAGTTCGATTTGGTTTTTTTACCTGGATGGGAAGAAGGGATTTTTCCGTCTTTGCGCTCATTGGAAGAGAGTGGTGAAAAGGCATTGCAAGAAGAACGACGGCTCGCTTATGTCGGGCTCACACGTGCGCGCAAAAAAGCGGTGATTTCATACGTGGCGCGACGGCGTATACGCGGGATGTGGGAGGATGCTTTACCTTCCCGCTTTATCGGCGATTTACCCAGTGAACATATTGAGCCGTTGCAAAGTCGGGGGTTATATGCACCCCTGGCCGGGCGGCTTGATGCGCGCACAGGCTTAAGCGGGTGGTCATCTTCGGGCAGCACATTTTCTTCGCCCTCTTACCGGACGGCTGTAACGGCTCATTCCTTCTCGCGCGGGGTGCGGATTTCCCACAAGCGTTTCGGTGAGGGGCTTGTGCAAAGTGTGGAGGGCGACAAACTGACCATTGCCTTTGACGATGGAGAGGTTAAACAGATTATTGCTTCTTATGTAACGCTGGCGGATGAATGACTTTATCTTCTCGACTTTTTTGTGCCGTTTTGCTCGTTGTAATGAGCGTTTGTCCTCTTACGGCCTTTGCTGCTGATCAGGCGTTGCCGCTCAGTCAAGCCAATTCCCGCCTTCAAGATGTGGGATCGTTGCATTTTTTGGGCGCAATCGTTGTGCCCCCCGGTCCGGGAAAACTGGGCGGTTTGTCTGGGTTGGCTTTCAACGATCAGCATGAGCTGGTGGCGTTATCAGATGATTTTCGCATTTACCAAGCTATTCCTCAATGGGTGGGGGGGCGTTTGGTGGGGTGTGCCTTTAAAATCGGGCAACGGCTGCGTGATCTTGACGGGGGGGTGCCAAAGAATCGCTTTCATGCCGACTCTGAAGGGCTCGTGCACTTAAAAGAAGGTGGCTGGTTGATCTCGCTTGAACGGGATCATCGGATTTTGCACTTTAGTGAAGATCAGGATGTGCCGAGCGGCATGCCCAGCCTTTATGCACGCCTCGCCGATTTTGCCGCTCTTTCGGTGAATGCTGGATTAGAATCAATTACCGAACTGAAAGATGGCCGTATTTTAACATTGGCCGAAGATATGAATAGCGACGGTACGCATCCGGGATGGTTGTTGCAAAATGGCAACGGAGAGCGGCTAAGTTATGATTCACCGCTGGGCTTGGCACCTTCTGATGCAGCGACCTTGCCGAATGGCGATGTGCTTGTACTGGAGCGTGGCTTCAATCTGCTTTTTAACTTCCGCGCCCGGCTTGTACGGATTAAAAAGGAAGCGATCGAGCCTGGCAAAATACTCAAAGGAGATGTTGTTGCTGTCTTGGAAAGCCCTTTAATCACTGAAAATTTTGAAGGTTTGGCCGTTGATCCTCAAAGTGATGGGTCGGTTATTTTGTATCTTGTATCGGATAATAACTTTAACGCCGCTCAGCGTACCATCCTTGCTGCATTCCATTATTCGTTTGAGTAAGATTTTTGTAAGGCGTTTACCTCTGATAAATCTTTTGCAAGCTATTGTCTTAATTCGAAGTATCCGCTAGAAAGGATATATCTTTTTATTTTCTCATGAGGACGGCAGTTTAGACAATGCGTCACATACGATCCGCTCTTTTAGTTTCTCTCGTTTTTTTAAGCGCTTGCGCCACAAAAACGGACCTTCCGCCTGTCGATAAGACCCATGTGGAAGTCACGAATTCCGGCGCACCGAGCAGCGCTGAAGTGACAGCGCGCTTGGCAGAGGCCGCACAGAGGACCGCCGATGCGGTTGAAAGTTTGGCTTCGATTGAGCAGGCGCGTACACCCGAGCTTTATACGCCCATCGTGGCGGATGCTCCGGCTGAGCTACGTTTGCTGGTAACGATTCAGTGGAACGGTCCATGGGAAAATCTTCTTAAGGTGATGGCTGAGCGCGTGAACTATGATTTCCGCATCATCGGCAAGTCGCCTCCCACACCGATTGTGGTGGTGGTTGATGCGCGCCAGCAGCCGTATGTTGATATTATGAGAAATATTGGTTTGCAGGCGGCTGGTCGTGCTGATCTGGTTCTCGATTCACGTAACAGAGTGGTGGAAGTGCGCTATGCTCCGGATACCGGCCGTTAAGCGGTCTCTTTCCTTGACGGTTGAAAAAACCATTCTCACCAGCGTAATGGCCAGCGTGATGGTGACCGTGTTGTTGTGCGGTGTGCTTCCGGCCTGGGCCGATCCCAATGGCGATAAAATGGGGCGTCCTGACCAAATGCGGATGATTGATAATCATGATAGCACCACCTCGGCTGACCCCTACGATACCCCCATTTTTGTCCCGCAAACAAAGCCGGCTTATGATGAAACGACCCCGCCAGACATCAATGCAATGGTCAACGAACAGGGAAGCGGTTTAACTGAAGCGCAACGTTCGGCTATGAAAATTCGTGCCGACGCATTACATGAGGCTGCACTGTCATATGGTGCGCGGGGTGGATTGGCGCGTCGTACATGGGAAATTCGCCAAGAATTAAATCATTCTTCCAATGATTTGGATCGTACTTATAATTTTCGGCAACTTCTGATTTCAGCGCCTTCTGGTTTGTTGATTGAGCCACCGGTTGTAACTGAAGCGCAAAAGAATGTTATTGTGTCGGGTGATGGCCAGCAGGCTGCAGTTACTGATCAGCTCTTGAGCATTGGTCGCGAGGCAAGAATTGTGACGGCCGCGCGTGAGTGGCGTACCTATCTTGAGCGTGACTGGGGTCGAGTTGAGGCTCCGCCGGATGTTTTACTTCCCCGCACTGAGCAAGAGCGTTTGGCATGGGCTCAATGGGTTGCCCAAGGGTGGGAAGCGGGTTATCATCAAGGGGATGAGATTTTTCAGTCCGACCTTGATCGGCTTGTGCGTGACTATACCGGCATGGTGCGTTATCGCTGGCTTTTGGCGCAAAACATGATTTCTCCGCCGTTTGCGCTTCAGCAAGATCGGGGCATTACAGGGGGCGGCAACGAAATGCGCATTGGCGATCGTGCCTTGTCGATCACGGGGCGCTCTCAATTGCAAGCAAAGCCTGAAGTTTGGCAAGCGGTTCCGCGCACACCGTTACGGTCTGCGTCAGGTGGGGCGAACGGTGAGTAGTGCAGCTGGAACGAAGCTTCTTCAAATAGAGACGTGGCCGACTGAGCCCCCACGCATTACTGATGACCTTGTTGATGATCTCATCATGTATTGCGTTAAAAATCAGGCCAGCGATATTTCGCTGCAGACAGACCGTCAGGCCTATGCTGAAATTTATGGTATTATTTATCCTTTAACCCAGCGCGTGTTGGATCCTGCCGATTTGAATGCATTTATGACACGCCTGTACGGGGTTGATGCTGCCGCCAAGCTGGCAGCTGCACGCGACCTTGATCTTTCTTATGAAATCAAGATCGATCGTTTTACGCGTGTGCGTTTTCGCGTCAATATGACGGCGATTCAGAGTAAAGGGCGCGACGCAGTTCAGATTACAATGCGGGTGTTACCCAGTGTGCCTCCTTCGTTGGTGGATCTTGGTATTGAATCGGAAATTGTTGACAATTTTGCTCCACGCCAGGGATTGGTTTTGGTCACAGGGCCAACAGGTTCGGGTAAAACGACGTTGCTGGCGGCGGGCATGCGTACCTTGATTGAGCGTGGGTGCGGCAAAATCCTTACCTATGAAGCGCCAATCGAATTTACTTACGATTCGGTGACCAATCCGCAAAGCTTGGTCGCGCAAACAGAAATTCCCCGGCATTTGCCGAGCTTTGCCGCAGGGGTGCGCAATGCCTTGCGCCGTAAGCCTAACATCATTTTGGTGGGTGAATCGCGTGATCGTGAAACGGTTTCTGCGGCGATTGAGGCTGGGCAAACGGGTCATGCTGTGTACACGACCGTTCATACCCTTGGGGTTGCGGCTACATTGCGTCGTATGGTGTCTGTTTTTGACCCAAACGAGCGTGCCGAGCGCGCTGCCGCTTTGATGGAAACACTGCGCTTGGTCGTTACGCAGGCGCTGGTTCCGCGCTTGACGGGTGGGCGCATTGCTGTACGCGAGTGGATGGTTTTTGATGATTCAGTGCGGGAAGAATTGTTGGATATGCCTCAGGAACGCTGGGCAAACCGCATTCAACAGATGTTACCGGATCGTGGACAAACGATGCAAAAATCGTCTAAAATAGCTTATGAACAAGGTCAAATTGATCGCCGTTACTACTTGATGTTGGCGCGCGGCAGTATGGATGGATAAAGTATCAGTGCGCTTGTTTGATAGAAGAGGAGCTGGCTTATGCAATTAGAACCAAATCGTTGGCATTGGCGTGACAGCATGCTGCCTGCCCGTTTCTTTATCTTTGACGCGCGTGCTGCTATTTTTATCGTTTTTGTGGTCTTACGTATGGTGAGCCTATACACGTGGGGTGCTTTTTTTCTAGCGTTGGTTTTTTTCTACATTCTTGAGCGGCTTGGTTTGACATTTGAGGCTGCCTTGCGACGTATGCGTTCTCTCCTGACGGGGAAAAAACGACCTGCCTATATTTGGACGTCGACCCGTCGCATGATCGATATGGGGGCGAACCCACTCTCTTAAATTACCGATTCGAATTGGGTAATTTTTTTCGCGATATCATCTTTACTCGGATTGCCAGAAGGTTAACTTTGTGGCAAACATACCTTCACCGGGGAGAGGCGCGTGTGCTGGGCTCAGTTCATGCGCACATTGCGTTATGATGTTTCTTCTATAAAAAGGGTGAAAAAATGATGTTGCGCCAAGGCCTCAGAAAATTTTCGTATCAATTCTTGTTGTCGTCGGTGTTTTTTCTGGCACTTGTGCCTGGCGTTCATGCAGAAGATGCGCGTGCTCCTTTGGCGCGTGCAATTCAGAATATTGTTCCTTCTGGAACCGTGGTTGTTTATGATCCGGCTGTAAACATTGAGGCGATGGTGGTTGCCCCGGAAGGTAAGGGTGAATGGCTCGCACAGGTGCAACAGATTGCTGATCAAGCGCATCTCTCTGTTAAGCAGGAAGATAGTATTCTTCACATTAGCAACAGCGATCAAGATGGAGCCACAGCGGCTTCGCCGGATGTCGTGACCACGCCGGTAGCGCTTTCCTCTGCAGGGGATGAAGAAGAGAAGTGGGTTGATCAAGGCAAAACGCTCCCGCAAGACACTGCGCCATTAAGCGTTGTCGATGTGCCTGAAACAGCCACAACGCAAAAGGCGACAGAACAAAAAGTTGCAATGGCTCAAGAGGCCATCACAGAGTCGGTTGGGGCTTCTGCAAACAGTGCCGTAACATCTGGAACGATACCGGCCTCGCCGATGCTGACGGAATCTTCAACGCCGGGCGACACTTCTCATGCGAAGGGGGTTGTTCTTGCTTCTAGCAAAAACTTGCCCCAGCAACCTGAGCCTTCAGCCGTGACGGCGACGACACCCGACAGCGCGCCAGCAGTTAGTGTGGATTCAGCGGGGGGTGTGGCGATTAACGGTCAACCTGAGACCGCGCCGATTATTGCATCACCTAACGCGTCAGAGGCGTCACCCGTTGCAACGGGAATGGCTGATACACTTCGTCAAGCCGCGCAAACAGATATTAAGCCTACAGAAACTTCACCTGTAGTCCAGCCTGTGGCAAGTAATGAAGCAGAAAGCACGCCGCGCACGACAGGGCAAAGCGAGGCAGTATCTGATTCTTCGATTATGCCGCTTACACCAGCTTCTGAAAAATCAGCCCTTGTTAAGAAAGACTGGGTTGTATCGCCTGTAAAAAAACCCGCTAAACCGACCGTTAACCCGGGCAGTGTTTCTGTTCAAGCCGCAGATGCTACCGTGAATACACCAGCCTCGGCCCGTTTGGTGAGCGGTACGGTTATGGGAACACCGCGCTGGACAGGTCACCAGGAAAATCAAGGAAAATTGCGCGATTCCTCTGTCGAAACTTTGTCAGCGGCGGCCCCTGTTCGTGCGTCTGTTGCTGTGCCAGCCCCTGCAATTGCAACCCCACCAGCATCCCCAGTTTCATTGACTCTCGATCAAGATGCATCAATGAATGTGCCAGCTCCGATTGGTGTTCGGCAGGATCGCTTAACTGAAACCCCCCTTCCCAGTAAGGATGCCACACCTGCCCCAAAGGTGGATAAGGTCTTGAGCAAAGCCGTTGAGATTTCCGCCGCTTCAGAAAAATCGTCTACCATGATGACCAAAGAAGTTGCTCCTGCCCCTGTTGCACACAATGTGACGGGTAATTCATCGTTGGCGCAAGGTACAGTCATGGGGGTTCCGCAATATGATGCGCGTCGTGAAGCGCGACCCACCAACACCTCGGCTGGAGCAGCTTTGAATGCCGGATCAGTTGGGGGTGTATCGCTTACTTCTGTTTCATCAGCGGGATCGATGCAGGCTGTGGGCATGATGTCGTTGGGGGGGGCAATTTCAAAACTCAAACCTGCGAAATATCATGTTGTCTATGCTTCCGATGTTGATCCAAGTGTTTCTGTCAATGTTCCTATGCAGGGGACGTGGCAGGAAAAACTTTCGGCAATTGCTGTGGCCGCTTCCGTGCGGATTGAAGATTCACAAGGGACGCTGACGATTAGGCGCGCTGTTGAACAAACGAATGGTGCGCCTGTGGTTGCAGCGCCGACTGCATCCCCTGTACATGTATCTATACCCTCATCTGCACCTTTAACAAATAGTGTTCGTGCTGCGCCAGCAACAGTTGCGCCAGCTGCAGGAAACCCTACAGCGCCCGCTGAAGGGGAACATGAGACCGTGATTCAAACAACCGAAACGGTTGTTGAAGACAATGTTTCATCGGACACAACATCTTCTTCATCCCCTCCTCCTGTTGCTCCAACGCCAGAACAGGCAGCGCAAGCAAATGCACAACCCGTTTCTCCACCAATGAAAGAGCCTGTGGGGAGTAACTTCGATCCAAATCAGGCCGAGCGTCCTGTTGCCGCACGAGGATTGTGGCAAGCCGAACGTGGTTCGTCTTTGCGTGATGTTTTACAATCTTGGTGTGATCGTGCCGGTGTGCAACTGGTTTGGTCGAGTCAATTCGATTTTCCGCTTCAAGCCACAGTTTCTTTGGACGATACGTTTGAAGGGGCTGTCCGTACGTTGCTGGGGGGATTTTCCTCTGCTTCGCCGCGTCCAGTTGCTCAGCTTCATCGGCAAGCAAATTTTGGCACACGTGTTTTGATCGTTCAGACACGCGGTAATCGTTACGGGGAATAAAGCCATGCAGCAGGCGGTTTCGCGGTACTTTTTGTGTGGGTTGCTTCTTGTAAGCGGTTGCGCAGATGAGGCGATAAAAAAAGAAATTGATCAACGCTACGATGTTGCCCAATCGCGCCTTGAAACGGCAAAAAGTCCTGCTGCTGATCGTCGGAGTGATCCGCTTGAAGTTTCTGACAGTGTTTGGCTTGGTGACTCCGCCATTGCTTTAAAATCCGGTGATCCTCTTCCCGCAAAATGGGTTGGCGAAGGTGCGATTGCTTTGCGGTCTGATACACCGCTTACGCTCAATCAAATTGTCAGTTTGCTTTCTACACAGACACAGATACCTTTTCGTTTGATCGCCAATGCCCAACAGATGTCGGGTGGGGCACCTGCTGCTGCAAGTCCTATTGCCAATCCTGCTTCGGGAAATGCGGCAACATCCCCTGTGGAAGATGGAATGACCTTCTCTTATGAGGGAAGTTTGTCAGGATTATTAGATCTGGTGTGCAGCTATTTTAATGTAAATTGGTATTATAAAAATGGCACGGTTAACATCAGTCGTTACGAAACTCGCACCTTTGTGCTTGATGCCTTGCCTGGTACGATCACGATGGCCGCACCAGATGACACAGCTGCAACCGGCGATGCCGCGTCTACCGCAACGGCCCAACCTTTGGCTAATGCCAGTATTGATATCTGGGAAGATATCAACCGTATCCTGACAAACCTCGTTGGCACAGAGGGAACGTTAACCATTTCACAATCGAGCGGCACCATCGTTGTGAGCACAACACGTGATCGAATGGAACGGATCGCTGATTTTATTCAGGAAGAAAACCAGAGACTAAGCCGCCAAGTAGCTATTACGATTGAAATGTATAATGTGACCATTACAGACCAACAAGAGTATGCACTGGATTTGCAACCGCAAATTAATACGGGGGGATGGTTTGGTAAATGGTTGAATATTTCAAACCTCAGTGGTGTCACGATCAACCAAAGTGATATTGCTGGGGCTAACTTATCGATTGGATTGATTAATCCCCCTGGTCTTTCTGGGAGTACTTCTGTTTTTCAAGCACTAAACACGCTGGGTAAAACATCCCGCATTGCTCAAATTCCTTTGACGACGCTTAATAATCGCCCGGCCACGCAACGAATTGCAACGGATGAGGCATATGTTTCGGGAACATCTGTCACGATTGATGCAAACTCGGGCGCAACAACAACAGAAATCACAACAGATAAAGTTGTTTCAGGTATCTCGGTGTCTGTATTGCCACGATTGATGAGCGATGGGCGTATGCTTTTGCAATATGCCTTAGCCCAAGGGGCACGCATTAAGTTTGATCCCTTTTTCTCGCCTGACGGAACGGCCTCTGTCCAGTTGCCGCAAACTCAAGGGGTGTCATTCAGTCAGCAAGTTATGATGAAAAATGGCTCGACACTGATTTTAGCCGGGTTTGATCAAAGCGACATGAATGACAGTCGAAGTTCTCCTCTTCGCGGTTTTGGCTTTTTCCTGGGCGGAACAAAAACAAACAATCAAGGGCGGAATTTGGTGGTGATTGCCATTACTCCGCGCGAAATCGTGGTCAATAATCCGGAGGCTTCGTAAACCATGGTGGCCGGCGTCATCTCCGTCGGCGGTAAAGGCTATGCCGTCGGGCTATACTGGCAGGTTTCAGATACTCCTAATGCTGCCAAATCAGCGCGTGTAGCTGCGCGCCAGCCTGGTGCTTTTGCTGATTTTTTCTGCGTACGTCCCGGGAATGCCAAAGGTCGTGCGCCCCAGTTTGGTTTGGGTGAGCAGCGTTTGGGCCATAAATGGAACATGCCTTCTGCCGCTGCATCGATGGCTAATGTTCAGCCGGGGTCTTGGGCTGGGGTTTTTGTTCAACCTGAGGGGGCTTGGTTTATTGAAGTCCGCGATGACTTGATTGCGCCCGAAGGAGATGTGATGTTCGCCGACGAAGCCGAGGCAATGTCAAGGCTTCAAGAAACGAGTGCGCATGGTGGTCTAGAGAGAATTTTTGCGCCTGCTGAATGGGCGATTCCCGGTGCTGAAAGCCGTTCGCTGTCTTTGCTTCTCTCTGGTAAAGCCGTCGCACGGTTGCAGCCCGTACGGTTGCCAACCAAGGTTATTAAAGGAATTGTTGGCGGTGTTGTCATTCTGGCGATAATGATTGTTGGGCTGGTTTTTTGGCTAAACCAGCAACAAGCGGCTCGGGATCAGCTCGCTATTGAAGAAATTGAGCGGCAGGCCGCAGAGACAAAAAAGCGGCAAGAGCTTCAAAAAGCTGAAGAAGAACGTAAAAAAGCAGAAGAGGCTGAAAAAAACAGGCAGGCAGAAGAAGAAAAAAATCGCCGTGCCACGCAAGAAGCGCTGACTGCTCCGATTTATGGTCGGGTATGGGAAAATACGCCTAAGCCATTAACGTGGTTAGCGGCATGCCGAGATACCATGGATAAAGTACAAATTTCACCTCTGGGATGGTCATTGGTGAGTGTTGTTTGCCATGGAAATCAGGTGGATGCGTCATGGTCACGGCGTAACGGTCCGGCTATGGTGCCGCGCGATGCCTTGGTTGATGAAGCGATGAAATCGGCCACGGTTAGCTACAATCTGCCAACATTGAGTCCGCGCGGAACAGAATTGCTATGGCCTGCAGATGCTATCATGCTTTATACTCTTAATAATGACTGGTCAGCGAGCCTCTCGTATGTCAAAGATCCAGATCTGCCGCCTCTGCCCAACGGTCAGCGCTTGCCGCCACCGCCATGGGCCAAGCGTAAGGTAGACTGGGAGGTGCCTTTGTCTCCGTGGACGATGAAGGGGCCGTTTGTTGACTTGCCGGGACTGGTACTGGACTCGTTGACGTGGAATCAAAACGGTACATGGAAAATAGAAGGGCTGCTGTATGAACAACGCAAGTAATGGTCAAAGAAAAGCCCGACGTGTAAGAATGGCAACACGATTCATTGCTGGTTTTGCGCTTTGGGGATTCGCCTTTGCGGGGCTGTATTCTGCGCCCACACATGCTACGTCTGTGCCCCCGCAAACCGATTCATCTGCTGTTGGTTCGCCGTTGTCCTCTCCGCCTGTGGTTGAGGTTTTGCGTGCGCCAGAGGTGACCCCGCCTCAATCTGTGGTGGCCGAGCAGCCTGGACAAAGTCTTGTAACACCTGCTGCATCCGGTACATCGACAAAAGATGAAGCGTCGTCCGAATCATCAAAAGATGCAGGATCTCAAGCTGAGGATGCTGAGAGTGCGAATGATATTAATCCTGATAAAATTTTGAACACGTTACGTCAGTCTAATGGGCCGCCGCTCACGCTTTCACAGTTGGCTGCGATCAATGATGCACTTAAAAAGATGGAGTATGTAAAGGACATTGAAACGAAGATTCAAAGTATGCAGATGAGTGCGAACACTTCTTCCTCTGTTATTGGTCTTGGTACACCTGGGTCTTCAGTCATCTCTCCTATGGGGGGCGCCCCTTTTCCTTCTCCTTCGGGCAATTCAGCGCCCTCTACTGATCAGCCTGTTGTTTTGCGTGTGTATGCTCTGCAAGGCGTGTTTAAAGCTGTCGTTCTCTTCAATAAACAGCAGCAAACTGTTGAGGTGGGGGATAGCATTGGGGGGCTGAAGGTAACTGATATTTCACTTGCCGGAGTTCGGGTAAATCAGGCATTGGGTGGTGTGAGCACCCTACCGTTTGCGACAGTAAATAGTTTACAAAACGTTACCGTTGCCGTTCCAAGAAAATGATAATTGTTGTTTTATCAAACGAACAATTTAAATTATTTGAATGAGTTGCAAACATTCTTGAATCTTTTTAGTCTTCCTTAACCCTAACCAGTGTTAACTAGACCATGTGCCTTCACGCCTTGTGTTCAACTCAGAAACACATGTGAGTGGCAGGAGAGTGGATTAGGGATAGATCGTGGAACCTTTATCTTCAACCAGTAGCTCGGGAACTGACGCATCAAGCGGTAGACCGGGACGCATCCCTTTTAGTGGAAAAGTTTTAACCGCTGAAGATGGGCCGTTGCGTATTGCTGCTGAGTCACGAAAGTTGTGTGCGTTGTTTGATAATGGTATGTGGTTGGTTTCTGAAAGCTATAAAAACTCTCCGTTTGTGACCTCGGTGGCGGCGCAAGCGCGTCGTCAGGGGCATAAGGTCAGTGATGCGAATTACGTCACACCGGATATTATACAACAGGCCTATAACTATGCACAGCGCGATACACAGGTTTCTGTCATTGATGAGAACGTTGTTCGTCGCCGTATTAAAGAGGTTTTTACAAAGGCGCGTGAAGTTGGTGCGAATGACGTGCATATGGAAGTGGCTAACGGCCGCACGAAAATTGAGTTTCGCATCGATGGTAGCCTTGTTGTCTCTGACACACTGACAGAAAAGGAAGGTGAAACGATGATGGCGGCCATCTGGTCGCACTCTGCAGCGCAATCCGGCGCGACGCCTAACTGGTTAGAGCCGATGGCAGCGATGTTGCGCGCAGGTCAAACCGGCAAAGATGCCATGGAGCTTCCTGAAGGATTGCTCGGTGTTCGATGTCAATGGATCCCCATTGTTGATGGGGGTCGTTATCTCGTTATGCGCATGCATTATGATAACATGCATATCCAGGGCGGTAGTCACGATATGGATGTGGATACGCTTGGTTTTACACCCGAGCAAACGTCATTGGTGCGCCATCTTCGTCGCCTGCCGGGCGGTATGCGCATTGTGGCGGGGCCGGTGAACCAAGGTAAAACCACAACACTGCGCGTGATTCTTAATCGCCGTATGGCCGAGACCAACTATCGTCTTAACTGCTTGCTGATTGAAGACCCGCCTGAAGGGGGGATTATCGGAGCGAGACAAATCGGTGTGTCGGCTTCACATGATGAAGATATGCGCGAACGGGTTTTTATGGAAGTTCAGCGCTCGGCCCTTCGCCTTGACCCGGATATCATCATGCTGGGTGAAATCCGTGACCTGCAAACTGCAGGTTTTGCTTATAAAATGGCCCTAACAGGTCGTCAGGTCTATACCACTATTCACGCTTATTCTGCTCTCGCTATTCCGCAACGTTTGCGAGATATCGGTATTCAGCCATATCTTGTTTACGATCACAATTTGTTGCGCGGGTTGGTGACACAGCGACTGGTACGTACATTATGTTCGCACTGCAAGGTGCCTTTGGTGGAGGCTATGCGCCAGCGTCCGCAACTTGCGGCGTTGACGATACGATTGCGTGCTGCGGTGGCGTTGATGGATGCCGAAACGCGCGCCCGTCAGGACGGTGTTGGTCTTGATGAAATAAAGTTGCTAGAGCCTGATCTTTCGGATGTTTTTGTTGCAAGCGGCAAGGGATGCGAGCACTGCATCGGGGGGCATTCCGGGCGCACGGTCTTGGCTGAGGTTATTGAAACAGACAGTCGCCTGATGGCGCTTTTACGTGATGATAAGATGGAACAAGCACGCGCCTATTGGCTTTCGCACAATGGGCTTGGGGGCATTTCGATGCTTTGGCATGCCTTGGGCAAGGTTGTTGTGGGCAAGGTGAGTCCCGAGGATGCTGAGTTTGAGCTGGGACCATTGGCCAGAGAGCGTGATCTGCGCGAGTTTGAAGAACGCTCCGGCAATAATTACTGATTTTTTCGCGTTGAAATAACGTGTGTTAACAAAGTGAATGATGACAGAAAGACAAAACGATGTTTGATTCATTTACACTGTCGATGGCCCAGTACAAAATGCGGCGAAGCAAAAAGCAACGCTTTCGCATTTACCGCAAACTGCAAGGCATGATGGAGATGAACGAGCCGTTACCGACGGCGTTGGATCGGTTGTGGCGTAACGTTTCGGAAGATGGGCAAAAACCAAATCGTCCTGCTGCATTGGCTGTGCAGCAATGGTTAGAGCGTAGCCGTCAGGGTAAAGAACTCGCCGACATGCTTGATGGTTGGATTCCACAACGTGAATTAATGCTTTTGCGTGCTGGTGAAGAATCGGGAAACGTGGCCAAAGCCATTGGTTCGATTATGTCGGTGGATGAAGCCGCTGAAAAAATGCGCCGCGCGATTATGAGTGCGGTTACCTATCCGGTTTTTATTTTTCTTTTGATGTCAGGTATTATGTGGATGTTCGGTGTTAACCTGATTGAGCCGATGCGCAAAAATGCTCCCCCTGCTGTTTTTGCTAAAATGCAAGGGATTGCAGCTGTGTCCGACTTTGTTCGCCATAGTGGATTCCTGACGTTGTGCCTGATCGGTGGCTTTGTGGCGCTCATCATCTTCAGCTTGCCGCGCTGGAAAGGGAAGCTGCGCGCGCGTTTTGATATGTTTCCACCTTACGCATGGTATCGTGTTTGGCAGGGAAGTGCGTTTTTGCTCTCAATGTCGGCTTTGCTCAGTGCACAAGTGCCATTACGCAAATGTTTTGAAATTTTATTGGTTAACGCAAAGCCATGGTTAGCTGAACGACTGGAATCGGCTCGGCAGGAAATTTTGCGTGGTCGTAATCTTGGTGAAGCGTTACGCGTGCAGGGACTGAATTTTCCCGATCCGCAGCTGGCACGCGATCTTGAAATTCTTTCCGAACGATCCGATATTGCCCGCACGCTTGAGATTCTCGTGCGCGACTGGCTGGAAGAGCAAACCCGAGCCCTTAACGGGCAGGCGGCCTTGGTTCGGACCGTTGGAATGGGGCTGGTCGGGGGCTTTATTGCGTGGGCGATGATGTCCATCGTCAGCATTAGCCAAGCCGTGGCGCAATAGTTAATACTCAAAAGAAAGCGCTTGTGACAGCGAGTAGCCTTGACCACGGGCCATGGCTCTGCTAGGCGATAGTCATGACCAATTTACTTCTCCAAGAAATCGATGAAGAGGTCCGTAGGGATCGTCTGGCCCAGATTTGGGCGCGTCACGGCCGTCTTCTGATCGGGTTGAGCATTGCTTTTGTTGTTCTTGCCGCTGCGTACAGCGTATATCTTAACAACTGGACGCAAAAACAGGAAACTGCGACAGCAGGCCTTGTCGAAATTTTGCAAAATTCGTCGCGTTTGGTTCCTGATGAAAAAGGGGACAAAAAAAATGACGATGGTAAATTTCAAAAAGAGCTGATTGATTATGCCGGAACTGCACCGGCTGAACTCGCCATGTTGGCACGATTATATGCTGCAAGCCAGATTGAGGGCGATGCCCAGCGTAAAAATGCTTTGGATGAATTGAACAAGATTGTAACCGCTCAAAACATTAATCCGCTTTACCAAGAGTTGGCTAAAATCCTGTCGGTGCAGATGCGCTTGGATCAAGATGATCCTGCCGCTTTGCAAGCAGAGTTAGCGCCTTTAATGAAAGATACGCAACCGTGGCGGCATTCTGCGCGTGAGCTTTCCGCACTGCTCTCCTATAAAATGGGCGATAAAGAAGCAGCAAAGAAAACAGTGGCCACACTTTTAGGCGATGAAGATGCGCCAGAATCGCTTAAAGAACGGGCGAAAAAACTTGAATCGCTCCTTAATCGGGCGTCATAAGTTTACCGTTGCCGGTTCTTCATGGAGGATAGGATGCCGTTGTTTCAATCGATAAGTAAGAAACGTTTGCATACACTTTTTCCGCTTGGAATTTTAATGTTGAGCCTTTCTGCCTGCGGTGGTTGGTGGGGTGCAGAAGATTCTACACCTCCGCTTGAGGGCAAACGTGTTCCTGTTTTGGTTTATGATCAGGGGATTAAAGTCGATGCGCAACTGGCGGCCACACCCCTTGAACTGCCGCCCGCCCAAGAAAACACGGTTTGGCCAACTTCTGGTGGTTTTGCTAGCCATGAGGGTGGACATCCCCAGTTGAATGATCAGCTTAAGAAATCGTGGCGTGTTGATGTGGGCAATTCGATCAATCGGTCTCACCCGATCATCCCAACACCGGTGGTGGCCAATGGGGTCATCTACACGATGGACAGTAGCACGCTGGTGAGCGCTTTTTCAGCCGATAAAGGCAAGGAAATTTGGAGTATTGATTTGGCACCGAAAGGGGAGAGCCACGATGCTTCAGGGGGCGGGTTAGGGCTATTGCCCGGGCGCCTGTTTGTTTCAACAGGTTATGGCGAAATCATTGCGCTTGACACAGCCAATGGCAAGGTGATCTGGCGCCAGCGGGTAGAAAGTCCCGTCCGCAGTGCACCAGCGATTGCCAAAAACATGGTTTTTGTCGTGACAATTGATAATCGGCTGGTTGCACTCTCTGCAGATACCGGTGATATTGCGTGGACGCATAATGGTTTAAGTGAGGATGTTGGATTGCTTGGCGCACCGAGTCCAGCGGTTTATAACGACGATCTGCTGGTGGCTTATTCCTCTGGCGAATTGTTTTCGTTGCGCATTGGTAATGGGCAAGAGCAGTGGGCGGATAATTTGGCTTCTATCCGCCGTGAAGGCGGGGTAAGCAGCATTGCGGCCATTCGTGGTCAACCTGTTTTGGCTGCGGGTGGTGTGGCGGCTGTTGCGATTAGCAATTCCGGTCGTTTGGTCGCTATTGATACCCGCACAGGTCAACGCGTCTGGAGCCAACGGATTAGCGGAACGCAAATGCCATGGATTGCTGGCTCAATGATTTTTATCGTTTCAAGTGATGCACAGCTGGTGGCGCTTGACTTGAAAGATGGTAAAATTCGTTGGGTAAAAGGATTGGCGCAATGGACGCACCCGAAAGATCGTGAAGGGGTTATCGCGTGGTATGGACCTGTTCTTGCGGGAACATCCCTTTGGTTGACCAATAGTGAAGGACAATTGCTTCGCTTTGATCCCGCAACAGGCGAGCAAAAAGAAAAGATTGATGCCGGTAGTGCCTTCAATCGTGCTCCGATTGTGGTAGGAAAAACACTTTACACTTTAGATGACAACGCAACGCTTGCGGCGTGGCAGTAAGAGATACGATGATGAAAAGACTTGCGATCGTGGGCCGACCGAATGTCGGTAAGTCCACGTTGTTCAATCGATTGGTAGGAAAGCAACTTGCAATTGTTTATGATACCCCTGGCGTGACCCGTGATTGGAAAGAAAACCCGGCGCGCTTGGGTGATCTGGAGTTTTTGGCTGTTGATACCGCAGGGATTGAAAAAGCAGTTAAGGGCGACGTTATCTTAACGGGTATGAAAGAACAGACCGAAAAACTTTTACAAAAAGTGGATGCTGTTCTGTTTGTTGTTGATGGTCGTACGGGCTTAACTGAAGCCGATAAAACGATAGGCCTTATCTTGCGTAAACTTGATGTGCCTGTTGTTTTGGTCGCGAACAAATGCGAAGGCCGACAGGATTTATCCGATATTTACGGATTGGGACTGGGGGAGCCTATCCCTATTTCCGCCGCTCATGGAACCGGACTTGCTGATCTGTACGATGCATTGCAACCGCATTTGAGCCAGCCTGATGATGATCGTGGTGATGGGGTCAGCGATGCCATGCAAGAAATTGAAAGCGTGGAGGCCATCGAGGCACGGGCCGCAGCATCAAGTGATGATGATGCACCTGTTTTAACCTCGCGCCGTCCTGACAAGCCGATCCATCTGGCTTTGGTCGGGCGCCCGAATGTGGGAAAATCGACGCTGCTTAATGCCTTTCTTGGTGAAGAGCGTGTGCTGGTCAGCCCCATAGCGGGCACGACCCGTGACACGATCAGCAGTGATTGGCAATGGAACGATCAAAGGTTTCGTTTGGTTGATACGGCGGGTTTACGTCGTAAAGCGCGCATTGATGAAAAATTAGAAAAGATGGCCACAGCGGAGACATTGCGGGTTGTGCGTCTGGCAGAAATTGTGGTGTTGGTTTTGGATGCCAATATTGCGCTTGAACAGCAGGATCTGACCATTGCCGATTTGGTTTTGCGTGAAGGTCGTGCGCTGGTGATTGCGCTCAATAAGTGGGATACTGTGAAAGAGCAGGCTGCATTGCTGCGCGAGATTCGCTTTCGCCTTGATGAATCATTGCAACAAGCAAAAGGCATTGCTGTTGTTCCGATTTCGGCCTTAAAAGGGCGTAAGCTTGATCAACTTTTAGCGGCGGTGATCGATACGTATGATGTTTGGGATAAGCGCGTTTCAACAGGACAGCTTAATCGATGGTTAGACGTGATGGTCGAAAGTCATGCACCACCACTTGTCGATGGGCGACGTATAAAAATTCGTTATATGACCCAACGCAAAGGCCGCCCGCCCACCTTTGTTTTGTTTTGTGGCACACACGCCAAGCCACCTGAAAGTTATCTGCGCTATCTCACCAATGGATTGCGTGAGCGGTTTGATTTTCCTGGTGTGCCGATCCGTTTTGAAATTAAACGCAGCAAAAACCCCTATGCAGATGATAAAAAAGAAGGATAATCTTTTATATCTACCACAAATGCGGCACAGAACAGCTGCATAAAAGGAGCTTTATGAGGGGGCTAGGCAAATGCGATTAGGCGAACAGCTCATTAAAAACGGTTCGTTGAAACCACACCAACTGCATGCGGCACTGTGTGTGCAAAAAAAGTATCCCTTTCGGTTAGGAAAAATTTTGCATCAACTGGGTATGATTGGAAAAGGAGCCTTATTAAAGGCTATTTTAATGCAAAAATTTTCAGGTTATTTTTCGCGTTCGCATACCCCGCCTGTCTTGAATTATGTTGCGCGGGGAGAGCTTTTGCTTGAGCAATTGAATCGCAAAAATCAAGATATTAAATGTGAGATCAAGAGCGGCAACCCACAGCATCCGCGCCAGTATCGTGGCGAGTGGTGCAGTTATAAAACGAAACATCTTGGCAAAGTGATTGATAAAGATGATGTCGTGGCGCGCAATCTGGAAACGCACAACTTTTAGCTTTTTAAAGGGCGATTAAAAAACATGACGTCTTCTCCAATTTCTGCCGATTTACGACCTGATACAACCATTGATTCACACCTTGTTTTTGATGTGCCGTTTTCTACTGCTATTCCTGCTTTTTCCATCAAAACAGACTATGTGCCGGATATTGATCCCAGTTATCACTTTGATCCGGATACCACGCGCGCCATTTTAGCCGGGTTCGCTTATAATCGTCGCGTGATGGTGCAGGGATTTCATGGAACAGGAAAATCCACGCATATTGAGCAGGTGGCCGCGCGACTTAACTGGCCATTGATGCGTATTAATTTGGATAGTCACATCAGTCGCATTGATTTAATCGGTCGTGATGCAATTGTGATTAAGGACGGAATGCAAATCACGGAATTTAAAGAAGGGTTGCTTCCTTGGGCATTGCAGCATCCTGTG
Organism: Bdellovibrionales bacterium; assembly: GCA_039808765.1. GTDB lineage: Bacteria > Pseudomonadota > Alphaproteobacteria > UBA2400 > UBA2400 > JBDHTQ01. Next base: position 59,352 of record JBDHTQ010000004.1, read on the forward strand.
GCTTTATTGTTTGATGAGTATGATGCGGGTCGCCCTGATGTGATGTTCGTGATTCAACGGGTTCTAGAAGTTGAAGGCAAGCTTACCTTGCTTGATCAAAATCGAGTTGTGCATCCGCATTCTTCGTTTCGACTTTTTGCTACTGCCAATACGGTGGGGTTAGGTGATGCAAGTGGGCTGTATCATGGAACGCAGCAAATCAACCAAGGTCAAATGGATCGTTGGAATATTGTGGCTTCACTAAATTATTTACCACATGATGAGGAAGTAAAAATCGTATTAGCCAAGGCGCCGATGTATGCAGCGTCGACAGAGGGGAAAAAGATTGTTGAAAATATGGTGCGGCTGGCTGATTTGACGCGCTCAGCCTTTATGAACGGTGATATTTCGACGGTTATGTCCCCGCGTACCGTAATTGCCTGGGCGCAAAATGCTGAAATATTTGATCATGATATTGCTTATGCCTTTCGCTTGAGCTTCTTGAACAAATGTGATGACGTCGAGCGTGATGCACTCGCTGAATTTTATCAGCGCTGTTTTGGGCAAGAATTGTTAAAAGCATAATGATTAAAACCTAAGTTTTGCCTTCGTGCGTGCTTCAGAGGGTGTTTTTTGGTTTTGCCGCATTGTATATATGACATTGCCTGCATAGAGACTGGCCTTTTAATTTTGTTGACAATGCTTGTGGATCTCTCTAGCTTTTGCACGTAGGATTTGAAAGGATTAAGTCATGGTAGGTTTAGGTAAAAAATTTAAGAAATTAACGGACCAAACGCCTGCAGACTTGCTCCAGTTCGCATCTGGAGCTTTTGCAGCCGTTAGTGTGGCTGCTATGCTCGCTGGCCTCTTAAAGCTTTCTCCTGTAATTATTGAACGCTTAAGTCGCTCCGCAACCTCCCAAGACACAAATATACCGGCTTTTAAGTGTGTTCAATACCGATCCTCATCGCGTGGCGGTGGAAGCGACTCCCCTACTGGACCGACGAGGCGTTAATGTCTTAGCAAACCCAAACAATCCCCGATGAATGATTCAGTGGCACTCCTGATCTTTTCTGCTCATAATACAAACATGCTGCGCATAAAAAATGATTGTTGTTTAAAAAAGTATATTGAGGTTTAAAGGAGAAAATTTAAGATGGGTTTATATAGAAGAAGACGAGATAGATGGGAACCATCACTGAGGCATCGTACCTCACTAACGGAAGTTTTTGTCTGTACGGCTATTGTTGGTATTATGGGGGTTATTGGCTATCAGGCTTACACTGGTGACATGTTTGGGTATACTCCAGATGAAAGCGCTCGGATTAGGCGCGATTTTGAAAGTTGTGGCCAAAATATAAAAGACTTACAAAGTTTTCTGTTTAATCGGAATTATCGAGCTTTTGCTCAGCACTACGATGAAACTGTTATCGTCTGCAATCGCACGGGTGATTATGATTATATCAACGATGTGACAGAGCTTGGTCGTCGAGCGAGACTTGTGCATCAATAGTTTTTGCTCATAAATGGTTGTGTTCAACAGAAGCCGTAACGCAGCACTGTGCGCTTTTCATTTTTTGTTGATTCTAGCCTTTAAAAATGATTGCCGTTGAAAAAAGTAAAGAAAATAGGATATAACAAACCCGCAGTTTCAAAGGGCTCGTTTTCTCATGACCAGTATAGCACAGGATCAAATAGCACGTCGTCGCACTTTTGCGATTATTGCCCATCCCGACGCGGGAAAAACGACACTCACGGAAAAGCTATTGTTGTTTGGTGGTGCAATACAAATGGCGGGTGCTGTGCGGGCAAAGGGCGATGCACGCCGAGCAAAGTCCGACTGGATGGCGATTGAGCGGGATCGTGGTATTTCGGTGGCCACTTCGGTTATGAATTTTGAATTTGCCGACCGTGTTTTTAATTTGCTTGATACACCGGGCCACCAGGATTTTTCTGAAGATACCTATCGCACGTTGACCGCGGTTGACAGTGCGGTCATGGTATTAGATGGGGCCAAAGGGATTGAAAGTCAAACGCGTAAGTTGTTTGAGGTTTGCCGTTTGCGCGACATGCCAATCATCACATTCATCAATAAATTTGACCGTGAATCCCGTGACCCACTTGAGTTGCTTGATGAAATTGAGCAAACGCTTGCCCTTACCGTTACACCGGCGAGTTGGCCCATTGGTATGGGGATCGATTTTAAAGGTTGCTATGATTTGATCAGGGATCAACTTATGCTTTTCGATCATCATGACAACAAGCGTGTTGTTGATGCCATTGTTTGCACTGGTTTGAACGATCCTAAAATTGAAGAGCATATTGGTGCAGATGAAGCGTCTAAATTAAGGGAGCAAGTTGCGCTTGTGCGTGAAATTTGTCCACCCTTTGATCGCCAAAGCTATTTGGAAGGGCACCTAACCCCTGTCTTTTTCGGTTCAGCAATTAACAATTTTGGTGTGCGTGAACTGCTGCAAGGGTTGGCTGATTATGCGCCTTCGCCGCGTTTGGCTCCCACCAGTGCGCGTGACATTGATCCGAATGAAAAGCCGACGACAGGATTTGTGTTTAAGGTTCAAGCCAATATGGATCCCAAGCATCGCGACCGTATCGCGTTTGTGCGACTCTGTTCGGGTCATTTTCAGCGGGGTCAGAAACTACGTCATGTGCGGGCGGGTAAGGACATTTCTGTTAACAATGCGGTGTTATTTATGGCGCGTGATCGCGAGCTGGCGGAAGATGCATGGCCGGGTGATATTATCGGTATCCCCAATCACGGCACGTTACGCATCGGGGATGCATTAACTGAGGGTGAGATGTTACGTTTTACCGGTGTGCCATCTTTTGCGGCAGAATTACTGCAGCGTGTGCGTCCCCTTGATCCGATGCAAGCCAAGCATTTGCAAAAAGCGCTTGAGCATTTTGCCGAAGAAGGGGCAAGTCAATTTTTCAAGCCCTTCATTGGTTCTGATCTCATTGTGGGGGTTGTGGGGCAGCTTCAGTTTGATGTTTTGGCAGCGCGTATTAAAGCCGAGTATAATCTTGACGTACGGTTTGAGCCTGCACCATATGATGCCGCTCGCTGGGTTGAATGTGATGATCATAAGCAATTGCAAGCATTTTTAGATGCAAATCGAGGTGCTTGTGGTGAAGACCATGATGGTTTTCCCGTTTTTCTTGCGCGTAACAGCTGGTCTCTTTCCCGCGCTCAGGAGGACTATCCGCATATTCGCTTCAAGATTACGCGCGAACAGGCGTTAAGTGCTACCAACTAATTTCTTTAACTTTTTCAGTGATCCCCAATTTCATAAAAAGTGGGTTATGATTTGCCTTTAAACGTAAGGTTGATGTGTGGTAGGAAAAAATAATGAGTATTGATAATAAAAAAGCTCACCCCCTTCTAGAAGGGCTCAGCTTGTGAGTGGCGGTGGTGAACCACGCGCGCAACCGTCGTCTTTACTTGAAAGAGTTGAGGCGCGTGAAGCTCGTGAGGCCAGGGCACGTAAACAACTGCAAAAACAAGGATGCAAATGTGCTTTTTGCTCAAGAGTAATAAGGCTTGATTGTAAACTGGGGGTTGGATTTTTTATGGCGCCACCCCTCAATTTGTCGGGCGGAAGCTGTAAAGTTACCTTGCTTGTTAATCGCGGTGTGGTGTGCTATAAATGCTTTAATGTGCTAAGTCTTAATTATCAAGAAGCCGGGGCCGATGCTGCGACTAAAATGCTGAGTAAAATTAAATCGCCGGGACAATTTACACTCATCTAAAAAGAATATTTTAAAATTATTTTTTGTGTATTTATGAGGAAGGTTATTATGAAGAAAGTAGTGCATCCATGGCAAGCGCTGGCAGGGGGAGCGACCGGGAGCTCAAAAAATATTCTTACCGCTTTGTGTAAACTGCAGGGGGGCGTGTGTGCCTATTGTGGTGAACCTATGGTTCCACAGCAAACAGGGCATCTTAGGAAACAAGCTTTAAGAGAATATCTGAGGGATCCACGTCGACCCACCATTGATCATGTTATGCCAATTTCAGCTGGTGGATCTCTAACAAAAGACAATTTGGTCGCTGCGTGCCATGCCTGCAACGAATTAAAGAGTTCGCGTGACCCTGTTGAGTTCTGGCGCTGGATGACGGGGAGACCACAACATTATCCAAAAGCAGGATGGAGACCCCCACGTACGTATAAAGGGCCAGATTTAGTGATGATGGCCAGTGGTTGTGGCTGACAGTAATTTTTTGGTGAATTTATAAAGATTCATGAAGTTTTTTAATTTAATAGAGAGGCCCACACCTGATGGCTGATTACTCAGAGGGGAATGCTTCTCCTAATATTGTTTGAAAACATATGTAAGAACCCCCTAGAAAAGCGCTCATGCTTGTTTCCTGTGGATACGTCTAATTGTGCTGGGGCTACAAAGGGGGCGTTGTGCGAATTGCTTTCGCGTATTTCTGTACAGCTGGGGTGGTGCTTGCGCGATTTCCAGCCATTCATCACCCCTAAATACCCTTGTCTGTTGATTTCTCAACAAAAGTATGTTGTTGGGGCTGTCACACTAAGTTGAAAAAAGTTTTGCAGCATGGCGTGGTGACGACATCAGGCGTTTTTTTTGATTGACAGCTTAGGCTGCACATCTGCAATCTAAGCTTGGATTGTATTAATGAGCATACTACTTTCAGTAACTGTATGAGGTTGGTGCAATGAAAGGTCAAGGACCCCAACTCCCTATTTCTGGAGGTTTTAGGTCTCAAGGTCAAGTTAACGGGCTTGCTTTTTATGTCGTGAACTGTGGCCAGGCAAGGGTTTCTCGGCAATATCTTTTTGCACTTCAGAACGGCATATGCGCTTATTGCGGCATTCAAATGACGTTAGAGAGTGATCATGATCACAGTGTTACGCGAGATCATGTTTTTCCGCGATCGCGCGGTGGCCCAACCGCGCTCTTTAATCTTGTCGGAGCGTGCCGTCACTGCAATCGATCAAAAGGAAGTTCTCTTCTCCATGATTTTCTCTGTTTTCATTCTAAAAAAGGCTACGCCGTAAACTGGCGACCCCATCGTTTCTATCGCTCATTGCATTAATTGGCTAGATAAAGGTGAAATGATTTTATCACGTGGCAAAAACACGGGAGGTGAGCAGCTTCCTAAAAGCTTGTGCGCGATGGCTTGCTTCTTCTTTTCTTTCGCGGCTCATTTCGGCGTACGTTAAAGGGGGACCGTGACCATTGTGCGGGACAAAGGTTGGATCAAAGCCGAACCCATTGTTTCCGCGTGGTGGCCATGCCCATTGACCATCAACGCGACCTTCAAAAATTTCTGTTGAGCCATGCGGATGTGCGAGGGCTAAAACACAAAAGGCTTGAGCACGATCATCACCGTTGGCTTCGGCAATTAGGCGATCATTGATTTGTGTGAGACCGATTATCCCTTGTTTGACCCAATGGGCAGTGTTAACACCCGGCCAGCCTTTTAAGCCTAAGAGGCACAATCCACTGTCATCGGCCAAGGCCATTAGACCTGTGGCTTGCGCGGCGGCTTGGGCTTTTATTGAGGCGTTTTCAGCGAAGGTTGTCCCTGTTTCATCGGGTTCGGGTAGTCCGATTTTACCCGCGCTTAAAACCTCCCATCCCAGAGGTGCGAGCAGATTTTTCAGCTCAGTAACTTTTCCTGCATTGTGCGTTGCTAGAACCAGCGTTTTTGAATGTGCCGCCATATTAAATCAGAGGCGCTCTACGCTTCTTCTTTTGCCATTGTCTTTTTCATGTCGGCCAGTAAGTCGGCCGTAGTGCCAACCGTATTGACGTTCAGCATACCGACAGTGTGGTATCCAGCATCGACGTGCAATACTTCGCCGGTAACGCCGCTGCCGAGCTCAGACAGCAAAAAGAGCGCCGAGCCACCGACTTCATTTTGCGTGACATTGCGATTAAGCGGTGCGTTGGCCGCATTCCACTTAAGGATATAGTTGAAGTCACCGATCCCGCTGGCGGCAAGCGTTTTGATGGGGCCAGCCGAAATAGCGTTTACGCGAATGTTGTTGGCACCCAGATCGGTTGCTAGATAACGCACGCTTGCTTCAAGTGCGGCTTTAGCAACGCCCATTACGTTGTAGTGCGGCATCACGCGTTCTGCGCCGTAATAGCTGAGTGTGATCATGCTGCCGCCATTTTTCATCAGACGGGCTGCGCGTTGGGCGACGGCGGTAAACGAGTAGCAGCTGATGTCCATCGTCTTGTTAAAATTCGCGCGGGTGGTGTTTAGGTACAAGCCATCCAGTTCGCTTTTATCAGAGAAAGCGATTGCATGAACGATAAAGTCCAACTCGCCCCATTCTTTTTCTACAGCGGCAAAGGTCGCGTCGATTGCGGCGTCATCACAAACATCACACGGCACCACGAGGGTGCTGTTGACCGAGGCAGCGAGTGGACGTACGCGTTTTTCTAAAGCATCTCCCTGAAAGGTAAAACCCAGTTGTGCGCCATGGAGGGCAGCTTGTTGGGCGATTCCCCAAGCAATAGAGCGATCATTGGCCACGCCCATGATCAGACCTTTTTTACCAGCAAGCAGTGACGAAACGGGAGACGTTGTAGCAGACATAACACACCTTTTTGATTGAATTTGGGGTGAGATTACACAGTATCACCTATTTTTCAATGTTTTTGTGGTTTTCGTGCGTAAATTTCTTGACTTTAGGGGGCATTGCACGACAAGGTGCGCGCCATGAGCTTTCCTGAACTTGGTTTGAGTGAGTCCGTCTGCCGGGCGGTTGATGATGTAGGCTACCGCGAGCCCACACCCATCCAGCGTGAGTCGATCCCTATTATTTTGATGGGGCGAGACATGGTGGCTACTGCGCAAACGGGAACGGGTAAAACCGCAGCCTTTACATTACCGATGATTGATGTTTTGTCGGGGCATCGAGCGCGGGCACGCATGCCGCGATCTTTGATTCTTGAGCCCACGCGTGAGCTTGCGGCTCAGGTTGCTGATAATTTTGATCTTTATGGCAAATACAATAAACTCTCCCACGCGCTGATCATCGGTGGTGAGAATATGGATGATCAGATCAAACTGTTAGATCGGGGCGTTGATGTTTTGATTGCCACGCCGGGCCGGTTGGTTGATCTGTTTGAGCGTGGTCGGATTTTGCTTTCTGATATCAAGGTGTTGGTCATTGATGAAGCTGACCGCATGCTGGATATGGGATTCATTCCCGACATTGAAAAGATTTGCCGTATGCTGCCTACGATGCGGCAGACCGTGATGTTTTCAGCCACCATGGCACCAGAGATCAAGCGTTTATCGGATCAGTTTTTGCTCAATCCCAAACACGTGAATGTGGCCCCCCCTGCCTCAACGTCGGTCAATGTCGAGCAGCATCTTGTTTTAGTGCAAGAACGCGACAAGCGCGAAGCATTACGTCATCTTTTACGTACTCAAAATGTGCGTAATGCTTTTATTTTTTGCAACCGCAAGCGCGATATCGGTATTCTGCAGCGTTCGCTTGAGCGTCACGGGTTTGAGGCGCTGGCCTTGCACGGCGATATGCCTCAATCGGCGCGTACAGCAACGCTTGATGCCTTTAAGGCGGATCGGGTTAAACTGATGATTTGCTCAGATGTGGCGGCACGCGGGATAGATATTGCTGATGTAAGCCATGTCTTTAATTTTGATGTGCCTATCCATGCCGAAGACTATGTGCACCGCATTGGTCGCACCGGACGAGCAGGTAAGCAAGGGGTTACCTTTATGTTTGCCATGCCGATGGAGCAAAAGTTTGTTGAAGCCATTCAAAAACTGATTAAAAAGCAAATTCCTGTTCTTGCGCTGGAAGGCTTTGAGAATAAAGCGAGCAAAGAATCCTCTGCGCGTACAGAGAATGAAGAAACGTCAAGAAGACCTGCGCGGCGGACAACGTCCTCAGCGCGTTCTTCCTCTGATACAGATGGGAAAAATCTCAATCAAAGCTTTGCTCAATCCCCTCGTGCGTCGTCTCATTACAAGCGATCCCGCTCTGCCCCGAGCTACGCCTGTAATGAGGATGATGCACTGCCGGAAAACACCTGCGCTTTCGGCGATGATATTCCCGCATTTTTAGCGCGGGAAACCAAGTGGGCCTCTTAGGTTGGGGTGTTTTTTGTTAGATTACATGCCGTAGGGAAACTGCTCATAGTCAATAATTGAGCTGTTTCTAACGCACTTGAGGGCTGTGGTATACTGGTCTAGTAGCTTGAGGGTGTAATCCAGAAAACGACTATTAAAACTTGTTCCATCCGTAAGAGCCATCATATCGGCTTCAGTTGTGCCGCGCAAAATGATGTGGTCAGGAACCCAACACATATGGTTGTTTTTATAGCCGAAAGAGCGCAGTTCACTTACCGGATAGGCACCCCCGCGTGATGCGGAAACAGTTACAGCTAATGCGGGTTTGTGCCCCACTTCCTTGCCAGAGCAAAGAAGAAGAAAATTCATAAGGCGTGGGGGCACCATGCCTGCATATTCAGGAGAAACAAAAATAAAACCGTCAGCAGCTTTAAGCTTTTCTGCAATTTCGGTCCAGACAGACCATTTTTGTGCCAGCTCTGGGTTTCCCCACATGCCCTCATCCCAGAATGGTAGCGAGTCGATTTTGATGATTTCAGTCTGACAATCAGGGAGCAATTTTGGCATGTGGCCTTCGATAATTTGGGCGACTTGATGCGAAGCACCTTTTACGCGGTGTGAGCCGGAGATAATCAGAATTTTGTTCATTGTAGGTCTTTCTATGGGGGGGTTATTCTAAACCCGCATTTTTGCGTGGATTAAAGGCAAGCCCAGCTTTCCATTTTTTGAGAAAAAGAGCAAGTTCTTCATCTTTTGTATCAGGAATAGTAATTTTTAGCCGCACATATTGATCGCCCGCCGCCGACGTGGTTGATGCCGGAATTCCTTTTCCTTTTAAGCGAAGCATTGCGCCATCTTGTGTGCCTGCTGGAACTTTCATTTCAACAGATCCGCTCAACGTGGGTACGCGAATGCTGCCGCCAATGACGGCTTCTGTCAGGCTGATTGGCACTTCACAGCGAATATCCCGGCCTTCTTTGGTAAAGAAAGTGTGAGGCTCTACATGCAGCAGAATGTAAGCATCGCCTGCGGCGTTGCCAAAGCGGGCTTTTTGACCTTTGCCTTTTAGGCGCAGTTTTGTGTTGCTCTCTGTTCCTACGGGAATGGTGATGGCAACTTCTTCATTTTCGCCCAGTTTGATCGTGCGCTTGCTACCCAGGGCTGCTTCGATAAAGGGAATGGACAACGTATAATTTATATCGCGTGTTGTGGTGGTGTTTGTCTGCGTGCGTGAAGAAAATCCCGAAGACTCAAAACCGTAAGATGGATTGCTGCGTCGCTTGCGGGCGCCAAAAAGTTCATTGATGATATCTTCTGAGACAAAATCGTTTTCATCAAAAAAATGACTCGCCCCCCCGCGTCGGCTAGAGGGATTGGCGCCATAATTGTAAGCTTGTTGGTAACTGGAAAAAGTCTCTTGACCATTGGCATCAATTTCACCCGCATCAAAGCGACGACGTTTTTCGGCATCGTTTAAAAAGTTATAGGCAGCGTTAATTTCTTTAAGTTTATGCTCGGCCGATTTATCGCCTTGATTACGGTCGGGATGATATTTTTTGGCGAGATCACGATATGATTTTTTTATCTCATCAGCGGAAGATGATTTTTTTATACCGAGAACTGTATAGGGGTCGCGCACGTTGGTTCTGCTCATGATGCGTTACTTTACAGAGGTGCTTAAAAGAATCCAGTCAAATAAAAAGGGCTGCCTCTCAGCAGCCCTTCTTGTAATAAAGTAAAATTACTGAACAATCTTCCATGTGCCGTCTTGGCTTTGGCAAGCGGTACCGTAAGCGGTTTGAGTGCGGCCACCTACGTTGATGGTCTGCTGAAATTCGCGGCAATAGGAACCAGCGGAAGAGTATCCATCACGCGTTGTGGTGATTGTTCCCATGTTTCCGGACTGCGGGTTATTCCAGCGAATGCTTTGGCCAACCGGAGCCACGTAAGCTTGGTTCATGGCGGAGCTGGCGGCTTGTTGGTCAGCCTTATCAAGGGACGAGCCAATTTCACTACCGGCAAAGGCACCTAACAGGGTGCCGATGGCAGCGGCTGCCACACGACCATCACCTTTACCGAACTGGGAACCGATCACAGCACCGGCCGCGCCACCACCGATGGTGCCAACAGTCTGCTTTGTTCCATAATCCTGGGCGCACCCTGACACGAATGCCAGCGCCGCGACGGCTAAAAGAGCTTTACTACGAAGGTTAAATATCGACATCGTTTCTTCCTCTAATATGATCGGCCTGTGCGGCGGCCTGTTTCCGTACCAGCACACGCGGTGCTCTGTTCATCTAATATTCGCAAGAAACGTGCGTTCGTCAAGGGCAGTTGGGTCGCAGGGACAATTTGTCATGCCGACACGGTTGATAACTTTCGTGTGCTTTAACACTTTTTTAATTGGCGCTTGGAAGAGACTCGGTTTAAGTAAGGGTATGGATTTTTTAAATAACAAGAGTGATGATGATCTTCGTCGTTTAGTGACAAGCGCGAGTTTGGGCATGGCCATTTTTCTGGTCTGTTTGAAGTTGGGTGGTGCACTGGTGACGGATTCACTTAGTTTGCTTTCGTCATTGATTGATAGTGCTTCTGATATCGTTGCGTCGCTTGGAACCTTTGTGGGTGTGCGCGCAGCGCTTTTGCCTGCGGACAACAATCATCGATATGGTCATGGCAAGGCCGAGGCAATGGCGGCCTTGGGCACGGCGGCCTTTATTCTTGGTTCTGCCACTTTTTTGATGATTCAGGTTATCATGCGTCTGCTTGAGCCTAGCCCGATTGATCATGCGGGAGTGGGCATCATCGTCATGGTTGCTTCGATGATATGTACGCTTTTATTGGTGCTATTTCAGCGTTATGTGGTTGCACGCACAGGGTCGATAGCGGTTTCTGCTGATCAGGCACACTATACTGCTGATTTTGTGGCAAACGGGGCCACTATTTTTGCAATTATAGTTACTTACTTTACCCACCTCTATCTTGTCGATGCTTTGTTTGGGGCGGCGGTGGCTGTTTGGCTGGTGGTAAAAGCCATTCCCGTTGCGCGCGAAGCCAACAATATTTTGATGGACCATGAAGCTCCCGAGAAGGTGCGTCAGCAAATTATGGCACTTACCATGGCGCACACAGCGGTGCGCGGTGTTCACGATTTACGTACGCGCCATTCGGGAAACATCTTTTTTATCGAATTGCACGTTGAATTGGACGGTGATTTGCCCCTGCGCTATGCCCATGCCATTGGAGAACAAATTGAGGAGGGCTTGCGCCATAATTTTGAAGGCTCTGATGTTGTGATCCATTTTGACCCCGCTGGCATCAAAGAATGGCGCCGCGATGACCAACTGGAAAATTAGCGTAAATCATTAAAAACTCATGTTTTGCGCCTTTTTTCATTCTGGGGTAACAAGAAATGATTTTTTTGTATTTTATGTGCACGAAGTCTTGCAGTCTGCGGCGTGTACGATTATATTACGGCCTCTAAAGATCAGGCCTTGATCGACGATTGATGAAAGGGTTTCCCAATGGCCTCGCCAATAGTTCCTCCAGATTATGTGCCCAACGACAACGAAGAGTACATGAACCCGGTTATGCTTGAGTACTTCAGGCAAAAGCTTTTGTCTTTACGGGCGGAGTTGCTGCGCGATTCGACGGATACGCTGGCATCAATGCAAACCGAAGGGGGGATGCAAGAGCCGGATATTACCGATCGTGCGTCGGCTGAAACGGATTTAGGGCTAGAGTTGCGTACGCGTGACAGATACCGCAAGCTGGTCTCTAAAATTGAGGCTGCCTTGCGCCGTATTGAAGACGGTAGCTACGGCTTTTGTGAGGAAACAGGGGAACCGATTGGTGTCTTTCGACTCGAAGCACGCCCTGTTGCCACACTGAGCATCGAAGCGCAAGAGCGGCACGAGCGAGCGGAAAAAACGCAGCGGGATGACGCGTAACATATTGATTATTTTTATTTAAAAATATTGTGTTTTTTCTGCGTTCATTTATGGACGCAGTCAGTCTTCTTTTGTTGACTTATTACTTAACGTCAGCTAATAGAGCGGTGCCTGCTGGTATATTTTAGGGGTGTTATATAACATGCCAAATTCTGCACAAACATTGATGCAAAGCTGTGAAGATGAAATCAAATTAATCTGGGATGTTGCTGAGCGCTGTCGTATCTCAGAGATGAAAAGTGCTGAGCGCTTGGCACATCGTGTTTTGACAGCATTAACTTTTGTTATCATGCAATATCCCGATCCCCGCCGTAATAATGATCCCGGACCAACGCATCCTATTACAGTTGCTGCATACATCCTTGAAGTTGTCGCTGCAGCGCGCTTAGCTGGGCTGACCATCCCGCTCACACTAGAGGCACAATGCGCGATTGTTGGAATGGGGCATGATATTATTGAAGATCTTACCCTGCCGCGTAATAATGCGGGAGCTGCCGAATTAAAGGGGAGTGCGCCAGTTTGTGTCAATCTTAAAGGGCTAAGAGCAGCTTTTGGCGCTCTTGCAACCCGGCGGATTGATAATCTCAGCAAAACAGTATACGATCCGAATTCCGGAAAAATGATCAAAAGAGATCCCGAGGCTGTTTGGTCTGCGATACGAAAGGATCCTGTAAATTGGGTGACAAAATTGTGTGATCGTCGGCATAATGTTCAGACCTTGATTGACAAAACCGGTCATTACGTCCCTCAAAAGAAACCGATTCACGGGAAAATTGGTGAATCGCTGCTTGAGCTTGTTCTTCCTTGTCCTCCTAGTAGTTTTGGGGTACGTGAGCGGTGGATGGTTGCTTATGCACAGCATCAGCTTTTTTTGGATTTAGTTGATGTTGTTGAGAAAGCAGGTATTGAATATGATTTTAGTCAAGCGCACGCCCGCGGATTTACGGTTGACGTAAGCCCAGCTTTTTTCGCCGCGATGCAGATTGATTGTGGCGCATATTTAGAGAGGGGTCATACTCTTCCTTCTAGGTTTGGAAAAGCAAAAACTCCCTGTGCTGCGTAATTATGATGCTTAAGGGTTATAAAAAATACCCGGCGCACGTTTTTTCGTGGCCGGGTGAGTCGCCTTCTGAAAGGTTGGGGGGATCAGAAGGGGGAAATGATGTCAAGAATTTGGCTGCCATAGCGCGGCTGCTGCACGTCGCTGATGTGGCCGCGTCCGCCGTATGAAATTCTGGCTTCAGCAATTTTCTCGTAAGAGATTGAATTGGATGAGGTTACGTCTTCCGGACGAATGATGCCGCTGATTTGCAGGACGCGCACCTCATTATTGACCCGCACCTCTTGCGAGCCGCTTACCACCATGTTGCCGTTGGGCAAAATCTGGTTGATGGTTGCGGCAACCTGAAGCTCTATTTTTTCACTGCGATCGATGGTGCCTTTACCTGTATTGCTCATGGCGCCGGTGGTGCTGATCAGGGATGCAGGGTCGGCAGAATCCGAGATAACCTTACCATATTGTGTTTCTAAACCAAACAGGCTTGGCACGCCAAGACTATCATTGCTATTGCGGGATCGAACTGTACTGTCCGCAATTTGGGCTTTGTCGTCAATTTGAATAACGACAGTTAAGATATCGCCAACTTTTGCTGCCCGTTGATCTTTAAAAAAGGCACGTGATCCTGAGCGCCATAACGAGTTGGCATTGTTTTGTGGATACTCCGGATTAGGCATCGGCATGGAAACCGGTTGATAATTCGGCTGGGCATTGGGATTTTGAATCGGGGTGAGGGGTGGCGATTCTCCCACCTGCGAAAGCCGATCAGCCATTGTTCCGCAACCCGATAAAATCAGTGAGACACTTAAAAGGGAGGTGAAAAAGAGCGAGTTGCGCATGATCATCAAACTCCTTAACGCATGGCTGATGTGAGTGCGGCTGTTTCGGGGCCTACGCGCACCAAACCTTCTTTTTCAATGGTTCCCTCAATGGTGCGTGAGCTGGAGAGGTTGACCACACGAATGTGATCACCAACTGCTCCATCCATTAATGCTCGTCCGCGTGCAGTGATTTGCAAACGACCATCGACAAAGAGCATGGTCACGGCCTGACCTTTTTTGATCGCAACAGGTGATACTAAATCAATGTTGCGCAAGGGTACACCGGCACGCACGGCGCGACGCGGTGTTTTGCCGATTACATCTTCCGCGCGGTATAAAAAGTTTTCGGTTCCGGCTGAAACCTCTAAATCTTGCCAATCAATGTCGGTTGCGCTGATCAAGTCTTCATTATGCATGGCGCGGGTGAGAACGGGCAGCGACGTTGTGGTGATTACGCGTCCGCTCACGCTTTGTTCCGATAGAATTTTTTGCCCATTTACCAGGCGAACAATCGCGCTTACTTTTTTGGATGAGGGGTCATAGGTACTGTTGAGAATATCCAACGAAGCCATTTCTTCGGTTGGGGCGTAAAGCTCAATCGCAGCATTATCTAGGCGTACTTTGGTCGTTCCGCTTGCACTTACCGCTTGAGGGGGAAGGGTTTGTGCTAGAGCGTCACTGATTTGGTCGGCGGCAAAACGATCACCTGCCCGCGTGATGGTGGTGTGATCGGCATCACTCTCGGGTAGCCATGCCAACCCGTTGGATTTAGCAACACTGATGAGGCTCATAACGTCCAGCACAAGCGGGCGACCGGGGGGAGGTGCCGCGGTGACAATGGCCGAGGCCTGTGCACCGGCATTGTCAAAAATATCGCCGACGGTGATGATGTTGCTGTTCACCACAACATCTGTTTTTAATGTGGCTGAATAGGCGTTGTTGCTGAAAAGCTGTGATGTCAGCAACACCCCTGAAAGAAGCAATACTGATGAGAAATAGCCTTTGAACTTTTTCATAATCGTTCTCCTTTCTAAGAAATTTCATTAACCGAGTTGAGATAATGAACCCATCATTTCGTCGGATGTTTTGATCACGCGTGAGTTCATTTCATAGGCACGCTGTGCGGTAATAAGGCTGGTAATTTCTGAGACAACATTCACGTTCGATTGTTCAATGGAACCTTGTTCGATGGTGCCCAATCCATCCACGCCGGGGATACCGGTAACGGGCGCACCGGATGCCGGTGTTTCGCGATAAAGGTTGTTGCCGAGGCTTTCGAGGCCGGCTTCATTGGGAAAATCAGCGAGCTCGATTTGGCCGACGGTTTGCGGATCGGTCTGTCCGTCAATCTTTGCTTGCACCTGTCCACTGGCATCAATGGTAATATCGGTTGTGCCTTGAGGAATGGTAAGACCCGGCAACAGCGTATAGCCATCAGACGTAACAATCTGCCCATCGGCATTAAGCTGAAAGCTGCCAGCGCGCGTATAGCTGGTGGTGCCATCAGGCATCTCAATTTGAAAGAAGCCTTTTCCATTGATTGCCAAGTCCAGTTCGTTGCCGGTGATGACGATACTGCCTTGGGTATGAATGCGATAAACCGCTGCCGTCTTAACCCCGGCACCAATTTGAATGCCTGTTGGCACGATTGTTCCCGCGTCAGAAGATTGGGAGCCGGGCCTGCGGATATTCTGGTAAAGCAGATCCTGAAATTCAGCACGCTGTTGCTTAAATCCAGACGTGGTCATGTTGGCGATGTTGTTGGAAATAACTTCAACATTGGTTTGTTGTGCAAGCATTCCAGTTGCGCCGATGCTTAAACTTCTCATAATGAAATCCCTCCTCTAATACTGGCTAAGCCGAAATTTTTGACAATTTGCTGTAGGCGTTACGAAGTAGATCGTGCTCATTTTTCATGATGCGCTGCACGTTTTCGTATTGACGGGAAACGGCAATCATGTTGGTCATTTCTGTAACGGATTGCACATTTGATTGCTCTAAAAATCCTTGCTGAATTTTTGTATCTTCAACTGCTTTTGGTTTTTCTTCGCTCAACAAGAGACCGTTTCCAAGGGGGCGCATGCGCTGCTCATTGGGAAACGTATAAACACCCAGTTTGCCTAAACTTACTTGGTCGGCAAACACACTGCCATCCGGGGAAACCGTAATCTCGCGCGTGCCCACCGGGATGTTGATCCGGTTACCTGTATCATCCAGAACCGGCAGGCCGGACGATGTGGTGAGTTCACGCTGATCATTTTGCGTGAACGACCCATTGCGCGTATAGCGTTTGCCATCCAGCGTATCGACTTCAAAGTAACCGTCACCATTCAGGGCCAAATCCAGAGGATTGCCTGTTTGTATCAGTGCACCGGGCGTCATGTTGCGTGCGGTGCCTTGATCAAGCACCATGCTGTAATTGTTCAGCGGATCCGAAAATTTTTCCGGCTTCATCATGTATTCAACGAAGAGGGGGGACTCTCCCTTAAAAGCCGTGGTGTTGACGTTGGCAATATTATTGGACACAACAGCCATCTGCCGTTCCAATGCCGCCGCGCGTGATAAGACAATAAGCGATGTGTTTTCCATATTTTTACTCCCAACCGCTGGGGACTCGATTTTTTTGTAAGAGCTCACCCATCTAAATTGCCTAATGCATCTCTCATGCCAGAATAAACTTATGTTGTTTTTCAGTAACTTAATCTGGTTGCTTGCGGGTAAGCGGCAAAACTTTCCGACAATCACTTGTCGGTTAAGCCTTTTTTGTGGTTAATAGAGATTAAAAGGCGGATCGTTCGTTCTAAAACAGGCAGTTCTAAAAAACGGGGTAAAACATGGCCGGGCATTCAGAAAGCGAATCGAAATCGGAAGAAGGTGGCGAGGGCGTCGAAGTGCCTAAAAAGAAGGTTGCAGGCAAAAAAATCATTCTGATTGTTGTTGCGCTATTGATTTTAGTGGGAGCCGCTGTGGCGGGTCTCTACTTTACAGGCAAACTGGGCGGGCATAGCGAAGAAACCGCTGTAGAGGGCGAAGCTCACGGCGAGAAAAAGGCCGAGCATGGCGCTAAAGAAGGCGAACACGGGGATAAAAAAGGCGAAGCCGAAGGAAACGGGTTACCGGTTTTTTATGATGTGCCGCAGATCTTGGTGAATTTGCAATCTGATCGTAAACGTTCGACATTCTTGCGGCTCAAGGTCAGTTTACAACTTAATAGTGAAGCAGACAAAGATGCCGTAGCGGCGGTCTTGCCGCGCGTAGTGGATAGTTTTCAAATGTATTTGCGTGAATTAACACGTGATGAAATGCAAGGCACCGCTGGGTTGGAGCGCCTGCGAGAAGAGTTGCGTTTGCGTGTGAGTGCTGCCATTGCACCGATCGAAATCAAAGACGTTCTTTTTACGGAAATGATCTTTGGGGATTAGGCATGCGGCTTGCATGTGCTATGTGTGGTATTGAACACCTTGATGTGAAAGTGAAGCGCCAGCATGAGTGATCCTTTTGAAGGGATGAGCGAAGAAGAGCGGATGGCGGCAGAATGGGCCGCGGCCTCGGATGATGGCGGCGAAGAAGCCGGTGGGACCGCGCGTGTTCTTAATCAAGATGAAATCGATAGCCTTCTCGGTTTTGACGGTGATAAAGATAGTTCCGGCCAGTCGGGTATTATGGCGCTCATCAACAGCGCCATGGTTAACTATGAGCGCCTGCCTATGTTGGAGGTGGTGTTTGATCGGCTTGTGCGCGTGATGTCGACAAGCTTGCGCAACTTTACTTCTGATAACGTGGATGTGAGTATCGACAACATTACGTCCGTGCGTTTTGGCGATTACCTCAATTCCATACCTTTGCCCGCAATGTTGGCGGTCTTTAAGGCAGAAGAATGGGACAACTATGGACTAATGGTGATTGATAGCGCCATGATTTATTCCATTGTTGACGTTCTTCTTGGTGGGCGGCGCGGTACTGCTGCCATGCGTATTGAGGGGCGGCCCTACACCACGATTGAGCGCAGCTTGGTTGAGCGTATGGTGCATGTGATTATGGCAGACCTTTCATCGGCATTTGATCCTCTTTCACCCGTTACATTCCGATATGATCGGTTAGAGACTAACCCGCGTTTTGTTGCGCTGACCCGTCCGTCGAATGCGGCGGTTTTGGTTCGCTTGCGCGTCGATATGGAAGATCGTGGCGGTCGGGTGGAAATTGTTTTGCCTTACGCAACGCTTGAGCCCGTTCGTGAGCTGCTGCTGCAGATGTTCATGGGAGAAAAATTCGGTCGTGACTCAATCTGGGAAACCCACTTGGGTAATGAGCTGTTTGGGACAGATATTGATATTACTGCCGTACTCTCTGAAACCACAGTCGAGTTAAACGATGTGCTGCATTGGAAACCTGGGTCGCAAGTTTTTTTCAACATGAAGAAAACCGATCTGGTTGAGTTGCGCTGTGGGGAAGTATCGCTTTTTTATGGACGAATGGGGCAGGCTGGTGGGCACATTGCGATCTGTCTTGAAAAAGAAGCGCCCAAGATGCGCACCACCGATGAGGAAGATGGCTAATGAATCCTATTATCATAATTTTATTAGATGTGCTTATGCTTGTATTGTTAATGGGAACAATTGTTTCGGCGTGGCGCCTTCAATCCCGTTTTAAGGTGCTCAAGGATGTTCACAAGGATTTTGAAAAACTGATGCTTCAGTTTGATGAATCGACCAGACGCGCTGATCAGGGTATAAAAACACTCCACCGTACTGCCGAGCAAGCCGGGAGTGTCTTACAGACGCAAATAGATCGTGCACAATCTTTGTATGATGACCTGTCTACGATGGCGGGTGCAGCAGAAAATGTGGCTCGTCGTCTTGATCAGGCATCTGCATCGCTGTCGCAGCAGCGTTCATCGTCCGCACAGTCTGCTGCCGTATCTCGCGCTGAGTCGGCGGCAGCAGAACCCATTCCACCCGATCCGCGTTCGCGCGCCGAGCGTGAGTTGCTTCAAGCCCTCAACAAGAAAGAGTAAGGGAAAAATGACCTTGCCACCCCCTTCACGCTTTATTCCTGCGGTTTTGCTGTTGTCGTTTGTATTGGTTGGGGTTAATGGCTTTGATTTGTGGCATGCTTGGCAAAACCATTCTTTATCGATGCACTATGGACAGCCTGCACAGGCAGAAACAGCGCCTTCAAACGTTAGCGCTCCCGCCCCAGAAGCGGCGCATGCCAATAGCGCTACCGCCAGTATCACACCTACGGGTACGACATCCGCTAGCGCGATGCAATCAGCGGATCACGCAGGCGAAGCAGCAACATCTTCAACAACACCATCGTCAGCGCCTGCCGCATCTGATACGCAATCAGCGGGTCACAAGAGCGCTCATGACGAAGCCGATGATGCACCTTATCCGCGTACTTTTACACCATCTGAAATTAATGTGCTGCAAAACCTCTCCAGGCGTCGTGATGAGCTCGATCAACGTGAACAAGCGTTGGATCGGCGTGAAGCCCTGATTACGGCCACTGAACAGCAGGTAGACAACAAAGTCAAAGAACTGCAGACCATGAAAGATGATTTACAATCATTATTGAAGCAAGTCGATGATCAACAAAACCAGCGTATCCTTAGTCTAGTCAAAATTTATGAGACGATGAAGCCGCGTGAAGCCGCCGCTATCATCGAAACGTTGGATATGACTGTGGCCCTGAGCGTTTTGGAGGAGATGAAAGAAGCGAAAAGCGCTCCCATTCTCGCATCAATGTCGCCACAAAAAGCAAGTGAAATTACTGTGGCAATGTCGCAACGCAAATCGCTCCCCACCGTGACCCCATAATCCCTTGCTGCTGTTATTTTGTGCAAAATTGCTTTAAAACGCGATAATAGCGTGCGCAGATATGTAAAATGTTTGGCCATTGAATAAATAAAACAATGAAAATCCGTGTAAACAAGGGCATCGCTTTTAAAATTAACGATTTAACAACAACCCTGCTTCATAACTTTATGATAGGTTATCTGGATAAAGGCAAAAACGTCTTTGTCCTCCTCAGGTTTCGTGAAGAGAGGGTCATATGTCCGTCGATAAAAAAATGCCCGTTCTGGTTGTGGATGATTTTCCTACGATGCGCAAAATCATTCGCAATCTTCTTGAGCAATTGGGCTTCAACAATATTACCGAAGCCGAAAATGGCGCAGATGCGTTACGCAAAATGCGTGATGCGGGGGCGCGGCAACATTTCGGACTGATTATTTCTGACTGGAATATGGAGCCGATGACAGGTTTGCAATTGTTGCAAGAAGTTCGCGCTGATACCCATCTTAAAGGAACGCCTTTTATTATGGTTACGGCTGAGTCGAAAAAAGAAAATATTATCGCGGCAAAAGAGGCAGGCGTAAACAACTATATTGTCAAGCCATTTAACGCGATTACCTTGAAGAGCAAGCTTGAAGCCGTACTTGGGCCAATTGACTAAGGATCGCCCTAAATCTGGGAATATTTATGCGAACAGTGAAAGGAGAGGGCGAATGAGTCAGCCGCAACAAAAAGATGTAAACGGAAAAATGCTTACACGTGAAGAGGTGACGTCAGCCATCACGACCTTGATGGAAAAAGTGACAACTCAAACTGCTGAAGCACAAGAAAAAGTAGTGCATGATCTCTTTGATCTCGCCGCGCAGATTGACAAGCTTTACAGTGAATTGGCCTCGATGCAGCCGCGTACACTGAAAGACGGTGAAATTCAGTCGGCGCATGACGAATTGATGGCGGTTGTGAAGGCGACACAAGAAGCGACTTTCTCCATCATTCATGAGGCTGAGGCGCTGGAAAAGCTCTCCAAAAATTTACCGCCCGAAGCCGCAAAAGAAGTGGTTCAAAGCGTGACGCGAATTTACGAAGCGTGCGGCTTTCAAGACATTACCGGTCAGCGCATTACCAAAGTGGTCAAAACACTTAAATTCATTGAAGACCGTTTGGATGTGTTGATTCAAAATCTTGGGGTGCAATTGGGAGATGGCGATGATGTTGCGCAAGGTGAGTCCGCGTTGCTCAATGGGCCTGCTTTGCCGGGTCAAGCCATTTCACAAGATGAAATTGACAAGCTTTTGGGATTCTAGTGAGGCGTGTTTTCGGACACGAGATTAAACTTTGGCACGTATCGCATTTATTGGTTTAGGGCAAATGGGCCTTCCTATGGCGACCAACCTTGTGATGGTGGGGCATCATGTGGTGGGGCATGATTTGCGTGCTTTACAAATGAGTCGTTTGCAAAATGCTGGTGGCTATGTGGCTGAATCAGCAGCTGAAGCAATTAAAGACGCTAATTTTGTCATTACCTGTCTTCCTGATTTGACAGCTCTGCGCAGTTTATGGATTCAAGATCCAGACGTGCCGAAAACCGTCAACAAAGGCACGATTATTATTGATTGCTCGGCAATCGGTGTTGACGAAGCGCGCACAATTGCCAGCTATTTAGAAGCCTCGGATCTTTCTGCATTGGATGCAGCGCCGATTGGTGACCCGCGCGATGCCCGTGCCCGCATGTTGACCTTTGCGGTGGGTGGGGGGCTTGCGGCTTTTGCTGAAGCTAAGAGTATTTTGGAAGATATGGGCGAGCGTGTTATTCATGTTGGCAAGGCGGGGATGGGGATTACCACGGCTTTGTGTGTTCAGCTCATGTCGGTGATTAATTTGGTGGGGGTTGCCGAATCTTTTGCTCTGGCTGAACGTATGGGGCTGGGCGTCGAAAAACTTTTTGAGGTAGCAGCGTTATCGCCTGGTGCATCGTGGGCCTTGGCTGAACGTTGCCCGCAATCGGGGTTAGTACCCCATGCACCAAGTAATAATCTTTACGAAGAAGGTTTAGCTGCTGCTCAAATTCTAAAGCAGCTACGCCAGCTGGACCATTCAATTCAAAAGGTTGAAGCGCGGGCACACTTGACGCAAGGGGCATTAGCTTTATATAGCGAGTTTTGTCTAACCAAGGACCCCCAGCTTGATTTTTCTGCCATAATTCAGCTCTTGCGTCGGCGTTAGCGCCTGATCTTAATAGATGTTAAGGGGTTGTCATGTATGATAGGCTCAGCTATCAATGGTTATTGATAAGCATCACACATGAAGGGGGGCCATTTTACGGCCTGTCTCTGGCATAAATTATGTAGAGGTTAAGCACATGAAGTCGCCTTATTTTGATACTGTTGGTTTAATTGAACGTTTGCACCGTACATTTATGGAAGCATTACAAAACGCCCTTAATTCGCGTGGTATTTTGGATATTAGTAACGTTCAGGCGATGATCCTTTATAATATTGGTAATGATGAGATGACAGTGGGTGAGTTGACGGCGCGTGGCTATTACCATGGTACCAATGTTTCTTATAATTTGGAACAAATGGTAACTGCAGGTTATTTGGAAAGAGAGCGTTCTACCCATGATCGTCGTTCGGTGCGGGTGCGCTTAACCGATAAGGGGCTGAAACTGCGGGATACTTTGGCAGAAGTTTTTGAAAAACAGGTCTCAAATCTTGGCCGCGCGTATCTTGAAGAATCGGCGCTGGCTGGTATTAATGAAACACTGAAACGGCTTGAGCGTTTCTGGCTCAATGCCTCGCAGTACGACAAATTTCCGATTTAGTCTTTTTGCTTTCTTCTTAGCGTTTCCATTTTCTTGGTGTGGTCATGTTGTGGCTTTTTAAGCGGACAAATGATCGCGTTCGGACATATTGAACTTTATTGTCTTTCAAGCTGTTTAAGTAAGGATTAAGCATGTAGCGATATTGTTCTCCCAGAGGTGCTGCATTCGTGCGCCAAGAATGGGAATGAGAGGGTGAAAGATGAATCGTTTAAGCGCAACCTGTGCTGCTGGTTTGTTTTCTTTGGTTTTGGTTGCCGGGATAACAATTCAGCCGGTTTATTCGTATGCTGAATCAGCGATACAAACAGCCTTGGTTTCACCGAGTGTGCAAGTTGGTGATGCGATTCTTGATCGTGCAGCGCTTCAGGCTGTTTACGGCACCCGTAACTATGAACCTCTGTGGATTGAAAAGGGAAAGATACGCGATCGCGCAAAGACAATTATTGCGGTACTAACCAATGCGCGCGTGCATGGGTTAAATACAGAAGATTATAATTTATCGCTAATTCTTAGGCGTGTAGATCAAAAACAATCAACAGCAGATCTCGTGGTGCTTGATCTATTGCTGACCGACGGCTTGATGCGTTATGCCAGTGATGTGCGGGGCGGGCGAGTTAATCCGCGCCAACTCGCGGGTGAGAAATACATTCGTCAGCAGATCATTGATCCGGTTGAAATTGTTTTGCAAGCGGCAGAAGCACCTGATTTAGAAGGTTTTTTGGCGCAGCTACCACCCCATACGGCACTTTATCAATCTCAGCTCAAGGCACTTGAAGCGTTGCGTGCCATGCCCGATTGGGTGCCTATCGCTACGGGTCCTAAACTGCAAAAGGGACAAACATCGTCACGCGTGGAAACATTGCGCCAGCGGTTGTTCGCCACTGGCGAGCTTATGGATGCAGACGTGACTGGCACGACGTATGACCAAAAGCTTTTTGACGCTGTGAAAGCCTATCAAATCCGTAATGGATTGGATGCTGACGGTGTGATTGGCGCGAGCACATTGACAATGCTCAATATTCCGCGTTCAGAGCGCATTGATCAGGTTATTGCCAATATGGAGCGCCAACGCTGGTTGCCGCAAAGTTTGGGGGGCCGCCACGTTTTGGTCAATGTGCCTGCGTATGAACTTTTTGCGGTTACAAATAATAATGTCGATTTGCACATGAAGACGATTGTTGGTCGCCCTGATCGTCCAACGCCATTGTTTGCTGATCTGATTCGCTACGTCGAGTTTAATCCGACGTGGGGTGTTCCTCCGACGATTGCTAAAAAAGATGTGCTCCCCCATCTAAGACAGGATCCCGGTTATGCGCTTGAGCACAAAAATGTGCGTATTTATCGCGATGGAGTGGAAATTGATCCTTATTCAGTCGATTGGAATGCAGCCAACATTGGGCGCTACACTCTGCGTGCGCCCCCTGGTCCGCGCAATCCTTTGGGACAGGTCAAGTTTCTTTTCCCTAACCGTTTTGATGTTTATCTCCATGATACGTCAGAGCGCAATAAATTTGCTTTAACCGAGCGTGACTTAAGCTCGGGGTGTGTTCGTGTAAATGATCCGGCGGCCCTGTCCAATTGGCTGCTCAGCGATAAGGATGGTTGGAGTGATGAAAAGCGTGTCAGTATTCTGAAAAGCGAAAGACAGACCCGCCTTTCAATGAATAAGCCTGTGCCGGTATGGTTAACCTACACAACTGCGTGGATGGATGGTGATGGCCATCCTGTCTTCCGACCGGATATCTACAGTTATGACGATGACTTGGTTCACGCCATTGAAGCCACAACTCAGCGCAAGCGTTGGTTGGTAGTATCGATGGTTCGGGCTGAAAACGACGAGGCTCCGGTTGATACGCTTGCTGATGATAAAGAGGTTCCGCAAGCAGCTCCATAGCCTTTCGTCAAGTTCTTTATTTTAACCCCCTCTTTTGCACAAAAAATCTATCTGTACCAAAGAGTTATCCTTTTTTGTTAAAGGAGACTCTACTGGTACAGATTTTTTTTAATTGAGTAATAAGAAAAACACTCGTACAAGAAGGGCGTGCCGCGATCTGAAAGAATGGCATCTGTAAAGAAAATCAAAGTCGGGCAAAGACTGTAAAGGACATGATGAAGTATTCCAATCCTTACCAACTTTGCGCGTTGTCTTTAGCGGAGTAAATGAATGCTTCCGCTCTCCTTCAAGAGGACTATACAGGAACACTCATGATTGAAAGTTTGAAATTGACTGACAGTTCGTCTGTCTCTCGGCGTGGTTTCTTGCAATTTGGTCTTAAAACCGCTGCCAGTGTTGCGCTTGTTTCATCAACCCTAACTGCAGGTCTTCTTCCCACTGAAGCCGCAATGGCTGCAGAGTTTTCCGCCGGAATGGAGCGGATTGCTGGTCAAATCGGTGGTAATCGCCGCCTTTCGTTTAAAAACACGCATACGGGGGAACGTCTGGTCACAACGTTTTGGCGTGGTGGTGGGTATGACCAGTCGGCGTTGGACGAAATTAATTACATCATGCGCGATTTTCGCTCAGGTGATCTTCATCTCATCAATACGGGCCTGCTGAACCTGCTTACAATTTTACGTCACAAGCTGGGTACGGATATTCCTGTTAATATCATTTCAGGTTATCGCTCACCTAAGACCAATGCCATGTTGCGCTCAAGCAGTGATGGTGTGGCGCGCCGTAGTTTCCATATGCAAGGTATGGCCATTGACGTGCGGATGCCGGGAATTGCCACCTCTGGGATTGCTAATACAGCTCGCGGACTGGGCTTAGGTGGCGTGGGCTATTATAGCGATAGCGATTTTGTCCATGTTGATGTTGGACCAAAGCGTACATGGTAGTTGCTGTTTATTCAGCTGACAAATGGCCGGATTGCACCCGGCCGTTGTTATTTTAAAATCATGGTTTTAAGGCAAGGGGATTTCTGAAACAGGGGTGCCTTTTCGGCGAATAATCACCATCCAACCTGCAAGGCAAACACACAAAAGCCCCAAGCATATGCGCAGCGTAAGCGGCTCATGGAACATAAATGTTCCATAAACAAGCATCCAGAAAATTTGTGTGTATTGTAATGACGAAAAGTGTGGTGCAGTCATATGCTTTAACGCCAAGTAATAGCTGCAATTCGCGGTACCGACGACGAGTCCAATCGTCATAACCCAAAACATTTGTAATGATGTAATCGGCTGCCAGTCACCCATGGCGGCAAAATTCATGATGACCTGCATTGTGGCGACGGGAATCAGTAAGACTGCGCCTGTATCACTGCGGCCTGCTCGACGCATGATAATGAGCGAAAGAGCGCCAAAAAACCCCACGCCAAAACCTGTCAAGTGGGCTACAGAAAATGTGCGGATATGGGGGTTCATCGCGATCAGAACCCCGAAAAACCCGATTAAGACAGCCGCAATTTGTCGGGGCCGTAAATATTCTTTGAGAAAAATTGCGCTCAAAACCAAGGCCCACAGCGGGGTTGTAAAAAACAGGGTGTAACACTCGGCCAAAGGCAGTCGGGTAAGTGTGTAATTAACGCATGCGACATCGGCTACGGCACAAAAGCAATAAAACAACAACCGATATGGGTGTGCGGTGTGTAATCCATTCCACTCGCGGTTGACGTGAGTCATCCATAAAATGGGAATAAGGGTGAATAATTCATACAAGAAGGCTAACTGAAATTGCCCCAGCCCTTGCATCATGAGATATCGCCCTAACGCATCCGCTGTACTGTAGCCAAAAAAGGTAAACAGCGCAAAGCCCAGGCTTAAAAGCGGCAGACGGAGCGTAAGGAGAGCCATAGAAAAACCAAGTACAGCTAACAAGCATGTGGGCCGATAATCGGTTGGTTATGTGCATGAAAAACATTTTACCAACCTTAAAATATTCTTACGCGAACAGCTTAAGAAAGACTAAAGAGATTGGTCAACTGCGCTCTTCGTCGTCGGATTACAGCCGAGCGCAGTAACAAAGTGTAGGGTGGTTTTTATAGGCTTGTTGCTGCTAATCCATTTTCTGCATGCTTGTTTTAAGGCGATTTATGCCTTCCCATGCAGATCTCTTGGTTATGCCTTCGGGAAATTTGCCTGTCTCAATCATTACCATTAAATCTCGTAGGTTCAATTTTTCTGTTTTAACACGTGCTAGCGTTTTCTTACCTGTACGAGGTGATATACTTTGTTTGAATGCAATCAGCTCAATCCGCTTCTCCGAACCCTTTCTACCTTGGCAAATACGACCGAGCTTATAAAATCTCTCGCTAACTGAACAATTTTTCTCCACCGCGGTCGTTTGTGAACGCTTTCGCAAACGGTTAAGCATGGTCGTGGCTGCGGCTTTATTGATGCCGCGAGGCAGCTGTTCCGTCTCGATCATGTGGCTCAAAGCATTCATTGTAACTGTTGCGGTGGTACAAATCCTTTTCTCTTTTGTGCCATCAGCACCATGGGGTTGATGGCACATAAAAATCAAAGTTACTTTCGGTTGATCACAATCTGAAGTGGGGCCTATCACTTTTCCCATGCGGGCCATAAAACCGGGAGGATTATCGTTATTTTTAAATGTAGTGTGTGTATTCATAAATAGCTCGTCATCATCGGGGTTGAGCGGGATTACTCAAGGTTGCTTTTATTCAAAACTAAGTGAAAAAAGCAACAAAAAAAACCCCCGAGGAACAAACCTCGGGGTAGACGTAACGTAATGTGTTGATTTGTGATTAAGCTGCCTGCTGTAAATTAAGCTTAAGACCTGCTTGCTGCATAAGGGTAAGTGCGTCACTTGTGTTTTTTTCTTCCGTTGCTTCAAAGGCAGAAGTGTTTTTGCCATTCAAACTGATCGGACAGTCTTGCACGATGGATTGAAGTGTTTGCGAGTCGGTTGCTGACTGTAATCTGCTGCCCAACAAGAATGTGGAGACAGCCTGCGAATCACTTAACGAAGCTCCCGAGAAGCGGCACAGCTCTGCCAGTCCCTCGATTGGACCCGCCGACAAATGAACACCATTGACTCCTTGTGAGACCTCTTCAAGCCCAAGTTGTTCTTTTTGTTCAAGGAACAAACGGCGCAGACTGCCAGCATTGGCTTTTTCTGGATTTGTCGTGCCGATCAAATCGTTGCGCGCTACACTCCAGTCCGTGTTGGTCACGAGACGAAACGTGACGATGGAGCGGCCCGCCTGAACAAAATGCTCCAATTGACGGGGGTGAAACGCATTGATGAGGTAGTGGGTTTGCCCATCCCATTTTACAGGAATGCAGTATGTGCCGCCCGCAAGTTTGGTGATTTGGGCATTTTGGCAAAGCAAGTCCAACGATTCTGCATTCATGAACGGAAATTTTCGCAAAAATTCAAAAGACCCCAGAGGCTTGGCTTCTTCTACGGTCATACCAAATTTTTCTTTGAAGGTGTTTTTAGCGGTGTCAGACAATGAAGCGAGCGCATTGTTGCTTAAGCGATTGATCACACCATAGTGAGACGCAATGGCTCCACTTTCCTTCATGTATTGAGCGCCAAGCAAGTTAACTTCGAGAATTGTCATGCCAAACTTTTCAAGGCTTGAAAAAACGAGATCAAGAACGGCAGAGAGGTTGGTTTTGCCGTTGGAAGGTTTGGTGATTTCAGGTTTGATGAAAAAAAGCATTTCATTTTTATACGACTGCGGGGAAATGCCTGAGGATTGGTAAAGCGATACGCGACCGGTCGCGGTTGTTTGCGCGGCTGTTATCGCATTGATGATTTTGCTTTTGAGTTCTTGCACGATATATCTCCCAACATGCGATTTTCTTTGGCAAAAGGGGTTCCGTTGCCTGCGCTGTTTTAGCCTTACCAATGGCTATGTTCAAGCAAAAAAAGATAAAAAAATCAGCAAAAATCAGCTTGTATCTATTTTCAGAAATCAGTTGATTCCACGGGCGGCGGTAAGTTAGGATGCTTCGTATCGTATGGAAATAATTTTTTAAGTGGTGATTAAACATGGATATTAAACAGCGTAATCGCTATATGGATGGAATATGTTATAGTTGGCTCGCCGGAGGTGTGCTTGGAGCAGGTTCGGTCTTGGCGAACTTTTGTTGTCTTGCCCAGCAGCTTGTTGGTCAAAGGGACCCTCCTGTGGGCGTATCGTTTGCGCTTATGGCGCTGGGGGGGGCGTGTCTTTACTCAGCCTACGCGCTTTGCTTTCTTCCCAAACGATTAAGAGAGGCCAAAATTGTTAATATTTTGCCTGATCCTTCAGCATGCAAATCTCTCCAACGCTATACATTTGGCTATCTGGCTGCCGCAGTCACTGTAGCTGCTCTCAGTGGCTGTAATTATGCGACAACCGGTCGTTTCTGGAATATATTTGACGCGCCGACCACTCCATTTCGTCATTTAGGGAATAATATTACACCATCCCTAATACCTGAACTGTCTAGGGTACTGTTCGCGAATAACGCCGATGGGGTCGATCCGAAAAAAACAATTGTTGCACGCTTGCCGTCAATGTCGTAGAAGGTTGGCGTTTTTTGTGTTCTATGGATTTCTTTTTTTTATAATCAGGGTGAATAACTAAAATGTTGGATACAGAGGGGCTGGCTGATTCGGGCAGCGGAGAATTAACGGCGAAGCCAGAAAAAAATGACTTAAGCCCTGGGTTTTCAATTGGCATGGCGGCCATAATGGCCGTTCTTTTTTTTACTAACTTTCTGAGCACTGCATTGGGATCGGTGGGAGTTTTTGCAAATTACCTTGCTCATAGCTTTACCCCGTTGAGTGGAGTGGCTAGCGCGCTGGGCTTGATCGGTAGCTCTGGTCTTGCAGTACATGCGGTGAGAACGGCATTTGAGCCGGGGCTAAGAATAGAAGAGAAAGAACCCAAAATTCTAAGGAAAAAAATGATAAGGCGCGTTGCAGTGGTTGCTTTTGCAACGACCGGACTTGCATTAGCTAACGGTATTAACATGGTTGAAGGGCATAGAGCGACATTATTCAATAACAAAACGCAACCTGTGATTCCGGCACCTGAGCGCTGTCCTCCAACAACATCAGTGGTGCCTCCTTCGTACGCTTTTTCAGTTTTTTTGAGTAGGAGTCGGCCTGTTGTATTGGTTCCTTCTGGGTTATTACAAAGACCGACATCAGCAAGTCTGACATTGGCATGAAAGCTTTTGTACTCATAATATCGAATTTTATAGTGAGCCATACAATTTAGCGAACACGAAGATCAACTATCCGATGATAGATCATCTTCGGTCTTAAGATGTTGTCACACTGCCAACCATCACCGGGATTTTACGGCGTGTTATTGCTGGTAACAAAAAAGGGCTCTAATATAAGAGCCCTTCTTAATATCTATTTCTAATACGTGTGTTTATTCAACCATTGCCTGTGAGCCAACGGCAGCTGGTGCTTCTCCGATTGGATCGCGCAAAACGTAACCGCGGCCCCATACTGTCTCGATATAGCTATCAGTATTGGTGGCTACGGCCAACTTCTTGCGCAACTTGCAAACAAACACGTCGATAATTTTCAATTCTGGCTCGTCCATTCCGCCATAAAGGTGATTCAAAAACATCTCTTTGGTGAGCGTTGTGCCTTTACGCAGTGAGAGAAGCTCCAGAATGCCATATTCCTTCCCTGTTAAGTGCAATGGGCGCTCGTCCACCGTAACGGTGCGGGTATCAAGATTGACGGTTAAGCGACCTGTCTTGATTACGCTGTCAGAGTGACCTTTCGAGCGACGCACAATGGCCTGAATGCGGGCGATAAGTTCGCGCTTGTCAAAAGGTTTGGTCAAATAATCATCGGCGCCAAAGCCTAAGCCCTTGATTTTGTGATCTAGTTCTGTGAGGCCCGACAAGATGAGGATCGGTGTGTTCACGCGTGCTGACCGCAAACGACGCAAAACTTCGTAGCCATCAATATCAGGGAGCATCAGGTCAAGCAAAATGATGTCATAATCATACAGCTTCCCGATTTCCAGTCCATCTTCACCCAGATCTGTCGTGTCGACGATAAATCCCTCTGAATGTAGCATTAGCTCAATGCTTTTAGCCGTCGAGCTATCATCTTCAACAAGCAGAACACGCATCTTAACCCCTCCTTGATCTGGGTTACTCTCCCTAACCATTCCGCATGCTTTAAAGCAGAGGTCAGGATACATTAACTATCCCTAATATTTCCCAAATTAGTTAACAAAATCTCACCAAGGAAGGCAAGAATAAAATTTTAACCTTCATTAAAGCGGTTTTGAGCAGATTAAGACTAGGCTAAAAGAATGAATTCGCTTAGCATTCTGTTATGGGAAGTGATCTAGAAACTTTTTTGGCGAACGTTAATGAAATTCCAGAACAGCAGTTTTTTGGTCGCGTTACGGCGGTTCAGGGATTGATGGTTGAGGTCATTGGGGTCGAAAAACAACTTACGCTGGGTGGTCGCTGTTATATTGTTAATAGTGAAAACAAGAGAATTCCATGCGAAGTTGTGGGGTTTCGTAAAAAACATGCGCTTTTGATGAGTTACGGGGCTTTGGAGGGTGTCGGTTTAAATTGCAAAGTTGAGGTATCTTCCAGTCGACCTGCGCTGCATCCAACGGCACTCTGGTTGGGGCGTGTGGTCAATGCATTGGGTGAGCCGATTGATGGCAAAGGGCCATTACCGATTGGTGGCATTGCGGCGCCTTTTCGTGCAGCTCCACCGCCCGCCAATTTGCGGCAACGTGTGGCTGGTAAGGTTGATTTGGGTGTAAAAGCCCTTAATACCTTTGTCACGCTTTGTCGGGGGCAGCGGATGGGGATTTTTGCGGCCTCAGGTGTTGGCAAATCAGTTTTGATGTCGATGTTGGCGCGTTATACCAGTTCCGACGTTAATGTCATCGGACTGGTGGGCGAACGTGGCCGCGAAGTGCAGGAGTTTATAAAGGACACATTGGGTGAAGAGGGGTTAAAACGCTCTATCATTGTGGTGGCAACTTCGGATGAACCTGCGTTGATGCGGCGGCAGGCTGCCTACACCACCCTTGCCCTTGCTGAGTATTTTCGTGATCAAGGCCAGCATGTGCTGTGCATGATTGATTCGGTTACCCGCTTTGCCATGGCCCAGCGCGAAATTGGCCTTTCAGCGGGTGAGCCACCCACAACAAAAGGCTATCCACCGACGGTTTTTAGTGAGCTTCCCAAGCTGTTAGAGCGTGCTGGCCCTGGTGTTGATGGCAACAATGAGGGCGGGGGCGCCATAACGGGCCTCTTTACTGTTTTGGTGGAAGGTGACGACCATGACGAACCGATTGCTGACGCCGTTCGCGGTATTCTTGATGGGCATATCGTGTTGGAGCGCTCGATTGGGGAGCGCGGGCGATACCCTGCGATTAACATTCTTCGCTCTGTTTCCCGCACGATGCCGATGTGCAATACCGATCAAGAAAATGCATTAATTACGCGCGCCCGACGGCTTATATCCACCTATGACGATATGGCTGAAATGATCCGGCTAGGTGCGTATCGTATGGGGGCGGATCCGCTGGTTGATGAAGCAATTGCTTATCGCGAGCCTCTTGAGCGTTTTTTGTCGCAAAAGCCGGGTGAGCATTTTTCATTGGAACAGGGCTACACACAATTGGCTAATGTTCTTCAGCGTCAAGGCTGAGGAAATAAATTTTAACGCCCTGTCAACTTATTTTGAGGTAAAAGCCAAGATATCCGGCAATGGTTCTTGGCTTATGCGTTGGGGATGCTATGATCTGTCAACTGCATGGCGCTTTGGCAAAATGATCAAATAAAGGATTGTGGGCACAAGATGATTCGTTTTTTAAATGACCTTTTTGCTTCGATTTATCTTGTCTTGCGTCAGCCATTGGAAACATTTATTCGTCTTGAAACGGCGGATGATGAGATAACGCTGGTTGCTGCAGATGGCTCGATGGTGAGCTATATCCGCATTGACGGGGCAAAACGCTTAATCGGTGTCAATGAGTTTGAGCATATCGTTGAGCAGGCCAAAATTAAAATCGGCTCGCGTCTTGATCGCCCCGGTTATGCTCTACAGTTTTATTTTATGCGTGATCCCGCGCGTGTTCGTGGTGAGCTTGAGACCATTATGCGCCCCAATCGTGCGGCCGCAGCAAATCTTGGGCTTGATCTGCAGGATTTATTTGAAGAGCGCGCCCGCCATCTTTCCAAGTTCCTGGCATGGGAAGAATGTTATGTTGTGTTGTGGACTCGCCCTGCAGCGTTTGGTGCTTCGGATTTACGGCGTGAGCTTAAAACACGTTCGGCAATCAAGTGGGTGAATGCACCAGATGCACAATTTCCGTTTGCTGCCCTCGGTGCTTTACGCACACGCCATAAAAGCTTTGTCAGCTCAATTAAAGGTGCTTTCGACGAGCTGGGTATTCGTACGCAAATTTTAGATGTTCACACTGCATTGCGTGCAGTTCGTTCCAGTTTGTCACCGAGCCATCCTTCCCGTCAGTGGCGCGCATGTTTGCCTGGTGACCCCATCTCCATGCGTGAGCCGCGGTCTCAACGCGACTATTCGGATGTTTTATGGCCACCGTTAGCGCGCCAGTTGTTGACCGATGATGCAGAAATTATCAACCAGACACGTGTGCGCATCGGCAACCTTCTCTGGAGCCCGATTGATATGACGATGGGGCCAGCTGAAGCGACCGAGTTTCCACGATTGCTGCGGCGGTTGTCTGAATACGATATTCCTTTCCGCATCTCGTGGCTTATCGAAAGTGCAGGGGCGCAAGGTGCGGGTTTGCGCCGCTTCCTTGTTTCGGTTATCGGATTTACAAAAACCGATAATAAGCTGATTAAGAACTCTCTTGAACATCTGGATATGATGTCAAAATCAGAGCCGGTGGTTCGTTTGCGTGTTTCTCTGGCCACATGGTGTGGAATCGACCAACCCCAACAACGCCTTGATGAGCAAGCTTCTGCGCTGATGTCGGCTTTTGAAAGCTGGGGGCAGTGTCAGGTTTCGCAAATTATGGGTGACCCCGTGGAGGGCATTATGTCGTCGGCATTGGGGATTGCGTGTGCCTCAACGGCCCCTGCTGGTATTGCGCCGCTTGAAGTTGTTTTGCGTCTGCTACCGTGGCAACCTGCTTCTTCGCCGTTTGAGCAGGGCGCGATCATGTTCCGTACACCTGAAGGGCGTATCTGGCCCTATCAAACAGGCAGTAGCGTCACGACCACATGGTTTGATCTGATTTTCGCGCAGCCTGGTGCGGGTAAGTCTGTTTTGCTGAATGCCTTGTCTCTAGGGACGACGCTTACGGCGGGTGTGGCGCGCTTGCCGTATATTGCCATCATTGATATTGGGCCGTCATCGTCGGGATTGATCTCTCTTATTCGTGACTCGCTTCCCCCCGAGCGTCGCTATGAAGCCGCGCACTATCGTTTACGGATGACGGCGGAGTATGCGATTAATCCCTTTGATACGCAGTTGGGATGCCGCTATCCTTTGCCGGATGAACGTGCGTATTTGATTGAGCTTTTGACGTTGCTCTGTACGCCACCGGGACAAGAGCAGCCTTATGACGGTATTACGCAGTTGATTGGGTTTACGCTTGATGAGATGTACCGTTGGCGTGACGATAAACCTGCAGGTGCCGAGCCGCGTGTCTACCTTCCTTATCTTGATCATGAAGTGGATGAGGCAATCCGTTCGTATAACATTCATCTTCCCAAAGAACCGTATTGGTGGGATGTGGTCGAGCACCTTTTTGAGTTGGGGCTGATTCACGTTGCGCAATTAGCGCAGCGCCATGCTGTTCCAACCATCACGGATGCGGTAACGGCTTCGCGACGTCCGCAAATCCGCTCCCTTTTGGAAGAAACAAAGCTAAGCGCCTCTACGGAAAGTATTATTAATGCGTTTGAGCGTATGATTGCTTCGGCTATTCGTGAGTTTCCCATTATCGCCAGCATTACCCGCTTTGATATTGGGGGGGCGCGTGTTTGTGCACTCGACTTGATGGAAGTTTCGCCGCAAGGGGATGAATCTGCCGATCGTCAAACTGCTATTCTTTACATGTTGGCGCGACATACGTTGGTGCGCAGCTGGTGGTTGGGTGATGATGTGATTCGCCTTATTCCCGAAAAGTACAAATCCTACCATACCAAGCGCCTTGTTGATATTCGTGAAAGTCCCAAGCGGATTTGTTACGATGAATTCCATCGTACCAGTAAGTCGCATTCTGTGCGCTCGCAGGTGGTGCGCGACGTGCGTGAAGGTCGTAAATGGGGTGTGCAGATCGTTCTGGCTTCTCAGCTTCTGGAAGACTTCGACGATGCCATGGTTGACTTGGCAACAGGGGTCTGGATTCTCGGCTCGACGGTTTCTGAAAAAGCCATTGATAAAGCGGTTGATCGGTTCGGTCTATCTGAATCAGCACGTGCCGTTATGAAGGGTAAGTTGACTGGTCCGCGTGCGGGTGGTGCACCGTGTTTGCTTATTCTCTCCACCAATGATGGACGGTATGAGCAACATTTGATCAACACGCTTGGCCCGATTGAGTTGTGGGCGTTGTCGACGTCTGCTGAAGACGTGCTGATTCGTAACCGCTTGTACGCACGCCTTGGTGCGCAACGGGCACGCCTGATTTTGGCGTCGAATTATCCAGGCGGTTCTGCGCGTGCAGAAATTCGCCGTCGCGTGGCGATGGCAACCGAAAAAGGCGAAGTAGATGGTGCAGCAACAGGTGTTGTGATTAATGAGATTGTCGATGAGTTAGTTACCCGTTCAATTGCAGAGAGTGCAAAAGATACAGGGCGTACCAAAGCGATCATTATTTAATCGTTTGGTGGCAACTTATCGATTATCTGAATCCTGAGACTGAATTGCGCAGTGTGTTTTGCGCAGGCCTTACTGTGGGCATGCGTGATTAAAAGGATGCTGATGCTATGCACATATTTTTGATACTGTGTATTGGTGCATCAATGTCATGCCCATTATCATTACGTGCGGTTGTTTTGTTGGATAAAATTAAAGTACGCGTTTTTTGTTTTTTTCTGAGGGAATAAGTTCTGCTGCGGGTAATGGTGACAGCGCTACTTCAGCGGGGTTTAAACGTTGGGCTTCGATCAAGATATCGCGTGCGATAGGGGCCGCAATTTTTGATCCTCCACCACCATGTTCAACAATAACGGCAACGGCATAACGTGGTGAGTGAGTGGGGGCATAACCGACGAACAAGGCGTTATCGCGTAAACGCCATTCACGATCTTCGTTGCGAATGATTCCGCTTGCACGTTCTGCCATAGAAATACGACGCACCTGACTCGTCCCTGTTTTTCCGCCCATCTCTTGACCATTCGTTGTAATCCGTGCACTGTAGGCAGTGCCGTGTTTGTCGTTACAAACGCTGTTCATTCCCGCAATGATGGCCGACAAATATTCCTCATCAAATCCGAGCGATTTTTCGTTCGTGAGAGGCGGAGACCTTGTCTGTGTATTGGTGCGCAAGAGTGTTGGCGTTACATCATGGCCGCCATTGACCAAACGTGCGACCATTGCTGCAAGTTGCAGGGGGGTGGTTTGTAAATCGCCTTGCCCAATGGCAATGTTCAAAGTGTCCCCCCCTTGCCAACGTTCTTTGCGTACCTTTTCTTTCCATTCACGATCGGGGACAAGACCTTTCTTCTCGCTGGGCAAGTTAAGCCCTGTTTCTTTGCCCAATCCCAACGTGCGGGCCATATCGGCGATAGGATCAATGCCGATCTTGTTGCCCAGATCATAGAAATAAACGTCGCAGGACTCGCGCAAGGCACCCACCAGATCAAGTGAGCCATGTCCTCCGTGTTTCCAACAATGAAAAGTATGTCCACCGAGTTTCATCGCTCCCATGCATGGTACCGTATGTGCAGGAGTAATATGGCCCGTTGAGAGAGCCGCCATTGCTGTTACCATTTTGAATGTTGAGCCGGGGGAATAAAGACCGGCAATCACTTTATTTGTTAGCGGGGCTGCTTCGTCGTTGCGCAAACTATCCCACAGGGTTTGGGTGATGCCATGGCTAAATGTATTGCTGTCAAACGTCGGGTGCGATGCAAGAGCATAAATGGCGCCTGTGTGCACATCCATCACGACGCAGGCGGCGCTACGTTCGGTCATCAAACGTTGTTGGGCATATTTTTGTAAGTCGATATCCAACGTTAAATTCAGGGTGTTTCCCGGCACACCTTCCTGACGCTGGATTTCTCGAATGACGCGGCCATACGCATTTACTTCCATATTGGCCGCGCCCACACGACCTCGAAGTGTTTTGTCTTGGGTTTTCTCAATCCCTGACTTGCCGATTTGCAAACCCGATACGCTAAGCAGCGGGTCGTCATCATCTTCGAGGTCTTTTTTACTAACAGCCCCGACGTAGCCTAAAATATGAGCCGTTGCTTGCGCAAAAGGGTAATAGCGAATTTGGCCTACGTCCATGCTGACACCCTCAAGCTCAGGCAACCTGAGCTGCAGTGCTGCGACTTGATCCCACGATAAATTCTCGGCCAAAGTAACGGGATTGAACGGGCGGTTGTTTTTTATTTCTTGATGGATACGCTTGAGGGCGCTTTCGGAAAAGGGAATAAGTTTTGAAAGATTTGTGAGCGTATTTTCAATTGAAGGTGTTTGCTCGGGCGTGAGCAATAAGCGAAAATTTTGTTCATTGATCGCCAGTTTTAGTCCCATGCGATCAAGGATCAAACCACGCGGCGGCGCAAGCAAACGTACGCTGATTCGGTTTTCATCGGCCTGAGTGGTATATTTTACGCTCTGCGTGACCTGCAGGTAATACATGCGTGAAACCAAGCCGCCAAAGAAAGCCGCTTGTAGACCGCCTAAGAGCAGCGTTCTGCGTGTAAAGAGTCGTTGTCGTTCGCTATCAAAGTCGCGCATGGTTACAACCCGTCCAAAAATCCGCGTTGCACCCAGTGGAATATCCAAGCGATTGGCGGAAAAAGCGCCAGTCCGGCAACTGTTTGAAACAGGGCGGGCATAAAGGGGATCAACGTTTCATTGATCATGCAGTAAAATCCCCAGCTTACAACTGCCACCAGTGTAATCAAAATCGCGTAGCCCCACCAGAGCACCAGAAAAGAATGGGCAAGAAAAAGTTGCCGTTGGTGTACCAGTGTGCCGAAAGCGATTAAAAAAAGCAGGCTGTTGAGGCCCAAGGGGGCTCCGGACAATGTGTCATAGACAAATCCCAAGCTAAAAGCTGAACCAGGTCCAAACAGATCGGGACGATAAATGCTCCAATAAAAAACGGCCATTAATCCGATGGATGGCATGATGGCGCCAAAATTGTTTAAGTGCAGTGGCACCATGGTAATGAGAACCAGGAAAAGGGCGATAATGAGCGGCGAAAGTGCTCGCGCAGTGCGGTCAATTTTGCTCCACTGATCCCAAACCGTCATTTCACGGCCGCGCGGCAGGAGCATGCGAGGATGTTGACTCAGGCGAGAGCAAGTCTTCTGGCGTGCCGGGATCAAGAACCTGAACAAATTCCAAACGACCTAAATCAGCTAGCGGTTCAACCCGAATTATTCCTCCTTCAGCGTGGCTGATTACGCCGACGGGAATACCCGCTGGATAAATGCCTCCCACTCCTGAGGTAATTATACGCTCACCAATGGTGGGCATGATATCGGGTGGCAGGCTGGTTAGGCGCAATTGCTCAGAGTTATCCCCCTCCACCAAACCCCGTTGACGGCTTGATTCAAGCAAAACTGGAACACGTGCACTAATATCATTGATCATTAATATCCGGCTGGAATGACGACCAACACTAACTATTCGGCCTGCCAACCC
Organism: Bdellovibrionales bacterium; assembly: GCA_039808765.1. GTDB lineage: Bacteria > Pseudomonadota > Alphaproteobacteria > UBA2400 > UBA2400 > JBDHTQ01. Next base: position 97,660 of record JBDHTQ010000004.1, read on the forward strand.
CCCTCCTGCCAGCGCAACAAGTCCATTGCGCAACCCCTCATCATACCCCGCAAGAATGACGATGTTGCGGATGAATGGGCCGCCCACATCGGCAATAACGCGGGCTGTTGTGGTGCGTTGAGTTGGATCAATTTGCATTTTTAGCAGATCGCGTAGGCCTTTGTTTTCAGCCTCTAACTTCATCACGGCATTTTGGTATTGGCGCAGACGTTCGTTTTCTGCGAGCAGTCGTTCATTTTCCGCACGAAGTTCGGTAAGGTTGCCAAGCGTGGCAATAAAGTGGGCTGCGCTCCCAACGGGAGTTGCTACGGTTGCCAGAACAACGGTGAACGCATCGGTCATTCGGGTGCGTGCATTTTCAGCCAGCTGTGGTTGGACCAGTGAAAATAAGAGGAGAAAAACAGCGGCAATCACCATCATAGGCAGCGTCCAGCGCTGGGTATTGAGCGTGGTGAGAGTCAATGTCTTGGGTGTTGGCTGCTTGCGCGATGCGTTCATCATAATGTCAGCTCAACTCCTTTTCTTCATCAACATAGGGCCGGTTTGTTAATACATATTGATAAGAACGTCCTTTAACGTCTTCATTTCTTCAAGTGCGCGACCTGTACCTAAAGCAACGCACGAAAGGGGGTCATCTGCAATGGTGACAGGCAAGCCAGTGGCATACCGCAGAACATGGTCGAGGTTACGCAGCAACGCGCCTCCCCCGGTTAAGACGATACCCTTATCAACGATATCGGCAGCCAATTCTGGCGGTGTTTGCTCAAGGGCGACTTTTACCGCCTCAACAATTGCACCTACTGGCTCGGCCAAACTTTCAGCGATTTGTCGTTCGGTAATAATCAGTTCTTTTGGAACACCATTGATCAGATCACGACCTTTTACTTCCATGGTCAGACCCTCACCATCTTCGGGCGGGCAGGCGGCCCCGATTTCTTTCTTGATTCGTTCGGCTGAGCTTTCACCAATCAGCAGATTATGATTACGGCGAATGTAGGCAATGATTGCATCATCCATTTTATCGCCAGCAACACGTACGGAGCGAGCATAAACGATATTGCCAAGGGAAATGACAGCAACTTCGGTCGTTCCTCCACCAATATCAACAACCATTGATCCTGTGGGTTCTGCAACGGGTAATCCAGCGCCAATAGCAGCTGCCATTGGTTCTTCAATCAAGAAAACACGGCGCGCGCCCGCTGCTTCCGCTGAGTCTTGAATGGCGCGACGTTCAACAGCCGTTGAGCCAGAGGGAACGCAAATAATAATTTGAGGTGCGGCGACGCGGCGGTTATGCACTTTATGGATAAAGTGCTTGATCATTTCTTCTGCCACTTCAAAATCAGCAATAACCCCGTCCCGAAGCGGTCGTATAGCCGTAATACTGCCGGGTGTACGGCCCAGCATTAGCTTGGCTTCATCGCCCACAGCGCGAACTTGACGGCGACCATGCGTGGTGGTGATGGCAACCACAGAGGGTTCGTTCAAAACAATACCGCTACCTTTTACGTATACCAATGTATTTGCGGTACCCAGATCAATCGCCATATCGGCTGACATCAATCCTAAGAATCTCTGAAACATTTATGACGCCTTCCTGTGCCTCATCGTGGCCTATGCGAGGCATACCCAATTGAAAGAAAACTTGCAAGAGGTGAGACCATACCCCACAAGAGCGATTTAGCAGAAAAATCAGTTAAAGCGAAACAAAAAAGCCAGCACGTGGTTCGCACTGGCTTTTTTATAAGCGGGGGAGAATTTTTATGTCAGATAATTCTCACGAGTCCCATTACAAAGATTAACGATCGTCGCCGTCGGCATCCACATCGTTTTCGTTGGATGTCCCCATTCCTTCATCGGATGTCGCATCCTCATCGGCTTGGGGTGTTGTTGTGCCTTCTTCCATGGTTGTGGCTTGCTCGGCAGCAGGAGCGGGTGTTACAGGTGTTGCTGCGGTCGATTCGGTTGATGGGGCAGGGGCTGCTTCCATCATTTTATTCGATGTATCTTCTTCTGTAGTGGTTTGAGGAGCAGTTGTTTCAGCTGGAGTGGTTTCTTCAGTTCCTGCAGCAGGCGCAATGCTGTTGTATGCTGCGCCGGTAGAAGCGGTTGTTTCAGCCGCCTTGTTCGTTGAAGACTGGGTCCACAGCCAACCGGTTGCAATCACTGCAGCCAGAACGATCAACGGCACAATCAGTTTGCCGTTACCTGAGGATTGATTGGGGGTATTGTTCGCCATTGAATCGTACTCCGAAAATGAGCCAGAAAATCTTCTCAGAAATCTGGGCTGTGGTTATCTATGTAAACACCTTAGCGTGAGAGAGAGACGAGGGCAATGGGCCTCTTGCCGCAGTGTCTGTTAATTTTGACAGGGGTATAGGTTTGTGCAGAAATGCTTTTCAATCAACCGTTTAACAGAATGCGCTTTTTTGTGCCTGATCAATAAAATGATGAGCCAGTCGTGTACGTGATGGGGGCAATATCCCCTTTTTTTGTGAAAAAACATGGGTGGAAAGAAAATAACCTGTTAATGCAAGTCCCTCTACAATGGCTTGCGTGGGATCGCTGTCAGGGGATTCATTCGCCGTGAGAAAAGCGGGCAACTTCAAAAGTTTTTCAAGATAGGGGGCAGCGGCTTCAGCACAAACCGCCCGCGCACTTTTGGGGCTAACATGTGTGAGACCTGTGGTCGCACCACTGACCGCACAGGTACTTAAATCCACCCCGTAGCCCAGGTCACGCAAGAGCCCGATTTCCCACCGGACATAGCTGTAAGGCCAGTGTTCTGAATGGCTCAGACTTTCAAGTAAGGCACTTAAGCCGTGGAATGTTGCCGGATAGGGCTGCTGTTCAGCCATGGCCTGCTCAACCACGCTTAAGGCTGCAGTCATAGCAAGTAAACGCTCAGATTGACTCATGATCATGGCTGGCCAAGGGTATGCTGTTTCCAGTGACGTGAAATGACCCAGCTGCTCGCTCAAGCGCGTTCGCCAAGCGCAGCGTACGGCATTACCAGGCTGGATGATTGCTGCTTTGGTGCGAGATTGGCCACCATTGAGGATGCCCAACACACGCCCATGCTGTTCGCTCATTACACTTAATAGGATGTTGTTTTCGCCTTGCGGGCGGGCGCTTAAAATGAGGCCGTCATCTTGCCATTCAATCATGGCTTAGTGATGGCGGCTCTTCTGCGTTTTGTCAAATACCACTTTTGAGAAAAAGCTTAAGGTCTTTTTTGTTCAAGCTGTTGGATTAAAATAGATTTAACAGTTGAGGGTGGCAAAACTTTGTTATTGGCTTCTTCAAGTTTTGCACGCACAAAATTCATATCAACCAAGTTGGTGCCTTGTCCGCGATCTTGCAGGGTGCCGTATAACCCCGAAAGGTAAGCGTCGCGCAAAAGCGGCATGTATGCATTAACAGCCTCTGCTTTTTCCTTGTTTTCAACTTCGAGGGCGACGACCAAAAAAAGACTTTGTACCACTTTTCCATTTTTGAGAATGGGGATGCTCATTGGGGCAATGGAGATAAATTGCGGGCCTTTTGGCTCTTCTTTTTCACCTTCGCCGCCTTCTCCTTCACCTCCCTCGCTGCCATGTTTGGCGCTATTGGCCCACGCATGATGGGTTAAGGGGCTGCTTAAGCATAAAGCAAAAGCCAAGAGTAAAAGAAGAAAGACGTTTTTCATGGTGACCTCAATGTCAATGCGCTCTTACCAGCAACAACTTCAAGATAGCGGCTAAATCTTAAGATGTGGCGAACATTTTTCGCGTTAAAAAATAAAAACGCACCCGTTGGAATGCGTTTTCATGTTGTGATGATCAACGAAGTGAGGCGAAGTTATTCAACCGGCTCTTGGGTTGATGCCGCGTCTTCTTCATCATGATTCGTTTCGTGTTCAGTTTGTTCAAACGCGAAAGTCAGCTTGTCGTTTTCGACTTTTACCTTGGCGACTCCTCCCTTGACCAGCTTGCCGAAGAGGATTTCTTCCGCCAGCGGCTTTTTGAGATGCTCTTGAATCACACGGCTCAGGGGACGGGCGCCCATTTGCGGATCATAGCCCCGCACACCCAACCATTTACGGGCTTCTTCGCTCAGATCAATCGTGACATGGCGTTCAGAAAGTTGGCCTTCCAATTCCAGCACAAACTTATCGACCACCCGACCAATTGTTTCTTCGCTCAAAGCACCGAAGGGAATTATCGCATCCAGACGGTTGCGGAATTCTGGCGTAAACAGCTTGCTGATGGCTTCCATGTCTTCGCCTGTGCGAATACCATTGCCAAAACCAATCGCCCGTTTAGCCATGTCGGCAGCCCCAGCGTTGGTGGTCATGATCAAGATCACGTTGCGACAATCAATGCTTTTGCCGTTGTGGTCGGTCAAGCGACCGCTGTCCATCACCTGTAGAAGAATGTTGAACAAATCTGGATGGGCTTTTTCAACTTCGTCGAGTAACAGCACAGCATGCGGGTGCTGGTCAATCGCATCGGTCAACAACCCGCCTTGATCGAAACCCACATAACCCGGAGGTGCACCAATCAGTCTTGAGACAGAATGTTTCTCCATGTATTCCGACATATCAAAGCGGATCATTTCAATCCCCAGCGACTTCGCCAGTTGACGGGCCACTTCAGTTTTACCAACACCTGTCGGACCTGAGAAAAGATAGTTACCAATTGGTTTGTCAGCCGAGCGCAAGCCGGCACGAGCCAGTTTGATTGCTGATGAAAGCGCTTCTATGGCCTTTTCTTGCCCAAAAACAACGGTGCGCAAGTCACGCTCCAGATTTGCGAGCTGTTCACGGTCGTTACTGCTGACCGTTTTAGGCGGAATGCGTGCCATGGTGGCAATTGCCGCTTCAATATCTTTGACGTTGATGACGGTTTTGCGTTCGTTTTCTGACAAGAGATGCTGACTTGCGCCCACTTCGTCAATCACATCAATGGCCTTGTCCGGCAGCTTGCGATCACTGATATACTTGGCCGATAAATCCACAGCTGCTTTGAGAGCACTCGCGGTATAACGAACCTTATGATGCTTTTCGTAATAAGGTTTGAGACCCTGCAGAATTTTGAGCGCATCTTCTGGTGTTGGCTCATTCACATCGATCTTTTGGAAGCGACGCACAAGCGCACGATCTTTTTCAAAGAAACCGCGGAACTCTTTATACGTCGTCGAACCGATACAGCGCAGCGTTCCGGCAGAGAGTGACGGTTTAAGGAGGTTCGAGGCATCCATGGCCCCGCCAGATGTTGAACCGGCGCCAATAACTGTGTGAATTTCATCAATGAAAAGAACCGCTTTGCCATGTTTTTCGAGTGCGGTTACAACAGCTTTCAGGCGTTCTTCAAAATCACCGCGATAGCGTGTTCCCGCGAGTAGAGCACCCATATCAAGGGCAAAGATTGTGATTCCTTCCAAAACTTCCGGCACGCTGTGTTCTGTAATGCGGCGGGCCAAACCTTCTGCAATCGCCGTTTTACCCACACCCGGATCACCCACCAGCAACGGATTGTTTTTGGTGCGACGGCAGAGAATCTGGATTGTACGCTCCACTTCCATCTCACGGCCGATCAGCGGGTCTATTTTTCCATTTTTAGCTTTTTCATTCAGATCAATACAGTAGGACTCGAGTGGATCTTTATCCTTTTTCGCCGCGCTAGCTTTATCAGGGATTGCGGCACCTGTTTCTTCATCACTGCGAGAAGAATTTATCGGCCCGTTCATACCCGGCACTTTAGCGATGCCGTGACTAATGAAATTTACTGCATCAAAGCGCGTCATTTCCTGTTCTTGTAGAAAGTAAACAGCGTGGCTTTCACGTTCAGAGAAAAGCGCCACCAAAACGTTGGCTCCCGTTACTTCATCGCGGCCAGCGCTCTGCACATGAATGGCAGCCCGTTGTAAAACGCGCTGAAAACCAGCTGTGGGTTTGGCATCCCCCAACGCAGGAATAACCAGATTGCCTAATTCCGTATCCAGATAGTCGCTCAAGTCACGCTGTAGGCGTTCAACATCCACACCACACGCACGCAGAACAGGAATTGAATCGGCATCTTCGGTCAATGACAGCAATAAATGTTCCAGCGTGGCATATTCATGTCGCCGGGCATTCGCCTGACCAAGTGCACGATGTAATGACTGTTCAAGATTTCGCGAAAGCATGGATTACTCCCTCTCCATAACGCACTGCAACGGATGTTGGTGTTGCCGTGCTTGATCTATAACCTGCATCACCTTCGTTTCCGCCACCTCGTAGGTATACACACCGCATATACCGACCCCCTCGTGGTGGACACTCAGCATGATGCTGGTTGCCTCCTCTTGATTTTTATGGAAATACCTTTCTAAGATGTGAATGACGAACTCCATTGGCGTGTAATCATCATTCAAAAGCAGCACTTTATAAAGTGAAGGTCGTTTGTTTTTGACAGCCGGTAATGGTTTGTCAATAATTTGTACATCGTCATCTTCTTGTGGATCTGAGAGGTCTGGTATGTTGGCCATGGTCAAAAACACCTTAAATTTGAGCATATTTTGTTGAGTCAACTAACAAGTTGCTGTGCCATATCCAGAATCGGTGGCCAAAGTTTGCCATTGAAACTGTGTCATTGGATGTGAAAAAGCAAGTTTTTCACAAATTTTTTTTCGGCAAAATTTTTTATCTCAAAAAAAGAAAAAATTTTAGCCGAATGCTTTTTAACCGTACTCCAACGTGCATCTTCTCTGGCGGGAAGAAACTATTTCAACTTGTTAAAGCGAATGGTTTGCTGGCCCGAGCTGTCGTATGTCGTCATGTATGGTTCTTCGCCCAATTCATTTTCAAGACCAACGATAAAACGTACTTTAGAGTCGCTGTCTTTTAACACCAGGGTGGGACTCTGGTACTTGCCTTCCAAACGTAGCAGCGCTCGGATTTTACCTTTGTCGTCAGAAAGGGCAAGAAGAGGGTTGCCTTGATCTGGACCAGGGCCATATGTACCGATTTGGATGCGCTCAGTTCCGTTTTTGTCCAGAAACTTTAAGGCGGTGCCACCGTTTTGAGCAAAGGCTTGAATGCCGAAATTATTGGTCGAAGGGTCACGGATAGAGAAATATGATTCCCAAATTGTTTCGGCCCATGCTGGTGTAAACGTCATCAGCATTTGAGCGCTCATCCCACCGAGAAAAGCTGCAAAGAACAACCCGACAAACCGCAACGATATATGTGAAATGAAAGACTTCAGTTTGCGCATGAGTAATCCTTTCCAAACAAAACCGACGCTGAAGCAGCCCCTCAGCGCCGGTTAATTTAGCTTAAAGAAAGTAAAAAGTTAAGCGGCTTTTGAAACCTTTTCAATCGAATCATTGATTCGTTGATTAAAGGGCTCCATCACCTCATTGGCGACCTTTACGGCCATGTCGGAAATCTTTGACGTGCCGGAAATCAGATGATCCATCGAGTTGCGTGCGTATTCACTTTGAACATCGACCAAGTCTTGCAATGTGCGAATGTTCAGAGCGGCCTGGCTGGCTTGAACGCTGAGCTCCATTGATGACTGAGTAAAGCTGTAAATCGCTTTGCCAAGTTCTTCTGTTGCTTTCGCTAAAACCTGGGTTGAGCGAAGAGCGGCATCCATATTCTCTTTATTGAATTGAGATGCTTGAGCAAAGTTTTGCGGCGATGTCAGCTGTGCAACTTTATCTTGGATGCTGTTTACAGAGATGTTGCTCGCGTTTTGCGGGAAGTTTTGGTACATTTTCTTGTAAGTCTCTTCAATAGCCGAGGTGTTCCACAGCGGATTGCGGGACGTGCTTTGGTTGCTTGATGAGCGTTTTGCTTTGCTCTTGATTGACTTGGTGGCGCTCGTCTTCGTCGCGGTCGAGCGTTTGGTGTTTTTGGAGATTGTTTTAGCCATTTACGAGATCCTTTCTGATCCATTTGTGCACTGCAATAAACTGAAAATAAGCCGATTCAGCTCTTGATGCAAGGGTTATTGTGCGCTGCACAATAAAATAAACCATCTAACCCTGAGGATAGTGCAAAAAAAATAGAAGTCTAGCAGAATTTATTTAGGAAGAAGTTGATGATTCGTGCAGAATTCGCTGTAATTGTGAGATCGCCTCTCGTTGTTGCGCTGCAGTGTATGTGTTATGATGAGGGGTCCCCCATATCGGGTGAGGCCATTGGGCGTCATTGATTTGACGTGCCACAATGTGCACGTGGAGTTGAGCAACAATGTTGCCCAGCGCTGCAACATTGATTTTATCACAGGGTACATATGACGCAAGTTTTTGGGAACAATGGCAAATTTCGTTCATAAGCCTATGAGCGTCTGCCGCACTTAAATCTGAGATTTCGCTTACGTTGGCGCGCTGCGGGATAAGAATGATCCATGGCCACGTGGCGTTAAGCGATAAACGTATTTGGCAAAGCGATAAGCTGGTGATTAAAACGGATGATTCTTCTAAGCGAGGATCAAGTGAAAAGTCTTTTTCCATTTTAGAACCCTCACATTGCAGACAAAAAAGGCGCCCCGAAGGACGCCTTTTGCTGTATTAAGCATTGCTCTATAGAATTTTACATCCAAGAATACTGATGCTTAAGCCAAACTCAAGGCTGCTCACCAAGTTACCATTAAAACGCATATTTCCTGAGCAGTCGACAGAGAAAGTGCCAAGCGGTCCGAAATTGGCAACCGCACGACCATTTCCGATGCCAAAGCTTACTTTACGCAAGGCGCTGGCCAGACCATCTGTCCACATTTCCGGACACATTAGTGAGCTTAAAACGGCAGGCAGTTTAAGGTCTACCCGAATAAGATCCATTAAGGAGTTAAAAGGTCCAGCCCCTGAAAGGGTAAAGGAAAGGCTGTTAAGAAGGGTTGTGATCACGCCGAAGGGGTCAAGAATGCTCAAAAAGAGACTAAGAATGTTGTTAATCGCCGAAGTAATTGCATTTTTGAGACGTGTAGCAAAAGAAACACGCCAAACGTTTGCGTTGGTTGTTGCGCAGTCGAACTGCTGCATAGAGCTAGGCGGACGATGCAGTGCATAAATAATATCGTCGCTTTGCTCGATACCACGGTTAGCAGCATCGCTCATTTCTGTGAACAATTGCTCATCGCATCCGTCAGCGCCAATGGCTGGAGCTGTCTGCGCGTGAGAAATCTGAGGTGATAACAGTGTTAAGGCCAAAGCCAAAAAGACGCATGAAAAATAACGACCGAGCATGTGACTCCTCCTAGCTTAGTTAAGGTTTAACATAAACTTCGCCTTGCTGCTAGCTAAGAATGTTAAAAATTCTCCTATTGAAGTTTAACGGGTGGGCGATTAAATAAAAATTAATTTATTAAAAGAGTGCATGAACCTTTAAATATTGGCTATTTTCTCTGAGAACGTGTAAAGGGTTGGGGTGGTGTTGCGTCTTTTTTGCATCAGAATCAAGGGGAGAGACAATGTTTTCTTTTAAAATGTTCTCCGATTTTCCCCCCTGGATTTTATCGCTTTTGGCGCGTAAAAAGGGTGATACTGGTCATAAGTCTGGTCGTATTGCACGTCCGCCGCGCAAAATTTCAACGCACAGCCTTCGGCGGGTGGAGCAATATAGAAAACAGCCACCGAAGGGTGCTTTAGCCACGGTGCGCTCTGCTCGACGCCATGCTTACCAGATAAAAGAGGATCGCGGGCAACCAAAAAAAGTACCTGTTTCTCCCGATTCACCGCGCGTAATGGCGGGAGGTGTTTTGCCTCAACATGTGCGTTTACGTAACGACAAATTCGATGTCGAAATGCTGGGATTGATTGCGGATGCTCAACAAATTGAGAATAAGCTCGTTTGGGATTCTGAAAAAATTACCTCTGAAATCAGTGAAGACCTGAAAGCCGAGGATGAAGGTGTTATTGGTCCCGCTGAAATGGCACAACGGATGGAGCGGGAGCATTCAGAGCAATATAAAAAATTCTCCATACGACATGAAAATTTTGAGCGGGCGTTAAAAGACGTTTCTCGTCCGGACCCTGCGCAAACGCTTTCTCCGCGAGTATCCGACGAGAAGGGGTTACGTGAGCGTAAGTTCGGCTCAAAAATAAGTGAGAGGGTTTTTCCACCCGCGGAAGCTGGTGATCGTAATCACCCAAAAATGAAAGACAGTGCAACAGTAAGCCTTCAGCGTGTATGGCAATCGCGTGCACAGAAGAGCATGCTTACGCGTCTCGATAATCAAATGAAAAATATAAAGGATAAGTTAAATGTTCTGCGGGGTGATTTTGACAACGAACTCCATATTAAAAAAGAAAATTATCTTGCGCAGGCTGTGCAGGATGTCAACATGATTGCTGAGCAAACAGTGCCGAGCACACCATCAGAGGCACGCCCTCAGGTTGACATGGACGCAGATAAAGAAAGGAGGCGCCAAGAGGCCTATTTCAGGCGTCAGCGGCAACTGCAAAAAATTAATGCTGCGCCTCAGCCGAAGCCTCCGAAATTTACTTCCCCGGACTCTGCGAAGCGTCGTAAAAAAGATGATGAGACGTCAATCTGATTTTATTGCATATGGGGCTGGAGGATCGCATGATTGATAGCGACACAGCGGGTTGGTTTGGTGCATTTTCCGGTGTTCTGATTGGCTTAACGCTCGGCAGTTTTGTCGGTATGGCCAGTTGGCGATGGCCGTTGGGTAAAAACTTTATTGTCCCCTCTTCGTGTCCTGCGTGTCTGCATCGTCTTACGCTGCGTGAGCTTATTCCTGTTTTTAGCTGGGTAATTCAAAGAGGGCGTACACGATGTTGTGATCGCCCGCTTTCGTTGCGCTATCCCGCGGTCGAAGCATTGAACGGTATTTTGCTCGGTATCGTGGGTTGGAATGCGGGCTTGGGTACAGCGTTTATTTTGCTTGCGATGCTGTTTTGCGCTTTGTCAATTGGTGCATTGATTGATCTTGAATGGAAAATTATTCCAGACGGAGTAAATTGCGCGGTGGCAATTTTGGGGGTTTGTTGGGTGGTTTTTCTGGCACCACAAGATTGGGGTTATCGCTTGATCAATGTTCTTCAGTGTGGAAGCTTGGGTGTTTTTTTGGCGTATTTTTATTCTAAATGGCGAAAAAAGGATATGCTGGGGTGGGGAGATGTCAAGCTTATGGCAGCTTCTGGCTTTTGGTTTCCGCCGCAGTGGGTTGGTTTTTACTTGTTTTTTGCGGCGCTACAGGGCATCGGCCTGTCCCTTTACTGGCGACGACGCACGGGCGAGGCTGAATATCCCTTTGTTCCCCCGCTTGCTGTATCGCTTGCGGTATTAATGATCTGGCAAACATTTGTTGATTAAGTGCAAGTGGTTACCCCTCTCGACGAAGAGGGAAATATACGGTAAATCTAACTTATGAGTTCAAAAAGCGTGTCACCTCCCGTTAGTTTGGTCAAAAAATCAGACCATTTGGTCCTCCCTCCGAAAGCGGAAGAGCGCCATTCCACAGTAGATGGACTGGCGCTTGTCATGGCGCGCAATAATTTTTATGTTTTTCACTATCACAAAATTTTGTACATCGTTTTGGCTCAATTGGCTGGAATTATCATTTTGGTAATGATTTTGTTTCGGTTATTTGAATTTACCGATTCGCGGGATTATTTTTTTCCTGTTCAGCAAGACAGCACATTGATCATCGAACGGCCTCTTTATGAGTCCGTTTATAGTGACGACGAAATGCGTCGGTGGGTGGAAGAGGCGACCACCACCACACTCACCTTTGGTTATTACGATTATCAGATGCGCTGGCAAGATTCGCGCGGTTATTTTACGCCCCAGGGATGGGCCAGCTACAATCGTGCGATGGAAAATGTTTTAAACTACATTGGTGTTGGCATAGAAAACTCTGCCAAGAAAGTCATTCTGACCCGTGTTCATCCAGGCAAAGGGGCAGAAATCAAACGGCAGGGAATTTCTAATGGGGTTTATACGTGGGATTTTACGATCAGTTTGGATGTGACATATTTTGGTACAAGTGAACAAAGTCGGGAGACGTGGAACGTCGACCTTAGAATTGTGCGCATGCCTTCTAATATCAGTCGCTATGGTCGAGGGATCAAGTGGTTAGTTGCGTTGAAGGAATGATCTATGGCGTTTAAGCTTTTCTCCTCTTCCTCTTCTTCTGCCGTGCGTAAAGACAGCGAGGTTTTTGCCAAGCCTTCCGATATGCTGATGTCTGTGCAGAGTCAGCAGGATTTTTATTCCATCAGCTATCGTTTTCTGGTTAAGACCTCACTCTTCTTGGGAACAATCGTTATTGTTTTGATTGTACTCTGTTGTGGAATTGTTATTTTTTCGGCGCCGCATGATCGTTTTTTTACCGCATCAGTAGATGGGCGGGTTGAGCGCGTGGTGCCCCTCAATATCGCAACCGCACCGACGGCTGAGATGGCGCAAAAAGTGCGAGATCACATTTCACGTGCGCTTAATTTTGGTTATCTTGACTATGAGCAACGTCGCGCCGAAAATTTATCGCCCTTTACAGCTTCTGCGTTCGAGAAGCTACAGGATCAGACATTGTTGCCGTTTGGTTTGCGCGACATGCTCAAAAAGATGCTCGTTTTTAAGACGTCACCGTTAAAATCTCCGGGTGTGTCATTGGTTGCCAATAATGTAGATCAAAACTTTACCATGCAATGGATTTTCGACGTTCCCGTTAAAATTGAGGTGAGTTCGGATGATCCAAGCGTGAAAGATGCTAATCGACAAGATATCGTCGTGATTCGTGTTCTTGTGAAGCGTTCGGCTGATATTGACACGCCTGGCGGGTACATCATCTGGGACATTCAGGGGATAAAAATTATTAATCATGGAGGGGCATCATGACTGATTTGAGCTCTTCTGCCAAAAAGCCTGCGGATGTCCAAAAGAAAGCATCAGCAAATGCTACGGTAGCGAAAAAGAATTCGGCCCGTACAGCCGCCGGCAAAAAAGGGACTCAAAAGCCCGCGTCGAAAAGTGGGCTGAAAAAGTTTGTGTTGCGTTTGAAGGAAGCGCTTTACAGCCAAACACTGCAACCTGCTGATGTCTCGATGCGGCAGACTTTTTTGGCAACCATCGGGGTTGTGATTTTGATTGCGGGTATTTTTGCTTTTGTTTTTGGCAATAAGCGCGCTGATTTGCTTTTTGCCAGCCATAGCGGAAAGCTAACGCCCATTCAGTATGTTGACACACCAAGTATTAGTAATGAGGCTGTGATCAACTGGGCCATGGCCGCATTTATGGATATCAAAAACTTTAATTTTAACAACATTGATGAACGATTTAATAGCGCATATCGTTATTTTACGCCTGAGGGATGGGACTCTTTCGTGGCCGCACTCTACAAGAGTGGTATCATTGACGCCATCAAAACCAATAAACAGTACGTGAGCGCTGTTCCAGGAGGGGCACCAATTATGCAGTCCGAAACAGATGATCCGGGACATTATTCATGGGTTGTACAAATTCCGTATCAAATGACCACGGTTTGGCGTGATAGTAATGGTACCAATCGGGAAAAAACAGATAGTAAAGTCGCGACGATTACGGTGGAGAGTATTCCCACAAACACCTCACTGGCGGGTTACCCCTTCGGGATATCAAGGATAAACGAATAATGACTTTTTCAGGAAAACCCGTGAGCTTGGTTAAAAAAACCGATATTCAGCGTAATCGGCAATCTTATTTCCGGCTAAACAATAATTTCTTGCGTGATCGTGCGCGTTTTATGGTGGTTCTAAAGTTTCAGCAATATTTGACTGTGATTCTGCTCTGCATTCTCTTTGGCCTGCTTTTTGGGGTTGTCAGTACCAATTATCGGGTTTTTGCGACAAGTAATAATGGAACGCTCGTCCCTAACACGCCGATCGATCAGGAAGTACAGGAAAGCGTGTTGATGACATGGGTTGTAACAACGGTTCTGGAAGCTTCAACGATTGGATTTTTCGATTATGAGCTAAGGTTTCAGCAGCTTCGAAGTGCATTTACCGATCAGGGATGGGAATCCTACAACCGCTTTTTACGAACAAGTTTTAATAAAAAAACCTCTATTCGTGCAGAATTGGAAAATGGCCATATTTTGCTGCAACCCAAAATTTCAACCCCGCCACAAATTTTGCGACGTGGGCTGGTGGGGGGGGTTATGACGTATCATCTTCAGCTTGAGATTGTTATTCGCGGCGTGTGGAGCGAAGATATGCGAATCCCCAAAATACTGGATTTGATTGTTGAAAGGGTGACACCGGAAATAAATTCAGATGGTTTGGCGATCTCACAGTGGAGAATCTCTTAATTTCTTTGTAGATTGTTAAGAAGTCCTCGTCACAATCGGTTGGTCGAGCTTAAAGTGTCGCATAAAAGCAACGGCCTGACACTGAGTTTATCTTGAAGGTTTCCTGAGAAAAGTTTAAACCTTATAGTGTGTTGTGGAGTGCTTGAGATGTTTCAGAAACGGTTTTTTCTCCTTTTGCTTATGGTTGTTGCGCTAGCGAGCAGCGTGGCTCAGCCTGTTTGGGCGTCTTCGAATATGGGGCGAGGGTCGTCGAGCCAAGGCGGAGATGTTGGTTTGGAAGGTTTTGTTGAGCCACCACAAATCAGTCAGGAAGAAATTCTTAGAAAAGCCAAACAGATGGCGTTTGATAACGCTCTGGATGGAGCAATGCCCCTCTCGCCTGAGCAGATTGCGGCTATTATTCAAAAAATGTCAATCGTGCAGGAAGCTGCTGCGCCAGCCATAGCAAATCCCGTGCGCCCTAAGCCAGTCCTAAAGGTTGAAACAATTTCGCTTGACCCTGGTACTCAGCCCCCTGTCATCAAGGTGGCTGCGGGCTATGTGACGTCGGTTATGATTCTTGATGCCACCGGGGCGCCGTGGGAGATTAAAGATATTGCGTATGTTGGCAAATTTAACGCGGCCATTCCCAACAGTGCGCCGCATACGTTTCGAATTTTGCCCCTTAATCGCTTTTATGAGGGCAACTTGACGCTGCAGTTGGTGGGGCTTGCAACACCTGTTACCTTCCGTCTTGAGGCCGGTGAAGATGAGGTTTATTACCGTTATGATGTGCGGTTACCTGTTATTGGTCCCAACGCTAAGGCCCCGCAATTTAAGTCTGCAAACAGCATGGTGGCCGGCGATTCTGTTATGATGGCGGTTTTGAGCGGTTATCCTCCCGCTTCGTCAAAGCGGTTGCAGGTCTCTGGGCTTGATGATCGTTCGGCGGCTTGGGAGATTAATGGTCAAATTTTCTTGCGCACACCCCACACCTTGCTTTCGCCTGCGTGGTCTGGCAGCACGACATCGGGGGATGGTACCACAGTTTATGCAATTCCCGATACGCCTGTGCTGCTTCTGTCAGATCAGGGGGTTATGGTTCGTGCACGCTTAAGTCGCCCTAAAGGTATTGTTGAGGGAGAAGCTCAATGAGTAATACATCCGATTTTAATGAAACACCCGGTAATTCTCGTTACCGTCGCCCGAACAAGGCGAGCAGTCTTTCTCAGATGTGGCAAAATCCAATCGTCAAGCTTGTTATCGTTTTGATGGTTTTGGGTGGGGCTGCTCTGGCTGGAATGAAGTTCCTATCGGGGGGGCGTGATGAACAGGAAACAGTTTTGGCAACGCCTGGTTCTGGCGGTGGTGCTGCAAAAGTAGGTAACCAAATAACACCCGAGTATCAGTTGGCTGTTCAGCAAAGTGATATTCGTAACGCTGCAGAAGCGCGTGCAACGGGTGATACTGCTGTGCCAACACCTTTGCAGACTGCTGTATCATCACCAGAAGTTGACACTGACATGAATGCCGCTCAAGGGGAGGATCCCATTCGTCAGTTTGAAGCCATTTTGCAGAAGGATGGACAGGGAAAGAAGAGTAATTTGCCTCCTCCACAAACAACGCAGCCGGCTGTTCAGGTTCCGCCTGAAGTTTTAAAGCAGCTTACGGAAGCGATGGCTAATCAGATTGGTGCGATGATGAAGACGTGGACACCTCCCACAATGTCTCAGGTTACATCGAACATCAAGGAAGAGGACATTTTGATGCGCAATACGCCGAAGGAAATTTCGGTCGACAGTTTGAAGCCTCTGACCGAGTCTAAACCGGTTGTGACTGCGGGTAGTGTTTATTATGGGCAGATGATTATTGAAGCCAATTCTGACATTCCGGGCCCGATTATGGCGCAAATTCTCACTGGACCTTTGGCCGGAGGGCGTGCAATCGGTCAGTTTCAAACGTTTCGCAACCATCTTTTGATTCGCTTTGATACGGTTTCACTTGGCACAAATCAGATGAGCGTGGATATTATCGCCCTTGATCCCAATACTACTCTTGGTGGGATTGCGAGCGAGGTTGACCCGCGTTACTTCCAACGTGTTTTGCTGCCTGCTGCTGCTGCGTTTATTTCTGAATATGGTCAAGCGCTTTCAGAGCCGACCAGCACGGTAAGTGTTTCAGGGACGGATGGTACCAACATCTCTACTTCGACCAATGAGCGCGATGCAAAAGATGCGATGTATGCTGGTATTGGTGCTGCATCAGAGAAGATCGAGCAATTCGTGACAGAAGAAGCATCGTCAATTAAGCGCCTTGTTCGCGTTGGCGTGGGCACGCCAATCGGCATGTTTTTTGTGAAGCCTGTTTGCGGCTTTAGCGGGCAGTGTAATGCGGGGTCAGCGGTAACGCCTGCTTCTTCGCCTTCCCCTTCCCCCGTATCTGTGAGTGGTGTTGTTTCTCCGACATCGACATCTTATATTCAACGTTGAGGTTTTAGTGATGAGAGCTTTTGGTAAACGCGGCGGATCAAATAATCAAAACGACGAGGGATTTGAGGACGAAAACCTTCCCCCGGAAGATTATTATCAAGAGGAATTTTCTGCTTCTACGCTCGATTCTGAACAAGGCGATGATGACTGGGATTCTTTGTCTGATAATGAAGATTCTGTCCTCTCTCAAGCTGAGGAAATGAAACATCGTTCCTCGCCCATTGCGCGCATGATTCCTTGGTTTGCCTTGGGTGTGATTGTCGCGGGGGGAATTGTTTACTACTTGACGGCCAATATGGGTTCCGGTGTGATTCAGCCGGGAAGTGCTATAACTGCTACCCCTGTTGCCCCGTCAACCAATACTACAGATGAACAATTTGCCAAACCTATGACATCGCGCGCAACGCCCAGCAGCACAAGTGGTGGGGCAGCGTCAACATCTTCTGGTTCTCCCGAGACGTCAGCATCAGTGTCCATGCCGGCCTTGCCATCGGATACTGCTTCTGCAAGTGCTCAAACCACCCGATCCGGCTCGTTTATCCCCTCTGACGACGGCACAATTAAATGGGTAGAGCCTGTTCAATCTCCTGACCAGACGGCCAATAAGGGCAATGTTACGGAGACAGGGACAGCGACGTCTGCATCTACAACAGCTACTGCTGCCACTAACACACCCAGTTCGGTAACAGAGCAAACTGAGACATCACAACCGCAAACAACGCCGATCATTGGATCACAAGAAACAGTGGAAACCCCGGTTACCACACCGCCTGATTTTTCTAAGCAGATGGCTTCTATTAATTCCTCATCTGTGACGGATAAACCGGTCACGCCAAACTCACAAAATTCTTCAGCTGCGCAGGAAACTGTCCCATTAAAAGAACAAACCACGCCGACCGCACCTGCGACACCTAAAAATATTTCGACGGCCAATGACCAACATGCTTCTGAAACAGCTGTTGCCGTGACGCCCTCGACGTCATCTTCTGACGCCGCGACAAACGAGCGTTCGCCTGAGTCGCTCTTGATGAGTGCGATGAAGTCAACAGCAGATCAGGCAAAAATCCCGCCTGTCGAGACGCCTGCAATGACGGCAACAACCGCTCCCACGACGGCCCTTCCAGCAGCGGCTATTCCAACAACGGCAAATGTTAAACCGACGGGCGCTTCTTCTGTACCATCTTCATCAGAAGCACCGATACCCAGTGCTGTCACGTCGTCGGGGGAGGCTTCGTCTGCTACATCGGCTCCCTCGCCGTCAGGATTAACGTCAACCTTGGTTCCGACGTTAGCACCAACAACATCGGTTACAGCACCTGTTTCATCTCAGGGGCTGGGCGTAAGTTCTTCCATTTCGTCGTCCGTCGATGCAACAAAAACACCATCAGCTTCAACTGAAGATGTTGATGATCTCAATTCACGCATGGCTGTGCTTGAGCAGCGATTAGGTGACCTGACGCAGGCATTGGATAAAGTTGCTGTGCAGAGTACCTCAAAATCATCGGCTACCTCTGAACAAAACACTCAAGCGATGGCTCAGGCTGGTGCATTAAACACTCAGCTTTCTGCACAAATTAAATCGCTGCAAAGTGAAATGCAGTCTCTTAAGTCGCAGGTAAAAGATCAAAGCCGGGCGGCCGTGCCGTCATCTGTCACAACATCACCTGTTGTAACATCGGTTGAAAATAAACAGCCACCCAAAACAATTCCGCTTTTGCCATCCAAGCCCCAGACGGAATCACACAAAGTGGCAACTGCATCGTCCCCTGCTCAAGCCAATTCTGCTAAAGCGTGGGAACTGCGTGCGGCGCAGGCTGGCGAGGCTTGGGTAGCGCGTAAAGGCTCAGACAATTTGCAGCATGTCACGGTCGGTCAGTCCGTGAGTGGTTTGGGTCGCGTGACCAGTATTCGTGAGAAAAATGGGGCATGGGTTGTCGTGACAACAGGCGGTACGCTGCGTCAGTAACCCTATTGCAGAAAAAAAGCACAGCCATCTGGTGAGCGTACCACGGTCACCAGATGGCTGTGCAGCTTTGTTCGCATCATCACTTTCGTGTGTTTATGGTAAATCCTGAGTAGATAGAATCGAAGAAGCCATCTTTGGCGCCGTATTTGCGTTAAAAATATAAAATAGAGCATTTCTACCTTTTGGAGATGCGCTCTAGCCCTGCAATTGACTCTACACCATCCGTGTTTTTGATTTTTTGCAGTAGGGGAAAATGATTGACTTCAATACGGCATTCGTCCAGATTAAGGCCACAAAGACTTTTTTATACTTAGAAGGAGATATCAATGAGCAATTTAGGAGAAAAATTTAAAGAATCGGCTGAAAAGTTCAAAAATTACATCCAAGGAAATAAAACGACAGTACGTATGTTTTGTGGTGTGTCCACAGCTTTTCTTTTCGGAGCAGCTTTAGATCATACCCTGATGTGGGCAAGTATGCTTGCACCAACTTCATTAACACTGCCTAGCGCAACCATTAGCGTTGCGTTGGGTTTCGGCGCTGCTCGCCAGATTGATAAGGGGTTAAAATTATTGCCAAATGATGATAATAACAGTATTTTAGGCTCGCCAAAAGCAGGATTTATAGATGCCGCTGGATTCGCCGTATTGTCAGGCATGGCAACGCATATGGGTTTTGCGTTATCGTTGTGTGAGTTTCCAAAAGCATCTGTATTCGGCCTCCTTGTAGGGGGAATTTGTGGCGCTACCGCAGTTGCTTTGTTTCGTGATAGTGCGCACGCGCTGCGCTCAAAAGTTTCTCGAGCAATGCATTAATTTTATATGGTTCAATTTTTTCAGGCGAGATATTGTTCAGCGTGATTTGTGAGGAAGCGTTCTGGATCGATTATTGTTTGTTCCTGTTTTTCCTGTGCCTGGCATTGGTGGCTGCATTTTTGCGTGCAGACAAAAATGCCAGGTTTTTACGTTTTTAAGAAAACAAACCGATTGCGAGAGTGAAATTTTTGGTTAAGGACTCGTTTTTTAGCGAATTTGTTCTAAATTCTCGTAAAATTTATCGATTAATTAAAGTAATGGGTGTTCATTTGATCATTCTAACCTGTTATAATTGCAGGATAAGATAGAGGAGATGTGCCTATGGATTGCACTAAAAAAGATTTTTTCGCTTCAAAATCAAATGGATGCCTAACGTTCAGTGTGGCTCTAATCAGCGTGCTGTTCTTTGCTTTTCCTGCATTCGCTGATGAAGATTTGGGCGCAAGCATTCTTAGTGTCGTTAATTCGGGTTACAGTAATGTTCCAATTATTCTGACGTATTTCTCTTACATTGCGGGGCTTATGCTTGGTCTGATCGGTTTAAATAAAATAAAAACCCATTTCGTTGGTGGGAATCAGCCTCTTTCTGGTGGATTGTGGCATCTGGTTGGCGCATCGCTGCTAATTTCTTTGCCCACAGCATGGGGCATGATTGTTCGTTCTCTCAAAACGGGTTCTGTATCGGGTTCCACGCGGGCTGTGGCCGATTTAAGTGGGGCAGGTGGGGGCACAGGGAGCTTATCGCTTGACCAAATGATGATCGACTTGGTAACCAATATCCAAGCACCGATGGGCTACCTTTTGTGGAGCTTGAGTGCAGTATTGGGACTATTCTTCCTAACCACCTCATTTTTGCGAATGGCCAAAAACTCTGGTCAGGATGGACCGCGTAACTCACTGGGTGCGGGAACACTCAGCCGAGTAGTTATCGGCGGGTTACTTCTTTCATTCTCGGCGACGGCAGACATTGTAACGACCACCCTGTTTGGTACCAATGTTCTTAAATTTTCATCAATGGATCTGAGCGGTTCGGTAGATGCGAATGCGTTAGACCATATTAATGCGACCATTTCGGCTGTGTTGGTTTTCGTTCAGATTCTTGGGTTCATTGCTTTTATGCGTGGTTTTTTGATGCTTCGTGCCCAGTTTGACGGTGGTAACGGAAGTACAGCGGCTGCTTTTACCCATATTATTGGTGGAGCGGTGGCGTTTAATATTTCCTCATTTATGGGGATTATGGAAAAAACGTTCTGTGCAACCGCTGGGTGTAGCGTCTTTGAATTTAACTGAGGTTCCATCTTTTCCAAAACTGGGGGCTTCGGCCCCCTTTTTTTGTGCTTAATTTATTGGCTGCTATTATGTTGTCCATCAAATGATTCGAGGGATTGCGCGTCGTGCTTAAGTGTGGCTTTATCGCCCTTGAGCAAAATGCTTACTCTTTGTCGGGTGGGGGATAGTGGTGCAGTCTTCATACATTTTTACAAGCGAATCCGTATCTGAAGGACATCCTGATAAGGTATGCGATCGCATATCCGATAGTTTGCTGGACCATTTTCTAACCGTTGATCCCAATGCGCGTGTGGCAATTGAAACATTAGCGACAACCAACACGGTTGTTCTTGCCGGGGAGGTTCGCAGCAATACCGAGGTTTCTCGCCAAACGCTTGAAAATGTAGCGCGTAAAGCGGTTAAGGAAATCGGCTACGAGCAGGAAGGATTCAGTTGGAAAACCCTTAATATTCAATCTTTTATTCACGCACAATCGGCAGATATTGCACGCGGCGTTGATGCGGCTCTTAATAAGGACGAGGGGGCAGGGGATCAGGGCATTATGTTTGGTTATGCCTGTGATGAAACCCCCCAGCTCATGCCGGCTCCCCTTTTTTATGCACATAAAATTCTGCAATTGTTGGCTGAGGCGCGCCATAGCCGTCTGGCTGATAAATTAGGGCCAGATGCCAAAAGCCAGGTCAGTATCGCGTATGAAAACAATCGGCCGATGCGCTGTACCTCGCTTGTTCTTTCTACGCAACATGCAGGCAATCTTGAGCAGGATGAGGTTAAAGCGATTGTTCTGCCAGTACTTGAACAGGCCATTCCGCAAGGATGGATGTGCGATGAGCGCGCGTTATATATCAACCCAACCGGACGGTTTGTGATTGGCGGGCCGGATGGCGATGCCGGGCTAACGGGGCGCAAGATCATTGTCGATACTTATGGCGGGGCTTCACCGCATGGAGGCGGCGCTTTTTCAGGCAAAGACCCGACAAAGGTAGATCGCTCTGCCGCGTATGCGATGCGTTATTTGGCCAAGAATGTGGTGGCGGCTGGTTTGGCAAAACGTTGCTGTATTCAGGTGTCTTATGCGATCGGGGTGGCATATCCCTTATCCTTATACGTTAACACCTATGGCACAAATGAAGTCGACGAAGGGAAAATCGCAGAAACCCTCCGTGCCCTCATGAATTTAAGTCCACGCGGTATCCGTGAGCATCTAAAGCTCAATCGCCCCATCTACGCACGCACATCCGCTTATGGTCACTTTGGTCGTGAGCCGGAGGCTGATGGTGGCTTTAGTTGGGAAAAGCTGGATTTGGTCGATGCGCTAAAATCGGCATTTTAAGAGGTGTAGCGATGAATAAGATTGCATTAATTACCGGGGCTAATCGGGGCTTGGGGTATGAGGCCGCTCGGCAATTGGGCCAATGTGGCTATCACATTATTTTGGGTGTGCGAACATTAAGCAAAGGCATGGCTGCAGCAGCACAGCTTAAAAAGGAAGGGATCAATGTGATTGCCATCCAACTGGATGTGACGAACGAAGCGAGCCTGAAAAAAGCGGCCGAGCAGATTGCGCAGTCTTATGATCACCTCGATGTTTTGATCAACAATGCTGGTATCGGTCGCAATGAAGATGTGCAACCATCCGTTACGCCTCAGTCGATTTGGCAGGAAGTTTTTACGACCAATTTCTTTGGGTTGGTTGCCTGTACCCAGGCGTTTTTACCGCTTCTCAAAAAATCACCAGCAGGCCGGATCGTGAATGTTAGCAGCATTATGGGCTCGATTTCGCTTGCAGCAGACGAAAAAAATTATGAATTTTCGAAATGGGTCGGCGTTGGTGCTGGCGCATACTCTGCCTCGAAAGCGGCTGTAAACATGTTTACAGTTCATCTTGCCCGCGAATTAAAGGATACATCAGTCAAGGTCAATACTGTACATCCGGGCTGGGTTAAAACTGACATGGGGGGACAAGAGGCTCCGATGGAAATTCCTGAGGGTGCAAAAACCTTGGTGGATCTTGCCACACTGCCCCCTGATAGCGCTGTGACAGGACAGTTTATTCATATGGGTCAAGCATTAGCTTTTTAGTTTACGTCAAAAAAATTATGTCTTGGGTCCTTCTGATTGTGGCAAAAGCTTAATACACTTATCCGCGCGTGAGCGAATGCCGTTAATCACCAAAAAAATGTCCCCACTTGCGGCCATTGCCGCATCATGGCGGGCAGCGCCATCCCAAATCTGGGCAAGATTGCACACACCGAATGTATAAAAAGAGGCGACCAAGGGTTTTGTCACGACAAATTCTTCAACTTTTGCTGCAAAATGCCTCATATGTTTGTATATTTTTAAAAAGAATGGTTAAAGAATTGGTGCTCTTGTTACAAGCTAAAAAAAGTTAAGATATAGCAGACGCCGGTTTACGAAATTCCGTATAAGCAGTTTTGTTCATTTACTTTTTTGCTCGTTAAGGTGCGGTAACTGAATGTGAGCAGCACGCAGCGTGTTAGAGAGTAAACATGCCACCGTCATTGGGCCAACACCACCGGGCACAGGTGTGATTGCCCTTGCTTTTTCTGCGCATTCAGCAAAGGCTAGATCGCCTATCAGTTTTCCTTCACCGTTACGGGTGATCCCCACATCAATAAGAATACTTCCCTCTTTTACCCATGAGCCTTTAACCAGTTCAGCCACACCCGTTGCCGTAACAATGATATCCGCTTGGTGCGCCAAAAGGGCGAGATCACGCGTATGGCGATGGGCAATCGTGACAGTGCATTCCGCTTGATTGAGTAATTCCGCCATCGGGTGTCCCACCAGTAACGATCGCCCGATCACGAGCGCATTCATTCCCACAAGTGAGGGTTCAACAGTGTGAATAAGCCGCATACATCCTTGTGGCGTGCAGGGCACGAATCCAGTGGTTTGGTTTTGGGCAAGCAGACCTTGATTCAACGGATGCAGGCCGTCTACATCTTTGCGTGGGTCAATAAGGGGTAAAAAATCATATGCATTCAGCTCGGGGGGAAGGGGGAGCTGTAAAAGAATCCCATGTACGTCAGGGTTATTGTTGAGAGAAATAATCGCCTGACGCAATTCCTCTGCGGACGTTGCAGGATTTAAAAAAACGGGGACTGTATCTATTCCCACGTTTTTACAGGCAGAAATTTTCTTTTGAACATAAATCTGACTGGCCGGGTCATCGCCAACCAAGATCGTCGCCAGTGTCACCCTCTTGAGACTGATCGCCTCATAGTGTGAGGCTTCTTGCTTTACCTTTTCAAGAAGAATAGACGCGATTGCCTTGCCATCAATAACGTGTGCCATGGGTTATAAGGGGGTGTGAATAACCAAAGGGACAAGATACCACCACAAACACTGACGTATAAACTCAATGAGCAAAATTAAGATGACCGGAGAAATATCAATCCCGCTAATTGGAGGGATTTTACGACGAATAGGTTTTAAAAGTGGCTCGGTAAGTGAGATACAAAAACGATAAATTGTTCGCACCAATTCGTTATGTCCATTGATGACATTAAAGGTGAGAAGAAGGTTTAAAAGAACGGCAATAATCAGTACCCACGAATAGAGGTTCAGAAGAGTATTAATAAGGTTGATAAATGGCATCGTGTATTCTCCCCGGGATCAAGGTAGCAGGTTGTAAAAAAGAGGCAAGTACAGCTTGACAGATGCGGCCCAAATCGGCCAATCTCCGCACTGCAAACAGTGGGGCAATAGCTCAGTTGGTAGAGCGCTACATTCGCATTGTAGAGGTCGGGAGTTCGACTCTCCTTTGCTCCACCATTCCGTCTGGCCGGTCAGGCCTTTTTGCATATATCCCCTGCTTTTGTCCCGATTGAGGGGGTATTTCGCCACCACCGGGTCGGGGAGAGCGGACTTTCGGTCCTTAATCGGCCTCTTCGGGCTAGAATTCTCCGTTTCAGATTGTGTCCGACCCGCGAGCGTATATGTGGCAGAATTATTCAAAATCACTTTGCGAAATGTGATCGACGCTCGCCGCGCGCGATTTATTTTAATACCGCCAATCACATCGCCTTACGCCCGGACATCTTCATATTCCTAGAGGCAAGTTTCACTACCTAATTTTTAAAGTTCTGGGAACATCACATCTGCCATATATGCTGCCACATTACGGGGTCGGCCGATGGCGGGCATGTGGTGCATGGCGAGACCGGGGTTGGCATTAATCTCGATGATCGCATGGGTAACCGTAGTCTGATCGACGGTAATGTCCGGAGTAAGAAAATCGATCCCTACACAGGGAAGACCATCGAATGTCTGCAGTGCTCTTTTTGCAATGCTCAACACCGAGGAATGAATCACATCTGTCATGTCCGTTGATACGCCGCCTTGAGCTAGATTAGAAATGAGTCGCAGATAGATTTTTTCACCTTTATTCGGGACGTGATCAAAGTTCAGGCCCTTCTGCTGCAGGTAATTCAGCACGATATCGTCGAGGGCTATGGGGCAGAGGGCACTACCCTCTTTCTTTTTGACAGACTCCCGCCGGAGACTTTCCTGCTCAGCTAGAGCTCGGATATTGTTTTTGCCGTCACCTATTACATGCGCGGGATCGCGAAGTAGAACTGCGTAGTCTCCCTTGGTGGTGATGAAGATGCGGTACTCGTTGCCGTGAATATGCCGTTCGACGATAAAGAAAGATTGCTCTCCTGCCTGATGGAGAAGGGCGTAAATTGCATCCTGCAGCTGTTCTCTGTTTTCGAGGCCGGAGCGAACTAACTCGCCATGCGAGCCGGTATTCGGTTTGACCACAAGCGGGAAGCCGATTTCGTCGCCATAATTCAGCGCTGCCTCGATATCGCCGCCCGTGAAGATTCGTCCCTCGGGCACATACAGCCCACTCTCTTCCAGAAGTAATTTAGCCGTGTGTTTGTCCGCCGCTAACGAGGACGGCAGATAAGGCACGATTTTGCTAGCCCGGTCGAGCAGATACTCAGTCGTTCCTTTATAAGACACCCGCATAAGCTCGAGATTGTAGTCGAGCGAAGTGACATTCGCCCCGCGGCGCACGAGTTCTTCAACCAGGAGACGCTGATTGGTATGAAGACAGCTGAGATCAAGTGTACTCGTCACTTACTGCGGACGAGGCCGACCAGTGACGGGACGCGGATCAACGTCAAGTTTGCGCGGCGAACGGCCACGGGCAGGTCGGCTGCGATAATTTTCAGTCGGATTATTATCTTCAGACATTTGGCACCTCACTCTACAGGCAATTCTAGCATCTGGCAAACGGGTTTTGCAAGCAGAAATTATCCTTCAAAAATAAGCACGTTATGACCGATTTCAGCAGTGTTAACTTTTTGGCCGACCGCTTCGCCCCATATACCGCCGATGATGTGGCGAGCATGGGTAATATCCCTGAACTGAAAGCTCGTTGCCAGCCGGGCGGTGATCCGAAAGCCGGCTACGTCCTGAAGCCAGGCGTTATAAGCGATTGAAACGGGGATTTTTTCTCTTATCTCTTCAAACATGCCGCTGGCATCGTTCTCAACCAGAAAAATTCTACCGCCGGGATGTAAAGAGGCGCGGACGCAGTTCAGAATATCTAGTCGCTTCGGCTCACTGCTAATGGTACCAAGCATCCAGCAGGCGAGCGCGATATCGTATTTTCCGAGGTTGGGATTTTCAGCAGCATCGGCGTGAATGAATGAGATGTTTCTAAAGTTTCGGGTCTGCGCCCGCGCTATCGTCAGCTGCGCCTCAGCAGCGTCTAGCCCACAGATATGCTGCGCATGGGGAGCAAAAAGTCTTAGATATTTTCCGGTGCCGCAGCCGAGATCAAGCATGGTCTTGTTTTCGATGTGGGGTAATAGCCAATTAAAGACCTGGCCTCGGGCATCTTCAGCTGCGCAAAACTCTTCATAAAGATTGGCCTTCTGGTAATAGACTTCTGATTTTTCTTGAAGGTTGTTCTTGGAATAGCTCATGCTTTCTTTTCCCATAGCAGAATGATGTCTTTGTTGTTGTCTTCCCACGCGCTTTGAATCTCGATTTCCGTGTAAACGCCGTCGGCGTAATGACCGAAAGCTTTATGGCGAGCTTCCGAGTCGTTGATCCGGCTGCGCACGTTTGATCCATTCATGTTGTAGGCGTCAAAGACGTAGCCGAGAATCATCTGACCGCCGGGCCGAAGGCGTTTAGCCATTGGCGTAACGATCTTCGACCGGAACTCTTCAAGATAATCACTGTCATACATGTGGTGCGCGTAATCGCTGAGGTTGGAGAGGAGGATGGTGTCGTAGCTGTCTTCCGTCTGTGCCATCTCTTCAGCTGTAAGGGTATTCCATTTCACCTCTAGCTTATGGCAAGCCGTCTGTGCTTTTGCATAGGCATCTATATTGGCGAGATAGGGATTGTTGAGAGCAATCCGCTCGCCTGACTGCTGTTTGCGGAACAAAGCCGAATGGCGCATAGCTGAGCCATCCATGTTGAAGAATTTGTAGGCGCTATCAAAGAAGTATCTGGCAGAAAGACTTAATCCATCCCTGCAGATTTGATATCTATCGTGCTCCATAAGCAAGAGGAAATTCTGGAACTCTGAAATTCCGAAAGTATGGAGAGCTGCCAGCTTGAGTTCAGCCATATATTTTGCAAGCAGGTTGACGTCAAAATTTACAACGCTCTTCGCCCCAGCCATACAGACGTTGATCAATTGATCGCCCGATGCACCGACGGTCAGGACGTCCTTGCCAGAAAAGTCGAGAAAGTTAAGATACCCGCCGATATTCTCTGTTGCGAAGGCATAGACAGGGCTCGCCTTTGAATAGCGCCCTCCGCGCTGAAGATTGGCGATCAGATCGCCTTCGAACAAGGAAGCGATGAATTCGGCCTCGGC
Source organism: Bdellovibrionales bacterium (assembly GCA_039808765.1). Classification (GTDB taxonomy): domain Bacteria; phylum Pseudomonadota; class Alphaproteobacteria; order UBA2400; family UBA2400; genus JBDHTQ01. Next base: position 125,349 of record JBDHTQ010000004.1, read on the forward strand.
AAATTGGGGAACGATTTGCATCGGGCAGCGATCAAGTCCTGATCGGGTAAGGCCAGTCACTAAATGCCGGAATGAAGTGTTCTCACGGTCCTCAAGAATTTCCCGTAGGGTGTGATCATGTAGCGTCTTTTCTGCGATATAAGTCGGGCGGCGCTCCGCCACCCACGTGCAGGGTGAAATACGCCCTTTATGGTCGATAAAGAGGAACCGCTCTCCACCAGGGCAGGCGCCGCAGCCCTCCTTCACCGTTTCGGCGAAGTTGCCGTTGACTTTGATGCGGCCCGAGAATTCCGCGCGAAGCGCCTCGATCTCAGCCTTCATTTCGCTGATGGGACGGTCACACAACATGGCTGGACGGTTGCGCATGCGTCCGACCGGTTCCATCAGGGAATAAATCACCTCATTGCAACCAAGCTCAAAACAGAATTCGGTGATTGCCCGCATTTCGTTCTGATTGTTCCGGTAAAGAACGCAACCAATACGCACATAAATTCCGTTGTCTACAAGATGTTTTAAGCCATTAATCGTCGGTGTATAAGTTCGCTTTCCACGTATTGCTTCCTGCAGCTCTTGCGTATGCCCGTCGAGGCTGACATGAACCATATCAAGCTTCAGAGAAGCTAGTTCCTGCACCACCTCTGCCGTGATGAAGGCGGCGTTTGTCGAGAGGTCCGTTCGGAAGTTCTGCTGGCGAGCATACTTCAGAATATCCATAAGATCGGGTCGCGTAAACGGCTCGCCCCCCGTGATCTTGAGATGCGTGAACCCGCATTCCTTCAGACCATCGATTGTCTCGTAAATTTTGGCCGTGGAAAGTTCATCGGCCTGCGGGCGCGAGGTCGAGCTGAAAATGCAGTAACGGCAGCCGTAGTTGCAGGTATTAGTTATTTCCCAGATGACTCGGCCGCCATGGCGGGGAATGCGGAAGAGGCAGAACGACGTTGCAGGATCGTAATCATCGGCGCAGAGTTCATAGGCTTTCTCTATATTATCGTCGATCAACCCAGCGGTTGTATCCACAAGTTGATATGGTTTGCCATATTGTTCAAGAAGAGTGATTATCTCTGACGTTGGCATTTGCCTCTTTAAGCGCGCATCAATCTGCGCGTTCGAAAGATCTCCGCCTTGGAGGCGCGCCATGCGCTCAATATCATTGCAATGCACGACGATGACACCGTCGACCATATCGAGATATCCATCCTCGATAAGTCGCGCCCATTCTAGGACGACAAGACCTTCCGCAGCCTGGACTTGCCGTTGCGCCTCGGTGCGCGTAGACTCGCTTACTTTCTCCCACAAAGCCTCAAAATGATCGGGGTCGGAGCCACCGATAGTGCGGCGTATCGTGTCGATGGAAACAAGAGTGGCTCCCACTTTTTTGACCAGACGATCCGCCAGCGTCGTTTTTCCCGCTCCCATGCCGCCCGTAATGCCGATGACGCGTGAGGCCATTCTAATATTCCCAGCCAAGGCCATAGCGCAGCGGGCAGAGCGACACGACATTCATATTTGGTGTGCGGTACCGAAGTGCCTCCACGTTCATAAATTCATCCGGGTGGCGGACCACAGCATAGCCACCCCCGCTCAGTTCTGCTGCGATGCCCTCGACGGCTTCGCGCACCCGCTCGGAGCTTACCTTGGCTAGGTTCTGGTTCTGCATGCCCTGATGAATGTATTGCGTCGAAGGAATGTCGGAATAATCCTCATAAATTCTGCTACCCATGCGGATGGCCAGATGGTGCAGCCGCACTTCTTCAGTGCGAAGTTCCAGAATGAGATCGGCCGTGCGTTGGAGTTCATCCTCAGTTGATCCGGGCAGATCCATGATCCAGCTTGTCCGCACGCGGAAACCCATCTCTCGTGTGCGATTCACGATGCGGCGCACATCGTCCGCATTGACCTTCTTGTGGATAGAGTTTAGAAGCCGATCATCGCCGGATTCGACGCCATAGTGGATCCAGCGGAATCCCGCCTCATGCATGGTTTCCATCATCTCTTCTTCGAACAGGTTGAGCGAGCCGAGGCACCCCATTGCGACTTTTATCTTGCGCGCGATAAGTTCTTCGCAGATATCCTTCATACGTTTGCGTCCGACGGTTGCGTTATCGTCGAGGAACAAAATTTTCTTCGCGCCGCATTCATTGACGAGATACTCAATCTCATTTGCGATGGCTCCAGCACTGCGTCCGCGCCAGTTGCCCCAGAATCCGGGGACATGGCAGAAATCGCATTTCATGTGGCATCCACGGCTGGAAAGGATGGTACGTACATCGATATAGGCATCAAGGTCAACGAGGCTGCGTTTAGCGATGGGAAGCGTGTCGAGATCGAACGGCTGGCTTGGGCGATCCGTGACGTGAATGTCTAGACTTCCGTCCAGATAGCAAATCCCCGGTATTTGCTTGAGCGAATTCTGAGACCATGTTGGTACCGCAAGTAGCGCGCTCAGAGCCAGCTCCATCTCATGCCGTATCAGAACATCTACAGGCGTCCCGCTGAAAAGAAGCTGCTCAGGCTTATAGGTCGCCGTTTTCCCACCAACGATGACCTTTGCCCCCCGCGCCCTAGCCTGATCAGCGATGTTCCGAACAGCCTCAAGCGTCCCATCGCAATGAAGAGGGATGTGATAATCATAGATGATAATGGCGATATCATATGCAAAATCGGTCATATGATTTTTGAAATCTTCCGGTCGGATCTGGCGGACATCCATATCCAACAGTCGCACTTCATGGCCGAGCACCGCGACAAAGGATGCCGTAACCAAAACATCGATTGGCTCGATCAGGATACCCTTGGAACTGAACGGCACATTTGGCGGATTGATGATCAATGCCTTCATTTCCAAATGTTTACCTCAATTCTTAAAAGATGGGGCAGACTAACATATCTCTCTTCGAGAAATCCACTTTAATATATTGAACTCAAGCCTTGTTTTCTGGCCTCGCGTCCGAACCTACGGACCTCCAAAATAGCCATCATTTACCCCGGTTAAGGTATAGCACCGAGTGCTATTAACATCAAGGTAGTATACCTGTGTGTTTGGGTCATTCTGAGATCAGGTTTCTCACCTGAATCTCTCCCTTGCAGAGGAGAGTCCTGCAATCGGTATCCTGCATCGTTGCAGAGCAACATTTCTGTTATGAAATGACATAATATCAGCTGGTTAGGCCATATCATGACAGGAATTAGCCATGGTTGGGCATATAGTTGCTGGTCGGACCGGGAGTTCGACTCTCCTTTGCTCCACCATTCCGTCAGGGCGGTCAGGCCATTTTGCATATATCCCCTGCTTTTTCCCCGATTGAGGGGGTATTTCGCCACCACCGGGTCGGGGAGAGCGAACTTCCCGCCCTTAATCGGCCTCTTCGGGCTAGAATTCTCCGTTTCAGATTGTGTCCGACCCGATAGACCGTTATTGGGCTGCATCAAAGCTAAGCGTATGGCGCTGTTCCTGCCACATGAGAGAAAGGGGTTTGCTGACCAGCTTTTCTTTGCTCAGGCCGTCCGGCTGCTTGCCAGCGAGGATATCCTTGTTGTTAATAATGATCCCATCATCTGCTGAAACTACAGCTGAAACTACAGATGCTGACAGCCAAACGAGCAGCGTTTTTAGCTTGGTAGTTTCTGTCGGGGTATGCAAGAATGACGAGATAAAAATAGGTAGGTTATCTTGGAAAGAATTGCCTGCGATAGAGAAATGATTACCCTGCCTCCAGCGCATGAGTTTGCGAAGTTGGAGACGAAGGTGTTTCGCACACTTAAAGATGCACACTTGGCAATGCGTGATATTGAGGAGCTGCCATTTTTTAAAATGTCCGATGAAAAGTTGCGGCCTGATATTAGAAAGGTAGTAAAAGTAATTCTAGATTTGACGCCCGAGCTAGTTAAGTTTGTCCAAGCGCAGTTTGACAGCAAAATTCTACATTTGTCGCTTGGCGGGTCGGCTGTTTTTAGGAGCAACCCAGCTGACTTGGATTTTAATTTAATCGTTAGTGGGTCTCATTTTTCATATCGGGAATATGCTTTTAGTCAAATTGGGATACGAGGCGCGCCGCAAGATATCCTTGATCAATTTTCTTTTATTGCGTTTGGCGCAGATAATCTCGCTGGCACTGCTGCATGTGAGGATAGTATTTTAAACAAAGGATATTTGCACCAAGACATCATAAGCAGAGAGTTGATAATTTATGATATGCGGAATTTGCTTCTCTACGGACATCCAGTCACGGTTTCTCCAGGAGTAGACTTGATACTGAAGCGTGTGATGACTGGTATTGGCTTTGCTCGCCGGGGGCTTACAGGAGAGGTCGTGCGCTACACGACTCCAGAGAGAAAAATAAGAAAAGCTGTTTCAAGAATTGAAGAGGCGGAAGCTATCATCAAGGAGCTTATTCGCCGTGGTGCATCAGGCTAACAGGCCGGCCCCTTGCTTTTAATACTGGCTATTGATTGTTCGATTACAACTGACATATCGCTGGAATTAATAGCTGATAACCTGTTGTAGAGAGTTGCCAAGACTGATTGATCTTTCTGAAAGCGCAAACCCATCCTTCTGGAATAGGTCAGTAGTTCTTTTTGTCTTGAAGAGTAGCTCCAGTTTTTGCCATCAAGACTAAGTAGCGAAAGCAAGCGAAGAATTTCTGGCTCACTGACTATGCTTCGGATAGCAGGATCTGCGAGCACCTCATTTGCAGGCATCTTTGACAGCCCAATATAGCCGAGTGGTGGTAAGCTTAGATTCCGGAATCCAAAATTGAATGGTGCGACCTTATTAAGAGTGCCAAGTCCAACAAACGCCCACGCGCGATCATGAGACAGCTTCTCAGCTAGGTATATGGGAAATAGGGCATTGCTCACTCTAGGGTCAAGTTTAAGGTCATTTAAGCCAATTGAATTGAGTGGAACTCCGGTCTTTCTCTTTTTGCTAATGAGAGCTTGCTGCGGCATAGAGGCAAGCTGACCTGACCAGTTAGATGGTTTGTTGATAATAGGCAGATATAGTGATAATTCATTTGCATGATGGGCGAGCGGCATACTTAAAATATTGCGCGTTTGATGAGCGGGGGTGATTGGTTTTCCGCAGTTCGCGCAATCAACGGGTGCAGGCGCTGTAGCAAAGGCCTGAGGGCCGTCACAGCTGCTACAAACTAGAATTTTTTGCTGGCTGAGGGTGATCGTACCACTCTCAATCGCGCGCATGAGTTGAACTCCCACCCAACTATGAAAAGCTGGATCGTTATCAAAGTAATGAGGCTTGTCTTTGCTGTACATGCTATAAGCACGCAGTGTGTCTTCATAGCGCTTAAAGGGATCATCAATTCCGGTTTTAAGTCCGGTATTCCACAGAGCGTGGCCAGTTAGTCCCGGGATATGTAATTCGTTAAAAATATCAGTTAGTACAACAGGGAGCAGTCTCCCTGGAGCAGAGATGGATAAGTTAGCCATTCCCACTGGCGAGGTTGTTATTATGGTTTTCATTATGCCCCCATGGATTTTTAATCACATTTAAGTGAGCAAGGTCAACGTTGAATTGTAGGTGGCCATCCGTTTTTGTATGATCATAACTTAATAAATCTGGAGATTTCTAATTTAAGTAATTTGTCCTGTAGTGGGCTGCCATGTCCATAATCGGGCACGATGAACAGTTTTGAGTTATTCATCGCTTTATGAAGAGCCCACGCCTGCTCAGGCGGGCAGACAAAATCGAGGCGATTATGAACAATGAGAGTGTGTTTATCTTTGATGATGTCGATGTTATCCAGAATTTGGTTGTCACAGAGGAAGAAATTTTCTTTTTCATAATGCATACGAATCCTGAAATTATCTAGATGTGCGCCACTGGGTTCGTTCTGGCTAATTTCTGGCGATAGGCTGCCAAGTTCATGCTCATAGCTGCCGTATTTGTTCAGTGCTGAGATGCATTGTTGTTTGTCACCTGATAATGCTAGAGCGGCGTAATATTGCTGTGCGTTCGTATTTTTCGGCAGATTAGATGTAACGTTCTCCATAAGGTCAGGATAGAAGCGACCAGAATCGTGTGCGATCCAATCAATGTCCACGCGACGGGCAAGAAAAGCTTGGGTGATAATGATCTTATTGACCAGCGCTGGGTAAGTTTCTGCAAAGACTAAAGCGAGCGTTGCGCCCCACGAACAGCCGTAAATTACTGCGTGATCAATGTTGAGCTTATCAAGAAGCCTTTTTGCATCGTGAACGGTATGTTGTGTTGTGTTTTCCTCTAATTTGCCGGTTGGTAGCGATTTTCCGCGACCACGTTGATCGAACATTATGATACGACAGACATTCAAATTAAAAGCATTTGCATGTTTTGGTTTGCTAAAAGAGCCAGGGCCACCATGAAAGGAGAGAATTGGCAGTCCATTTGGATTCCCAAACTCATGAAAGTAGACCAAATGTCCATCCTCTTCGGGAAGATAGCCTGTATTGAACGGTTTGTGTTCTCTGCTTATAAAGGTAAACATGGATTATTCCAATATTATAGTACGATGAAGAAATATACTAACGACGATGAAAAAGTCAAAGCTAACTGGATGAGCTATTATGTTCTTGAGTTTGAAAATTATGCATGGGTTTGATATCTATGCCTGAAATCTGTTTAATCTTGCGGCAAATAGGCATGACAATATGGCTTACATATTTTTCATCAGCTTCAGACCACCGCAGTGGGTTGATTGTTGGTATGGGTCTGTATACCAGAGAGCCACTTTCATCTTTTATAATCGGTGTCGGTCGGTCTGACTTGCTTGCGTGAGTAACGGAAAATATGGACCGATCAAAAGGTCCACTGATATTGAGCTGTAAGAGCATCGCCTCAAGATCGGTGAGGGTGACTTCTGGTTCTGCGCAGAGCCTGTCATATGAAATAAATACAGTTCTTTCCTTCGGCAAAAGGTCAATATAGTCGTTAAATTCAGCCCACAATGAAGCCCGCTCTACATCCGTTGGGCCTGCCCATGTATATCCATTAGTCCAAGAGGTACGCATGCTTTGTATGACGCCGGCATAGTGGCGCACACTCATAATGTATATCGCGTTAGGAAAAATTGCCTCAAGCTCAGGTATTATTCGGGTATTCCATGGCGTATCTTCTACAAACTTTTCCACTCCATTTTCCCGGCATATTTTTTCGATAAAACTTTGCGATTGGGTTTTGAGCAGATCGAGGTATTGTTGCTTAAATTTTGATGGGGCTTTGGCATACTTATGCTGGGCAGTATACGTGGAAAAATAAAAAGCCCCTAGCTCACCCACATTTAAGACGCTAGGTGCAGTGCCGATGAAAGCGCCGACAACCGTAGTGCCAGATCTCATACATCCTATGCTGAATATTGGTGTCAAATCAGACATGTCTTCACCAGATGGTCAATAAGTTATCCAAAATCGCAACAACAGTCTAATTCTTCTGTAGGTAGGAATATAGCGGAATCTGATATGCGAGTTGACATGCTCACCGAAAATGTCGCCAGCATGAGGTAGTGTCTGCAACAAATATTGACGATTTTTTCTGTCGGCTCTTGCGATGATGGCCTGTAGATGCGTATATCTCTATGTAGCATAAATCAGAAGTGTTTTATCAGTCAGGATAATACGTATGACAAGAATAGAATACGTTCAAACTCTCAAATATTTCAGTAGAACACTGTCGAAAATAAAAGTGGAAATCAGGCGTCATTCAAAAGAACATGATGAACTGCGAAGTAGAATACGTGAAGTTCAAATTCAATTTTGGAAAGAATATTTCCATAACGATCTATCAATTGAAAACACGCATGTACGTCATCAATTAGAATCAGCATGTTTACCAACCAACACCGCGCAACTTTTTGATCGTTATCTTCTGGAGTTTTTTCGAAGGAGAAAAGTACTTCATCAAAGCTATTCTGAAAACATTAGAACATTTGGCTCGGATGAAAAACTGAATAATCGTATTGAGCTTTTAAAACAAGAGTGTGAGCGAAGCGAAAAAACAAAACTCGTTTTAGATTTTCAACTGAAAACGATTAGCAACCCTATTGCTGAACTTCTTGAATTCAATGCAGAATGCCAGCATTCTGGTCTTCCGCTTATTACTAGCACCCATAATCCGTATGCAAGATCACACCGTTTTTTCAATTGGATTTTAAATGATGAAAACCCCTTTCCCAAAAAGACTGTGTCAAAAGCAGGATCTATTATAAAAAAAATTTTAGATAATCATGTTGATTACGCACAGCAATTAATTTTATATGAAAAAAAATCAAGTGAATTAAAAGCCTTTTCAAGCGATCTTGATCAAAAAAATAAAGATTTAAATACGATGAGAGATATGCAGCTTGATAGAATTCTTTACCATGAAAGAGACAAAGGGATTTGTGATGCTTATTCTTTAAGTCAAGACTTGCTAGCCATCGAATTGGTTGACTCTGGAAAAAACATGGATTGTTGTCAAATATTTGAATCCACGGCGTTGGAAGAAAAATTTTTTGCCTTTAAAAAACTCAATACGCTCTCGAATTTACTAAATAAATTAAGCTCATCTTATCAAATGTTGTTTGATGCTGTATCGGATGGATGCGATGCTATAAATAGCGCGGCCAACACTTTGACCCAAACGACGCTCACAACTTCTCCCGTTACCGACATAAACGATCCCATCACAATAGCACTTAATCAGATTGCACAAAACTACACACATTATGCTACCGTTCTTGGTAAACTAAATTTTGGGTTTGATGAATTGCTTTGTCGTGTTGATCAAGATGAGCAAAGATCAATTTTAGATTATGAAAATGCCGTCATTGAAGAGTTATTGTCCCCCGGCAACCGCGGTTCTTCTCCTGATGACGACGAGCACCGCGCGATCAAACGCAATCTTCTTAAATCGGATGATCATTCCAACGCTGCAACAACCAGAATAGTAGCACCCGTAATGAGTCAGCAACACGCTGGGATCATCACGATTGATTCAGCGACAATGATCTTGCACCTAAATAGGGTGTGTTTGTTTGATATGCTTAAAATCAACAGAACTGACCCACCCACCATTGTTCAACACAGACCAAAGTAAGCGGATCAGAGCGCTCAGCTATTGGACAAATTATAATACAATCCCTTATCAAAACGAGGAGGTTGTGATGACTTCATTTGTCGACAAATGCGACCTATGCTTCTTTTCCATTTATGCATGTCAGTAATTCGACGTGGATTGGCATCAAGCCTCATCACGACATGTCCATAGACTTTAAAACACGTGCCAGAAACATGAAACCCGGCACTTTTAGCCTCTCTTGCGGCAACTTTTTGCCACATCTCCGCGACACGACAAAGGTCTTGCAAACCAAAATCGATTATACAACTTGCAGTATTTTCTCCACTTATTGCTGAAATTTTTTCAGCCTGATCATGTGGCGTTACAAATGAGACAAACTCTTGTCCCAGAGTTGCACCAAGTTGACCAAGGTTGTCAACCTTCTCCTGACTGATCGGGTCAGTCAATTGAATAAAAGCGACCGGTTCGCCGCCAATTGGACATCCTCTATCAACAGCATACAAACAAAGTCCACCCGAAATTCTGGCCTGAGTTAATCCGGCTTGAGTACAGAGACGAGCAACAAGGCGTCTCGCTTTATCTGGATCACGGATTTCAAAATCGTTGCTGTTATAGCCTGGATTAACACCCATGACACACGTAGCAAAGCTTCTTCGTAGCACTCGTTTTTTTCCTTTATAAAAAGGATTTTTTCGATCGTATAATTAAAGCCAAAAAACACAAATGAAATTATTCTGGCGATTACTCACAAAGCTTTTTACCTTTATGGATAGCTTGTCTTGGAAAATTATTTCAAGAAGGACTTCAGTCAAAAATGATTTTTTATAGGGTGTATCCTGACACTCTCATCGCGACATTACGAGTATTCTCGATCCATTCTTTTGTACAGAATTGCCCTAATGCTTGCTCTCTACACAGCAGCTCATGAGCAGGCAAAGAAAATTCATGACTAGAAAGTTCATTTAAGCTATCTCTTAATGCGAGTCCATAGGCGCGTGCAGGCGATTTACCAGGAAGAAGCAATACGCATGTGCTTAGCATGTCCCATGCTGCTTTAGGATGAAGATGATCTAGAGCCTGCTCAGCTTGTTTTAATGCGCGAGCTCCAAATCTTTCACGAACTAAATCTTGCGGATTTATATAAGCATAAATGAGATGATAATATTGAGAAATCACTGGAAACGCCATCTGTTCTTCAGCAAGGGCAAGAAAATCTGGTACATTATTTTTCATCGAGATATGAAGTGGAGACTCTTTTGGTGCATAGTGAAGAATGGCTCCAGCAAGTCCAACGCGAAAATTTGCATGTTGAGGATCACTCATAGATAAAGAAATTTTATGCATATGCTCAAGCAACTGAGCTAAAAAATTGCTATCTTTAAATTTATGTGCAAGGTTACCAACATGAACGGAAGGCGATTGATTACCGTACCGGAATGTTCCGTTCACCATTTCATCAAGCTGACATAACGCATCTGTTAAGTCTTGCTCTCTCAATGTAATACTCATGTTCATATTCCTCTTTAATTGAATATCTAATGACTAAGTCCTAACTGTGTTTAATTTCAATATAAATAAACATATCGCATGCAAAAAACTCACCCTTCAGACGTTGATTGAAGCCTGATGATATCAGGCCAAACTCCATTTTGGCCCCGTATAACCTGTCTCTCTCCTTGAATCATAAATTATCCCATCAACCCATTGGGGAGAAAATACATCTTTTTCATAACGTCTCTGTATATTTTTGTCATAAGAATACGTCCCTATCTCGAACACAATTTCTTCGATAAATTTTTTTAGATCAAATGCATAAGCATGTACAGCCGAATCCCGATCACTTAATTGCAAAACAAGCTCTAACAAATTATATGCAGGCCGAGAATAAGCTGCATAAAGTGCGGCTTCGGCATTACTTAAAACCTCAAGACATCTCTCATTTCTTTCACATCCATTTACTGGAAAAACGCAATTTTGGGTATGACGATATCTGTCCACTGCATCAAATTGCCCTTGTTTGAGGGACAAATCCATATATCTGATCAAATGTGTGCACGCATGCGTGTACAAGGGATCATCTTTTGAAGAATAAACTGTGACTAAATGTAAAAAATTTGCCCGTAGATAGGCATGCTCAGGACCGTCAAGATCATCCGCACGGCTGGATATATATGTAAGCACCTGTGGAAGTAAATGTTGTGCATGTTGGTTAAGCAGACTCAGAATAATAGAAAGGTCAGTCCAAGCCTGTCGCAGAAAACCGCCATAATTACCCTCAGCTCTAACAGTCAGTGAATCAGGATGACTTTCAATCATTGCTAAGTCAGCAAAAACTTCATCCAGCTCTATACAACCCCACATTTAAAGAATTCCTTTTTTCAGATAAATAAAAAATAGTATTAATAATAGGTACCATGCCAACCAAACATGTAGATCAACGCCCAATAAAGAGCAAAAAATTATATGAATGCTCTAACTGCAGCCTGAAGCTAAAATTCACGAAGAACTTCAGGGCTAATTTTTATTGCATGCTTGAGAGCCGGCAAAAATTTTGGATGCTTTAGGGGATTATAATCTGATAAAGTATTCATCAAAAATCTCCGTTTTGTTCTCTTTATTAAGTATGGTCGAATACATACCATTTTGATAAATGCGACATCAACAAAAAATAACCCTCTGGTTATTTTTAGCCCTAGAGCGCATCTCACAAAGATAGACACGCTCTATTTTATCATTTTTACGCAAATGCGTCGTCAAAAATGGTCTCTTCGATTCCATCTTCTCGGGATTTGCTCTCGCGTCACTAAACCTGAAAAATGGCAAGAACAACCGCGCAGATTATCATCAATTACACTTGTGATAAAACCATAAGATTCTTTCGGTTAATCTCTTGTTCGCTATTGCGTCAGGAAAAAATTTACCCCCATGCAATCTTAACCACCTTCATATTTCCGCAATCAAATATCTCTATTGACTCCACCGCTCGCTGTCGAATACAGTAATAACCATGAACAGAAAGACAGCACAACAGCTCCATCATCACGTCCACACATAGTGGGCGGCTGAACTGCATCTTTTTCAAGCCGGCCTATCAAGTCCGGCTTTTTTAATACCCTCATTCTGCCGGACAGTTTTAACCCTTCAAACTAACGGAGAATGAAAATGGGAGAAGTAAGTAAGCTTAACGCAAGTTTTTTTGATGAAACCCAAGTGCGAAATGATTATGCAAAAGGCAGGGGTGCCAATGATGGTAAGCTTTCAATCGGCATAGAGATTGAAAGCTGGCTTGTAAATACACAAGCTGCGCGTGAGGAACGAATCAAAATGATGAGTTCGCAGGAAAGTCAGGCGGTGCTTGAGATGATCGCTTCGGCAGACCCTCAATCACAAACGGCTTATGAAATTAACGGCAGACGGATCGCAGAGCAAGTTGAAAACGCACCCCGCGTATGTGTAGATAGCCACGGTATCATGTACCAACTTGAGTTATGTGGTGTGTTGGAGGCTGCAGGGGCCCCTATTCCCGCTGATGACCTGACGCGCTCTTTGCAGCTTATCTCTCGTGCACAAACAACCATTATCAATGCGGCAAAATCTGTTGGATTAAGCGGTTTCAACGCCGCTTTTCCCGGAAGCATAAGCATAAAAGACTGTGCCGAAAATATGGTGGCTCGTGAAAGGCTAACCGCAGAATGGCAAAAATTTTCTTTAGATGGGCCAGATAGCCCCGGCCTGCGCACCATGGGTTTAGCGACAAGCGCACAAGTAAGTATTGGCTATCGTGATCCGCAAGAAGCCGGGGAAATTATCAAGCTTGGCAACTTGTTGGCACCCGCATTCTATGCTGCCTTCGCGAATTCAACAGGATATGTGGAAGGGCAACGTTCCGACCTACTTATACCGAGAGCCGATTGGTGGATGCAGCACAATCGCACCGCGCCACGAGCCGGAATACCAATATCAATTCTCAGGCAAATGTTTGAACGTAACGGAGAAAAGAGTCTCCTTGATACGTGGATCAACCACGTGCAGCAAGTTCCTATGGTTTATTATTGGGATGAACAAGGAACTCCGCGCTTTGACACATCCCCAACATTCAAGCAACTCTTAAGTCGGGGGCTGGGAACACAACAAAACTTTGCTCTCGCTGAAAGCCTGCTCTGGCCAGATGTCAAAGTTATTGGCGGCCAGCGCATTGAGCTAAGAGCAGCCGATAGTGGCTTTACTCAGCCGGCAGCGCTGGCTGTTCTTGCTTCTGAGGTTTTTGCATCGCCCTTAAAACGACGAGACGCCATCAGTGATATTCTTGAAGCAAGCAAAATAACAGCCGAGACGTTGCAATTCAGTCGCGAGCAAGTAGCGGGGCGAGGAGCAGAAACACCTTTTGGGCGGACAAATCTTGGGCATATCAGCAGCATGATGGCAGACTGGATCCGGAATGCTTCGAACATCAATCCCGATCAAGCACGCTCTATTGCCGCAAGCTTAAATACAGGTAAATGCGATATCGATGAATACAGGCCCAATTCTGCTGTTCAAGCAGATTTACTCCGCGTGAAAGGTTTATAATCATGCACAACATGCCCTACACCCTTATCAATGCTAATACCCTATCTCCAATAATCATAACAGCTGAGCACGCTGGCGCTGCCTGGCCAGAAAATATAGATGCGACTGATCTTCCTGCGGGGTGGCAAGCTGAACATTACGCACTGGACCGTGGAACACACGATCTTGCCACATGGCTAGGCACACAGATTGAAATTCCTATCATTCTGGGTAAATACACTCGCCTTCTGAGTGATCTTAATCGGTTGCGAGATGATGCAGACGTAATCTGCACGCAGACCGATGGGCTTCAGATGACCGTCAATAACCTTTCAGAAGCTGAACGCGAGAGCCGTCTTGCCGCATATTATGATCCTTATCATGCAGAGATTCGCCGTCTTATGGAAAGCAGTAATCCCCCTCGCTATTGGGTTTCGCTCCATAGCTATACACGACAACGGCGCTCGGATGTGATTCCACGACCGTGGGATGCCGGTGTGCAGTATGTCAAGGAAACCCCGTTGGCGCGTGCAGCACTGCAAGCCCTTACAGAAATTCCGGACAAATGCATTGGTGATAATGCGCCGTACAATCTTACCCAGCTACCTCTCTGCCCTATTGGCGTTATTGCAGAGCGATACAATATTGAAGCGATCGAGATTGAAATTTGCGACGATCAATTGTGTAATAAACATCTTTCAAGCCTATGGCATCAGCAGTTGCTCAATTTCTTTCAAAGAATTAAACAAGACTGGCATGAGCGGCCGCGATTATATTGCCTTTGATAGGTGTGGGGACAAGTTGGAATGAATCGAGTTTATGTTGATCATCGCGATAGGCATGTTCGTGGCGTTTGTTTCCGCTCTTATTGTGATTAAAGCCTTTATCTCATGGATCAGCCAGCATGGGTTTGGGGCTTTCGCTTGGTCCCGCATCGTTTTGGGAAGCATCCTGCTGCTGATCTATTTGGTTTAAACGATAAAGCGCAATACCAATTAAAAAGGGCAAAAGCTGCAGGTGCAGTGCCTTTGTAAGCGATAGCGTGAGCAAGGGCCAGATCCATAAAGACGCAACAATCATGCGGTCTCGCAGCAAAAAGGCGCGAGGCCCGCGCATACTCCATAACAGAAGCGCTGGGGTAAGCAAAATTTGATCGTAAGAAAACTGGTAGGGGCTAATCAACAAAACAAAAAAGAATCCGCCGATCAATTGATAGAGTGGATTTTTAAGCTGCCAAAAAAGATAGCCGGTCGGGATGAGGTAGGCGAAATGGAGAACGGTAGCGAGCGGCGGCGCTATGCCCAATAAACAGAGTGCCGAAAACGTTGATCCCATTTTGTACCATTCGATCGATTGTTTCCATAAAATCGTCTGACCGTATGAGGAATTCTTAAAAAAAGCGATCCAAGTTTCTGACCCGAAGATAAAAAAGGACACAAGGCAAAGCACACCCGTCACAATACCAATTTTTACCAGTGGCCCTATCTGCTTGTTTTTAAGGAGAAGAATAGGAACAAGCAACGCGAAGTGCGGTTTGAAAGCGGATAATCCCAAAGCAAAAAGCTGCAGGGGTGTATAAGATAATTTTTTTGTGCAGAAAGCACTCAAACCATAGGTGAGCAGGGCCGCCAGTAAGATCGTGCTTTGCCCATGGAATACAGCGATCAACAGCCCCGGTGACGTCCAGAAAAAAAGATTGAACCGGGGGTGCTGGATCAACCGTTTTAAGGCGAGCCAAAAAAATAGTGATGACACAACGATAAAAACAATCGCGGCTACAAAAAAATTCATCAGGCCTAAAGGCGCAATAATCAAAAAAAAGATCGGCGGATAAAGAAACGGGACGTATGTGTATGAGTTGGAATCCCCTCAAAATAGACTTTGTGTAGCGTTTTTAAATCATAGGCCATAGGGGCATGGTTCAGTAAGGCAAGTTTAGCCGCGCCCCAAAAACAAAGAAAATCCGCGACGAGTGGTTGCTGCGAAAAAGTAATTCCGTGATGGCTTGTTAGGATGATTAATGCCATGCAGAGAGGGTAAACCACCATGCAAACCTGAGAAATTGTTACGGCTCTTTCGTTGCTGAACAAAGTGGTCATTGACTTTTTGAGGGTTTCCACAGACAACACGGGCATGACTCAGTCCTTACAACAAAAGCGACAGGCGCGACTCGCTCAAGCTCTTCGTGATAATTTAAAAAAGCGAAAAACGCAAGAACGGGCAAGGGTGTTAACAGACGCCGTTTTTGTTGATATATGAGATGAGATATGATCAGGTAGGCGATGCTGGCGTGGCGGACTGCCGTTAGGTTGAGTGGCATACATTGCACCGAGCAAGCCGCAACATAACAGGTTTGTTGAGAGCTTTAACGGCAAGCTGCGGGACGAGCTGCTCAACGAGATGCTGTTCATCAGCATCTGGCAGCGCGCATCAAACGGCGCTGGCTGTCCGATAATTACTAACTGTCAGATTAAATACTGACTTCTACATCTCAAAGCGCATCGCCATGCGCTATGACCGCTGCGCCCACACCTCTTTTCCGCCATCGGCCTCGCGTCTTACCTCATCTTTTATCTCACTTAATCAGTCCCGAGCCTAGTTATGATCTCGCTGATGGGGGCGCGATTGTGGTTTTTGTTGCCTGACCTCTTGCTGTGGAGCACCGTCAATAAAACTTAAGTTGACTCCTTGCTTCCCAAGGTCTAAATCTATAATATTTATACTCGGGCTGTTCCAGCTCAAATCTTGCTGTAATGGGTTATCAGTCCTCTGAGCTGTGCTGTCATTAAGCGTATAAGCAGATTGTAGGGTGCGATCTGCTGTTGCGAGCATCCACTGTGGAGATGTTAGCGTTTTATCATATTCCTGTAAAAATTGGGTATGCTTGCCCACGATCAAAGCGGTGTTTGTATCGGGCATTAAGTATCCGCTTTTATCATCTGAGCCAAGCGTTGAGAGGTAGTTGCGTTCTTTTTCCCAAACAATTGGTCTGCCATTTCTAACTTGTTCGGTCATGTGCAACAACATTGGATCATTAACCCGCATGGTTCCTGTCTCTTTAGTTGCGATAATTTCTGCGTTGCGCGCGACGGTGTGCACAAGATCGACGGCGCCATAGCCATTGCAAGATCCTAAATAGACAAGAGAATTGCTGGAACTAACAAACGGTAAAAAGGTGTCTTTAACGTTAAAACTATGTCCACGATTGACCAGCATATCGATTTCTACCGTGTTCGGATTTCCATTCGGACCCCCGATGGCGTGGTAGACCGCTTCGGGAGAGTGTCCAGGAATGTTTGCATAAAGCTCCATTTTTTCGCCACTTTTTGGTGTGATCTTGACGTAGTCATTTGTTCTTTCAATTTTATAATTACCATTGCCTCCAAGTGTTTTCATCCAGTTCTCAAAAGAAGCTTTTCCATCGTCATCACTTGGAAAAATGCTCAGTTGACGGAATATGCCATCTTTTCCTTTAAGATCATGCTGGGATAATTGCGGTTTTCCTGTGGTTCTATCATCAAATTGATAGCGCTGATCACCCTGAAGGTGAATCTTTTCAGCGCGTTGTTGATGATTGTACGCCGAAGCGATAACCGCATAGCTATCCTTTGCGGGTTGGCTGGCTGAGTGAAATTTTTGTTCAACAAACTGCTCTAATTGTGCGCGCAATTGTGGATCATCAACATCGTGCATAATATCAATCAGTGCTGACGACATATCTCTATTTCCCTGATCAATTTCGCTGCCAAGTTGACTGATAATTTCTCCCCATTTGCCACGTGGAATCATTGCAACAGCATCGCGTACTTTGTTATAGCTTGCAGAAGCTTCCAAGAAAGTGAGAATTGATGAAGAAGGCAAGTCGCCCATTACATCATAAATGTTTTTACCTTGGCTGTTCAGCTTATCTTTAAAAATTTCCATCATCCCGATATAGGTTGATGTATATGCCGCTGATCGTCCTAATACCATCATGTGATAAATTTCTTCAGGCGTCGAATTCATAACACTTTCAAATCTTTCCTGATGGGAAGCTTCGTGCAATGCATTGACCCGTACAACCCCTTCTTCCGCTCTGCCTTTTGTGGCTCTAAGCTGCTTAATCTGAGCTGCTTGTGCAGACGAAAAATTCGGATAATATGCATATTCTGAATATAAATCATTTTCATAACCACTTTGTAATTGTCGTCGTGCGATCTCAAGCGCTAACTCCTGTTGATTGCCTGATGAACTTATCGTTTGAAATAAGGGGGCAAAAACAGGTGTAAAACCCGGCATTGTTTGAGAGAGTTGACGAATAAGATTTGCACGGTCACCGTTTGGTATTTGGTCCATAAAATTTGTATCGGAGATAACGAGTGACGGATTCCGAATAGCCGAGCGTAAAACATATTCTCCTCGCTCTCTTTCAGGGATGTAGGCAAGCGAATCAGAAAAATGAATTGCTTGTGTCGGGTCGGACCGTAGTTGATCGCGCGTGATATCAGCCATTTCACCAGAGGAAAAATAATCAGCGTAACTTGATGTGTATTTTAATGCGTTCTGGGGGTGTCTTGACAAAATATATAAAACGATCCCTCTTTTTTCTTCTTTCGTTGGAAATAGATCGATAAAGTCATCAAGAGAATCAATGGCTAAAGACGGATTTTGATCGATTTTGTTGAGTATCGCACGCTTGAGAGCATTACCATTGAGGCCGGACCTTCTAACATCAGAAAAAGATTCGCCTTCCTTTAAATTAGACATAATGGCCTCGTATAAACATCGCGAAATTAAAAATCAGAATTGATCGTAACATTTTGATGTTAAGTTTTTTTAAATACCAACTCTAACCGATAGAAATCTAAGTTAACTTATTGAATTTATGATGAATTTAATGAGTTTTAGAGCTGATCCCGAAAAGATGAAATCAAAAGAGACCATCTTTGACGATGTATCTGCGTTAAAAGAAGTGAAACACAGAGCGTCTGACTTTAGTTGGTGCGCTCGAGTATATTTATTTGCAACCGCATGAAGGTAACAATAATTGCAAAGGGGTCTTAATTCTTTTCCAGAATTCTCTTTTTAATTTATCGCACTCCATTGACTGTATGTACGGCCACACTTCATTTGGATGCCTTAGTGCGATATCTGAACTACGAACAACCTCTGTTACACACGATAGAGAGTTATATCTACAGGGGTCATGCTTAAGATCATTATCGCACATTGCGATAAAGCGGAGCAGAGCCGCATATTTTCGGGGCGAAACATCCGCTATATTTTCTTTCAATAAAAACTTAACCGATGCTTGGCACAATACACTGTTATTGAAGAGACAATAATCTTTAAAAGCAACAATAGAGGGAAATTTTTGGATTAATTCTTTCGCCATTTTAAAATCTAAATTAATTAAATATTCTTCAAGCTTCTCTGCCAGCTCTTCTGCCATTTCATTAGATACAGGATTGTTACCGCTGACTTTTTGCTGCGTTTCGGTGTAGACGGATTTCTCCTGCTCCAGAGCCTTGTCTAACATTGGCTGCATTGTGTTCCAAATTGCTGTAACCACATCAGGATTAACTTGGCTTGCTTCAACGAGCCGCTGAAAATTTCGTGTAACAAATTGTGGATCATCCGTGATCAGCTGCAAATGATGTTCTGTAATCATGAAGCGCATTGATTTTTCAAACCCTTTTAAAGCGGCTCGCTCAAATGAGATTGATGGATTCGGTTGAGCATTCTGCCTCAAGAATGTAAAGGTCGCGGGACTTGCTTTAGCGAGTGCCTTAAGAAAGTCATTAGCACCGTGGTCGTGTAATATACGTGTGGCTTCTTCGTTCTCCGATGTTATAAAAAAACGATTAAGATTATTTATTGCAGATTCATGCTGCGTTTGCGTTTTATACGCCTCAACCAATAGATTAAAAACCTGTTTTTTAAGAACTGAATTGCAGTTATTTCTGCCTAGAAATTGTTTTAAACTGTCTGTATTTTTTGTAACGACGCGTGCACCCATGCTAAGAAGCAATTTTATGCAATCAATTTTGGCGCTTCTCTCTGGTGAATGTTCGCTCTCGATCTTTGTGTCAGCAGGATTTTTTACTTTCTCAATTGCAATAGAGTTCGCCATGGATGCGAGTGTGGCATCTAGCACGGTCGTGCGAAAGCGCGTGGGGTCGTCAGCATAGGCTTGGATTTTTTTAACATCCCAACACACAGCAGCAAAACGGAAACACAACTCATCTTGAATGGGTTGATTTTTTTTGTTTTTTGGCTTCCTGGTCTGTTGTTCTTGAAGACCATCAAGTGTGTTTTTTAAACAAAGCAAGGGATCATGAAGTGCCAAAAAAACATTTTTATGAACGTCATTCGTCCATAAAGTATTATCTTCCATTTGGTCAATAATTTTTTCAAAAAACGGTAAGTCAGCAGCTTGAGCACAGAGCATCAAGCCTGCCCGCCATTCTTCCGGGGTAAGTGTCGTATAATAACAACCTATGAGAGGAAAAAGATTTTCTCGAGCATGTATTACGACCTGGGTTTGGGGCATGGTAAAGGATTTGAAATACAACAACTGAAGTTGTGCTTGGTATAAACCATACCCGCATTTTTTAGATTTGTTGTTAAAGCACCCCTCCCAAGCCGTATCAATGAGTCCAGTGATGGATAAAAGTGGAGGAGCAATAATATCTACAACATCAGATTGCGTGAAAAGTGCTGTTGATTTTTTTTCTTCAGTATCATTCTTTTCTTGAAGCGAAATTATAAAATCGAATGTATCATCAAAAGAACGACAACAGCGCTGGCATAATGCTTCTTTAAGAAGGGAAATGGCTTCTACTGAAGCTTGACAAATTTCATCCTGTTTCGGGATAAAGAGCTGCCTAAGTATACTATACTTGGTGGGGTCAAATGCAGGGTGGGCGACAATGTGCGCAAGAGCAATCAAGCGATCATCCACTAACGGGAAAAGTTTACTATCTGCACTATCCACCATTTGAATTAACTTAAGGGCTTCTAAATCACCCTTCTGGAGCAATTGATGAAGCGCACTCGATCCATTACGAGCATTTGCATCACGCAAGATATTTATAAAGACACTTTTATATGATTGCTCATATTTAAGACTTTGACTGTCGCCGTAAATAACTTGATAAAGCGCACAATAATGTTCAGGTACAAATGGCGCACCAAGAAGTATTTCTTTGAAATAATATGGATTATCCGTTGGATCATATCGGTCCGAATGACCATAATAGCCATAGTGCGTATAACCAAAATCACTATATTGCTTTTGAATGCGTCGATAAGATATTAATATATTTTCAATCGGTACGCCTAAACGAATTTTTTCAATTAACAATTCGAGATAACAATCAGCCTCAGCTTTAAAGCGGTTTAATCTTTCTAACGTTGAAGTATCTTGGCTGCTCATATTTATAACTCATTTATAACTTCATAAAAATCATCAAGTCCTGTCTCAACGATATTTTGGGTTAGTTTGTAATGCATTGCTAAAAAGATGCACAGTTAAATTGAGACGCTTCACGCATTCTTCTCGTGTAAGCATATCGTCTCCAACATTTTCAACGGGCAGCAAGACTTCTTTGGGGTCAGTTACACCCGCAGCCTTAAGAAGTGCCTCGAGTGTCGTGGTACTAGGGTTTGTTCTGCCTTTTATAAAGTTTGCACCGATTATAAACAAAATTTCGTTTCTAGCAGCCAATTTACACATATTTGGAAATAAATTATTCATATCCTTTTCTAATGAATCTAGCGCGACAGGGTTACAGCGTCCCCCATATCCACCCCAAGCACGTGCGTTTCTAATAGCCCCTTTAAAGTCATTTTTGGCATCTATTGGTTTGGTGCAAAGATGACGAAACTGTCTTTCTGCCTCACTAAAAGCAGCACAAGCGGCCCTGCTGTAAATTTCCGTAGTGAGATTTTGCGAATCTCCAAAGCCAAAATCGGGGCAGGAAAACTGATATTTCGAAACATCATTATTCTGTCTATCTTTATCACCAATAAGATTGAAAAGATTATTCAAATCCCTCTCTGGGCAACTACTCATGCCCAAGGCATTGAATATGTCGAGTGCCGCTCCCTGATCTTTTCGCAGACTATAGGGTTTAAGTAAATCGTAGGCACCCTGTAATGAAAGTTCACACTGCCCATTTTGTAAAATAAGGTTTTTCCTCAACGCTTCTATACACATCCATCTGCTTTGACCATCTGCAGGAGGGTTGGCCGATTCTTCAATGCGTTGCTCAAGGACGAAAAGAGCATACCTAACACCATCTACAGCGTCAGAAAAAGGTGATCGGCTTCTTGCCATCTGCAACGCGTGTTGCTCTGGTTGGGGGTAGGTTGTTTTAAGTGCAAGAATCCTGTTTAAAGTTTCTTCTGCACACTCTTTAAGTGCCATTTCTTCAATCTGCATCTCAAATCCCTTATTTAAATTTGACCAAAGCATAGCAAAACGCACTTCAAAAAATCAACTTAAAACATGGTTAATTAAGACGTGCGAGGATTTTGCCTTGGTTAATTCTGGCGTTTGTTCATCATGATACGCGCCAGTTCGAAAAAATGACGAACAGCTGGATTATAAAAGGTCCGGGGCGTGATCAAGTTATACGTCATACAGAGGGGCTTGCTTTTGGGAACAATCAGTGGACGAAAGGCGACACCAGTCATCGGGATTTGTCCCAAAAATTCAGGGAGAAGAGAAACGCCTTGTCCCGCTGCGACCATATTCATTACAAGTGGCATTTGAAGTGCTTCGTACATAACGTTTGGTGTTTCATTAATTGTTGAAAAAGCCTTGTAAATTCCCTCATAACGCTGTGTTCCAGCATATCGGGGTTGAGAGATAAAAGGCAGGCCAACCAGATCACGAATATGAATTTTTGATTTTTTAGCAAGCAGATGATTAGCCGGTACAACCGCCTGTAAACGATCAACAGCAAGGTTTAAGCGCTGAATATCAGCTTCAACATGGCTGTCATCAAGCCAGATTAATGCAGCGTCAAGATGCGCGCCTTGCAAATCTGTAAGCTGCAGAATATTGCTTTGTTCATGCAAAACCAGCTCTACTTTAATGTGTGGAAATTTTTCATGAAAATTATGAAGTAGTTTTGTTGTAAACGGATGAAAGGGAGATGAAAAGTTTTGCCCTATGCGAAGATAACCAATTAGGCCCGATTCTGTCTGCTTCGTTTGGGTCGCTACCCTTTCGACATCATGCAGGATACGACGTGCTTCCGGTAATAAAAAATCTCCCGCAGGTGTAAGCTCAACATGGCGTTGTGTTCGCTTGAAAAGCATGACACCAAGAAAATCTTCCAGTGCGATGATTTGTTGGCTGAGGGGTGGTTGAGACATATTGAGGCGGCGTGCCGCTCGACCAAAATGCAATTCTTCGGCCACGCTGACAAAATAACGAAGATGATGAAGGTCAATTGAATTGATATTCATTTTATATCAATTAGCATCAATAAAGATATTTCACAAATTAATTATTTTCATTCATTTTATCCTTGTTAACACAAACAAGGAGTAAAATTATGCAAGTAAATGTTCAAATTATTCATGCTTTCACAGATGTATCTGAAGAGGGTAATCCAGCAGCGGTAATTTTTGACCAACCGCACCTAAATGCAGATCAAAAACAGGAAATTGCCAGAGTGGTTAATCTGTCTGAAACTGTTTTTATCGATCATGCAGGTGAAAAGGATGTCGATTTTGTCGCTGAATTTTTTACCCCAACCAGACAGATTGATAACTGCGGACATGCAACCATCGCTGCATTTTCGCATATTAACGAAGTTACAAATCGTTCCTTTCAAACGTTTAGAATGGGGTTTGCGAATTCAAAGCGAAAACCGCAGAATATAGAGATTAGGGGTAATCAAGTTTTTCTTGAGCTCCCTGCGCAATCTTTTAATCAGGATGCTCGTGCTTTGTTGCCCATAGAAGAAAAGGAAGTTTTTCAGGCTCTCGGAATGAAAGTCTACAATGCTGATCCAAACCATGACATGCGTATCTGCAGTTTGGGCAATCCTTTTTTCTTTGTTCCGCTTAAAAGTAACAATCAGTTGGCTGAGCTTAAACCTGATTTTCAAAAATTGGCTGAGCTAAGTAAACGTTTGGGGGTTATTGGTTTTTATCCCTATGCTCGAGAAACGCTTGTGAAAAATCGCGATGCTGCCGCCCGCATGTTCGCTCCGGCCTATAACATCAATGAGGAAGCAGCAACCGGCATGGCTGCAGCTTGTTTGGCAGCTCACATGTATGCAGATCAGCATCTGCATAAAGATGAATTTTTGATCGAGCAAGGCTGGCACATGAACGGTGTTTTCCCCAGTCTTTTGCGCGCTCAGATTAAAAAATCACCTTTCGGAAATATTAGATCGGTTTTGATTGGTGGAAGAACAATACACCGCGATCAACAAACGATAACGCTCTAATAATTATTGTCTTAAAATAATGTGGGAAATCCTTTTCGTCAGGGGGTTCCCACATTTTTTTACGTTTTTTGGGGGGGCTTGCTTCATTCTTCACGCGAAAGAAATTAATCGTATGCAAGTGCTCATAAACGATAAGATTTTTTATCATTTACCTATAATTTTTCATTGAAATTCAATTTTTTATTATGTTAACACAGACAATATTTCACTAAGGATGATAAAAACATGCACGAAAATGTTTGTTTGGGAGATATGCCTGCACGTGAGGCAATAGTTGCTTTGGATGCTATGAGAAAGAGTGCCAGGTTTTTAGGTGATCAACTTCTTGATAATGAATTGGAAAGTATTTCTAGTGCGCTTGACTCTCCACATCAAGTGGTTGTTTTGAGCGCACTTAAAATGATCAAAAGTGTTAGTCTGAAAAAGGACAAATTTTTAGCTAAAATCATCCCATTGTGTTTAGACTTTACTCAACCTAATTTGTCGTGTGCTGCTTTGAGGACGTTGGATAATTATGTTGATATTAATCGATATTCAGCGGAGCTGAGTAAGTGTATTGACGCTCATAAAAGTTCAATGACGGGTGAAAACCAAGATGATTTAAATAATATTTCTGTTCAAGCAATACATGCTTTGCGTGAAAACTCTTTACGCTTTGGTGGGCTTTCTCCTTTGTTATATGATCGTTGTCTTTTAGGTGCGCTTGATTGTATGTTCAGTCAGGTTAAAATTGCTGCGTTAAGAGTAGTGGCCAGCGCTAATTATATAGATCCTTTTAAAATGATGTTGCGCACCAGAGTGAATGATCCAGACCCACACGTTGCAGCAACAGCTGTTTGGGTCATGGGGAATGCTCCATCAGGTGTGAGAATTTTTATTGACGAAATTGTTGATGCTAGTGTGAATCCCCATTCACGTGTTGTCAGGGAATCGGTTTTTGTTGCTGCACGTTGTCTTGAAGCGAATGAAAGAAAAAAGAAAGATCCTTTAGCGGCTGGCTTATTAAGTCCTAAATTACTGCTAAAACTCAACAGAATTATTGTAAATGGGATCAGGCATCCTAGTAACGATGTTTATGATAGTGCATATCCTTGCGTTACGATGCTTGCGGACAAAAGTCCGTTTTATCATGATATGTTTTCCGACGTGATAGGGTTTAAGAGCGATCCTGAACGCGCAGTCGCTGCTTTATGTTCGTTACAAAATGTAGGGATGGTAGAAGCGCTTGAACCCTTTATGCCTTTGTTAATGCAGATATTAGGTGGAGATAACACTGATGTATCTGTTGCCGCAGTACGTGCTGTAGTTGTTCAGGAAAGATATCTGTCAGGTGAACACCCAAGATATATGGATACTGCTAACACATTTATTACTGCTGCTTTAAATCACGCCGATAAAAATGTTGTTTCAGCAGCACTTTATGGTCTATCTGAAGCTACTCGTGGTTTGTTTTTTGGCCGCCCCCTAGGATGCATCTTCGATGTTCAAAGACTTTTGCGTGCTGCTGATGAGGATATTCAGGTATGTGCATCTGATGTGTGGGATCAATTCAAACTGTTAAATAAAAAATCAGGCAATGACGGTTTTTATGGGAAAATTTATCATTTACATTTTCAAAATGGACTCAATGGTCCAAAATGCGATGTGAATGACCACAGAATTGATGCGGGAGCAGCGGTTAGAATCAATTTAGATGCTTTATATCCCCAAAACAATAGACCAGTTGTTTGTTTTGCAAGTATTGTTGGTTCTGATCGGGATCAGGTCGTTCCCCTATACGTGTATCCTGATCAATTTGATGTTGTGTGTGCGTCTGTACACACTGGAGAGGCTGTGTTAGCTCGTGTAAATAGACATCCAAACTACGCTTTTGGTTACTTTGTGAAGACATGATAAGATGAGTAGATGTTTACTCACCATGAACAGGGAATTTTTTCTAATCGGTTCACTGTATTTTCGTTCTGTTTGAAAAGCTATCTTATCAACAGAGAAAAAATTGTCCCGAAAGGCGGATTACCTTCCGGGACAAGGTTCTTAAAAGTCAAAAAGATCCAATATTCGTGACATCTTTCCTTTCTTTTTATGATATTTCCCAGAGCCATAATATCCATGATCTTTGTAATGACGGTAATCGTCATCATCACGTCGATAGCCTTCGTGGCCGTCGCTGCTGTGCCTCGCGTGTGGAATGGGTGAAGCTTGTCGAACTGCTTCGCTATCCTCGCTTATGAGGTTCAAAATCTTTTCAAGTTCACCCTTATCGAGCCAGATTCCCCCCGATGTTGGACATACATCTATTTCAATTCCATAGCGATGGATTTGACGCATGGGTGAACCATCAATAGGCGATGTGAGTAGTGGCATCTTTTTTTCCTTTCATTATAGTTGTTGTTAAGTACGTGTCCATTTAATCTGAAATTCAATTTCTTCATGACCATCCGTTCGCTCATGCTCGATAGAGAAAATGGCGTTTTTGGGCACGTAGAGCCGCTCTCCGTCGACCTGAATGTTGAATTTCTCACCATTTTCAAGGCAATCCGCCAATCGTCGTAGTTTTTCGATAAACTGGGGGAGGCTGTAAAATTGGTCAATATCGCGATCTTTTTTGTGTGTGGAGCTCATCCTTTTTTCCTTTTCGTTAGTAGGGAATAACATTGCATGTCGGTATAAACGGACGGGTTTGCAGGAAAATAATCACTGCATCTTTCGTCCTGAAAATACACGGTTATTTCGATTTATTCAGTGTTTGTGAAATAAATAAGCATGACACTCTCCTTTCCACCAAAGTTTGTCCTTGATCGAGAGTTTTCAGTGTTAGCTTTTTTGGACAAACCAAACCAACACCGGAAAACATGTTCCCGATGCGGTCCGACATCACGATAAGAAATTTAGCGCTCTCATCGCCAGAGGGGCCCGGCCCGCCACTTGTTAACTATCTAATATCTAAGAATGAAAATATCAAGGATATTGCGACAAAAACATTTTCGGGTCAGGAAAAAAGGCGATTCTTATTAAGAAACAGAGACATATATTAATATTTGATCAATATAACTATGGAACACTGAAAACACATTTGAGAATGCTCTCAAACTCATGTGTCAAAGTAGAATAAAATGATGACATCAGCTCCCTATGTAAGAAACACCCTTATTGCCCTCGCCTTTGTATTCTCCACAGCTCAGGCCAGAGCGGCCGATATAACGTTTACACCCTTCTCGATTGGCAATGACGGGACGTTTGCTCAAACGATTTCAGATGATGGTTCGACCGTAGGGTTGGCCAATCAAATAGGTCTGGTAACGAAATCGTACTGGTGGACCTCGACGGGGGGATATAACAGTATTGGTGAGGGGGCCTATAATACCAACCCTGTGGCTTTTTCAAGTGATGGATCTATTCTTATCGGTAATTACTCTAATTTTGGGGGCGGAGCATATAAGTGGACAGCAGGATCAGGGTTTACGGTTTTGCCTCTTCCCGCCGATACCATCGTTAATGATATTACACCTGATGCTGAAACGCTGGTAGGCTGGACAATTTATCTTGGCGAATACAAAGCTTTTAAGTGGTCTCAGGCGACGGGTTTGGACGTGCTTGACTCATTGCCGGGTGGAACATTTTCAGCAGCAATGGCCATATCAGGGGATGGATCAACTATCGTTGGTCAAAGCGAAAACGCCAGCTTTGAGTACAAACCGGTAAAATGGACACAGGCCAATGGCCTCGAATTACTCGGGTTACTTCCTGGGGGTATAAGTGGATCAGCCGAAGCTGTTTCCTACGATGGTTCTGTAATTGTCGGTTTTGCCAATAGCAGTAGCTATAGCCGAGAAATTTTTCGCTGGACACAAGCAAATGGTATGGTTGGTTTGGGTACATTGGGGGGCAGCTCGGCGACACCGACAGCTGTTTCGGTAAACGGAAATATTATTGTTGGTTACAGTTTTGATGCCGGTGATGTTCAGGAGCTTGCCTTCCGCTGGACGCAAGCTGTCGGAATGCGTTCGTTAGAAAGCATTTTGCAAAGTGCTGGTGTTGATCTGACAGGATGGAATCTACGCACTGCGCTTGATGTTTCGGCAGATGGAAGCGTTATTGTTGGGTGGGGTACGTATTTGGGGGATTATCGCGGATTTATTATGACTGATGCAGGGATGTTACCTGTTGACGAATTTCAGGATACCATCCTTCCTCTTACAACGCCAATTCGTCAATCAACGTCGCAAATCTTGCAAAGCTCTTCCCAGTCGTTATATGTGGCACAAAATGCGCTGGCAACATATTTGGGGGGCTTTCAGAATACAGCACCTGCCGCTTTTGAAAATTTGAGCACACAAGAGATCGCCAGAATCGCTCCGGCAGCAGGAAACAGTATCGGCGGAAATATACAGCAACATGCTCTTTATGTAACTGGAAACTGGGGTGCCGGGCAGATGGGAGACTGGGCTAATCATGATGTAAGCGGAACAAGCGGCTTTCTCTTCGAGGTCAAAAAAGGATTAGCCATCGGCGCAGGTATTGCATATAGCAAAGAAAACGAAAAAACTTTTTTAAATGGTGACAATCAAGCCGAATCACTTGGCGCAGTTTTTCTTGGCTCTTATGATTTTGGTAACCGGTGGCATCTTTTTGGATCCGCATCACTTTCGGATCTGAGTATTGAAACGCATCGTCATTACCATAATGGCAGTGGCATTGAAGAATCGTACGGTGCAACAGACGGGTATGGTGTTGGTGCAGCAGCGCGATTGGGCTATACTGTTCCCGTGAAAAGCCCGGTCTTGGAAAATTCTTTGGAAATAATGCCTTATGTCGGGTTTGATTTTTCTCATACACGCCTTGACGCCTATCAAGAGCGTGGTGGAACGTTTCCTGCATCAGTTTCGGCACAACAGCAAAATTATATTGCGTCTCAAGTGGGTGTACAATTCGATCAAAAGGTCAACGACTCACTTTCCTTGAGTGCCCGTGCGGGTTGGGGGCACGAATTTAGTCAGGCTGGTTCGGCTGTTGCACACATTGCCACGCTTTCGCAAAATCTTCCCACCGGAACAAGTGATAAAAATTGGGTGGAAGGTGCTGTCGCTGTCAATTATCGCTTTAATGATCAGACGTTTTTGTCGGGGGAGCTTAGCACCCATACAGGCGAAACATCACGGCCCCAGGTCAATGCTCTTGTGAGTCTTGTCTGGAATTGGAATTAAGCCAGTTGAGCGTCGGATGAGTTTTTACAAAATCGTGCTTAAGCCCTGACATGCTTTCCATACTTTTGCGATGCGATCGTTTTGGGCACTCGAAGAGCACAAAAGTAAAATTTCGCACGGTAAGGGGCGTATTTTCTTGTCAACATGAACAAGATAGCCATCAGTCATATCATTAGCGATGAGACTTTCTTGCAGGATTGCACAACCAAATCCTGCCATTGCCATGGATCGTGATATTTCACTTGATGGCGCTTCAAACGTCGTTGTCATCTGCGACAAATAACGTGTTCCAAGCATGGTTTCGGCGCAGTTGTTGATGTATGAACCCTTGCGATGTGTAATAAGTTTTCTTCTGTCTTTTAAATGAGAGGCAGCGACGAAAAAAAATCTGTCGCTTCCGATTGTACATTTTTTTAATCCGTTAAGGTTGAGGTCTCTCTGGCACCTTGCCGTGTGCAGAACGATTGCAAAATCAATCGTTCCTTTGCGCAATTCTTCAATCGCTACTGCACTACGATAGTGCATGAGATGAAAAGACAGATCTGTAATTGATCGTTGGAGATCACGATACCAAAGGGGAAAAAAACCGCTTGCCAGTGATGCTGGCATGGCTACTTGCAGTGCATTGGGGAGATTGGTTGCGCGTGCGTGAATTTCTTCAATCGCATAATTCATGATGCCCTTCATGCTTAGGGCGTGGCGCAAAAAACCTTCTCCCGCTGCGGTCAAAGCAATTGGCGTTCCTGTGCGATCAATAAGGGTTGTGCCAAGCGAATCTTCAAGTGATTTTATCCGTCTTGAAAATGCGGACTGAGAAACAAAGCGTGCTTCAGCGGCTCTTGAAAAAGAGCGTGCTTCAGACAAAGCGATAAAATCTTCGATTTCTTGCAAATTCATTTGAACTCCCTTAAAGCCCGAGTTTTTCTCTTAGATCTATAGCGTTTTGAAAAAAATGGCCCTGCCATCCTACAGTTGCCTGAGCTTGGCGAACATTTTCGGGTTTGTCATCAACAAAGATGGTTTTTTCCGGATCAGGGAAGGAGAATATTTCTTGTGCTAGGGTAAAGATTTTTTCCTCTGGTTTAGTTGTGCCAAAACGACCAGAAACAACAATAGCATCAAAGTCGGAAATGATTTGTGGATAGGTCTTCGCAAGCACCTCAAACGTGTCGGCTGCCCAATTTGTCAAACCGTAGATTTTGTGACCTTGCCGTTTTGCATCATGCACAAGTTTTGGCATGCCTTCAATCGTGTTGCGAACATTTCTGATAAACAGCTCTTCTGCATTAAAAGCTAAGATATCATCAGCCCATTGGGGATACTGTGCAGCTAGTGTGCTTGTAACAGCTTGCATTGTCCCTTTGTTTGCCGCTCTTCTGTGTGCTTTTGTAAAAACACTGGTGAGAAAATGATCTGCTTCTTTGCGGGTCCGGCCCGTTAACTCAAAATGTTCATAATACATTTCTCTTGCACTTGTTCTAAAAAGAACGCCGCCAAAATCGAACACAATCGCATTCATTTTAAGTTCTCCTTTTCGTGTTGATGGAGAACCAATACACGGTCAGGCGCCGCTATGACCAATGACAAGTTTGCAAGCTGCATGCAAATCGCGCATATAACAACATGGTACAAGCAAGGCGATTAAAGTTCATAAAAAATGATTGTTTCTGTGTAAAAAAAACATCGTAGAGAATAGTTTAGGTTATGAAATTAACTCAGGTTGTTTTTCTCCTCCGGCTTCTTTCTGTCGAGAATCTTCCCCGCTAAGCCGTGACTCGTCGTAGCTTGCCCCCCTTCCTTGCAAAGCTCTGCGTAAAGAAGCATCTCTTCTTCCGTAAGTTCTCCATAATGCCCGCGGGTTAAAAAAAATTTTAGCTGGTTATCGTTCATAATTACGTCACTCCTGCTATGGTCCGATAAAACCGACATCCGGTGAAGCTTTTCTACGATTTTCCGGATCTGTCGGAGCTGTTGTTGGATCATCTCCATTTGTAAGCGCGCTTCGTGATGCGTCAAGAGCATTTGTTTGTATTGTTTGCTCCGGCTCATCATTTCCGCCGAATAGGTTAAACGTGTTTGTAAGACTTTGAATTTGATTGATGCCCGCTTCAATAATGTTACGTGAGACAAAATCCTGAATTTTTTCTTTTGTTTCAGAGTGTAAAAATTCGTCTACACCCTTTGCGCCAAAATAGCCCCCAACAGCGCCAACAACAAAACCAGCTGCTGTTCCAACCGGGCCAGCAGCACTTCCTAACACTGCTCCTGTTTGTGCTACGGCCCAGGCTGAGGCGGCCGTTCCTGCTACTGTCCCAGCTGCCGCAGCGGCACCGAGTGTCGCTGTGTCTGTTGCTGCAGTTTCAGCAACATCAAGCTTAGTTTTGGTGTCATCTACTGCCGCTGCTAACGTTTCGGCATAGGGATTCACAACGTGGTATGCTGCATTCGCTGCATCGCTAACATTTCCGCCGTTATAGATGGCGAGACCTGCTGCCGCGCCTGCGAAAGCCGCTGTCGCTGCCACACCCCCGCGTGTCGTGGGAACGACCGTATCTGCAACCCCACGCGCGATTCCAGGACCATGTGGTGCCTCAACGTGAGGAGTCTCTGTGGGAGATGGTGCAGCAGGAGGTGGTGCCGCGGGAGGTGGTGCAGCGGGAGGTGGTGCAGCAGGAGGTGGTGCAGCAGGAGGTGGTGCCGCAGGAGGTGGTGCAGCAGGAGGTGGTGCTGCGGGAGGTGGTGCCGCAGGAGGTGGTGCCGCGGGAGGTGGTGCCGCGGGAGATGGTGCAGCAGGGTGGGACACCTCTCCTTGCTGACTTGCTAATACACGTTGCTCGCGTAGACTCCCCATTTTTTGGTCCGCACTATTGCGCGTATCCCCAAGGATTTCAGCACCGTTTACCTGACCATCAAGTTGCACAGCAGATGTACTCGTTACAGCGGCAACCCCATTAACCTTCGCTTTGGCGACAACGTCTCCGTGTTCATTCTTGACCGCTCTGTCCTTTGAATCAGGTAGATCAGAAAGATGCTCTACACCCATGCTGCGTAATCTTTCACGCTCTTGAGGTGTTAGTTCGACACCCATTTTTTGAAATGCTTCTGCAATCGGTAAATTGTTTAAGTCCGTGATTTTTTCTTGTAAGCGTTCCTGAGCTTTGTGCAGCATGTCCTCAGAAACAAATACAGAATGGCCATCACGATCAACCATACCTGGGCCAATAACGAGTGAAAAATTACCGCCACCGTGGTGCGCCATTGTGATGGGCGAGCGTGCATCTGTCGGTAAACCGACTTCTGCAAACGATTGGTTAACAAGCTCTTTTCCCAATGTACGCAAAGCCAAGTCAGCGCCATGATGCCCGAGTGTATCGTTCATTGCTGCAAGACCATGAAGTGAATACGCCATTACGTGTGGCTTTATTTCTTCAACAGAATGAATCCCGGCTTTATCAAGGGCTGCTTTTACATCTGGATCATTTTGATGTTGACGAACGTGCTCACGGAATTCTCCAATTTCAGCCGAATAGGCTTCAATCAAACGTGTAGAATCTCCGGGCATACTCACGCGTGAAGAGGGGTCTGTTGCCGAAAGTCCCCCAATCGTTTGGCGTAGTACATATTTGTGTAAATCTGTTAGAGCAGCTTCACCCGCTTGGCCGCTAATATCGTCAGCGGCTAACGCAAAACGCCGACGTGAAAGACTTGCGCAGGGCTCTACCCCAGCCGGACGGTCAGCACCAATAGGAACTGGATCAGCAACAGAACGCGGCAAATCCGCAGCTGGTGTGCCTGTTTCACCGCTTTGTGCAATCATCTCTCCAACGCGTCGTTCATAATCGGCCATCGTTGGGGGCGGCGAGCCATTGTGATACGGATTGAGATCGCGCAATGCCTGACCTGCTGCTTCGGCATTTACACGCGCTTCTGCTAATTGTTGTGCGACAAATTTTTCTTTGTCCATCCCATCAGGAACTTTTAGTTCACCCGCTTGAATTTTTCTTTGAATTTCAAGTTTTGTCAGGTCTTCGTCAATTTCTCCACGCCGTAAAGCACCAATATTAAGCTTGGCAATTTTAATTCTTGCATCTGCGTCTTGAACCCAGTGCGTAACAGCTTCCGGGCTATTTATTTCCTGCATATCGACAACGGCAACCGCCGCCCCAAAGCCATTTCGTCTTGGGTCTGTCGGATTTTTCAAATGGGCGTGATCTTGTAGCCCTAGTGTAGCTGCGCGCTCCTCAACGCCAGCATGGATTATATCACTGATTTCCATCTGTGTTTGTAATGATACGGGTGATCCGTCTTTCATGCGCATCATCAGGCGAAGCTCATCACCGCCCGTGCGAATGGCCATAACGTCAATATTAGGATAATGCTCTTTTAGATCGTGTACCATGCCCAACGACATTGCTTTAACAGCACTATCGGTTGCATTCATATAGGCTTTTTCAGGAACATCTTCTATACGAATGCCTCGCTCGGCGGCGATCCTTTTTTGAAATTCTTCATTGGTGCCGCCCATATTCGAATAGTCTACTTCGAGCGCGAGAACCTGTTGGCCTCTTGATTGCGCATAATAGTGATTTAGGCCGGTTGCAAGATAGGCATGCTCTTTGTCAAGATACCCCGTAACTTGCTCTGGCCGATTGCGCGATAGTTCGGCATCACGAACAAATTGAACGAGGGCTTCAGGCGGGTGTTCAGATGAGTTGTGGAGATATTTTGTAAGCAGTTCAGCTCTTAACTCAGCTGGTGTTATTAATCCTTTTTTATCCCAAACTTCTTGAACATCAGCGATAACGGTTTCGATATCTTTCGGAAAACCGTTGGGGGCAGATTGAGCCAATTCTGGAGGCAAAATAAACTGTTGGAAGAAATGACGAACATCATCTCCCTCAATAACATTTTGAAAATTGACCTGCTTTCGCCCAACCATTTACAAAATTCTTTCACTTGCACTAATAAAAAGGTGTCAAAATAAAGTTAAATACGCTTTAGTGCAGGTTAGCAAAAATATACTAATATTCGCTTACACGGGGTTGCTTAGCAGCTGAATAATCGTGATTAATTCCGCGATATACAAGAAATTTTGGATCAAAAATTGTCCGTATGTCGATTGTCATGACTCCAGAGCAGGCCTCCCGTTGGGAAATGCGCTCTAGAAAAAGTGTTACGGCCCTCAGACCAAGGCATGAACAAAAACCTACGCGAAACCTACGCAGCAAAACGGCGCCCGGAGGCGCCGCTTGTAGTTTTGCTTATCTATCAACCGTTTAATTGGAGCGGGCGAAGGGATTCGAACCCTCGACCCTAACCTTGGCAAACTCGGTCCACTGGTTGTCGGTGTTTGGATATGGTTGCATAAGCTACTGAAAGGTCTGATAAAATTGGAAACAGCGCCGCATGTGGTTGCACGGCGTTGTAGCTCCAAACCTACGCAGGACCTACGCAAAAATGCCCCAACTCAACATCACCGAAGACCAGCTCGCCCGCGTGCCGTATGCCATCGACAACCGCCGGATCATCTACATGGATAAGAAGCTGAAAGGCTTTTCCGTCGTGGTTGGCAAGCGCAGCATGGCGTTTTACGCACAGCGGGACATCAAAACAAAGACCTATAAGGTGTTCCTTGGTCGCCATGGGGAAGTCTCAGTGCTGAAGGCGCGTGAGGCGGCGGAAGATGTCATCTACGGCATGCGCAAAGGTGAGGCCCGTTACCTTGAGCGCTGCAACCCGACACTGCGCATGTCCATGGAAATCTACCTCGCCAATGTGCAATGTGTGGATCAGCACAAATACTACGTCCGACGGTCCTGCGAGTTTCGGCTCAAGGATTGGCTCGACCGCCCCTTGCGTGATATTACCCGCGGTATGGTGCTGGCAAAGCACCGCGAGCTTGGGCGGGAAGGCATCAGCATGGCGAATGATACCTTGCGGGCCTTCCGCATCGTGTATCACGCAGCGCTGGTGCACTATGAGCATGTCAGCTTGCCGATGTGTCCGACAATCGCCCTCCGTGGTCGGTGGTACAAAGAGGCCAACACCGTTAATGGCGCAATTCGTGATCTGAGGGGATGGCATACAGCGGTCAAGAATCTAACCAATCCCGTTCATCAAGCCATTTATCTACTATGCCTCTACACGGGCCTACGCCGCAGCGAGGCGTGCAAGCTCGAATGGGACAGAGTGCTGGATGACCGTATCTTCATTCGCGAGAACAAAGCCGACCGTCCGTTCTATCTGCCGCTGACCGAACAGCACAAAGCCATCCTCGCACCCATGCGCGGTCTGCATGATAGATGGGTATTCCCCAACCGCCAGAACAACGGGCCGACAGTCGAGCCAAGGCAGGAGAGTATCCCCGGCACAGTGCACAGCCTGCGCCACACATTCGCATCCGTAGGAGCCGAGATTGGCATCCCTGATGATACGATTGGCCGTCTGCTCAATCACGCAAGCGGGAAGATCACCTCGCGCTACATCACCGTGAATGTGGACGCACTGCGTGACCCGATGCAGCGAATTGTGGACGAGATTGATAGGCGGATTTTGGGGTAAAATGCCCGAGTCGAAGTGTTAATTTTCAAGGTAGGTCAAAAACTCTAACATCCTGTTTTGTCTAAATAAAATTTTGCGGAGTTGCGTCAATTTGGAGCAAGTTGCAGCTGACCATAAAATGTCCTCACAGCAAACGTTACCAGTGAGGAGCAAAAATGAGTCAAAGCCTTATGACAACACAGCAAGCAGCCAGTTACCTGAATGTAGCCGTATCGACGTTGGAGCACTGGCGGTCTGAAGGCCGTGGTCCTGCCTACGTGCGCCTTGGCAGCAATGTCAGGTATCGCGTCACTGATGTAGATGCCTACGTGCAAGGGCAAACCATCTCTCAATAAAATAAGCCCGACCTCTTGGGCAAAGAGGCCGGGCGGTGTGCGCTTGGGCTAGACTTGACACCGACAATATAAGACAAGCGCGCACTCACTCCAACCGGAATGAGGCAGAGAAATGTTTCAGATAACTACAGCATCAACAAATGTGGAGCTGAGAAAAGAGTTTGTAAAAGGTAATCCATCTCCCATCACTCACGCGCATGCAACTTCCTGCGAATATTCGCGTCATAGCTTTGCTGATCTTTCCGAATTTGTCTCACTCTTAAAGGATTTGGTCGAGCAGCCCCACAGCGCGCTTATCCAAGGTATTCCAAAAGTTGCCCGTGGTCCTCGTAATACCGAAAATTTCGAGGATATGCCGTCACAACTTTTTGTCGTTGATATTGATGGTGCAAACCTAACGGGCAGCGTTGAAGAAACAATTGAAGAGATACTGCCGTGTTTGCGCGGGGTGAGTTACATATTCATGTACTCGCAATCATCTGGTATCAAATCTGGCTTGCGTGTGCGTGTTTTCTTTTTGACTGAAAGGGCACTGTCTTTACCCGAGCAGCAATTCTATGTCCGCCACTACAATGACATTCGCAAGTTTACAAGCACTGATGCACGGCCAAAAATTGACGCCAGTATCTATTCTCTGGGTCACTTGATATTCACTGCGCGTCCGAAACTTATTGGGATAGATGATCCGCATCCTGAACGTGTTTGGCATGTGGTGCGAGAGAGGGTGTTTGTGGATCTTCCAGACATGCCAAAAATGAAAGAATTTACTTTTGACTACGGAAATGCGCAATTCGACTCCCTGCCAAAACTTCACGGCAACTGGGGAGGTTATGCTTTAGAGGGGATGGATCGATCCAAGCAAGCCATCAGGGCCATTGGGCAGCTGCGCGCGTATATGG
The DNA here is from genome assembly GCA_039808765.1 of Bdellovibrionales bacterium. GTDB lineage: Bacteria > Pseudomonadota > Alphaproteobacteria > UBA2400 > UBA2400 > JBDHTQ01. The sequence continues at coordinate 162,399 of JBDHTQ010000004.1, forward strand.
GTGAGGATGACTGGAAGAATGTTGATATGGCTGAAGCGAATTGGCACCAAATGCTAAGGGAAGCTGGGGCTAGTCAAATCGACTTTCTCTTATATGGAAACTTTCTGCGCGAACGAAAACGCCACGCAAAAGTTTTCAAGAACCAAAAAACCATTCTCGCCCTTACAAATGAAGGGTGCAGCATGCCCATTGAAGAGGCAGGTCAGCTAATCACTTCCACAATCTGTAATGTTATTATTCATAACCAGACCGGAATGCACGTTGCAGAAGGGACCATGGGGATTGGGAAAACAAGGGCCATAATCAATGCGATTAAAAAACATGAGCGCCTAGCAAGCGGCCTTAATGTAAGTAGCAAGAAATTTTATGTGCTGCTTCCCACCCGAAGCATGGTGGACCAATTTGTTGGTGACGCGATTCGCGACGGCATTGATGCCGTTGCATATTATGGACGCGCCCAGAAAATAGATGACACCCCAATGTGTCACAAATATGAGGCAGCTAACGAGCTTGGCAAATTTAATGCCCAAATACCGCAGTATATCTGCAAGTCTAAGGATGGTCGCAGCGTATGCAATTACTATGACCTCTGTGCTTGGCATTCACAACTTCATGACGCTGCAAAAGCTACCGTGTGTGTGATGACGCATGACGTACTGGCTCAAATTAATTTTATTCGAGAGTATGCGAAGAAACTGGGGGACTCAGATTCATCTGAAGTGGTCATTATTGATGAAGCCTCCTTCGTTTCATCCCAGCTTTCTCACGAATCAATCTCCGTTGCAGAGTTTTTGGACGAGAGGGGCTATCCTTCGCACCTATTTGATTATGCCGGCAAGCTAGTCCAGCTTCTCCGTAGCGGGATTACCTTCAGGGGGCTCAGCGAAGCTGGGCTTACGACTGATGTTTTGACTCAACTAATTGAGCATTGCGCAGCAAAGATGCGCGGCGACATTCATGTTTCGCCGGATATGAGTCCTGACGAAAGTTTACGAGCAATAAATTTATACGATAGAACGTGGTATAATCACGAGTGCGTCTGGTCTGCCATTCAATCCTGCCTCAGTACCAATTCGTTAAACCGGATTAGATTCAACAATGGGTTCATTGAAATCCATGAAAGACGCCCAATTAAGTTTATTCGGTTTAAGGAGAATGAGTGCAAAACACCAGATATACCAGTGCTTCTTTTATCAGGAACAGTAAAGAGGTCCGTCATTGAGCAGTTTTTTACTATCGCCAGTTGGACTGCGGTAGAAGTTGACCCACACCCAGAAACGAAAATTATTCAAAGCACCTTTAGCGGGTCAAAGACGGAGTTGCTTTATGAAACAATGTCAAAACATGAAGACGATGCCCAGCTCCATGAGCGGATGCTTCAACGCGCTAGACGCTTGAGGGCTATGCTCCGTCTATTTATGAGAAAAATGTCGATAATTACTTATAAGCTCGAAGCAGATGAACTCCGCAAAGAAGCCTTAGAAATGAATATCGAGGCAACTATAGGTCACTTTGGGGCTATTGAGGGCTTAAATTGTATGGAGGGTACTGATCTCGTGATTTCTGGGAGACCCCTGCCGTCACCTAAGGACATGGAGGATATGGCATGTGCCATTTTTTGTGATGATCCAACTCCCATCCGGCGGCTAGTCGCCGCATGGTATCCATCAAGACCAGTTGCGCGCCGCCACCACAATAGCTTTGCATATGCGGAATATCACCCCGATGAGCGGGTAAATGATTGCGTATATATCACATGCGTCGGCGAAGTTATGCAGGCCGTAGCGCGTGCGCGGTACATTAGGCATCCCGTAAAAATATACATATTGTCAGAGCTCCCGCTCCCCCTTCATGTGGATGAGGTTCTTACTCCGACTGAGCTGCTCTATGACTTCTTTCAGGTGTCGTCCGAGAAATTCAGGTTCGCATCTCAGAATACTCTAATGCGCCAGTTTCCAGAAGCATTTAAAGATGGGCGCGATGCTAGCCGTTTCATCTATGAAACAGTCAGGCCGTGGGTCCAAGAAAGATTAGCTTACTTGTTCAAAGTTAGGATACCGGGCACGCGCGGACCTAAATCAACGGTCTATGTTGACGGTTTAGAGAACCAAACAGCTATATCGGTTGCTTTGGGCAACACTCCTATTGAGTTGTCCGAAGATGCTCCAGCTGCAAAGCACAATGAGGCGGCCATGCACTTGCGTGAATATCAGGAAATGATGCAGCGGCATCCCATTGAAAGCGACATTATTTCCAATGAGATGGGAGAGGCAGAGCCGGATTTCTATAACATGTTCAAAGATGTGAGCGATTTTGCCGATCTTTATATTCTGCCTAAAAAACAACGGAATAAATGGCCGTGGTCAAGATAGCTTGGCGGCATCTGCATCAGACGAATACTGCCACAACGCGCGGTCGAGGGTGCGCATATCCACATGCGCTTCTCGGCTGATGCGGCGGCAGGCCTCGACGTAAGCCCACCAGAAGGCAAAGGTGTATGTCGGTACCTTCGGAATACCCAAGGACCACAGTGCGCGGAAGTCGAGCAGCGGATATTTGTTCTCGTGAACGAGGTGCAAGATCGCAGAGGCCATCGGCCAGCCGACCCCATCAAGGGTCAGCAGCGCTCCGGCCCGTAGCTCCTCGCACTTCGCTGTAAACGACACGGCAGTTGCCTCACGCACAAAGGCGCTACGGTTCTTGCGGGCATGGCCCATCAGCCGAACGCTTTTCCAGCGGCAGAGAGTCAAGAACGACACTTTGGTCAGATAGCCGTCATGCCGCCCCTGTGCGGCGGCTGCCAAGGCGCGAGCATCTTGTTCATCGGCCACAATGTCTTTCTGGCGCAACACATAGCGTTCAGCCAGTCGCGGCACGTCGCGTAGGGGAAACTGCAACTCGAACATCAGCCCTCGGTCCTCAGATACCGCGAGCGGACCCACCGCTGGCGGCCGGGAGTTCAAAAGCCGTTCATAGAAGCAGCCGCGGCACTCTTTAGCCGCAAAGCTTGGACATACAGCGCCGCCTCCCGGCCATAAAGGCAGGAAGCAGCATCCGTGACGGTGATGCTGACCGTCTATGAACGCCCCCGCGCAGTCGTTTTCACTGCGCAGGAGTAAAGGTAGGGGCAATTTGGGCGATTAGCAACCTAATACCGGGGTGGGGTGCGAAATATCTCAGCGGGAACAAGCGGATGGTGCGAACGCGCATACTAGGCATGTCGCGTGCAAGCAGTGGCAGAAACCTACGTGTTTCCTCTATATGTTATATAGAGACTTTGCGTAGGTTATTCTCTGTGTGCGTTACAATCTGCACATGATTGACCGACGCCTCCCGCTACAGGCACAGCCCGACCTGCTCAACATCCGTCTCGACTCCCTCGGCGATATTCGGCGCGAGATGGCCGCTGTCTATCGCGAAGCCCGCTCGAAGCGCATACACCCATCCGTCGCCAGCCGACTTATATATATGCTGACCACCCTGACCGCCACGCTGCTGGCGGAACGTAAGTCAGATTCAAATAATATCTGTGGAAAGATACCTTAATGAAAGTAGCCCTGTTTGTAATCTGTAACACAGCTGCTCCGATAAGCGATTAGGGTGCTTTAACTATTTGACCTTAAAGAGGTAATGCGGGTAGAATATTAAAAGAAGGGAGCGGAACACATTTTTATGGCCAACGAGACTAATTCCTTACGCGACTCCGACATCCGGTTGCTTCTTTTAGAGCACCTAACCGTAGCGTTTGGTGAAAAAGAACATTTTCTAGCCATGGAGGCTCGGTATGCCGCATCAGATCGTCGGGCGGACGTCCTCGCAGTATCTGAGCAACTCACTTATGCCTATGAGATTAAATCGGACGTAGATCGGCTTGGTAAGCTCGCCGAACAACTGGCAGATTACCGGAAAACCTTTGATTTCGTTACAGTAGTAACGACCCCCATTCACCTAAAAGCAGTCAGGAACCTAATTCGACGGGGAGACGGCTTAATATGTGTTTCTGAAAACAAACTAAACGTCATCAGAACGCCAAAAAAGAATGCGAAAATAGTAAAACGCAACATGATCCATATGTGTTCTAAATCTCTGCTGGCGAAAATATTGGACATACGCCCGAATGCAATGCCAATTTCCGAGCTTAGAGAGCTGGCAGAAAAGCAAGTTTCACTATCAGCTATTCGAGATAGCACTTTCAGAGAACTCTCGCGAAGATTTAAGGGCAGGTATGATGCCTTTCTAAAAGAGGCTTGCCTGCCATACCAGCAAGATGATCTTTTTTATCTGCAGTACAATCAAACACTCTCAATAAATTTTAGTTAGTGCAGAATCCTGTTTCTTTGCTATAAATTATGCACGGGGTGAGCATGGCAGATAGCAATAGCAGGTGCAATCTATCTATTTTCCTTTATGGCTTTGCAGGAAGTAGCGCAGCCATATTGCTTTTTGTCGTCCTTATAACTGTGTTTTTCTTAAAGTTTTCCTTTCTAAACGGCAGCTCTTGCTGGAATGGTTCTTATTTTCATTTCTGTTTCATTGACGAAAGATGGGATTCGGAAACTTATCTGTCTATTATCAGCAGTTTTTATGGAACGATAATCGGTTTTCTGACTCTAATCTTGGGTGCAGTAGTTGGTCTAGCCTATGTTGTTATTCGTGGTGCAGCAACAGAAAGTGCGAAGGATGCCATCAGAGAGAAAGTGGAAGATTTCTTCGAATCCGTCAAATTTCAGCAACTGGTGGAAGAAAGCCTAAATGATGCCACGATAGGAAATATTAAAATGGATATTTCCAAGATCAGAGAAGTTTTTAATGATAATGAAATTGATATGAGAGCATGGCCCGAAGATACCCTAGGAGGGTCAGGTGAATAAGAGACCAGCCCGACCTATAGATAAATCTATCCTGCCAGATAATCAGCGACTAGAGCTACGTGCTAACGCGCTAGATACTCCGGAACGGGTGATTGCTTTTTGTAAAGAGAAAGGCCTTATAGATGGTGACATCTTAGATATTGAACGCCTGATCCGTGAAAGCAATGAGCTTATACTCGAAAAGTCAGATATAGGTGATTATGACGCCTATATTCAAAAAATAGGCTCCGATAAATTTCGGATTGTTATAAATTCTAAGCACCCAATCACGCGTCAGCGTTTTTCTATGGCTCACGAATATGCTCACTATCAGCTACATCGCACCGAAATCGCTAACATGCCCATGGGAGAACAGATCCTGCACAGAAGCGTGGAAAGAAATAGAGTTGAATATGAAGCAAATGATTTTGCTAGTAACATTTTAATGCCTGAAGCCGGATTCAGAGCACTAGTCAGAGTAAAAAAAGGCAACATTTCTCAAATCGCGGAAGCGCTATCTGTATCTGCACTGGCTGTAAGATATCGCGCTAAAAACTTAGGGATATCCGGTCATGGTCTCTAAGTATTTTTTGCTCTTTAAGACGGCGCCCTCAGAATTTAGGGCGTGGGCGAATCTATCGTCAGAAGCTAAGAAGAATATTATCCCAATAATCGAACTCACTAGAGGAAAGAAAATCCCCAAGTCAGATAGAGATGAGTCTGACCCAGATTCCAGAATCGAGGAATCAAAATGGAGGGATACCCCGGGTATTTATGGATTTGAAAAGAACGTCTCCTCGGTCGAGGCAGCGTTTACGGATACCGAATATGTAATTCTCGATTTGACTAGAGAGCAGGAGCTTAGCTGTTATGAGATAGACGAGATCGCTAAGTCCGCGAATGGATATGCAAACTGGATATCTTTTTTATCTTCACAAAAAGAGAAGTTTAAAAAAATCATCCCTACTTTACTTATTAACCCGAGCGCAGACGAAGATACAGAGGCCTACAAGGCGAATATTGTTGCTCAATTTAAGGCCCTAATGTCAAATTTTGACGGCGCATGCTACCGCGCATCCGTTCTTTTGGATACTGAGTTCATATATGACTTGATAGTTCTCAAAGACGAGATCAAAGAATCCATGGCGAATGGAAAAAGATTTATCATTGAGCTGGATCACGAATTTATAAATCCAAAATCCGGGTTTCTTCATGCAGTAGGAACAACAGGGATAATTAAGAAAATTTCTGAGATTCTGCCCCAAGCCGAGATCGTTATTTTGGCTACATCTTTTCCTCGCTCTGTCGCAGATATTGGTGACCCGGATAGTGACAGTTTTCCCGTCGAAGAAATTAGCTTATATGACGAGATCAAAAGAAATGTGGCAAGAACTACTATCTTGCACTATGGGGACTATGGTTCAATTAACCCAGTCAGAAATGACCAAGTCGCAAGAGGATGGAGGCCAAGAATAGATTTTACAACGTCCAATGGCCGCATCCTTTACTATAGAGAGAAGAAAATTAAGGACTATGGCATCCATTACGCTTCAGTGGCCAAGAATTTAAAAAATGACCCGTCTTTCGAAGACATTCCAAATTCGTGGGGCGTTAAACAGATAAAATTAGCTGCATTGGGAACTCCTCCCGGCAAAGCACCCTCCTTCTGGATATCTGTCAGGATGGAGATATTTATCCGCCAACAGTTGCGCCGCTTGGGGCTAGTCTAAGCAACCCCCTACCTCGCAACCACGGTGTCGTAGAGGCCATAATGGGTAAGCCCCTCGTGGCTCTCTATGCCTGTGTATTGCAGAGAAGCATCCTCGTATCGCCGGAATGCGAACACCGCTTGGTTCATCTGCTCTGTGTTAAAGACGCGCAGCTTAACCAATAGGTGAAAGTCCTGCACCGTCAGTCCTGTGACTATGCGGAAAAGGTCAGGCTCAATTTTAGTAATGACATCCTGAAGCGTGTTTTCGCGGAAGTCTGTTAGATACATGAAAGCGGGAATGCGCGTGGCGAATTTAATGAGCTTCTCCTGCACCAGTTTGCGCTTGCTCTTAAATTCTTTCTCCTCGGCGCTGAGTTCCTTTTTCTCTTTCTCTGACAGCCCTTTTTCATTCGCCTTTTTCTTCAGCTTCTTGATCTTGTCGCTCTTGTTGATGATGGTTTCGATGACATTGTCACCAAGCGCGCGCCAACCTTCAATGCGCTCAACCGCTTTCATCGCCTCTTCATTTTCGAGGATGCGCCGCAACGTGTCATTGTCCACGTTTACCAGCAATGCGCTTTCCCATTTACGCGCAAGCAGCGTGCCTGTGGTTCCGGCCATGGCAATGTCCAGAATACCGCCCGCATCAATCTGCGTCATGTTCGCGCCGTCATAGGCTAGCACGGGTAAGAAGCTCACCAGATCGCGCACAGCTGCTTCTGGATTCGCCTCGCCGGGCGCAAGGCCGATGCCGTAGTCACTGAGCTGGCGCAGTGCGCGTGTTGGCGCAAAATCGAATACGAAGCAAATAGGCTTGAGGATTTCTTCTTCATTTGGATTGTCGCCGTTCGGGTTTTTGATACTCCATGGCGACTGCACACGGAACGCGGCTTGAAAATAAGTCTCAGGGCTTTTTAGGTTTCGCAGCATCAAAATACTTGACCACTGCGCTACGGTCACGCCAGTTGTGAGTTTACCGCAGGATAGCGTGATACTCTTTGTATCAAAGCCGCTACCTATAGCCTGACGCACGGGTGGCAACGCATCCAGCCCGATACCAGCCTGAGTTCCTGCCGCAGAAATAACCTTATAGTCATGCCAGAACGTATTGTGCCGTTCGGCCAACAGATTTGCCATGGCGTGGCAAGCCGCTACATTGGGCAGGAACCAGAATGAGTGTTGTAAGTAAGGAAGTAGCCGTGTGTCGGAATAAGGAAACGGCACAGACTTGCCGATTTTCAAGTGTTCGTGCGACTTGGGAGCATACTGACCCCGAATGATGTCGAGCCATTTCTGCACATCGTTTTTATGTTTGAACTGCGCTTTTTTTCCTTCGCCCGATGCTTCGAAAAAGGCGTTAAGGTCAAACTCGTCAAACTCGCCACCGCTGGCGATTGCCAATAGCTCATCCGGCATCTTATAAGTGAGCAACCGCATCTGCGGCAATGCGCCGTAGGGATTTCTCTTATCGGGATGCTTTTGCGCAAATTCGGCCTTGGCACGCTGTTCGTCGGTATATGTCCAGTTGAAGATTTGCTCTTCGATGAACTCACCCGTTGCCAACGCCTTGAATGGGGTGCCAGAGAGATATAGATAGGCCCGCGTGCTTATGGGCAGGAACTCGGTTGAGAAGCCAGACAAGTCGTCATTTATCTTTTCCAAGCCATTATCATATTCGGCAGCGGCTGCCTGTTTTGCGACAGCTTCTTCTTCACCTTCAAACAGCTCTTTCGCCGTGTCACGCCATGCGCCGAAGTGGTATTCATCAAATACTACCAGATCCCAATTTACGGTATGCAGCCATTCGTTGCGCGGTTTGATAGCGCCCGTGGCACGGTCGCGACCAAGCAAGTCCTGAAATGAGCCAAAATAGACTAGTGGCTTGTTCTTATCGATCTGCTTCGGATTGCTGCCTGATTTCTTTGAGAGATACTCCCAACCCACAAAGTCCGTATGGCTTTCTAGGTCTGTCTGCCACGCATCCTCAACGGCGGGCTTGAAGGTAACGACCAGAACGCGCTTAGCTCCCAGCTTTTTGGCAAGCTGATAGGTAGTAAAGGTTTTGCCAAAGCGCATTTTGGCATTCCAGAGGAAGCGGGGCACAGCCTTTTTATTTTCGGCCCAAATGCTCTGAAAGTAGTTGAATGTCTTATCTACAGCGGCTTGCTGCTCGGCACGTGGCGGGAAGGTCTGGTCGCGCGTGCCCGCAACTGTCTCACCCTTACGCAGTGAGACAAGGGCGGCTTGAACATCCTTTACCGTGCAGCGCATCCATTCAAGAGTGGTGTTTTCATGGCCTTTTCGTATTAGGGCGGCGCGCAATTCATGGTCAGTGATGATTGTGCCATCGTCGCGCTCGGCGCTTTCATCAAGAACAATTTTTGCCGCAATGGCTGCTGTTCTGGTTTGCTCCGCAATGCGCTGCTTCACATTGCGGACTGTCTGGCCTACCTTCAGCAAGCCCTTATGTGCCGCATCATCTATCGCATAGGCATAGATGCGGGGCCGAGCCTCCGGCTTAGGCGCAAGGATTTCTTCGATGGGTTTACTCATCGTCATCCTCTTCCACCACAACCTCATCAAATAGGTCATTCGTCAGATCCATCGGACGCACGATTTTTTCGATGAAGCCAATTTCTTCATCTGTAAGGCCGTATTTCGTGTATAGGTCGGCATCCGTCCACAGCTTTGACCATTTTTGCGCAGGCACAAATGTGTAAACCTTACGCGTTGTGTCCTGTGATGGCTTGTGCAGAAGAATCAGCAGACGCGTCAGTCGACAAGTGAGATAGGATAACACGCTCTCAGCTTCACTCTTGGATTCAAGTGGGCCAATGCAAAGATATGTTTCTGAAGAAATGCTTCCGGGCTCACCTATGAATGGCGTGCTAATGATGCGGTGCGGATAGGTGTCACGATTTCCAGTTCCGGGTGCAGCTCGGCCTATATAGACTTTCCATTTGTCGACTAGTGCAGAGCCCATTGTTATCGATTTTCTAGGCGTATAACCCGTGCCGCCGTTTTGATAGACTAAAACATCCCCAGCGCCCTTAGTAGTCTTGCCTTTGAATTTGGTTTCAAGCCCAAACGGTTTACGGGAGCTAACCAGCTTATCGAAACGCTTATTGTCGGGCAAAGATAGCGAAAGCGACTGTCCCGTCTCGATTGCCATTACCTTCTTAAGAATGGATAGCCCCTCATTGAAGCGGATAAAGACATCTACATCTCTTTCAATCAATGGGCGCGTGGCCGTCGAATCAATCCAGTCCTTAAAACGGGTTGTGACGCGGCAGAGCCCGGGGTTATCTCGCTCCCAGAGAAAATAACATACACCGCCCTTTAGCCCAACACCGGGGAAAACATCCGCTGCGCTGAGGTAATCGTCAATCGAACGCGTGCGCTTATCAGCAAGCATGGCCTCGCGGAAGTCATCTAATCCCTTACCCCCCGAGAACCAGCGGGAGGGGATAACGAGAGAGAGATAACGCGGCTCTAGCTTCTTAGCCTGTTCCACGAATAACTGATAAATCGGCGCAGCGCTTTTGCCAAATCCGCCATCATCTAGCTGATATGGCGGGTTCCCAATAATCACATCGAATTGCATTTCGCCTCCAAAAATCTCTTCAAGCCGCCCCTTGATGTCATTTGTATGAATAAAGGCGTAAGCGTGTGTTTCAAGCGCTTCGCCACGGTCCATTGTTTTCTTACTTGCGCCACAGAAGATGCACTTGCCATCTTTCCAACTGTGCTTTGTCCGCTCGAACCAGATATTCCCCTGCTCATTATTGAACGACTTGGCCACTGAGTGCGGGCCATTGGCAAACTTGCTGCAATACAAGCTGCGACGGGCGAGCATACTGGTGAGCTGTGTAATACCGATGCCAAATACTTGTTTGGTGAGGATGTGATCCACACGCTTTTGCAGATCGGGGATTTCATCTTTCAGGCCAGCCGTTAAGCGGCTGGTAATTTCGCGCAAGAACACCCCGCTTTTTGTAAAGGGGTCGAGGAAGCGCACGGATTTATCGGCCCATAAATTAGCGCCCCTATGATCTGCTGCCCATGCAGCAGCCAGTGTGTCCAGCATACGATTTGCAAATTCCGGCGGGGTGAACACCTCGTCATTGCTGAGGTTGGCAATGCAGGTCAGCACATCGGGATTACGGGCGCGGAGAGTAAACGGTGCCTGTTCGGTCATGCGGCAACTTCCTCTGCACAGGCGGCAAGCTCACTCACAGTCATAGGCGGGTAAGTGGTGATTGGCTTAAAAATCTCATGTTTGCCTAAATGCGCAAAAAGCGAGTCTTGTGCGCTAAAGGCAGAGGAACCTGTGAGAACATCAAAGCGAAAGTCACGACGCTGAAACTTGCCTTTGCCGAGGTAGCCCCATTCGGCAAACAGGATTGGCTTTCCATCACTGCCTTTCATAGTCAAGGCGTCGCCATGGACTAGGTTGACCGACAACACGAAACTGGCGGCTTGGTAAAGATTGTCTGTTTCGCTTATGCCAAGATATTCGGCCAGTATGTCGAGCAGGTTGGCGCGGCATTCGGCAATGTTGTCGGGCAACAGCTCAATGCCATAAATGCACATCAAGCCAAGCAGCGCGTAGTGGCCCTTCTCAAAGTCAGACTTGCTGTATTTGAGTTCGACTGCTGCGAGTTTGCGCTGCAGGACATTTACCAGAAAATTGCCACTGCCACAGGCGGGTTCTAGAAAGCGGGAGTCGATTCTGTCTGTTTCGTCTTTAACCAGATCGAGCATGGCATCAACCATCCATGCGGGGGTAAATACCTCACCATGGTCAGCGACCCGCTTTTTCGACTTGATAAGACTCATAGACGCATCCTTGGTTTTCGTTTTACCAGCTTTCCCGCCAATCGGACACAATGGATTTTACTCGGAGAACTGCGCTCCTTGGACCAAGACATGAACAAAAACCTACGCGAAACCTACGCAGCAAAACGGCGCCTTTCGGCGCCGCTTGTAGTTTTGCTTATCTATCAACCGTTTAACTGGAGCGGGCGAAGGGATTCGAACCCTCGACCCTAACCTTGGCAAGGTTATGCTCTACCCCTGAGCTACGCCCGCACTCCAGTCGTGAGCCGCACTATACCCATCCAGCCTAGAATTGCAAGTGTTTCGAACACCTTTTAACAAAAAAAATTCCATGCCTTAGGCAAGGCTTTTAGACCGCTTTTCAGAACCCTTATTCTCCCTCAATACGCGATAAATCAGCAAAAAGGTGCAAGGTATCACGCACTTTAGCCAACAACTGCAACCGCTCGGCACGTACTCCCGTGTCTTTATCATTAACCATCACGGCTTCAAAAAATTGGTCAATCGGTGGCCGTAGGCTCAAAACAATCTTTACACCTTCGTCAAAAGATTTTTTCGCCATGAGCGGGCGCATGATTTGTGCTGTCTGATCAAGTGATGCATATAGCGTTTTTTCGGCTGTTCCCGTTGAAAGTGTAGGCATATGATCAAGTGCCGAATAGATTTTTGCGTCCTTCTTTTCTTCGATGCGTAAAATATTGACGGCACGGCGATACAAAGCCAAAAGCGCTTTACCATCTGTTGAATCAATAGCGCAGTTAAGTGCTTTCACTTTAGCCAATTGCGCCATCACATCATGAATACCCTCTTGCAAGAACACCGCGCTGATTATGTCATGGCGATATCCTTTATCGCGTAACATCACGATCAGGCGGTCGATAAAAAATTCCTGCAGACCTGTTCCTTCAGGTAAAAAAGCACCAAGATCAAGCGAGAGATTGTTCTCAATAATTAAACGCAACACGCCCAAGGCTGACCGACGCAAGGCGTACGGGTCTTTACTGCCGGTTGGTTTTTCATCAATACTGAAAAAAGAAATAAGCGTATCAAGCTTGTCAGCCAATGCGACAGTTATTGAAACCGGCAAGGTTGGACATTGATCATGGGGACCAAGCGGGGCGTAATGCTGGGCTATTGCTTGGCAGATTTGATCTGCACGGCGTTCTTCACGGGCATAATAAGCACCCATGATTCCTTGCAGTTCGGGAAACTCTCCAACCATTCCCGTAACGAGATCGGCTTTGCACCACCGTACAGCATTCTGCACATCTGCTTCGTCGGCTTTAGTATAGGGAGCAAGAGAGGTTGCAAGTACTGAAATGCGCTTTACCTTGTCCTGCATTGTGCCAAGCTTGGCATGGAAAGTGATGCTGCTCAAGCGGGTCGCATAGTCGTCTAAAGAGGTTTTTCGGTCTTGATCCCAGAAGAATTTAGCATCAGAAAAACGTGCTCTCAGCACACGTTCGTTGCCTGCAATAATCATGGCTCCCTGATCCTCTGTAGGTAGGTTGGCCGTGATAACAAAGTACGGGGACATTTTACCACTTGAGTCAAGGGTGGCAAAATACTTCTGATTATTGCGCATTGTTGTGATTAATACTTCCGGCGGTATGCTCATAAAAGCATCATCAATTCGTCCCAGAAGCGGCACCGGCCATTCGACCAGACCACAGACTTCGTCAAGAAGATCGGCATCTTCTTTGAGGGCGAGTGATTTATCCTTAAGAAGAACATCGGCTTGCTCAAGAATAATCCGTTTGCGCTCTTCACGATCAAGGATTACGCCGGCATCTTTGAGTTTGTTTTGATAATCAGCGAAGTTGTTTACCGCAAAGCTTCCTGTTGATAAAAAGCGGTGTCCTTGTACGTGATCGGTAAATTGAATGGCGGGTTGTCCGCCGCCCAGGTCAAATGTGCCGTTAAGACCTTCGCCGTCGAAAATTGCACAAATGGTATGAAGAGGGCGCACCCAGCGAAACGTGCTGCGGCCCCAGTTCATAGACTTTTTCCAAGGTATTTCCCGGAGCGTTTGCTCAATCAATTCAGGCAAAACATCCTTAACTTTACGCCCTTCAATATGAGAGACAGCAATCCATATTTTTCCTTTTGGCGTATCGCGCTGCTCGCACTGATCAAGAGAAGAAAGTCCAACGCTCTTTAAAAAACCTTCAACTGCCGCAGCAGGCGCATCAATTTTTGGACCCTTTTTTTCTTCCGTACGGCTGGGTTGTTCAAGGGGAAGGCCCTCAATAACCAAAGCCAAACGCCGAGGTGTCACATGCGCTTTTGCATGATCAAATGTGAGTGCAGATGCTTTCAGTTTTTCGCAAAAAATGCGCCCGAGATCATCTGCCGCCTGCTTTTGAAAGCGCGCAGGAATTTCCTCACTAAAAAGCTCTAACAAAAATTCAGCCATGAGACGTCACTTTCTTTTTTTTAATCGCCGTATTGATATGATGAAGCAGATCGGCTTGCTCTTCAGGAGAGTCAAAAGCTCTTTTGGGAAGCGTGTAATACCGTAATGGTGAAAGCAAAAGAATGATGTATTTTTTTGTTTCGATGATTGATGCAAAATAATGCCATGGCCATCGCACGGACATGTACTCATTATCAATGTACAATTTTTCAGAATCCCACGTCACATGTACAGAAAAGTTGCTTAAAGGATCGTTTGACATGGCGTGTTTATGACGATGACTGTAGTATAAGCGTCCGAGAAATACAAAAAAAAGGTAGAGGCTCAGGAAATAAGCAAGATATATAAAATATTGCTTACAGAAAATTATGACTGCTTCTGAAATCTCCATTGGTATGCTTGGATACATCGTATAAATTGTAGAAATAAAGGGTAGGCCGAAGATAATAGACATCTGGAAAGAATTTTTTTCATAATATTGTTTTGATACCAAAAATAGGGTTTCAGTTTGCTCTTCAGGCATAAGTTTGTACGGTTGCATAATCGCTTCCTGTATCAATTTAGGTTGATTTTCGAGGCGTGGCCAACCAGCTTTCGCAACATGCTTTGGCCAGCGCGCGCACACGACCAATATAGCTCGCTCGCTCTACCACACTGATGACGCCGCGTGCATCAAGCAAGTTGAATGTATGGCCGCAGATTAGCATTTGATCGTAAGCAGGCAATGTCAAACCTGCATCGTTTAGTCGTTTGCTTTCAGTTTCACAGGCGCTAAAGCGATGGAGTAGCTCGTCAACATTGGCATATTCAAAATTATAGGCCGATTGCTCTTGTTCATTGCGAAGAAAAACGTCGCCATATGTTTTTCCGCCCTGATCTTTTGGAACACCGTCAAAGTCGAGTTCGTAAACATTCTCGATGCCCTGAATATACATTGCCAAACGTTCTATGCCATAGGTCAGCTCGCCCGCGACAGGGTAGCAATCAATACCACCAACTTGCTGAAAGTAAGTAAATTGCGATACTTCCATGCCATCGCACCATACCTCCCAGCCGAGGCCCCATGCGCCAAGGGTTGGGTTTTCCCAGTCGTCTTCGACGAAACGAATGTCATGTTTGTTTAAGTCAATACCCAGCGCTTGCAAAGAGCGCAGGTAAAGATCCTGAATATCAGGGGGGGATGGTTTAAGCAGAACTTGAAATTGGTAGTAATGTTGTAAACGGTTCGGGTTTTCTCCATACCGGCCATCTTTGGGGCGGCGCGAGGGCTGAACGTAGGCACACTTCCATATTTCATCCGGTCCGAGTGCGCGTAGTGTTGTTGATGGGTGTGAGGTGCCTGCGCCTACATTCATGTCAAAAGGTTGTAAAATAAGGCATCCCTGCTTAGCCCAGTAGTTTTGCAGGGTGAGGATCATTTCTTGTAAACTCAGGGAAGATTTTGTGGCCGCCATCGAGAAATCCTTATAATCTCTGTTTGGTGGCCAAATTAAAGATAAATCAAAATTATTTCAAGTTTTTAGTCCTCGAGTGGCTCAGAAAAACAAAAAGACCGCCCAAAAGAGCGGTCTTGATGCATTAACCCAAATGGGTGAAGTGAGCAGAAAAACTAATAGCCTTCACGCTCAACACGCTTGCGCTGCAACTTGCGCGCACGGCGCACGGCTTCGGCTTGACGACGCTTGCGCTTTTCAGATGGTTTCTCGAAATTTTTTCTCAATTTCATTTCACGAAACACCCCTTCGCGTTGAAGTTTTTTCTTCATCACGCGTAGCGCCTGCTCGATGTTGTTATCACGAACGATAATCTGCATAGACCTCAGCTCCCTTCCGAAACGCAACTCCTGAGCCGGTTCGCGGAGTAGTTCGTGCGCACCCGTTTCCGGTGCACCGTAAATGCTCAAGCATCAGGGTGGGCTCTTTTAACACAGGTTATGGGGGCTTGTGAAGTGTTGAATCGTGCTTATAGTAAAGAAACGATGTTGCCGATAAAGGAATTTTTATGACCAGATCCGCTGCCAAACCGACTAAAAAACCAACAAAAAGTGAGGAATCAGGCGCTCGCCGTGCCTCTTCTCGTGCAAAAAAGCCGACAGAGAGCACAGTAAATCCAGAAAAGTTAACCTTTCGCGAGCAGATGGATCAGCTGCTGGTTGCTGCTTTGCCTTTTATTAACGATATCGGTTGGGAGGAGACAGCTCTTACGCATGGCGCGAAGAAAATCGGCTTGGATGAGCGGGCTGTGAAAAAGCTTTTTCCGACGGGCATTGAAGGGGTTATTCACCATTTTCTGGATTGGGCTGATCGGCAAATGGTTTCAACTGCACAAGATGAAGCCTTTGCCATGATGCGGGTTCGCGAAAAAGTCGCCTTTTTAATTTGGAATCGGCTAATTCTGCTTACGCCCTATAAAGATGCTGTGCGCGGCTTATCACTACGCAATTTGCAGCCATGGAACAGTATGCAAGGATTGCGCGGGATTCGCACCACGGTTAATAATATCTGGCATACGGCAGGCGATTCTTTAAGCGATCGTACCCGTTTTACCAAACGGTTGACGTTAACCTCGGTTTATCTTTCAACCTTCATGTTTTGGCTTAACGATCATTCCAAAGATCAGCTCAAGACAGAGATGTTCCTCGAACGACGCATGAAGACTGCTTTGCGTTTTGGAAATGTTGTAGGGCGGGCGCGCACTGTTTTGAATCGTGTTGAGGATGTCTGTCGAGTTTTTATGGCTAATCGGGCTGCCACACGCACATCATCTCAAGAATCTTCGGGCCAGTGATGGTCTTGACGTTACATTTGAGTAAGTCTCGAAGATGATTCGTGAAGCGCTTTCTCACATTGTGATTTCTGTAGGTGACTTGCAGAAGTCGTGTTTATTCTATGATTGGTTTCTTCGCATTCTTGGATATCAGCCATATCAGTCTTGGACACACGGTCAGAGCTGAAAACTTGGGGCGATGTATTTTGTTGTTGTTTCAAGTTGAAGTGCGTTTTAAGGACGTGTCGTGTCATCGCACAAATATTGGTCTAAATCAGCTTGCTTTTCATACCGCTGATAAAGACGATGTAGATCGCATAAAAGTGTAATTCGTCGCGTAAAGCTTATTCCCAGTTCGTTCGCTAAGAATGCGAAAGAATGCTAATCAGAAAACAGCCTATTCTGTTTTATCAAGTGCCGGCGCTGATGAAGCAGCAGGATAGTCACAATGATCTGCTGTCACAATCACGAATCCTTTTGGGCCAGCCTCAATGGTAAACCGGTGTTCTATAGCATCGTCAATGATAGCGTGCTGCAACGGTAAAACACCTTCTGCTACTGATACGTGTCCGCCGATCAAATGAAATTTCATGCTGACGGGTTTGTCGGGATCGAACCACGCTTCTGGCTTTGCCTCTGTGGAGGTGGCGGTTTGACCATCACCACTGACCGTGACCGCGCCATTGCCAAATGTTGCCGAGCTGTTGGTGCCCTGATTAAGCGGAGTGGAAAGCATGAAGCGTTTGCTTTCACCTTTACCACAGCCCCGTGGGTTTGCGGCAGCACTTAGGAGCAATTGCATACGCTCAAGAGAGACACCACCATCGATTTTTTGATGCAAGAGTGAAATCAATCGTTCGTATGATTCATCAGGAATTTGTTTCATATAGCGATTCTGTAATTCAGCAATTTTTTGCTGATTAACAAGCTCGTTGGCCTGCAGATCAATCACCTGCTTATGCAAGGTGTCACGTTCGTTGGCAATGCTTCTCATTTCATCCAAACGCTGATTGACCCGGGCCTGCATTTGGCTTTCGCCAAAATGGTAAAAAAATCCACCGACTATCAGTGCTGTTAAAACAAAGCCAAGCTTGATCATCAACTTGAGGCGGGCGCGCTGGCGATTTTTTCGTTGATAGCTGTTAAGACTGTAAGACATTGTCGAGCGAAGATAAAAGCAGTTCGCCAGCTTGCCAAGCTAAAATTTTAGCGTAGAGGGGCTTGTGCAGTTTTTTCTTTAAGCGGGAATGGCTTCATGTTTTTCGTCGCTTGTTGTCTCTGCCTCTGCAAGAGCGGCTGGTTCATGAGGCACCTCAGCCGAAGTTATTTGAGGTTGTTGTGCCTCTTCAGCGTGTAAAGCCAGCATCGGATGTTTGCTGTCGTCGCTGTAGTACATTTTAAAGCCCGGCGGGAAAGGCAGGTAGCGCTCAATAATGCGTTTGAGGCGGGTGTCGGATACGTGGGACACAGAAGAGAACCAATCAACAATGCGTCCGTCTGGCGAGATTAAAAATTTGTGGAAATCCCACTTAACCTGCCCTAATTCAGACACTTGTTCTGCCGCCCAGTCAAAAAACGGGTGGCGTGCGGCTCCCAAAACCATGGTCTTTCCGGTCATGGGAAAGGTTGCGCCGTACTGGTTTTTGCAATAGTCGCGAATTTCTTGATCGCTCTCAAATTCATTTTTGCTGAAATCGCCTGACGGTATTCCTAAAACAATGAGTCCGCGCTCCCGGTATTGTTCATAAATCGCCTGCAGTTCAAGCAGTTGGCGTGAAAAAGAAGAACGTGACGAAATATTAACGACAAGAATAGCGAGACCGCGAAAACTCTCCATCGGCAAGAGTTCCCCATCTATTCCCATGAAAACAAACTTCCACGCTCCACCGGTGCGCGGTGGAGTTCTCGAAAATGACACTGCCATCTTCACGTCCCTTCCTTCTTTGGATAGATTTAGGATAAATAATCCCTTAATCAATGTCCAGCATATTAACGAAGGGTTAAGTATTTATTTTTTGCGTAGGCTACCTTATTGCGCAGCACCAAAGGCATCGGGACTTAGGCTGGGGCTTTCAAATTCGCCTAAATTCTTGAAATACAGGCGGAAGAAGATACTGTCGCCTGAGCTCAACCCAGAACGTGCAACATAGTCGCGTCGACCCATCAAGCTAAACGTTAGGCACTCATCGCTGTAAGTTAAATTAAGATTACTGTTAAGGGCGCCGCCGTCACTGGTTAAATCTTGGCGATGTGAGCCAGAGATCGTCCAGTGGGGAAGAAATGTCCATCGACCGCCAAACGTAACTTCTTGGCGGTTTTCTGTGAGAAGCGTGTCCTGTGGAGCTTCCTCGGCCATCAGGTAATTGACCGATCCCTGCAACCATGTGGGTCCGACCAGCATTCTCAAATCGTGTTCATGAGGTTGATAGGTGGCATTATCAATGCGCACGCTATAAATGGCATCTAGCCAATCGGGAATCATACCGCTGAAGCTGCCCACATAATCAGAATCATGAGTTTCTAGTCCGCTGGAGGTGGGGTAATTGGGCGAAGAAAGCTCATAGCTTTGTCCCACCATCGCCATCACGCTGGCGCCATTGTTGCCGCTCCAACCGCCACGCATCCCATATGCTACACGTTGTCCACCATCCAGAATATCTTCACCGGCATAGCGGTTCAGGCCGAACAGGTTGGTGGTGTCATACTCCAGTCCGACGCTGTCTTCGTTAGGGAGTGCATCGTCAGCATCTTGGTTGGGAGCAAGTGAAAGTTGGGCAATTGGCTCTAAAAATTCCTGTCCACTATCAACGAGTTTAACCATCGGCATGCGTGCAGTGACCTGCAGCTGGGCAAAGGGGCGGGCATCGGTTGCTTCTTCATCGCTATTCGTGACCAGGTTTCGGGCAGAGTAGCCATCTACACGGGCCATCGCCTCGTTGGTGATAACCAATCCAATCGGCAAGACATCTTCACGCCGCCAGTTGATGTCACCGGAAAGACGGGCAGAATCCTGTCCTGTTGAGCGAGACACAAGTCGTGAATCTGCACCAAAATTCCAACGTCCGCCTAACCAATCACGTTGCGGGGTTTGGTTGGTGTAGGCAGCCCGCACAACATCAGGTTCAGCAACAGTGTTGCCATCGCGCAGGTCCTGAAAGGAGAGACCTTCAATAATGCCATGGCCCCGTTCGGTATAATTTTCCAGCGCTGCTGTGCTCGTGAGAATGTCTTCTGATGAGTATGACCACAGATCCAGATAAGAGTCGTCTGTTGTGCGTTTAATATTCATATTCGCGACCCAGTTTTCATCAAACTGATAACTTCCCTCAGCAAAAAGGTGGCCGCGCAGTGTTTTATCACCCGTGGTGCCGCTTAAATCATCTTCAATCGCATCGTTTGTGGCGCTAAAATCAACCTTAAACTTTCCTTGGTCTGTTGTTTGACGCCACTCCCCCCCCAACAATAAGCCGCGCTTGGCTGAGTAGCTGGCTTCCAGTGTGGCATCACGGGTTGGGTCAATATCAAAGTAGTAATAATTGCGCGAAACAAAACCAAGGTTGTTACGCGATCCCAAGACCGGGGCCAGAAAGCCGGAGCGACGGTCAACCGTTGGGTCGGGGTGCGCGAGATAGGGGGTAAAAAAAATCGGTACCCCCCCCATTTCCAATGTGGCATTGCGGTAATAAACATCCTTGCGCACATTATCGTGAATAATACGGTCTGCACGCACCTGCCAGAGCGGGGGTTTGCTCGGATCCTCTTTGCAGACATCGCAAGCCGTATACAGCGCACGATTCATGCGAATGAAGCGCCCTTCTGTTCGCTCCCCTTCAACCGCCACAAAGCGTGAATTATCAGACATCAATAAGCCAATTTGCTGAATGAATCCTTGTTTCATATCACGGCTTAAAATAACCCTTTCTGCAAACATCACATCGCCAGTGTTTTGCCAAAGTGTAACGTGACCTTCGGCTGTCACCAGATCAAGCTTGCGGTCATAAACCATACGATCTGCTTTCATAATCTGGGTGTCATAGTGCAAGCGGACATCGCCTTCTGCGGTTACTTTTTGGGCTTTGTCATCATAAATGATTTTAAGGGCATCCAAAAGCACAGGTAGATCTTTTTGTGCTGCTTCGGATGTGGACACAGCTGAAGAAGCCGTTGCAGGAGCGATTGGGGCAATTCCCCCCGTTGCTTTTTCATTGGGTGTTTTGGCTTTATTGTA
This sequence comes from Bdellovibrionales bacterium, assembly GCA_039808765.1. Lineage (GTDB taxonomy): Bacteria > Pseudomonadota > Alphaproteobacteria > UBA2400 > UBA2400 > JBDHTQ01. The sequence goes on from JBDHTQ010000004.1 coordinate 183,209, forward strand.
TGCAACTGTTTGCGCTGGTGTGTCGTCGGCCAGCGCAGATGCAAAAAATGCAGGCGAACTCAAGACGCACGTTGTCAATAGAAAGGCGAAAAAAATGCGGCGCATAGGTATTGATTGACCCAGTCGCGCGGACCTGTCAATTAAAGAACGTGATAAGGGGAGTTTTTCCTTAAGATGTGGGCAAAAGTGTCTCATTTTCATCGTCGGAAAAATCCTCGGGTGTGATGTCATTATTTTCAATTTTTAGTGATGTGATCTCTTTTTTTACGCGAACCCCTTTGGCGCGAAATCCTTCAACCTGCCGCAGCAGGTTTCCGCGCCCTGCGGCAAGCCGTTTGACGAGCGTCTCGTGTGCGGCGCGTGCCGAGGTCAGGTGTTTATCAACCTCATTTACGCTTTCGATCACTAAACGCACCTGCTCATAAAGATTTGCTGCTTCAAGGGCAATATGCTGAGCATTTTGTTCTTGTTTTTCAAGTTGCAGGGCGGCGTTAATAATGTTGAGCGTGAGCAGCAGCGTGGAGGGCGCCACCAGCACCACGCGTTTGCTCCATGCAAAAGACATTAACTCAGAATCAAGGTCGAGGGCAAGCGCAAGGGCACTTTCAATCGGCATAAAAAGCAGTACATACTCGTGGGCAAGCAAGCTGCCTTGATCCTGATACTTTTTACCTGACAATTCTTTTATATGGTTACGGATGGATTGGACGAAAACATTTTGTAAATGCGTTTTGTCTTCTGGTGTGTTTTCTGTCTCGGTGGCTGTAAGATTGATGTATGAAATCAAGGACAGCTTTGAATCCACCACAACTTTGCGATTATTGCATAAATTAATAATGAAATCAGGTTTAAGCAGTGTACCCTCTTCGTTGCGCAAACGTTGCCCTTCGCCTTGCGGAATATAATCAACTCCTTCTTTTAGACCCGATAGTGACAATATATTTTCGAGAATCATTTCTCCCCATTGTCCGCGTTTTTGGGATTGACCTTTAAGCGCGCGGGCGAGGCTATCAGCTTCTGCGCTTAATGTTTTGTTGGAGAGGTTAAGCTGTTCGATTTGTGCTTTAAGGCTGATGCGTTGCTCGGCTTCTTTGCCATAAACATCCTCCACTTTTTTCTGAAAACCCTCAATACGTTCTTTCATGGGAGTTAACAAAACATCGATCTGTTGACGGGATTGTTCTGAGGTATTTTGCATGATTTTGTGGGCTGTTGATTCAAACCACAGCTTCATGTTTTCATTTTGCTGCGCTGCGGCTTGCTTGAGTGTTTCTTCGCGTTGTTGCGCTTGAGCGAGTGCGGTAGCCAAGCCGGTTTGTTCCCGTAATGCACGGGTTGTGGCATAAAAGTATCCGCAAATTGCGCCGAAAAGAGCGGCGAGCGTAAAGATTATAATTGTTACCATCATGCGCTTCGCCGGGCTTGCAGAGCAGCAATCAGCGTCCCTTCATCGAGATAATCCAATTCACCACCGAGCGGCACACCCTGTGCAAGTGAGCTGATGCGAATATCCAACGATTTAAGCGCATCGCTGACGTAGTGTGCCGTGGTTTGTCCATCCACTGTGGCAGGCAAGGCCATGATGACTTCATGAATGGTTTCATCGCGCACGCGTTGCACTAATTGGGGCACGTGAAGTTGCTCGGGTGTTACGCCAGCAAGTGCTGATAAAACGCCACCAAGAACAAAATAACGTCCCTTGAAAGCGTGGGTGCGTTCCATCGCCCACAGGTCAGCGACATCTTCAACCACACAGAGTTGGGTTGCCTCGCGGCGATGATCCTGGCAAAGGTGACAGGGATCAATCACATCAAGATTATGGCAAAGCGTGCATGACGTTAGTTTATCGTCGGCCTCGATCAAGGCTTGTGCGAGGGGCCGCAGCAATTGGTCACGTTTGCGAAAGAGATGAAGCACAACACGACGGGCCGAGCGCGGGCCAAGGCCGGGCAGACGGCCCAGCAGCGTGATCAAATGCTCAAGTTCAGCGCCCATCATGATGTGTTGCTTTTATCCTTCGTTGTTAGAAAGGAAGTGACACGCCAGGTGGCAAGTTTAAGCCACCCATTACGTCTTTCATGGCAGTGTTGGAAGCTGTTTCACTCTTTGTGTGAGCGTCATTAATTGCGGCAACCAGCAAATCTTCCAACATGTCGGTTTCACCTTCCTTTAGCAATGCAGAATCAATTTTTACCGCACGCGCAATGCCGTTGCCCGTCAATGTGACGCTGACCGCGCCGCCACCAGCGGTGCCTGTAAATTCGGTTTGTGCCAGCTGGTCTTTGACCGCACCGATTTTGGTTTGCATTTGTTGAGCTTGTTTCATCATTAGGGCAAAATTCATTTTTAATCTTCCTCGCTTTCGTCGTTTAAATACTCGGACAAATGATCATGCGATGAAAAATCGACAACAGATTCATCGTGCATACGCTGGTCCGATGGGGGTGAAGAGGTGTCGGGGGGTACCCGAGTGTTTTCATCAATTTGAATGACATCACGAACATTTTCAAGTTTGGAGCCGGGGAATGCCAGTAATACGGCTTTGACCAGAGGATGTTCATGCGCTTCAGCTAAGATGTTTTTATGCGTGGCCTCATCTTCTTCTGCTAACGTGAGGTGAGAAGAGGTTTGTGCAATTGAGATCATCCACGGCTGGTTTGTCCATTGGCTAAGCAGTTGCGAAAGCCGCGTGGTGATAGAGGAATGAGCGCCAGCACGCGGATAAAGCGTTAGTCGCCCATAAGCAAAATTCTGACATTCAATAAAGTTATAAATTTGACCATATAAGGTCATTTCGCGCTTGTTTGAAATGAGGGTGGCAAGACTACGCCAGTCGTTAAGCGCAATGTGAGCGTGTTGTGCAGGGGAGGGGGCTTCTGCTGGCTGTTTTGATACAGCAGAAAGTGTTCCTGTATTGCTTTGCTGAAGGCGAACTGTGCGGAAAGACTGTGGCCCCTGCGCTGCTGCAGACGAAGTGGAGAGTGTCTGTCCTGCCAACATCGACTGTGCGCCTTCTTGGGAAAGTTTTTTGATCAATTCACCCGGCGAAGGAAGTGTACCAATATGAGCAAGGCGAATCAAAAGCATTTCCAACGCTGCCATAGGCTGAGGTGCCATCTGAACTTCGGGAATGCCTTTGAGCAAAACTTGCCAAGCACGTGCGAGCGCAGGGGTGCCAAATTTTTCAGCCAGCTCTTTCATGCCTTTTTGTTCGTCTACAGAAAGTGTAGTATCGGCTTTGCCTTCAGGAAGAATTTTGAAACGCGACAACTGGTGCACAAATTGCAGCATATCCTGCAAGACAATTAACGCATCAGCACCAGCTGTGTGCAGTTGATTCAGGCGTTGCAGGGCCTCAAAAGCATTGCCGTCTAATGTGAAACTCAAGATGTCCAACACATTGCGTTGGTCTGCTAACCCCAGCATGGTGCGGACCATCACGGCATTAATCGTGCCGCCACCTTGAGAAATAGCCTGATCAAGCAAGGATAGGCCATCACGGGCCGACCCATCTGCTGCGCGGGCAATCAGCTGTTTTGATGTTTGATCAATTTCTACTGCTTCCGCATCGGCAATTTTTGTGAAAAGCGCCATCAGTTCTTCCATGGTCAGTCGACGAAGGTCAAACCGTTGACAGCGCGATAAAACCGTGATTGGAACTTTACGAATTTCAGTGGTGGCAAAAATAAAAATGACGTGCGGTGGTGGTTCTTCAAGCGTTTTCAAAAGTGCGTTGAAGGCGTTTTTGGACAGCATGTGCACTTCATCAATGATATAAACTTTGGTGCGAACTGACGTCGGTGCATACTTGACGCCATCAATGATTTCTCGAATGTCTTCAACACCCGTCCGTGATGCTGCGTCCATCTCTAACACATCGACACAGCGGCCCTCGGCGATGCTCACGCATGATTCGCAGACATTGCAGGGGGTGATGGTTGGTCCTTCAACGCAGTTCAAGCCTTTGGCGATAATACGTGCTGTTGTGGTTTTTCCGACACCCCGCACCCCTGTCAGCATAAAAGCATGGGCAATGCGATTCGCTGCAAACGCATTAGTTAGGGTGCGAACCAGTGCCTCTTGACCCATTAAGTCAGCAAAGATTTTAGGACGATACTTGCGTGCTAAAACAAAATAAGCCGCATCTTTTTCAGATGGTGGTGAGGTGCGGTGGGTGGTTGAATCGTTCATGCCTCACGTATAGCGCGACTTGCGAAGAAATTCAGTCAAAAAATACCGTACCATGGTGGATTTATTTTTTTTCAGGATGTTGAAAATCTTATATCGTGCCTAAAGGTGTGTTGCAGTTAAAAAAACTTTAAATTATCTGCGGATAAATTAACTGTCCTACAAGGGGCTTTTAGCAAATTTGTGTCATAATTCGTGTGGTTTTTGGATTTGATGGAAGTCGCGGAGGAGAAAAAAGGAAAATGAGTGTTTTTAAGCGACTGATCTCTGATTCGTATATGCGCAATGAGGAAGGAAACATTCTTATTTTGACAGGATTGTTGCTGATTCCTTTGATCGGGATTGTGGGGTTGGCTGTGGACGCCGCGCGAACTTTTTCTGTTCGTAGCCAATTGCAGCAAAGTTTGGATGCTGCGGCCTTGGCGGGGGGGCGGTTATTCTCGGAAGAAAAACGGAATGAAACTATTCAGGCATTTTTTAACGAAAACATTAATGTCGGTAAATATGACGCAACCTTTTCGGATTTGGTGATTACGGACGATCCCGTTGCTGGCACGCTTCAGGTGAGCGCCACGTCCGAGGTGCCCATGATTTTCGCCAAAGTGTTAGGCACAAACAAGATTACCGTTGGCCAATCTTCCCAAATTGTGCGCAATGAAACAACGCTTGAAGTGGGGGTGGTGATCGATACAACAGGGTCAATGAGCAATAACGATAGTGCTGGAAATTATAAGATGGGTGCGGCCAAAGATGCCGCGAATTTATTGCTGGATATTCTCTACAACAACAAAGACAGCGATGAAGGCGTGTACGTCAGCATTGTTCCGTTTGTGCAAAACGTCAATGTGGGGAGTTCTCATGGCAGTTGGTTGGCTGCGGGATCCCAAGCGGCAATACCGTGGAATTCTGGTCCTTTTCCTTCTGCTTCAGGGTGGCGAGGGTGCGTGGTTGAACGGTTGGATTCAGGGGGTACTCCACATTACGACACAACCGAAGAAAACCCATCCAAGCAGGCATTCGTGCCATATGCTGATTCTTTCTTTGGTCCCACCTGCCCGGATTGGTCGTCCGATGAAAAGGGGATTGTGCCTGGCATTTGTCGCATGAGTGATGGGAAAATTTACACAGCGACAACATCAGGAACAACGGGCAACAGTGCACCCACTGGTACCTCCGGAAGTGTTTCAGATGGTGCTGTATCGTGGGTTTACTGGTACAATGCCTATCCGGGGTCGCCCGGTTATGCACCAGTTTCATGCCCGATTTGGCAGCCCAACTCAAGCGTCGCGGTGGGAAGTTGTCGGTTTGCCCCCAACTGTCCCAACTGGGAGAGCGGAGAAACACTTACAGCCGGTGCGTGTCGTGTTAGTTCAGGTAAAATTTATACGGCTACGACTTCTGGCACCACGTCAGGGGGAAGCGGGCCAAGCCATTCCAGTGGTTCGCAAACGGTGGGGGGGATTACGTGGTCGTATCGCACATCTTCTTATCCCGGAGTAGGCGGTAATATATATTATGCCTATACCGGCGGCACCACGGGGACGAGCACACCTCTTCATCGCTTTGGAATTGCGTCAGATGGATCGATCAGCTGGGGCCTGTGGGAGCGCATGTGGGTGAGTGGAGAAGTTCTTTCAACCGGGGATGAGCGGGTTAATCCGTGGTATTACCTCTACCGCTCCAATACCAGCAACACCACCACTGGAACGATGCCGCCCACCCATGTCTCGGGGACAAGTACGAGTGGCAGCATTCAGTGGCAGTATCGTGGACGATTACCGGCTCAGGTCGCAAATTTAAATAGCCAGTATGGTTATGGCTATAACTCGGGCTGCGGCACACCGATATCCCCACTGCAAAATAGTCGCCTTGTCGCCAAGGCAACCGTTGATGCCCTTTATCCCTCTATCTATTACGGCGGCACGATGACGCCAATGGGCCTCATTTGGGGATGGCGCAGTATTTCTCCCTTATGGCGTGGGTGGTGGCAGGGGGTAGAGGCAGAGCATCCGTATGATTACAATGCACCCGATAATTACAAAGCCGTTATTATTATGACGGACGGTGAAAATGTTTTCAATAGCTGTGTCGGTGCGTTTTGTCATGGCTCAAACACCCCTTACGGTTATTTATATGATGGTCGTTTGGGGACTACGGTCAGTTCGAGTGCGGTGAGTCAGATCAACAATAAGGTGCTTGAGATTTGTCAAAACATTCGAGCGTCGGGCACTTTGCTGTATGCCATTCTTTTTGATTTGCCCAGCGGAGCTTCATCCACTCGAACACTTTTTCAAAACTGTGTTGGCGATTCATCGCATTTTTTTGACGCAGTAAATGCAGATGATTTAACGGCAGCTTTTAAAACCATTGCTGTAGATTTATCGCGACTGCGTTTGTCGAAATAATTTTATCAAGGAGGTAAAGTATGTTGAATGGAATATTTCAACCTCATCGTTATCAGTTTATCAAAGTGAGATGTGATCCAGAACAGGATGCTCCCGTTCTGCATTTTAATGTCTGCCGCTCCAATTGGGATTGTTGGATCGAAAAACTATCGCTCGAAGAAGTAGAGAAGCATATTCACGCTTGGCTAAAAGCGTGTGATGAACACCCCGGCGAGGCGATTGCCAATCGGATTGGATACAGCAATCACTACCAATTTGTTTTGGCAAGTGTGGAGGCGCTTAAGATCCTGCGCCATTAATAATTGGGCGAGGCTGTGCCTCCATAAGCAATGCTGCCGTTTCGTGGTGATGGGGCATGCTACTGGCGGCGCCTTTGCATCCAACAGAAAGTGCGGCAGCAGCATTACCGAATTCAATCGCAGCCTTCATGTCATGCGCATTATGCATGGCAAGATATGAGACAAACGCACCGCAAAAACAGTCACCGGCGCCGGTGGTGTCAACCACATTCACCGTGTGGGCTGGGATAAAAAATGACTCATCGTGCGCATCGAAATAAATCCCGTTAGCGCCAAAGGTGAATATAAGTTTTACATCTTTTTTGAGGGCATATTTTTGCCGTATAGCGCTGGCCGCCTGCGTGACATTTTTTGTGGTAACATCATGACCGTGATAAAAGCCGGCTTCTACCTCATTCATGATGATGATATCGCTCAAGGTAAAAAGCTTTGTCGCATCTTCCGACGCAGGAGCGGTGTTAAGAATTTTTTTGCACCCATTTTTCTCGGCATTCTGAAAAAAGCGTAAATTGAATCAACCGGAACCTCCAACTGTGCAAGACAATATGCGTTGGCATCAATGGATACTTCTCCCAATTCATGCGTGGGGGGTGCAAAATTTGCACCCGTTACAATCATGACTGTATTGTTGTTTTTTTTGGCAACGGTAATAAGTGCGGCGCCAGTACTGGTCTCAAGACGGGTAATTTCATCGCAGTGAACATGATTTTCTCTGAGGTACGAAACCATGTAATCGCCATCCTCATCTTTGCCAACACTGCCAACAAAGCTTACATTCGCTCCCGCGCGGGCGGCTGCAATGGACTGATTGGCCCCTTTGCCCCTAGGAAAGTGCGCAAAAGAATCGCCAATGAATGTTTCACCAATTGCAGGAAAGCGCTGGGCGAAGACCACAAAGTCAACGTTAATACTGCCAAAGACATAAACTTTTTCATGCGCTTGTTTCCTATAATGACGTAACAGCAATTGGGCTTGTAATGTGTATTGTGCGCGTGGGAAAGGCAAACTGAATATTTTCCTTTACAAACGCCCGCATAATTTTGAGTAGGATAGCTTGATTGGCATCCATGTAAGGATTGTAATCCTTACCCCTAAAATAGTAAACCACTTCAAAATCAAGCGAACTTTCGCCAAATCGAATAAAGTGTGCGCGATCAAAACGGCAATCTTTTTGCTCTTCAATGGCTTGTTTTATGATTGTTTGTATCGTTTCGATTTTATCGGGGGACGTTGAGTATTCCACGCCTAAAGTGAAAACTATACGACGTTCAAGCATTTGACGATAGTTGTGAATGACTTCACCCAAAAGGTGATTGTTTGACACCACGATCATTTCACCCGACAGTGCGCGTACCCGGGTTGTTTTGAGTCCGACCTTCTCAACCGATCCCATTTTATCGCCGAAAATAATGAAGTCATCTTTTACGAACGGGCGATCAAATACAATCGAAAGCGCAGAGAAAAGATCCGAGATAATTCCCTGTGCAGCCAAGCCGATGGCCAAACCGCCAATACCCAAGCCCGCAATAAGAGCGGTTACATTTACGCCGAGGTTGTCCAGCAGCAAGAGGCCCGTCAGCGACCACACCGCCACATTGACAAGCCAGCCCATCACGCCCAGTGCGCTGGCAAGCGGCACACCACCAGTTATGCTGCTGTTCCAGAAACGTTGCTCGATTGTCATTAAAATAATTTCACGAACAATCAATCCGGCTTGCAAAACCCCTGTAATCATAAATGCCAGATCAAAACCCTTTTGCACACCTTTAGGGAGTTCAAGGAACAGGCTCACCATACAAAAGCCGACAATGGTTAAAAAAATGACGCTTGTATTTTTAATAAGTCGATAAGCAACCATCCGCACACCTTGCTGCGGCTCTTGTTGATCTTTTCCCGCGATAAGTTTTAATAAAAATTTCCGTATCGCCCGGAGTATGAATCCAAAAATAACTGCTATCACGACCGTTGAAACGGCCTGCAATGTCGCGCTTTGAAGCCATGCGATTGTTTCACTTGAAAACGTAGTTGCTGTATCTTGCACGGTCTTAAGGGGTGCAGCAAGATCAACGGGAGGAAGTTGGGGTGTTTCAGCAGGTGTAGGCGTTGTCATACCCGCAATGTAGAGCATTGACATTAAAAGAAAACCCATAATCTTTAAACAAGAGCGACGGATTTATGCGCAAAAAAAAGAGTGCCGAAGCACTCTTTTAAACACGACGGAGTGACCCTTATGTATCCAAAAAGCTACGCAGTTTGCGTGAGCGGCTTGGGTGTTTCAATTTTCTCAAGGCTTTGGCCTCAATTTGGCGAATACGTTCGCGTGTTACATTAAACTGCTGTCCCACTTCCTCAAGTGTATGGTCAGTGTTCATGCCGATACCAAAACGCATACGCAAAACACGTTCTTCACGCGGTGTGAGGGTCGAAAGGACACGGGTTGTTGTTTCGCGCAAGTTGCTTTGAATGGCTGCATCAACGGGCAGAATGGCATTCTTGTCTTCAATAAAGTCACCCAAGTGGGTGTCATCTTCTTCCCCAATCGGGGTGTCAAGCGAGATTGGCTCTTTTGCAACTTTTAAAACCTTGCGTACTTTTTCAAGCGGCATCAGCAAACGTTCGGCCAGTTCTTCCGGTGTGGGTTCCCGTCCGATCTCGTGCATCATCTGCCGACTTGTGCGTACCAGCTTATTAATCGTTTCGATCATGTGAACAGGGATACGGATGGTGCGCGCCTGATCAGCAATCGAGCGGGTAATCGCTTGGCGAATCCACCATGTTGCGTAGGTCGAGAATTTGTAACCTCGACGGTATTCAAATTTATCAACGGCCTTCATCAAGCCAATATTGCCTTCCTGAATCAAATCCAGAAACTGCAAACCACGATTGGTGTATTTTTTGGCAATGGAGATTACCAAGCGAAGGTTGGCTTCTACCATTTCCTTTTTAGCACGACTCGCTTCGCGTTCACCTTTTTGTACAGTCGAGACGATGCGCTTAAATTCTGAAATTGGGAGATTCGAGCGTGACGAAATCATGCTCACACTGTCACGAATTTCGTTTATTTCAGCTTCATATTTTTCAACGAACTTAGCCCAATTTTTGTCGATTTTTGCAACTTTGCTTACCCACTTAGGATCGATTTCGTGGCCCTGATACTCAGAGAGGAAGCTTTCACGTTTCACCTTGCTGTCGACCGCCAGGCGCAACAGGCGACCCTCAAGAGTCAGGAGTTGGCGGTTAAAGCCGTACAATTGATCGACAACCTGCTCGATACGTCCATTGTTCAAGCGCACCTGGTTGAGCAGTTCAACCATTTTTTGTTTGAAGGACAAGTATTTCTTTTCTGTTGCAGCATCGGGTTGTTTGCCCTTGCTGATCAAGTCCATGCGTGATTCCTGCACTTTGGCCATTTTTTTCCAAGTGCTGGTGACTTCATCAAAAATCTGCAAAATTTCAGGCAGAAGCTTTTCTTCCATTGCCGAAAGCGAGAGGGCGCTTTCTTCATCGCTGATTTCTTCGCCTTCAATTTCTTCTGGCTCTTCCTCAGCGGTTGTTATCTCTTCTTCGGCGTTGGCAGCTTCTTCAATGTTTTCAGGAGCGCCGCCCATGCTGGCTTCAAGATCAATAATATCCCGCAAGAGCAGATCACCTGCACGTAATGCTTCATGCCATTGAATGATCGCGCGAATGGTGAGGGGGCTTTCACAAATACCCCCGATCATCTGTTCCCGACCCGCTTCAATGCGTTTGGCAATGGCAATTTCGCCTTCGCGTGAAAGCAGTTCTACAGAGCCCATTTCGCGTAAATACATGCGCACTGGATCATCTGTGCGGCTACCTTCGCCATCTTCGACATTGCCGCCGCGCTCATCATCGTCGTCGGATGTGCTGCCGTCTTCTTCACCTTCTTCTTCACCTTCGGTGCGGGCGGCTTCCATTTCTTCTGCTTCTTCAACTTCAACAATGGTGATGCCAAGATCTGACAGCATCGCCATAATATCTTCAATGAATTCTGCTGCTGTTTCGGTAGAGGGCAGTGCTGCATTGAGTTCGTCATATGTAACGTAGCCGCGTTCTTTGCCCTTGTTCAGCAGACGTCGCAAAGCGACCGGGATTTTTGCCCCAGTGCCTGTATCTGCTTGCGAATTTTCAACTGGTTTATCTTTTCCTGATCGTGTTGCCATTCCTAATGCTGCCCCTCTACCTTCATCGTTGTTGTCTGTTTGCGCCTATGGTTTAGCGCTCATCATGATCGTGATTTAATTCTTGTCGCATGGCGGAGATGCGCCGCCGCATTTCATCATCTGTTTGCTGCTCGTATTGCTGAGCCATCTGTCTAAACGTTGCTTGTGTGGCATGGCGGTGGTGAAGCGCAATAATGTCTTGCAGGCCTGCTCGTACGTCGTCGATTGTCTCCCCCTCTTTCAACCATGCGCGTGCCTCAACCCCTTGGGCGAGAATGGATTTTAGCGGATCATCCCACCCCAAATCGCGCAAACGCTCACGCAGGCCAGACGAGTCAAGACTCGGCTGATTTTCGATGTTAGTAACAACAGCTTGCCAGAGTTTGTCAAGCGGCCCCTTTAATTCAAGTGTTACGAGTTGCACACCAACCTCATCAAACAGTTGAGGATAGCGCAAAAGTGCCAAAAGACACTGCCTTTGCCAAATGATTTGTGGATGGGGTAAAGGGGGTGGGGGTGAGGGGGGGATGGCGCGGTTAAATTTAGATAATTTGTTGTTATAGTTAGTGTTTTTGTAAGCTTGGGCGGGTTTTTGAAATTGCTCGTCAAGGCGGCGGCCAAAGGCGGCGCGATAAAATTTTTGAACTGTGGCATCAGCCATGAGCTTAATTTGGTCTTCTAACGCTTTTTTGAGACCGGCCTGGGCTTCTGGCGTATTGAGGGGGCGGCGACCACTTTCGAGTCGCCAGAGCATATCCACCAGAGGTATAGCCGTCTTCAGCGCCTCATTCATACCCGCGATGCCGGCGCTTTTGAGCAGATCGTCAGGGTCTTGACCATGAGGTAAAAAAGCAAATCGAAAGGTTTTTCCAGCACTTAACAGCGGCAGGGCGCGCAGCAGCGCCCTTTCGGCAGCCCGTTGTCCGGCTGAGTCACCATCAAAACACAAAATGGGATCGCCTTCGCTGGCGCCCAGCCTCCACAGCTCTTCCATTTGCTCTTCGGTTAGAGCGGTGCCGAGGGGAGCGACAGCGGCCTCAAAACCATTTTTAACCAGCGCGATAACATCCATATAGCCTTCCACCACAATCACTGGGGCACCGCGTGGAGCGGCCTCTCTGGCCCGGGAAAGATTATAAAGAAGCTTGCCTTTATGAAAAAGGGGGTGATCGGGGCTGTTGATGTATTTTGGTCCATCCCCACTGATTAAACGTCCACCAAAAGCAACAACACGCCCCCGTCGGTCCGCAACCGGAAACATCAACCGATCACGAAAAAAAGCATAGGTTTGTCCATCGCTTTCACGTTGACGGGCGATTCCTGCTTCAATCATCAAGGCTGTCTCAAACCCTAATCCCTTGAGATGTTGAATAAGAGCCTGACCATCAAGCGGTGCATACCCCAACCGAAATCGATGAAGATCATTTTCTTTTAAGCCTCGCGATTGGGCATAGGCCAATGCGGCGCGGCCAGCTGTTGAATGTAGCTGCTGTTCAAACCACTGGGCGGCGGTTTCACAAATTTGATGAAGTGTCTTTTGTTGTTGTGCTTTGGCGACTTCCTGGGGTGAGAATTGTGGTACGTCCAGCCCGGCTTTATTCGCCAGAATCTCAATGGTTTCATGGAATGAGAGGCGATCGTTCTGCATTACAAAGCTGATCACATCGCCATGTGCGCCACAGCCGAAGCAGTGAAAAAAACCTTTGGTTTCATTCACAGTAAAGCTGGCCGTTTTCTCATTGTGGAATGGGCAGCACCCCTTAAACTCACGCCCCGCGCGTGTAAGTTTAATGCGCTGGCCAATTACTTCACTCAAGGACAGTCGGCTTCGTATCTCCTCCAAAAATGAGGGAGGAAAAGACATTTTCTATCCTGCCAGTTTTTGTTTAACCAGCGCACTGGCTTTGGTGAAGTCCATCTGTCCGGCATACTTGGCTTTAAGTTCAGCCATGACTTTACCCATATCTTTTACGCCCGCCGCATTGATGGTGGTAATGGTGGCGCCGATGGCTTGATCCATTTCTGTGTCATTCATGGCTTGAGGGAGATAGTTTTCAATCACATTGATTTCGGCTTGCTCACGGTCGACCAGATCTTGGCGATTGCCTTTTTGATATTGCTCAATTGAATCTTTGCGCTGTTTGATCATGCCTTGCAGCATTGAAAGAATGTGCTCGTCACCCAAACCGGTATGCGTGTTTTCGGCAGTGCGGGCAGCAATATCTTTGTCTTTCAGGGTAGAAAGTATCAGGCGCAATGTTGCTACCTTGATCGTTTCTTTTGCCAGCATGGCGGTTTTTAAATCAGCCATGAATGTGTCGCGCAGTGTCATTGCTTTCCCCTTTTTCAAATGGTGTTTATCAAATGTTGCACCATCCTAGCCATGTATTGATTAAAAAGCGAGTCCTCGATAATTGTAAACATTAGCGGGAAACAAGCCTCGCTGTTTTTGTCGTGCCTTTTTTGTCGTTAAACATGACATCGCAGATAGCGGGTAAAAGAATGTACAAAACATACATAGTCATGCTTTCTCATAAATACCCAACCGCGCTTTTTAAAGTCACACCTATGCAGCAGCGTCCGTCATTTTCTTCGCCTTGGCCAGCACATCGTCAATTGTGCCAACCATATAAAAGGCTGCTTCAGGAATGCTGTCATATTCGCCCTTTACGATACCTTCAAATCCTTTGATGGTATCATCCAGCTTGACAAAAACACCCGGCGATCCTGTAAATACTTCTGCTACATGGAACGGTTGCGATAAGAAACGTTGAATCTTTCGGGCGCGTGAAACCACGAGTTTATCATCTTCACTCAATTCATCCATGCCCAAAATTGCGATAATATCCTGCAGATTTTTATAGGTCTGCAAAATACGCTGTACTTCACGCGCAACCTTGTAGTGATGATCTCCCACCACGCGCGGATCAAGCACGCGAGATGTTGAATCAAGTGGATCAACTGCTGGATAAATTCCCAACTCGGCAATCTGGCGGCTGAGAACGGTCGTCGCATCCAAATGCGAGAACGATGTCGCAGGTGCAGGGTCTGTAAGGTCGTCAGCAGGAACATAAATCGCCTGTACAGACGTGATCGACCCTTTTTTGGTGGTTGTAATCCGTTCTTGCAGGGCGCCCATTTCCGTCGCCAGCGTGGGTTGATAGCCCACAGCCGAGGGAATGCGGCCTAAAAGAGCCGAAACTTCTGATCCAGCCTGGGTGAAGCGGAAAACGTTATCGACAAAGAACAGCACATCCTGTCCTTCTTCATCACGGAAATATTCCGCTTGTGTCAAGCCGGACAACGCAACACGTGCGCGTGCACCCGGTGGTTCATTCATCTGGCCATAAACCAGCGCCACCTTTGAGCCGGGGCCATCTGTTTTGATCACGCCGGATTCAATCATTTCGTGGTAGAGATCGTTTCCTTCACGGGTGCGTTCACCCACCCCAGCAAAAACCGAGTAACCGCCATGTGCTTTGGCGATGTTATTGATCAGTTCCATAATCAAAACAGTTTTGCCAACACCCGCACCACCAAACAAGCCGATCTTCCCGCCTTTAAGGTAGGGGGCTAATAGATCAACGACTTTGATCCCCGTGACCAAAACCTCACTTTCCGTTGACTGTTCCGAGAAAGCGGGGGCAGCGCGGTGAATGGGAGCGCGACGGGTGGTTTGCAACGGCCCGCGTTCATCGACGGGTTCACCCAACACATTCATGATGCGTCCTAGCGTTTCCGGTCCCACAGGAACAGAAATCGGCGCGCCGGTGCTGATGACTTCTTGGCCACGTACCAACCCATCGGTTGAATCCATCGCGATGGTGCGAACAGTTTTTTCACCCAAGTGTTGCGCGATTTCCAACACCAGTCGGTTGTTGTCGTTTTTAACTTCAAGTGCACTCAGGATGGGCGGCAGCTCACCATTAAACTGAACGTCAACAACCGGACCTAAAACCTGCGTGATTTTTCCGGACGTCGCAAAGTGGATGGTTTGTTCTGTCATGTTGGCTCCTTTAGTTATCCTACGGCGTCGGCACCGGAGATGATTTCGATCAATTCTTTTGTGATATAAGCCTGACGGGCTCGGTTATACTTTAATGTGAGTTTTGCAATCATCTCGCTGGCGTTGCGGGTTGCATTGTCCATTGCTGTCATGCGTGCGGCCTGCTCGCCTGCTGCACTTTCCAGAAGTGCGCGGAAAATCTGCATTGTTACATTTTGTGGTACGAGCTGATTGAGAAGGCATTCTTGCGATGGTTCGAATTCATGAACGGAATGTGCTTCTTTTAGTGGCTCGGTGTTGCGCGGAATATAAAAGGGGATGAGCTGGCGCGCCATCGGCACCTGTGAAATAACCGAATTAAAGCGGTTATAAAACATGGTGGCGACGTCAACTTTTCCAGCATCAAATAATGTAAAAACTCGTGCGGCGATTTTTTGTGCATCAGCAAAGGTGAGGTGCTTTTTGCCGATCCCCTCAAAACTTTCAACAATGTAGGGTGAAAATTCGCGCTTTAGCAGCTCTCGTCCTTTACGCCCTACGGTGATAATGCTGACATCTTTACCCTCGGCAATCAGCGTATAAAGATGACGGCGTGCATCACGCACAACATTGGCATTAAAGCCTGCACACAAACCGCGGTCAGAGGTGAAGACGATCAATAATTGTTTATTAAATGCACCTGTTCCTGAAACGAGCTTGGGAAGCACGACGCCAGAGCGTGTTTCCGATGCAACAAATTCCAACAGGCGTCGCATTTGTTGGGCGTAAGGGCGGGCAATTTCAGCTTGTTCTTGGGCGCGGCGCAATTTGCTGGCAGCGACCATCTTCATCGCGGCTGTTATTTTTCGCGTTGAGGTGACGCTCGCAATGCGAATTCGATATTCCTTCAAGCTGGGCATGCTCACACTCCCGTTATTGCGTCATCGTTTACATAAAGCCTTTGACAAAGGCCTCGAGGAACGATTTAAGCTGCTCTTCGGTTTCAGGTTTTAGGGCCTTATCGGTGCGGATGCTGGTAAGCAGATCCGTTCCACGTGCACGTAACGCTTGCAGAAGTTGCTCTTCAAAGCGGCTAATATCATCAACTTTGATTTTGTCCAGATAACCTTTTACGCCAGCGAAAAGAACGCAAACCTGCTCTTCAACGGCGAGCGGTTGATACTGACCTTGCTTCAAAAGCTCTGTCAAACGTGCGCCCCGGGCCAAAAGTTTTTGCGTCGATGCGTCAAGGTCGGAAGCGAACTGCGAGAATGCCTGCATTTCACGATACTGTGCCAGATCAAGGCGTAATGTACCCGCCACCTGTTTCATTGCTTTGATCTGTGCGGCACCGCCAACGCGGCTTACCGACAAACCCACGCTGATGGCAGGGCGAACGCCCTTGTAAAACAAACCTGTTTCAAGAAAGATTTGGCCATCAGTAATGGAAATTACGTTGGTGGGAATATAAGCAGAAACGTCGCCCGCCTGTGTTTCAATAATAGGCAACGCAGTTAAAGAGCCACTGCCATGATCTTTGTTGAGCTTGGCTGCGCGTTCCAATAGGCGTGAGTGGATATAGAAGACGTCACCCGGATACGCTTCACGTCCGGGTGGACGACGTAGCAGCAAGGACATCTGGCGATAGGCCACGGCTTGTTTTGAAAGATCATCATAGACCATTAACGCATGCATGCCATTATCACGGAAAAACTCACCCATGGCGCAGCCCGTGTAGGGTGCCAAGAATTGCAAGGGCGCTGGATCAGAAGCGGTTGCCGCCACAACGATGGAATACTTGAGCGCGCCCATTTCTTCCAGCGTGCGCACAAGCTGTGCCACTGTGGAGCGCTTCTGACCAATCGCCACATACACGCAATAAAGCTTGCTGGTTTCATCTGTGCCTTCGTGAGCGGCACGCTGATTGAGAATCGTATCTAGTGCCAGTGCCGTTTTACCGGTTTGACGGTCACCGATGATCAACTCACGTTGACCACGTCCGATCGGCACCAACGCATCAACAGATTTAATACCTGTCTGCATCGGTTCATGCACGCTTTGACGCGGGATAATGCCGGGCGCTTTCACCTCAATGCGAGTCATTTTGACATCACTGAGCGGACCTTTACCATCCAATGGCTCGCCCAATGCGTTTACCACGCGACCCAATAAACCTTTTCCCACAGGGCACTCGATAATCGCACCAGTGCGTTTTACTGTATCGCCTTCGCGAATTTGGCTATCATCGCCAAAAATCACGATCCCAACATTATCGGCTTCAAGATTGATGGCCATGCCTTTCAGTCCGCCGGGAAATTCAACCATTTCGCCTGCTTTAACATGATCCATGCCATGCACGCGCGCGACCCCATCGTTCACCGAAATCACACGGCCAACTTCCGTTGTTTCTGCTTCGGCGTTAAAGCCAGAGATTTGTTCCTTGATGATTGAGGAAATTTCAGAGGCTCTTAAATCCATTTATATGGTCCCTTTCATCATTAACGCCAAACGGTCAAGCTTGCCTTTAAGGGTAGCGTCAACCATTTTTGATCCGATTTGTACTTGTAATCCGCCGAGTAACTCCGGTTTAATTCGCAGCTCAAGATGAATTTGTGCCGAGAGTGTAGCGGCAAGTGTGTTTTTCAATTTGTCTTGATCATTAGGGTTCAGCGGCTGTGCACTGTAAACAATGGCCCGCATGATCGCTGCCTTTTTGTCCAGCATTTCTTGATAACAAACCTGAATGTCGTCGAGGTAATTCAAGCGACGCGCCCGTGCCAAAACGTCAAGAAAGCGTACGAACAATGTGCTTAACCCCGCAAGAGGGCCGATTTTGGTAAGTAAAGTGGCCTGTTGTGAGCGTTCAACCAACGGTGAGCAGAGGACGTGATCTAAATCAGAAGAGGTCTTGCGCAAGTTTTTCAGTCGGTCAAAATCGGCTAAAATCGTTGCGTGCTGCGATTCCTTATCGGCAAGCTCGAACAGCGCGGTTGCGTAACGGTCGGCAATCATTGCGGATTTTGCTCCAAAATTCGCCACAGTTACTCCTTTGCCAAGTCAGTTTGGGGACAAACACTCACCGCGCGGATGTAACATAGCTTGCGCCGACACGCAACAATTCTAGTCGTTGTTGATCACGATTTTTATATTCTATATCTTAAATAACCCTGTGGATTGACAGGAAAAAACAGAAATGCTCTAACCAGCGCGACATCATGCGCAAGTGCTGTTTAAAGGAGACTAAATTGGGCCGCATTCCTCCTCATGCAAAATGTGTCTTTGAAGGTGAGATTTTTGAGGTCTATCAGTGGCCGCAAACCCTCTTTGATGGATCACTTGCAACCTTTGAGGGAATTAAACGTCAATCAAGTGCTTTTGTGCTCGCGATGGATGGTGAGGATGTTCTTTTTGCACATCAAGAACAGCCCGGAATGCCTGCGTATAACTGTTTGTTTGGTGGACGGATTGAAAAGGGTGAAGATTCGCTTGCTGCTGCACAACGTGAATTACGCGAAGAAAGTGGGATGACTAGCAACAATTGGCAACTTCTTGGTGATTTTTACAGTAGCGGCAAGGTTGAGTGGTGTGCCTCGTTGTTTGTCGCAAAAAATTGTCGTGTGACACATGCGCCACAGTTGGATAAGGGCGAGCGGATTACAGTAAAGCGGGTTTCGCTTGATACCTTTATGACTGAAACGCTTTGTCAATCAAACTTCCATGCTCAGGAACTTAAAAAAATGATCTTTAATGCGTTTAATCCTGACGCTGCTCAAACCTTACGGATGCGGCTTTTGTCCCAGGATTGATCAAAAAAATGGTTATCTCATTTTTTTAATGACAGTTTATTTGACAATTGCGCAATTCGGTTTCTAATGAAACAGTGTGTTTGGTTTCTAATCACTCTTGGGAGAAAAATAATGAAAATAAGAGGTTTGATTTTGGCATCACTTTTGGTGATGGGTTCAGCTTCGTTTGCGCATGCAATGGAAAGCACCGAACATAATGATGCCGCTGCACCTATGAGCATGCAACCTGAAGCAGCTGATTCATCGTCATCAGAACAAAGCGTTTATGCCGATGCCATGAATAAAATGCATGAAAGCATGATGAGCGTGCCTGTAACGGGTGATGTGGACGAAGATTTTATCAATGGCATGATTCCCCATCATCAGGGGGCGATTGATATGGCAAAAGTGGCGCTGGAAAAGAGCAATGATCCCTTTGTGCGTAAACTGGCTGGTGATATCGTTGAAGCTCAAGAAAAAGAAATTGCGGCCATGACCGCCTGGAAGCAGGAACATGCTGAGCATTCGGAAGAAGAATAGTTCGGTGTTATTGAAAATGAGAAAGCTGCCGTTAATCGGCAGCTTTTTTTGTGCCTAGGTTTTGATATAGCTGTTTATGCGTGTTAGGCAAAAAAGGAGCGTAAGCGCAACCACAACAGCCGGACCGCTGGGGATGTTTGTATAGAGTGATGTGAACAAACCGAGTGCGCTTCCAATGATTGAAAGAATGGTTGCCATCATCGCCATCGCAAAGGGCGTGCGCGATAATGCGCGTGCACTTGCCGCGGGAATAAGAAGAAGTGCAGACATCAAGAGTACGCCAACGAGTTGAATGCCCAGGGCAATCGCAAGCGCCAGCATCAGATGATAAAGCGTTTCCACACGCTTGACGGTGTAGCCTGCAAGCATGGCCATTTCTTCATGCATGCTGAGAGCTAACAAAGGTTTCCAAAGCCAGGCAAGCAGTGTGACACAGGCAAGGGCAGCTGCCGTTAATATGCCAAGGTCGTAAGGCCGTAACGCAAGAATATCGCCAAAAAGATAAGACATCAAATCAGCCCTCGCCCCGGGGATAAAGGTGAGGGCAATCAGCCCAATTGAGAGAAATGCTGGGCCAATAACACCCAAAAGTGTGTCCTTTGGTAAAGGAAAACGTCCCTGTTGGCTGCTAAGTAATAACGCAATAATCACGCCCACGCCAAAGACCATGAGAGTAGGCGAAAGGTGGAATGCCAGTCCGAACGCTAATCCAGGCAAAGCGGCATGGGCCAGCACATCGCCAAAAAAAGCCATACGTCTCCATACAAGAAAGCAGCCTAAAGGCGCGCAAATAAAAGCAAGCAAGATGCAGGCCGCTAAAGCATAGATCATAAAATCAGGCATGGTGATCTCGCGCACAGGTGGATGAGACGGGATTTAGCTTTTCCGGAACGTGACATGCGCCATCATGGGCATGATCATGATGGTGATGATAAAGCGCAAACGGTGGCGCATATGGAGACGATGCAATGCCAAAGAGCGCATGAAAAGAGGGGTCCTGTGCAATGCTTTCTGGATGTCCATGACAACAAACATGTTTGTTGAGGCAAACCACATGATCGGTTTTTCCCATCACGATATGTAAATCATGAGAAACCATTAAAATTCCGCATTTCATTTCTGCTTTTAACAGGGCAATTGTTTCATAAAGCCGTGACTGACCTTGCACATCAAGGGCTTGTGCTGGCTCGTCTAAAACAAGCAAATTGGGATTGTTCAAAAGCGCGCGCGCAAGCAAGACGCGCTGCATTTCTCCTCCCGAAAGCGAGACCAGTGCACGATCGTATAATGCTTCTGCGCCTAGAGTCTTCAGCAGTTCAATCGCTGGTTTTTTTTGAGGCCACAATGCCAAAAAGTTTTTGACGTTTAGAGGGAGCATGGGATCAGGTGTAAAGCGCTGAGGCACATAGCCGATACGAAGCTGAGAGCTATGTTCAATCTGTCCAGACGTGGGCTTTATAAGCTTAAGCAGTGCGCGTAAAAGTGATGATTTGCCCGCACCATTAGGACCAATAAGTGTAACAGCTTTATTTTCTTCGATATCAAGCGATACCGAATCTAAAATAATGTTATCGCCATGGCGCAGGCTGATGTTTTGAGCACGAATGAGCATAAAACCTCTTGACATGTGTTATATTATAACATAACAACATTTATATCACATTCTAAAGGATGCAGCTATGAAAAAATTATGTTTCGTTTTCCCACCTAAGAAGAAAGTTTTTTTCTACGGTTTTTTTTTTAATTTGCTTGCGCTTGCACTTACGCTGGGGCCGCACAGTTATGCCGACGATCGGCGCCTTGAAGAAAAAACGTCTGCTGTTGCGGGCTTGAATGTCGTGACTTCACTGGCTCAACTTGGTGGGATTGCGCAGGCAGTGGGCGGAGAAAATGTGCGCGTGACAGTTCTCATCGGGCCTCAGGATTCTCCTCATACCCACACGCTGACGCCAGGCGATGCGCGTGCGTTGCAAGAAGCTGATGTGGTAATGTGGGTAGGAAAAAATTTGGAATCATTTCTTGCCAAACCTGTTGCTGTTTTAGCAAAACCCGACAAGGTTTTGGCGTTGAGTGATTTAAGCCATATTCATCTTTTGCATATTGCAGAAGGTGGAGAGCCATCTCATCAAGCTGACGATAACGGTTATACTGAAAGCGCTTATGACCCGCATTTGTGGCTTGATCTTGAGAATGCGCACGTCATCGCAACAGCTCTTGCGCAAAAACTTTCTGAGCAAGATCCTGAGCACAAAATTGATTATGAGGCCAGAGCCGAAGACTTTTCAAAAAGCCTTTCTGCACTTGATGTTGATGTAAAAAACATGCTCAAACCTTTTCAGAAAACACCGTTTCTCCTCAGTCACGATGCATTACAATATTACGAATCAAACCATCACCTCGAAGGGGGAGTGCCGATTGTGTATGATCCTGAGAATCCGCCCTCTGCAGCCCGTATTTATCAAATGCAAAAACTGATCGAGCGTAAAAATATCCATTGTTTACTGAGCGAACCACAATCATCACCGACGCTCTATAAACCCCTTAATCCACAGGGTAAATTAAAGGTAGGTGAAATTAATATTGAATCGACTTCCTTGCCTTTATCTCCCACATTGTATCAAGACACCTATCGGCAAATGACAGAAACCATTGTTGATTGCCTGTCCAAAAAAGAATAAATTGGGGACCTTTGCAATTTAACTTGTTTTCATGGCCAAGTTCAGGCAGCTTAATACCATGATTTCAAAAGGATAAGGGTTGACCTTGGTTTTAACTGTTGATTATCAGCCTGTTGTTGTCATCGGCGGACCAACGGCTAGCGGCAAATCTGCTGTTGCTTTAGAGGTGGCCGAATGCTTGATGCGCGATGGCATTGAGTCTGTTGTTGTCAATGCTGATGCGTTGCAGCTTTATCGTGATCTGTGGGTATTAACGGCGCGCCCGGATGCCATAGACGAAGCGCGTTTTCCGCATCGCCTTTATGGGGTTATGGATGGCGCTGAACGTGGGTCGGTAGCAAAATGGCTTGATATGGCCCGAGCCGAGATTGGTTATGTGCTGGATCAGGGCAAGTGTCCCATTGTGGTGGGGGGCAGTGGTATGTATTTGCACGCGCTCACACACGGTCTTTCGCCTGTGCCCGAGATCGATACAAAAACCCGTCTTGAGGCTGTGCAATTACACAGTGAGATGGGGGGCGCTGCCTTTCATGCGATGTTGGCAAAAATCGATTCTGAAAGTGCCGAAAAGTTAAACGCCAACGATACTCAACGCTTAATTCGGGCTTATGAGGTTATCAAAAGCACGGGCAAAACACTGCCTCAATGGCAAAATACATTGATCAATACGCCTCCTAAAAGTTGGAATTTCAAGTTGTTTATGATTGAACCTTCACGGCGTATCCTTTACCAAAACTGTGATCGGCGTTTTGATATCATGCTCGAAAAAGGAGCATTAGATGAAGTGCGGGTCTTGCTTGCGCGTCAATTGGATTCTGAATTGCCCATTATGAAAGCAGTTGGTGTGCCGGAGTTGGCACAGTTTATTCGTGGGGAAATAAACCTGAACATGGCGCGTCTTAAAGCGCAACAACTTACGCGAAATTATGCCAAGCGACAGCTGACCTGGTTTCATCATCAATTTTGTTCAGTGTTGCGAATTATTCATGATGCACCGCAAGAGATCGACCGCGTCAAAGATGTCGCGCGTGTGATCTATAATGATGCATGTAGCAATCAATCCCTATGACACAAGAACGTCTGCCCTTGTTGAACAATCGTGAAATGTGGGATCATTATCTTCCATTTCATTTGAGTGTGGGTGAGGGGTATTGGTTTAATGAGCAAATGAGTTTGCCATTTGGACTTTTGTTGCTTGGGCAAAACAGCTATTGTTTTTTAAATGATCTTAATGCCGTTCCGATTGAAGAAATTCTTCCCGTATGCCAGGCCACCGTTTTCAGCAAAGGTACCCGCGCTCTAAGTTTTATTTTTCATCCTGCAACGACGGGCGATCGTCGCGGATTTGAGAGTATTCTGAAAGCGCATGGCTACGAAAACAAAAACCAGATGGACTGGTTGGTCGTAAACCTTGAAAAAGAGCATGAGCCACTCGCTCCATTTATTGAAAAAGCTGAGGAGTATGATCGTACGACGATAGAGAAAATTTATCGCGACGTGTTTCCGAATGATGATTACGGTATTGCTTTGTTGTTGCTTTTGATGAATCAGAAATCATCACCAGATTTTACGGATACTGTGTACCTGATCAAACATAAAGATACACTTGAACAGATCGGCATGGTGGGTCTTGCAATGGCCTCGCTGCGCCAAGGCGAGACAACAACTCCCTATGGTTTTATTCATGATCTTGCAACGCTGAAGCGCTTTCAACAGCAGGGGTATGCTAGTCGTCTGATGCGTTATGTGATGCAGTTGGCAGCTTCACAGGGCATAAAAGCGCTTGTTGCTGCTATTGAAGTGCAAAATATAGCCTCTCTTTCTTTTCATCGTAAACACGGCTATAACACATTTGCTTATACCGACCTTTGGCAAGAAAATCTCAGGGTTTTTGGCACTTAAGGCAGATAAATATTAAAGAAAGAAGGATATCATGTCGATCTGGCGCGTTCGTTTAACAACCGAGACCACGCAGGCTCAAGCGTATGCCGATGCTCTGGAAGAAATGACCCCATCGGTAAGTTGGATGGATGGCGACGAAGATGGAATTGTTGAGGTTGAAGCCATTTTCGAAGAAGGTGAACCTGATCATCATGATGTGCTACAACGTTTGACAAAGGTTGCAAGAAATGCATTGCCTGACGTCATCATTGAACCGTTACCGGACCAAGATTGGTTATCGTTGAGCTATCAAAGTTTCCCCCCCAAATCTGTAGGGCGATTCTGGATTTATGGTTCGCATGTAACCGAAGCCCCACCTCACGACAGTTGGCCGTTACGTATTGATGCCGCCACCGCTTTTGGTTCGGGTGAGCATCCCACCACGGCTGGGTGCTTGGCGGCAATCGAAAAAATGTCTCATAATCATGCGCTTAAAAATGTGCTTGATATGGGCACAGGTTCCGGCATTTTGGCAATTGCTGCTGTGCGCGCGTTTAAGGCTCGTGTGACGGCGATTGATATTGATCCTGAATCAATTCGTTTGACAGAGGTGCACGCGCGCGATAACGGCGTGATTGATGGAATAGCACTTGAAGCCGGTGATGGCTTTAACACTCCTTTGGTATCACAGCGCGCCCCTTATGACATGTTGATTGCAAATATTTTGGCCGGACCTCTTTGCGAGATGGCAAAAGCGGGTGCGGCTGTGGTAGCGCCTGGTGGGTATATCATTCTTGCAGGGCTTCTTGAAACGCAGGCCGAGATGGTTTTAGCGGCATGGCGTGAGCAAGGGTGTCTCCTGGTCGAGCGGGAAACGCGGGGTGAATGGACAATCCTGACCCTGCAAAAGCTGAACGCTTGAATTTATCCTAAAGCAAATCCCGAAAAGATGGGCGCGTAGAGACCATCTTTGACGACGTATTTGCGTTGAAAGAATAAAACGAGCGTGTTTGACTTTAGGAGACGCGCTCGAGGGGGAATAATCAAATTATCGGTCGAACACACTTTCGTACACGGAAAGATGCGCGGTGCGAGTGATTTGAATTCAATAGGGTAATCTATGCTTTTTTAAACATACCACCGAGAGTGCTGTGAGCCGCATATTGATGAAAGAGTGCTAGTTTATTAAAGGCAACGCGCGCTGCAACTGAGTTCTGTGTGTCCATTTTAAAGAGGTCCTCCTTAAACTGGGGATTATTGCCACTTAACCATAGCGCCTAGCCGCTGCAATTCCTAGTCCTGAAGCAACGCTTGAAAAATGATCACCAAAAATAATTTTTGCTTCCGGCATCAAGCGACGTGCTACGGTTTCAAAACCAGGCAGCAATGTCGAACCCCCCGTCATAAAAACAGTACTGATTTTGCCTGGTGAAGTGCCTGCCTTTTCAATAACTGTTTCCAATGCGACCGACATGATTTTTTGGATGATACCGCCGATTGCGAATTCAAGTTTTTTTGCTGTAATGGGCACATGCCAACCCTTTTCAATGAAAGAGAAATCCATCACGGTTTGCTCTGAGCGCGAGAGGGAAATTTTTGCCTGCTCGACAATATGCGCCACTTCATGTCCCCGTTGATGATCAATGGTGGTTACATAGCGCTCAAATAAATCCGGACGCGAGGCGTCGTTTAGAATCTGACGGATTTCATTCATCGTTTGGTCAGTGTAGAGCGAATTGATGAGGTGCCATGTGGCCAGCGTTATAAACAGGCCCGAGGGCATCTCCAGTGGGCGATTTTTCATGGTTGTACGGTAGCCCATTTCGGGCATCACGCTGGCAAGGCTAAAAAGTCGGTCAAAGTCTGTCCCTGCCAAATGAATACCTGAATTACCAAGAATATCATTGCTTCGATCTTCTTTCATGCGTGCATCGGGCGAGAGGCGAATAACGGAAAAGTCTGATGTACCACCACCGATATCTACTACCAAAACCTGCTCTTCTTGGGTGATTTGCGTTTCATAATCACGTGCGGCGGCCAATGGTTCGTATTCGAAAGAAATATGTTTAAAACCAACGGCTTGAATAATTGAGCGCAGCTCATTCTCTGCTTGTTGATCAGCCTCACGATCATCATCAACAAAAAAGACAGGCCGCCCCACCACTACATGGTCATAATTTTGCTGGGTGAGTTCTTCAGCGCGCATTTTGACATGAGTAATAAAAAGGCCAATAATGTCTTTGAACGGCACGCGTTTAGGGCCAAACGGCGTATCTTCTTGCATGAGACTTGAGCCGAGCACTGATTTTAAAGCACGCATCAGGCGGCCTGGTGTTCCGTCGAGGTAAGATGTTACTGCTTCGCGGCCGAACATTACCGTTCTTTGGGGCTGGTTGTAAAACAGTGCGCTGGGGAGCGTTGCGTGATTTCCCTCAAGGTGAACGACCGATGTTAATCCGTTTTTAACAACACTTATGGCGGTATTGGTTGTGCCAAAATCAAGACCGCAAGCGGCATTCTGTTTGTTAGACATTAAGGACCTCGCATCCGTACTGAAAATCTCTTGGGGTGGCCGAAGAAGCACTATATAGTTTATTCGAATACAGGAGTCAAAAATGAATGCATCGACAAAGGAAAATGTGGCTTTGAGGGTAAAAAAATTAAGACAGTCGTTTGCCGACCTCGGGTTGGACGGAATGATAGTACCTCATGACGATGCGTATAAAAATGAGATTATTCCTGCATCGGCCGAGCGATTGGCGTTCATCAGCGGTTTTACTGGATCGTCGGGTGTGGCTGTTATCCTGAAGGACAAAGCGGTCCTCAGTGTTCGCGGGCTGTATGCGCTTCAAGCCAAGCTTCAAGCTGATAAAAGTATTTATACATGTTTAGTGCAGCCCAAAGAAGATGAAATACAGTGGCTGGTTTCACAAAATGCACCGCTTAAAATCGGGTTTGATTCGTGGTTGCACGCTATTCAATGGGCAACCGATACCCATCAGCGTCTTGAAAAAATGGGAGGTGCTTTGGTGCCACTTGCGGAAAATCCAGTCGATAAAATTTGGACGGACAGACCTGCTGAACCGCTTACACCCATTGAAGATCATCCGCTTGTTTATGCTGGAGAGTCGCGGGGAAGCAAATGTGCGCGTCTTGCACAGACACTTGTTGAAAAGCGATGCGACGGATTTTTGATCACCCAGACAGATAATCTGGCGTGGTTGTTAAATATTCGCGGGCGCGATGTGGTTCACACACCTTTGGCGTTGGGGTATGCGATCTTGTGGAAAGATGCCAGCGTTGATGTCTTTATGCGATTGCCCAAAGTTGGCGACAGTGTGCGCAATATGATCGGGCCTTCTGTTCGCTTTCATGAAGAGAACAGTATCATTTCGTTTTTTAAAAATAAAAAAGGGCATGCGTCAATTGGTGCGGATTTTAGCAAAACACCTGCCGCTTTTACATTGCTAACCGGCTTTGATTTACACAACATGGATGATCCTTGTGAGTTGGCGAAATGCTGTAAAAATCAGACAGAAGTGGAAGGCTCACGTAAAGCTCATGTGCGCGATGGTGTTGCGCTTGTCAAATTTTTCAGCTGGTTGAGTGAGCAAGAGGCTGTCGATGAACTGGGCGTGATGGAAAAAATCCTTCAGTTTCGCCAAGAACAGGATTTGTTTGTGGAAGAAAGTTTTACAGCCATCGCGGGCAGTGGGCCGAATGGCGCCATCATTCATTACAGTGCCACCCCCGAGACAAACCGCCGCCTAAAAGCCGGAGAGTTTTTAATGCTTGATAGCGGCGGGCAGTATCGTGACGCCACAACAGATGTCACGCGCACTGTGGCTATCGGCGCTGTCAGTCCCGTGATGAAAGATCGCTTTACCCGCGTTTTAAAAGGGCATATTGCGATCGCACGTGCGATTTTTCCTGCCGGAACAGTGGGGGGGCAGCTGGATGTGTTGGCGCGTCAATCGCTTTGGTCTGTGGGATATGATTACCCACACGGAACTAGCCATGGGGTCGGGAGTTATTTAAATGTGCACGAAACATTGGTACGCGTGAGCCCTTTAATGCGTGGCGCTGAATTGCAGGTCGGCATGATTCTTTCTGATGAACCGGGATACTATGAAGAGGGGGCCTATGGCATTCGTATCGAAAGTCTGGTCACTGTTGTGCCCAGTCCAGATGTGCCGGGAATGCTGGCCTTTGATGTGCTAACCCTATGCCCGATTGATAAAAATGCAATTGATATAGCTCTGCTTACATTGGATGAAAAAGAGTGGCTTAATGAATATCATACACGGGTTTATGAGACCTTACACTTAGCGCTCACACCCAACGAACGGGCATGGTTGCGAGAGGCAACCCTCCCGCTCACGTGAAAAAAGTTTTTATTGGTCATGGAGCGGTTTTTCTAAAGAGAAGACGTGACATTGCGCTGGGAATTTGCTAAGGCCACAGCATTATGTTGACTGTTCGTGATATAACCTGCCGCATGGGTGGCCGTGTGTTGCTTAACCAAGCAAATTTGACCGTGATGGACAAATGGCACGTGGGGCTTATTGGTCTTAACGGCACGGGAAAATCAACACTCTTTAAGCTGATCACCGGCGAGATGGAAAGCGACGGCGGAAGTATTGAAATTTCGGCGCGCGCACGCATGGGCATCGTTCGCCAGGACATGCCTGAAAGTGATTTGCCGCTTATTGACATTGTTCTTGCCGCTGATGAAGAGCGTACGCAGCTTTTGATTGAAAGTGAAGATTGTCATGATCCGCATCGTGTTGCGGAGATTTACGATCGGCTGAATGAGATTGATGCCTATACCGCGCCTGCCCGCGCCTCGACTATTCTTGCCGGACTAGGTTTTAGCGAGGACCAAATTAACGGGCCATTTTCTGCTCTCAGTGGAGGGTGGCGCATGCGCGTGGCGTTGGCCTCTGTGCTTTTCCTTCAACCCGATTTGCTGCTTTTGGATGAGCCGACGAACCACCTTGATCTTGAAGCAATTATCTGGCTAGAGGGGTATCTTGCCAATTACCCTCATACCATTTTAATGATCTCACATGATCGTGATTTGCTGAATAAATGTGTGGATCACGTCGTGCATCTTTATGACCAGAAGCTCACACTTTACAACGGCAATTATGACACCTTCGAGCGTACACGTGCAGAACGGTTGGAGCTTCAACAAAAAATATTTGAAAAGCAGCAAACAGTTAAAAATCATATGCAGGCTTTTATTGATCGGTTCCGGGCCAAAGCTTCTAAAGCCCGACAAGCACAAAGCCGAATCAAGATGTTAGAAAAAATGGACTGGGTGGAAGAGGTTATTGCCGATCGATCCGTTCGCTTTCAGTTTCCTCAACCTGAAAAGCATGCCGCACGACTCATCACTTTTGATTATGTGGATGTGGGGTATGGCGAAAATAAGCCGGTTTTACGTAACATCAATATGATCATTGATCGTGATGATCGTATTGCGCTTTTAGGTGCAAACGGGAATGGTAAGTCAACGCTTATAAAATTGATTGCTGGCAAGCTTCAGCCCCAAAAAGGAGAGAAAATCACAGCGCAGAAATTGCGCATTGGTTATTTTTCTCAGCATCAGGCTGATGAGCTTGATCTGAATGAAACACCCTATGAAGTCATGCACCGGCTTTGTGCGAAGAATAAAGTGGATAGCCGTGAGTCTGTTGTGAGAGCGCGTTTGGGGCGATTTGGCTTCTCTAAAGAACTTAGCGATAATAAAATTTCATCACTGAGCGGTGGAGAAAAATCCCGTTTGCTTTTTGCCGTGATGAGCTTTGATGCGCCCCACATTTTATTGCTTGACGAGCCGACAAACCATTTGGACATCGAAGCACGTAGCGCTTTGGTGGATGCGCTTAATGCATATGAAGGCGCTGTCGTTATTGTTAGCCATGACCCCACAATGTTAGAGCGTGTAGCTGATCGCTTGTGGCTTGTGCATGATGGAAAAGTTGAGGATTTTGATGGTGATTTAACGGATTATCGCCGCTTCGTTTTAGATCAGAAGAAGAATCGTCGCAAAGCGCAGAAGCAAAGCAAAGAAAATAAGGATGCAGCGAAGCGTGCTGCAGATGCAGCGCTGAATGCAACTGATTCGCAGCTGGAAAACACAGAGCGGGACAATAAAACTTCCCCGTCTCTTTCATTGCTCAAGAAAATTGAGCAGGCCGAAAAGGAATTGGCGCGCCTTACGGAAGAAGTAAAAAAATTTGAAGCGATGATGCTTGCTCCGGATTTTTACAAAGATGCCAACAGAGCCCAGACTGTCCAGCAGCTTTACCACGGGATGAGCCAAAAGCTCAAAACACAAGAAGAAATGTGGATCAAGTTGTGTCAAGAATGTGAGAACGATTGATGCAACGTCTTACTTTGACTTGGTGATTCTTGAGATTGGGCTTTCAACGCAATAATCGATTTTATCCATTTGCCGATGTGAGGGTATCTTGAGCCAGACTGTTGGCAACAATTTTCTCAATTGCAGAAGAAAACTCTTTGCGATCGTTATAGAGCGCTGGGTTTAATGTATCGTGAAAAATAACACGAACAGTGCATTGGTGCAGTTTCATGAATGACCATAAGTGAGGAACAAGATCCATATCACCAAACCATGCATAAAGTTGGCGGCTGGCGCGGTCGGCAGGAAAGTGATTTATCGCGGAACAATAAACCGTTATCGGTTGAACAAACAGGTCGCGATTTGATTTTGTTTCATCAATCATAATTTGAAAAAGGGGGCGCTTGAAGGGTAAAACGCGCACGCCATCACTTGATGTGCCTTCAGGAAACAAAACAAGATTTTCCTTTTTTTGTAACCGATAAGAAAGCGAGTTTTGCGCATCACGCACTTTTTGAGGCGTGCGATCAATAAAAACCGTAGATTGAAGCTTCGCTAAAAAGCCAAAAAAAGGCCATGCCGCAACATCTTTTTTGGCAACGAATGCGATGGGCATAAGTGAGCCAAGAACAACTATGTCTAAGTATGAACTGTGATTGGAGCAAAAAATACATGGCACATGTGATGTGGGGGTGCCGACGACCTCAACGTTAATATCCATAATTTTTAAGCAGATGCGATGATACCAGACAGGGAATGTTTTTTGCTGGGGCAGGTTAAAAAACAAAAAGAAAAGCTGAATGGGAATACATAAAAATGTGTAAGCAAGATACATAAAAGTTTTAATACTTGCACGCAGCATCAGAGTGACCCTTCGTTCATACGGCGCTCATAATGTTTCATGTAACGGTCGGTGATGGTTTCTCGCCGAACAATCATACACACATCAATAGAATTAAAATCATGATCAATAATCGCGCCTTCCCCGACAAGACCGCCCAGACGCAGGTAGCCTTTGATGAGAGGGGGCAAACTGTAAAATCCTAAACGTGGATTGACCTGATGTTGCTCCAGGCGACGCATGTCCACATATAATTCTGGCAGTGCACGCACGCCGAGTGCAGGGGGGGCGAGGTGGTGATAATGCAGATAGCTTAAAGGCAAGGCGAGAGCATTCGGATCTTTCCCGTCAAGACTGGCACAGCCAAAAATCAGAGAGATATCGTAATTGACAACATATGCGGCAATACCTTGCCACAACATTTGCATGATGCCGCCTGTGCGATAGTTTTGATCGACGCACGAGCGCCCGACTTCCAGTATTTCGCCCGGATATTCAAGCAGGGGTTTGATGTTAAATTCAGATGCTGTGTAGTGGCCACCATTGAGCGCGGCGATTGATCGCCTCAGCATGCGATAGGTGCCCACAACTTTTCCTTCATCGAGGACTAAAAGATGGTCGCAAAAATCGTCATAGCGATCGAAATCACGCTTTTCTCGAAAGGCTTCGTCAGAGTGCTTCTTGCCGGTTTGTTCAAAAAAAACCCTCCAACGCAGGTCTTGCGCGGCGATGATATCTTTTTTTGATTCCGCCAGCCGAACATTGATTTTGCCCGCTGATATAGAAATACTGTTGTGGGAAGCTGAATCGATTGTTTCTTCAATAGTCATGGCGGTTCATGCCTTAATTAGTTGTTTGTCCCACCAATTTTTTGCAGACAGTTTTTAAAAACTGACAAGAATTCGATATCTGCCGCAGGCGGTTCCTTCCTCCTTAGCAGAGCAAAAGCAATCCGGCTATAGTTTACAGCAGAGTGCTTAAAGTTTGGGCATCAATGAATTTTTATTTCGATTTTTTGCAGTATGCACTTGAACTAGGGGAGTCCCTTTATGGTATAAGGTGATTCGCAACGGGCTAGGCCGGATCGAGAGCTTACCAGTTGCCGTTTTGCTCGTTTCCCGGGCTGACGTTCACCATTTTTCCATAGAAGAGGTGTCAATGCCTGAGGTAGTCATTCCTGGACCCACGGGTCGTCTTGAAGGTCGTTACAATCATTCAAGAGCGCCGCGGGCACCTATTGCGTTGTGCTTGCATCCTCACCCTGCTCACGGCGGCACGATGAACAGCCGCTTGGTTTACTCACTTTTTCATGCTTTTACCCGGGCGGGATTTGCGGTGCTGCGTTTCAACTTTCGCGGTGTCGGTAAAAGCCAAGGTGAGTATTCAGGGGGGGAGGGTGAATTAGCGGATGCCGCTGCTGCACTTGATTGGTTGCAGACCATTAACCCGAATGCGCGTGAAGTTTGGGTTGGTGGTTTTTCGTTCGGTGCGTACATTGCCATGCAGCTTTTAATGCGCCGTCCCGAAATCGACCGGTTTATTTCGTTAGCTCCACCGGCTCATATGTATGACTTCAATTTTCTTGCACCCTGTCCATCATCCGGCATCATCGTGCAAGGGGAGAAGGATTCCATAGTTCCCATTTCATCAGTGAACCGTTTGGTCGATAAGCTCAACCTGCAAAAAGATATCACCATAAATTATCAGGTGATGAAAGAAGCAGGGCATTTTTTCCAAAATGAGCAAGCAGAAATTGATGCTATGATTGATGACTATATCGCCAAAGAAATGAAGCGTGAAGATGAGCTGATGCAGCGCGTGGTCGCATAGCGCTCATATGTATACCTAAGCCTGCTGCACAAAAAGTGTAGCAGGCTTTTTTTATGTGGTTTGGTGTTCGTATTTTAAAAGTACGTAAGATGAACCTATGATTAAAATGGCGCTCAGACATACATTCCAGTATAAGGGATCACCAAAAAACAGCGCGGCGAAAAGAATCGCATAAACCGGTTCTAGTGCAACAAAACCACTACATGTGCTGGCCGATAAACGACGCAATGCATAGAAGTAAAGCTGGTGCATAAGCGCGGTTGTGACCACGCCCAGCAGAATAAGAAGCAACCATTCATAGGGTAATTGCGGAATTTTTTGTTCTGTATAGAGAAAAGGGGTTAGAAAAATAAAGACAACTGCATTTTGCATAAATG
Source organism: Bdellovibrionales bacterium (assembly GCA_039808765.1). GTDB lineage: Bacteria > Pseudomonadota > Alphaproteobacteria > UBA2400 > UBA2400 > JBDHTQ01. Next base: position 216,572 of record JBDHTQ010000004.1, read on the forward strand.
AGATTTTTACGGGCGAGAGCACGCGGTTCATTTTTTGACTCGCCAAACCAAATAAAGAAAAACTGATTGCCGACAGAAGTCCCATTAATCCTCCATTGATGGTCGCTTCTTGTTTCAGGTCGATTAAAATTGCAACGGCACATATGATGGCTATGCCTGCGCCTATTTCAATCGGGTGAGGGCGGCGGCGCTGCGTCAGTGTTTCAATAAGAATGGTGAAAAGAGGAAAAGCCGCAAAGGTTAATGTTGCTAAAGCAACACCGCCCCACAGTACGGCGGTAAAAAAAGTGAGCCAATGAAAGGCTAAAATAATGCCGCTCATCAATACATTTTTTGTAAGATGTTTTTCGGCAGGTGTGAGAAAGGTAATCGCAGGTTCTTTTTTTATTTTTGCGACGATATAGAGAGTTAGGGCAGCAAACCCTGAGCGCAAGGCAACAATCCAAAAAGGAGAGATATCCATTTTGCCGAACAGCGCGGCCGAGCCAAAAATAATGGCTGCAATATTGATTGCAACAAGACCCTCGATTTTTTCTTTAGAAAAAGCCATGAGCACCTTAATTTGAAAGAACACGGACTACGTCAGCCTTGCCGACAGAATGCCGATAATTTGGTGATAAGTCTAGATTTAAATCAAAATACTAATCTGTAGGCCACGTGCGAACCGGGCCAACATCCACGTGAACATGCCCAGATCGTGGGTAAAAGGCGACGCCGCCTTTGTGTAATTGCATCGCTACATTGGCAATTACACTGCCGTTAATGCCGGGAATTTTTATATCAGCTGCTTGTGCGCGCGTATGATAACTGCGCTCGGCAACTTGGCTAGAGGACTGTCGCAGGGCTGCATTGGTTTCAACCGTTCGATAACCGGACGTAATGATGATGGGTGTGCCGGAAGGGACGTGCAGGGTTGCATAAATTTGATCAAGAAAGCTGAACAACCGAGGATCCATGGCGCTCATTTGTTCGGTACGAACATCGCGCATAAGGTAAGAAAGTCGCCATGCTCCTTGTATATTAAGAGAACCATCCGGAAATTGGTAGCGCACCGTGTCGCGTTCGCCGCTGCGTTGGTTTTGTACCGTAAGAATACCCGTCGGGGGTTGCGAGGGAAAATGACGTGTCGTGCTGCAAGCGCTTAATATAATGATAAGAAAGACAAAAAGGCGAGATAACCATTCTCCAAAGGGTATTTTTAGTTTTTGCATCACATCATGATTGGCACCAAACATAATGCGTAACCTCCTTCCAGCGTGAGAAGTAACGTCGGCTCATCAGGATTAATTTCAATTTTCTGTCTTAGGCGATAGATGTGGGTTTCCAGCGTGTGGGTTTCCAGCGTTTCACTATATCCCCAAACTTTAAGAAGGAGTGCATTACGGGAAAGGCCACTTTCACCAGCATCATGCAAGGCTTCAAGCAAGCTTGCTTCTTTTTCAGTTAAGCGGGCGTATTCCTCACCTTCAAGGGTGTATAGGCAGCGATCCAAAGGGGAACAGATGTAGGTGCCGAGCGTAAAATCTTGGTGGATGCGAGGCAGGGCTTTATGCAACGCAAGCAAAAGTTGCTTGAAGCGACAGGGGGTTTGAATGTCGGCCTTGGTATCTGAACCAAATCGCAGCAGGCGCGCTTTATTCACATTTAGTTGGTTTTGAGGGGAGGTTGCTTCTTCGTTACCTTGCCATAAAATAACGTCGGCATTTTCTGCCGCATCCACACACTCAAGCATGGGCGCTTGACCAAGCAGGTCCGTCAAGCTTTTGGTAAGCATGGGCGACGTCGAGGTGATAAAAACGCGGAGCATTGATATAAGAATAACGTGACAAACTGAATTGCCAAGCGTGAACTTCCATTGTTATAGCAAATCCCGAAAAGATGGGCGCACAGAGACCATCTTTGACGACGTATTTGCGTTGAAAGAATAAAACAGAGCGCGTCTTGGAGATGCGCTCAAGTTTAAATCCCGAAAAGATGGGCGCGTAGAGACCATCTTTGACGACGTATTTGCGTCAAAAGAATAAAACAGAGCGCGTCTTGGAGATGCGCTCAAGTTTAAATCCCGAAAAGATGGGCGCGTAGAGACCATCTTTGACGACGTATTTGCGTCAAAAGAATAAAACAGAGCGCGTCTTGGAGATGCGCTCGAGTTTAAATCCCGAAAAGATGGGCGCGTAGAGACCATCTTTGACGACGTATTTGCGTTAAAAGAATAAAGCAGAGCGCATCTTTGTTTTGGGATGTGCTTTCGCACAAGCAAATGCGATAACCTTATTTTCATATGATTATTTGGCGCAGAAGTTGCAATTGCTACAATTATCGGATGAAGATGGTCTAAAAACTGTTCTCATTTGTCATGGGAGGGATGTTTATGCCTACTGCACTGCAAAATTTGCCGTTGCATTCGGAACTTTTGGCCGCTTCATCTTCAGCACGTATGATGAATGCAGGAAACCCTGCTTTTCTACAGATGCTTCAACATGACAAACAAACAGACAGCAGCACGTCGCCGCTTGCTGTTGTGGCCGACACACTAAATCCTCTACAACATATCCCCCTTGTTGGCGGGCTTTATCGTTCGGTTTCGGGGGACAATCTTTCGAGCGCTGGGATGGTTTTGGGGGGACTTCTTTTTGGGGGGCCCTTGGGATTTTTGGCGGGAACAGCAGCCGCAGTTTTTTCGGCAATTACTCAGCCTGATCCCACCGATCAAACAGCCATCGTGGCCGCAGCGGCTTCAAGCACACAAGCAACAAAAGCTTATGCAAAAGCCGGCTCTATTGCAATTTAATAGGCGTGCTAATCGCGCCAATGCATTAGGGAAATCGATTTTCGAACACAACATCGTTATAGTCCACGGGTCCGGTACGTGGTCGCGCGGCGGTTGTTGCGCGGCCAATTGCAAGCATTAAGCTGACAATATGATCTTTTGGCAAGTTAATCAGCTCGGCAACGGCATCGTGATCAAAGCCACCCATCGGACAGCTATCATAACCAAGGCCGCGTGCTGCCAGCATCAAGGTTTGAGCAGCAATCCCGATAGAGCGATGGGCTTCATCCCGCTGTTTTGTCTCGTTCTCACCATAAGAAGAATGGATGAGAGGGACAATGGTGTGTTGAATTTTCTGATCAAGATGTCGCCAGTAGCGCTCAGGATTTTTTTGCCATGCTTTCAGGTCGGCGGCAAGAATAACCAGTAGGGAAGCATCAGTGATTTGTGGTTGATTCCATGAAACGGCACGAATTTTTTTTCTTAGCTCGGTATCGCGAACGATAACAAAGCGCCAATTTTGAATGTTAAATGATGTTGGGGAGAGCATCCCCAGTTCAATCAAGTTGCGCTCTTCATTGCGATCCATGGTGTGGGTGGAATCAAAGTGTTTAATTGAGCGTCGCGCACGGATGGCATCCAGAACGCTGATTGTAGGTGGATTTATATAATTCATAAAAATTTTCTCCCCTTATGACGTCTCGGGGCGACACTAGCGCAGGTTGTTGTTAAAATGAAAGGGTTAGTTTTGTTTTTTCATTTCTCCAACTCGTGCTTCAAGCTCTTGAGCAAGGAGCGATGCTGTTTTATCATTGTCACTTGTGATTTTTTCGCGCAAAATGGCCCGCATCGTATTGATGTGGGCATCGACCAAACCGGCGGAAGCATCACAATTTTCAAGCGTTAATAGCTTGCATAAAGAGTGCGCAACACGTGTGAGGAGTGGGTAACGGCATAATGTTCCCATACTTTTAAGGTCAAGTGTCGGCTTGAAAATATCAATAGCATTGTCTTTAAGCGGGTTTTTGAATGTTTGGTCGGTGGCGTTGGCGCGCGCTGTTGTGAGTTGGTTGAGTGATTCATGAAGTGATTCTTCCAATTCTGATGAAATAACCTCAATGGCTTGTGTGGCAGCCTGCACGTAGCGCGCGCTAATCGGACCGCCAACTTTTTTCTTGAGCGTGTTGATTGTTTCGATCAACGTGGGCATGTCTTCTTCAGGCGTGTTTTTAGCTTGTGAAGGGGTGCGTTGAGGTTCCTGTGGCATTACAGGTCATCTCCTTTTTGTTTTTCTTTGCGCATGACCATATATCGGCGTTCTTCCTCTTCATCGCGATTCTCTGCTTCGTGGCGACGCCGATCTGGTCCAAAGTAAGTGCGCGTACGAACGAAAGGTCGAGGGTTTTCGATCAATGTACACAAACGCTGATGGAGCGCACTTGCTGTAAAGGGTTTTGCTAAAAATTCTGTTACGCCCATATCTCTCGCTTTCTCAATATTGTATTTTTCCGTATGCCCCGTCATCATGATAATCGGCAAAAACGAAATACGTTCAATTTGCGAATGGCGAATTTCCCAGACCACATCCATGCCTGTGCGGGAGGGGTCGTTATCGAGCATCCAGTCAACCAGAACAAGGTCAATGGGAGTACGATAAATAATTTCAATGGCCGATTTTCCATCCTTCGCTTCATACAGCCGCTGCGCGCCCATTGCGCGTAACATGGTCCGCATCAATCGGCGAATATGCAAACTATCGTCCACTAATAATATGCTGACCTTTTCCAATGAACCTGCGGTCATTTTCTCCTCACAAACATCTTTTTCATTCACGTTGTAAGAAACCATAATTGGTTAATGCCTTAAATGATCAGGGAGCGAACGGATTGGTTTGTTCGACGGTTGTATTCCTTGTTTATTTAGGCCAAAAATAGTACATTGTGAATGTCATATTAAATTTATTTATAACGTCAGTGTAGCGCTTAAAGGTTAAAAAATGGGATAAACCCATATTTTCAACCGAGCTTAATAATTTGGTCATTTTTAAACAAAGAGATTAAAACAACATCATATAGGCAAAAAGGATGAGAATACCGAGGTTTCTGTTGCTTTTGAAGATGCGTAAACAGCTTTGTGGTTGATCCATATCCCATGTGCGAAGCTGCCAAATGATATGAAAAAACGGCGGGATCATTGCGAGGAGGAAGAGCCGTGATAAATCGACAATCATCCCGGCACTGATCCATAACAGCAAAGCTAAAAAGAAAAAGAGACCAACTATGATTTTGCTTCGCTTGCCGAAATAAAGCGCTGTGGATTTGATGGCGACCTTTTGGTCGTCTACCTTGTCTTGATGAGCATAAATTGTGTCATAAGCTAATGTCCACAGTACACCGGCTGAGTACAACGGCCATACCCAAAGAGGCAACGTTCCGGTTGCGGCTTGTGCACCCATCAATACCCCCCAATTAAAGGTAAATCCTAAAAAGGCTTGTGGCCACCATGTGATCCGCTTCATAAGCGGGTAGCTGACAACCAAGACCAACGATGCGATTCCCAATAAAATTGTCGGCAGAGAAAATTGTATGAGCACCAACAAACCTGCGAGAAGTAAAAAACAGAGAAAAATGAATGCTTCTCTTAGGGAAAGCGCACCCGAAGCAAGAGGGCGTGACTGTGTGCGTTCAACCTGCGCATCTATTTTTCTGTCCCACATGTCGTTAATTGTGCATCCAGCTGAACGCATAAGAACAGCGCCCACCGTGAACAGAAAAGCTTGATAAAGCGTGCCGTGACCAAGGGCCAAACTCCAGAATGCAGGCAATAAAAGCAGCCATGTGCCAATTGGACGGTCTAATCGCGCCAGACGCGCGTAGGGTTTTAGCGCATGGGGCCACCATTGATCGATCCAGTCGTTTTTTAGAATGTCGGTATGAGCCGAATGCTTTGGGGATGCCGTAGGCGAAGAGAAGTGAGACATATCCCTTTCTTAGCCTAAATTTTAATTTGTGTCCCTACTTCCATAACATGATCGATGGGCAGACGGAAAAAATCCGTTGCAGCATCGGCATTGCGCGCCATGGTGATATAAAGTTTGTCCTGCCAAAGCGGCAATCCTTCTTCGGGGGATGCCCGCAAACTGCGGCGCGAAAGATAGAAGGTGGTTTTCATAATATCAAACTTCCATCCGGCTTTGCGACAAAGGGCAAGACCACGCAAAACATTCGGAGTCTCCATAAAACCATAACGCAAGTGAATGATGATAAAGCTATCGAAAAGCGATTCAAGGGAGGCGCGCTCGGCGTCTGGTACGCGCGGTGTATCCGTGGTGACAACCGAAAGAATGACATTTTGCTCATGAAGCACTTTGTTGTGCTTGAGATTTTGCAAAAGTGACGACGGTGCGGTTTCGGTGTTTGCGGTTAAAAACACGGCTGTACCCGGAACGCGGGCAGGGGAGGTTTCTTCTAAAATTTCTGGTAGTTTTGCAATTGTGATTTCGGTGTTTTTTTGCTGATAAGCCAGATAAGATGAGCCTTTTACCCAAATCAGCATCAACACAGCCAGAACGGTTCCTGAAGCAATCGGCATCCACGCCCCATCCGGTATTTTATGGATATTGGCGCTGATAAATAAAAACTCAAGCAGGAGAATAGGAAAAATCAGTGTGCCGGCTATTGCAGGACGAATATGCCAAAGCTTCCAAACCACGACAAACGACATCATGGTCACGGTGGCCATTGCGCAGGCTACAGACATTCCATACGCAGAGGCGAGTCGGCTAGAGCTGGGGAACATGATCACAAGAAACAACACACCTAAAAGGAGCCACAAATTTGCACGGGGGAGAAAAATTTGTCCCTGATGGTGTTCAGACGTGTGGCGGATCTCAAGGCGTGGCATCAAGCCCAACTGAATCGCCGTATGTGTGAGTGAATGAGCGCCCGTAATCACAGCTTGGCTGGCGATAACAGTCGCTAATGTTGCAAGAACAATGTAGGGAATTAAGAATTCTTGCGGCACGAGATGAAAGAACGGAGCTTGGGCAGCCTCTTCATTGCTTAACACAAGCGCACCCTGGCCTAAATAATTTATCGTGAGAGCTGGAAACACCAAAACAATCCAGCTAAACTGAATGGGATGACGACCAAAATGGCCCAAATCAGCATATAATGCTTCAGCACCTGTAACAGATAGAAAAACTGCGCCAAGAATTACGAGTGCAATATCCCAGTTCGAAATCAGAAGTTGTGCACCATAAACAGGATTGAAGGCGAGAAAAATTTTGGGATATTGCAGCAAATTGGCAAACCCCGTAATTGCCAGAGTGATAAACCATAACGACATAATAGGGCCGAAATAAAACGATACATGCGACGTACCTTTGCTCTGAACAAAAAATAAAGCCAATAAAATGCACACCGCGATCGGCATGGTAAAGTGCACAAATTGAGGATGAATGACAGAAAGTCCTTCCACCGCAGAAATAACAGAAATGGCGGGAGTAATGGCTGCGTCACCATAAAAGAGAGCTGCCCCCATAATTCCCAAGATCAAAAGGGGTGTTGTTTTTTTTCCCAAAGCACGTTGTGCAAGGGCCATAATGGAAAGCGTTCCCCCTTCGCCATGGTTATCAGCGCGCAGCAAAACCACAACGTATTTCAGGGTCACGATCAGCAAAAGTGACCAAATAATGAGTGATAAAATGCCAAGCACAGTGGCCGGTGTCGTGTCACCTACGGCATTAATTGCTTCGCGAAACGCATAAAGGGGGCTGGTGCCGATATCTCCAAAAACCACACCTAAAGAACCCAAAACCAGGGGAGAAAATCGACGCTCGGGATGGGGGCGCCCTATCGATTCGGCTACTGGCGTTGATGTGGGTGAGATGTTTTCTGAATAGTTTTCCATTTTCCCTAATCCTATGAACACCTTATTGTTCATAAGTTAGGAAAGTTAATAAAAAGATACGATTTAAGTTTTTTGCTTAGGCTTTGATGTCGAGCAACGCTCGATCCATAACGCTCAGTGTTTTCAGCGCTTCAGCATTCGCTTTATAACCTGTTACGGCCATCATGCTTTCGACCATTTCTTGGTTGAGGTCGACGTTTGGCATGGCCACCAGTCCCTCTGCATTGGCTTGGGGATCGGAAGGTGAAAAAGTGGTGACGGTTGCAGGATCGCGGGAGACAACATCCGCTGAAACACCCCCGCCTTCACTGGTTGAAAAAACCGTGTCGACAGCCTGATACGCCGTTTGCGGAGCATCGGCCGAGCCGCTGGTGCGCATGTTGGCAATGTTGCTGGCCGCAGCTGCCATACGAGCAGCGTTAGCGTTCATGCCCGAGAGGGCAATGCTGTAAGAATCGGACATGCCAACATTCTAAAGCTCAAAGATGAAGAAATGGTTAGCAAAAACAAACGGGAGCAAAACAATTTGCTCCCGTGGTATTTTGTTGGGGAACGGGATGACCGCTCACATAGACAGGAAAAAAGTTAGGCTGTTTTCTTGCCCGAGGTTTGTTTGGCTTTATTGTCAGTGGTCGCGCTTGTTTTTTCACTTGTTTTTTCGGGGGCCTTCTGACTGGAGGTGCCACCTGTGAATGCGCCAAAGCGCTTGCTGAATTTATCGCCTTGATCACTTTGCATCAGGCGTTGTTCGCCACCTGTGAAGGCAGGGTGAGACTTGGAGTCAACGTCGAGGCGGATGGTATCCCCTTCTTTTCCCTTGGTTGTGCGGGTTGTAAACGTCGTGCCATCGGTCATGATGATGTTAACGGTATGGTAATCGGGGTGGATGCCAGCTTTCATGATGAGCCTCTATACAATCGTTGTTTATCTCGTCGTGGAGGCGATCTATAGCGGTTTTAGGCGCAAACCGCAAGCTTTTCATCATCGTTATTTTTAAAAAGTTTAAAATGCTGTGATTCGCGCTGATTCTGTGAGAAAAATCTCCCTCCGACAGTTAAAAAAAGCCCTTAATTTGGGCATGAGATTTTTTTTTTGTTAACATCTCAAGGTGATAGCCAAGGTCAAGAGTCATTGACGTATTCTAGTGAAGAAAAATGAATTGCCTAAATTCACTGCCGCCCCCATTCTCTGGGCATCAGAAAATAGGATCAGGGAGCTCAGCACAATGAAAATCGCGCGCCGTTACACCACCGCAGGAAAAGATGCTTACGAAAAGATTGAGTTTACGTCAAAAACCTCTGAAATTCGTAATCCTGACGGCTCTATCGTTTTCCAGCAAAAAGATGTCATGGTGCCTGTTGGGTGGTCGCAAGTTGCCGTTGATGTGGTGGCGCAGAAGTATTTTCGTCAAAAGGGTGTCGCGTCGATTCTTAAGGCTGTGGCCGAGGAAAGAGTGCCGGAGTGGTTATGGCGTCAAACGGCTGATCATGAGGCCATGCAGCACCTGCCTGAAGCTGAGCGTATGGGGGGAGAGACGGATTCGCGTCAAGTTTTCGATCGTTTGAGTGGCACATGGACGTATTGGGGCTGGAAAGGCGGATATTTCGACACTGAAGAAGATGCGCGTGCCTATTATGATGAAATGCGCCACATGTTGGCCCGCCAGATGGGCGCACCCAATTCGCCGCAGTGGTTTAACACCGGCCTTAACTGGAAATACGGCATTGATGGGCCTTCACAGGGCCACTATTATGTGGATTATCAAACGGGTGAAATGACCTTGTCTGCTTCATCTTACGAGCATCCGCAACCGCATGCCTGCTTCATCCAAGGGGTGAATGATGATTTGGTGAATGAAGGCGGAATCATGGACTTGTGGGTGCGTGAGGCGCGCTTGTTCAAGTACGGTTCAGGGTCAGGCACAAACTTTTCACGCTTGCGCGGCTCGAAGGAGCCGTTGTCGGGCGGCGGAAAATCCTCCGGTTTGATGAGCTGGTTGCGCATTGGCGATCGTGCGGCAGGCGGCATTAAATCAGGTGGAACAACCCGTCGTGCAGCCAAAATGGTTTGTCTTGATCTGGATCATCCAGATATTGAAGAGTTCATTACCTGGAAGAGTTTTGAGGAGCAGAAAGTTGCGGCGCTGGTTACAGGATCCAAAATTTGCGCAAAGCATTTAGCCTCCATTATGGCGGCAACGTGGGAAGGCCTCGCCGAAGGCATTGACGTCAACAAACGGCTTGATCCTGCGCAAAACCAAGCGTTGAAACAAGCCATCCGTGCCGCTCGTAAAGAGAAAGTGCCGGATAATGCTATTCAGCGCACACTGCAGTTTTCACGTCAGGGTTTCAAGACGATTGAATTTAAGACCTACGACCTTGATTGGGATAGCGAAGCTTACAATACGGTTTCGGGGCAAAATGCCAATCTTTCTGTTCGTGTTTCTGACGACTTCATCCATGCTGTTGAGCAGGATGGTCCTTGGAACCTGACGCGTCGTGTGGATGGTAAGGTTATGAAAACCGTTCAGGCGCGCGATCTGTGGGAGAAAATCGGCGAGGCTGCATGGCAGTGTGCAGACCCCGGCGTTCAGTTTGATACCACCATCAATGACTGGCACACCTGCCCTGAGTCAGGCCGCATTAATGCCAGCAATCCTTGCTCGGAATATATGTTTCTTGATAATACGGCTTGCAACTTGGCCTCTATCAATCTCATGCAATTCCGTCAAGAAAATGGGGCATTTGATATTGATGGATTTGCGCATGCATCACGCTTGTGGACGATCACTCTTGAAATCTCGGTAATGATGGCGCAGTTCCCGAGCTGTGATATCGCTAAGCTTTCTTACGAGTACCGTACACTTGGGTTGGGATATGCGAATGTGGGTGCGCTCCTGATGGCAAACGGTATCGCTTATGATAGCGCAGAAGGACGGGCGTTGTGCGGTGCAATCACTGCCCTCATGACAGGCGTATCGTATGCGACATCCGCCGAAATGGCCGAAGAATTAGGGCCTTTCCCGGGCTACGCGCAAAATGCCAATGCCATGTTGCGGGTTATCCGCAATCATCGTCGTGCGGCTTATGGCGATAAGGGCGGATACGAAGCGCTGCACATTAACCCAGTTGCGTTGGATGCAGAGGCCTGCCCTGATCACGACGTGGTTGCTGCTGCGCGTATGGCGTGGGATCAGGCTGTTGAATTGGGATCGCGTTATGGTTTCCGCAATGCGCAAACGACATGTATCGCGCCTACGGGTACAATCGGGTTGGTGATGGATTGTGACACCACAGGCATTGAGCCTGACTTTGCATTGGTTAAGTTCAAGAAACTGGCGGGAGGTGGATACTTCAAAATCATCAACCGCACTGTACCTGAAGCATTGCGTAAACTCGGTTATTCGGCTGAGCAGATCGAGAACATTGTTACCTATGCTGTGGGTCATGGCTCGCTACGCGATGCCCCGTGTGTCAACCATAGTTCCTTGCGAGCAAAAGGCTTCACGGAAGACGTGCTGACAAAGTTGGAGCAGGGGTTGGCCAGTGCCTTTGAAATCAAATTCGCCTTCAATAAGTGGACGCTGGGCGAAGATTTTATCCGCAATACGCTTAAAGTGCCGGATAGCGTGCTGAATGATTTTAGCTTTGATCTGTTGTCTTGGTTGGGTTTCAGTAAAAATGAAATTGAAGCCGCCAACATTCATTGCTGCGGATCAATGACGTTGGAGGGCGCACCAGGCCTTAAGCAAGAGCATCTACCTGTTTTTGATTGCGCTAATCCTTGTGGCCGTATCGGCAAGCGTTACCTGTCTGCTGCCAGCCATATTCACATGATGGCGGCCGCTCAACCTTTCATCTCGGGGGCTATTTCCAAGACCATCAACATGCCCAACGCAGCGACAATTGAAGAATGTAAAGAAGCCTATCTTCTTTCTTGGTCTTTGGGGCTTAAGGCGAATGCGCTCTACCGTGATGGGTCCAAGTTAAGCCAACCCTTATCGGCACAACTTTTAGCCGATGATGAGGATGAGGCAGATGATTTTGCTGACGCCTTGATCACGATGTCACAGGCTCAAAAAGCGCCGGCACTCGCTCAGCGTTTGGTCGAGCGTGTTGTTGAACGTGTTGTTGAGCGTGTTCAATCGCGCGAGCGTGAAAAACTGCCGGATCGTCGTAAGGGCTATACGCAAAAAGCCAATATCGGCGGGCATAAATTATATTTGCGTACTGGTGAGTATGAAGACGGTCGTTTGGGCGAAATCTTTATTGATATGCACAAAGAAGGCGCTGCTTTCCGCTCAATCATCAACAACTTCGCCATTGCAATTTCGCTAGGGCTTCAGTATGGCGTGCCGCTTGAGGAATACGTCGATGCCTTTACCTTCACGCGGTTCGAGCCATCGGGAATGGTGCAGGGGAACGATGCCATTAAGATGGCGACATCCGTGTTGGACTATATCTTCCGTGAATTGGCCATCTCATACTTGGGGCGGCAAGACTTGGCCCATGTCAAGCCTGAGGATATGTTGCCTTCAACGGTTGGTGAAGGGTCTGATCAAAGCGCTCTGGACAATGCCTCACACTCTGCGCTTACCGGCGGATTTGATCAGGTGTCGATGATTCGCGAGACTGTTCGTAAGGTTGCATCGAATGGTTACGTCCGTGCGAACCTGCGGCTAGTTTCCTCACCCTCACAAATGACCGAGAAAGTTAAGATGTCGATCACTGAACGCACGACGGTGCAAACGGCTCCAGCAGCTGTTGCCATGGCAGTGGGGGGAGACACCATTACACTCGAGGCGCCTCCGGTTGCCAAGAACGGCGTATTTTCGTATGGTGGAACAGATCGCTATTCCAAATCTGATCGCGCCATGATGGCTAAATCAAAGGGCTACGAAGGGGATTCTTGCTCAGAGTGCTCGAATATGACACTGGTGCGTAACGGTACCTGCTTAAAGTGTGATACGTGCGGCGCAACAACTGGTTGCAGCTAATCTCAATGTAAAGTGGGTGGAGGCTACTTACCTCATCCCATTCGAACCATGCGGAAAGCATGACAAAAAAGCGATGGGGTTTACCTGTCGCTTTTTTAGTTTTATGATGGCGGTCACAGCTTTGTCTGCGTGATAAAGGAAAAAATGTGCGAGGGGCATTAAAAATTTTTGTTTTAGTTGATGATATAGGGGCAAAAAATGAGTGCTGACTCACTCTTGCCGCGCAAAAAAACATCGCATACCACTCGGTTGCTGTTGGCTGTAAAATTTTTTTATAAATTGATTTCTCTTTCTGTCTTGGCGGGGGCGCTCTATTTTTTCTGGCAAGAAGTCTCTGTTATGGGGCTGAATTATAACTTGCCAACACAAGTTTATGCCTTTAAGGAAGTAACAAAAAATCCACCGGATGATCCTTCATTACCCCCTCTCAATAAAAATGAAGCGATCCGATATGCTGTTACAACATGGGATGATCGTATTCTAACCGTTGATTTGCTGTTGGGGCATGCTGCAATAAATGCTCTTGCCCCTCAGCCGCTAACCATCGTTATTTGTCCTTCTGTGCAACCAACCTTTCTTCGTTCCTACATGGAAACACGGGGCGGTAATATACTTGTTGTTTATCAATCTCCCCGTTGGCAATCGATCACTGCGCCCGATTGGCCGGTAAAGGAAAATGGTTTTTATCAGCTCGGAGACGTTTGGGCATATTTGACTACAAATCCCGTTGTGAAGAATTTTGAACGTCATCTGGCATTGCATGAAGCCCCCATTGATGTGGCTGAAATTGCGCGATGGGCAATTAAAGAATTTTATTCTGAAAAGGGGCGCGTTAATCTGATTGGGGTTGGTACAGGGGCAATGGTTGCGGCCGATGCGGCCCTTCTTCTTTCACAAATGGGCATTCCTCCCAGTAGTTTGGTGATGGTTTATCCGCCCGCCGATTTTGATTTTGTTGTCGAAACGCATTTGACAGATGTTCCAGGTATGATTCGTACGCCTTTGGCCAAGCTTGTTGCTTGGACGTATCGTCGGTTAGAGTTTTCTCGTTCACTGCCTTATTTGACGTCCATTCAAAAACTGATCGTGGTGCCTGGTGAAACGTACGAATTGCCAGAGGCTGCTTATCATGAATTGCTGCAGCGCGCGCAACCCCGCACGAAAATAATGCAGATCAATTACAATTACACGCAGCTTGCCGCACCTTCTAACATAACATATACGCGTAATGTGATCGCAGACTGGCTGTTGTCAATCAATGCCATCAACTGAGAAAACCATGCGGGGTGTGCACACATTTTTTTTCTATGCCAACGTTATCTTGGCTGTCATGTTGATGTTTGCGCCCTTGCCATTGGGGAGTAACCGCCCTGCATTTGAAGCAATTTTGAATATTTTTGCCGCGCTTGCTCTCATTCTTTTTGGCTTTGGGCAGTTTAAAAATAAAGCAACACGTGATCAAAAAGATCGTTTTTTCAACCTGCTTGCAGCATTGTTTATGATTTTTTTTATCTGGTGTATGATTCAAAGTATTTGGTTCTCAATCGATCCTTTTGTCAGCGTGACCGCCTTGGGGCAACTGGTGAGCGGCGGTATTGTTTTTTATTTGTGCTATCACGCATCCAATCAACGTCGTGATCGTACAATGATCATAAAGGCATTATCGTATTCGTCGATTGCCTATGCTGCCTACGGGTTGGTTGTTTACATGCTGGGAAACAGCACTATTCTCTGGTTGAACAAGTGGACCTATGAAGACAGTTTGACGGCTACTTTTGTTAACCGCAACGCTTTTGCTGCTTATTGCGGTTTAGGGATGCTGGCTACAGCAACGCTGATCGTGCAGGAGGTTGAGAAAATTTTTCACCGCACCAGCAGAATAAAGCCGGATGTGCATTATGTGCTGGATCATTTAACCTTCAGCGGTTGGGTGGAGGTTTTTGGTTTTATGCTTTTAACAATGGTTGCGATTTTGAGTGATTCTCGCGCTGGATTTCTGAGTATTGGTGTTGCGTTGGCGTTTTTTTTACTGGCGCTTATGCAGAGATTCAAGCAATCACACTTGATGTTTTTGGTGCTAATTTTAGGTGGTGTTGGCTTAGGGTTGATGATGATTCTTTTACTGGGGCAGGGGTGGTTGGATCGATTTGATGCGTCTGTCTGGCAGCGGGACGAGCGTATTAAAATCTGGTCAGCGACTTTGCAAATGATCGCTGAGCGGCCTTGGCAAGGTTGGGGATTGAACAGTTATGCTGATGTGTTTTTAATGTTCCGAAGCGATAACATTGCCCATCATTATCAGCATGCACATTCAGTCTATTTAGAACATATGGTCGAAAATGGAATAATTGCGGCGGTGATTTGGTTTTTATTGTTTTCTTTGGTTTTTTTACGGGCTTGGCGCTCTTGGAAAAATGCGAATGAAGGCGCATATTGCGCACTTTTTGCATCTTGCGCATTGGTTCAAGCTGGATTGCATTCCTTGGTTGACTTTAGCTTTCAATTTCCTGCTAATGCATTGATTTTTTCAGCTGTCCTTGGTCTTGGTTTCGGGCAAAGAAATTTGGCAGAGAAAAGCCTCAGATCACGCTAAAGTGCTTTTAAAAGCTGGGCCAAAGGCCAGCCGTGTCGCTCACGCGTCAGCTCCATAAGTCCGAGTTTCGTGATACCAAAAACTTGAACACGACAGGGGTCTAGCGCTGTGAACGCGCGCATTCTTTCAATTAAGCCAGCTGCAAGTTTGCGTTTATCACCGGCTAAATCAATCACAATGGTGCCTGAAATGTTTCTTAGGCAAAGCTGGCGAGCAATCTCTTCCAGTGCAACAGTATTGGCCTCTATGGGCGATAAGCTGCTGTTGATATCAATCGCATGCAAGGCGGCAGTTTGTTCAAAAATGATACTGGTTTTGTTCTTGATTTTGATTGTTTTGGCGCAGATTTTATCTAGTTCCCCATCAAGATCAAAACAATCGACGTTGTCGGATGTGTGAATCTGAACGTGAGCGGAAAACTTTTCATAATACGGGTGTTTTTTTATTCGCTCCAGCGCATTCAGGCCCGGATGAATAAGTGAGGTGGTATTTAGAATAGTTTGTATTTTCTTAACGAAAAGAACACGCGCGCCTTTGTCTTCGCGTGCTGGGCTTTGCCATAATACTTCAACGGACTGACCTTCTTGCAGCTCTTTTATTTTTAAACGAGCGCTGCCATGATCGCCCAAATCGATTTCAGCAAACCCTAATGCTGGGCGCACACGCGTAACGCGGGCATGAAAAAGTGCGCCAACTTGAGGAAAAAAATCGGGATGGTCAATTTCTAAACCGATCAGGAGCCGATTTTTAAACAGTGCAGCGTAGGTGAATGAGCCTCTATGGCCGAGGAAAAGATCAAGTGCTGGCGCATCAACGTCATGATTTGACATAACGTTAATTCCCAGAAGATTGACGCCCGAATTTCATTTTCCACAAAGCCACAAAAATCGGCACAAGCGAAAAAACAAGAAGTGTGAAAAAGATCAAGCCGAGATTGTCTTTTACAATTGTCAGCTTGCCAAACCAATATCCACTTAGCGTGAGGGAAAAGACCCATAGTGTTGCACCGAGCAAATCTTTGACAACAAAGTGAATATAATCCATTTGCACGACACCAGCCACGAAGGGGGCAAAAGTTCGTGCAAAGGGGATAAAGCGTGCAAGGATAATCGTTTTACCACCATGCTTACGGTAAAAAGCGTGCGTTCTATCGAATGTTTTGCGGTTGAAAAAACGAGAATCTCCCCACTTAAAAACACGCTTCCCCATCCACCGGCCAATCCAGTAATTTGAATTATTGCCCAAAACGGCACCCAGCCACAGCACGAATAATACCGAGCCTAGGTGTGCCTCATTCGAGGCGGCCAGTGTTCCTGCTGCGAAGAGTAATGAATCACCAGGAAGAAAAGGAAAAAAAACGAGGCCCGTTTCGGCAAAAACAACCGCCCACAGCACGACATACAACCACGCGCCAAGATGAGCTAATCCTTCAGTTAAGTGGGTATCAATGGAGGCTAAAAACCCTATATTTGAAATAATCGGATCCAATATCATTCTCCCTGGAGGTTTTTTCGCACGATCCTGTGCCTACATGTTTAAGGTAAACCACATGAAAAAACAACATGCCAAAGTGTTACAGATTAATTTGTCAGGAAGTTGCGGTATTTTCATCCGGCAATGAGAGTGGCGCTTTTATCCGCCGTTCTGATTTTTCTTCGTAAACGGTGCGTTCGCTTGGTAAACGCAGACTGACGCTGGTTCCTTTTCCAGGCTCGCTACTGAGACTAATGTGTCCTTTGTGAAGTTCAGCCAAACGACAGGCCAAGGGCAAACCAAGCCCTACGCCCCCTTCTGCACCAGAATCAGTGGCGTTCAGTCGCCCAAAGGGTGCGAGTACTGTTGGAATATCGGCGGGATTGATTCCAACCCCTGTATCTTTGACCGTAAAATGAACGCCATCGTCCTCGACCTTTAGTATGATTGTAATTAGTCCGTCACGCGGGGTGAACTTAAGCGCGTTCCCCACAAGATTAATGAGAATTTGCCGCAATTTTCCAGCATCAACACGAATGGAGGGTATGGTCTTCGGCGCTTGAATATTAAGGGTGATATGTGATTCTTCGGCCTTTTGGCGAAAAAAGGAAACTGTTTCTTCTGCGGCAGCAAGGGGCGAAATTATGCTTTCGTGAAGGGGCATGAAACCACTATCAATTACACTAAGATTGAGAAGGTCAGTCACAATCGCCAGAAGATGATGGCCAGCCGTGTGAATATCGTGAATGTATTCCTGCTGTTTGGGATTGAGTGAGCCTAGAAAACCCATTTCAAGTGACTCAGAAAAACCAATGATCGCGTTAAGCGGCGTGCGAAGTTCGTGGCTCATGTTTGCAAGAAAACGCGTTTTTGTCTCATTGGCTTTTTCAGCAACTTCTTTGGAGTGGCGCAACGAATCCGCCGCAGCACGGTGTGTGGTCACATCGTGCCCCACGGCATAAACCCAATTTTGTCGTGCTACAAATGTCCATAAAATCCATAATTCTTTATCGTTGGTGACAAGGCGTGTTTCAAGTGAGCGAATGTTGGCATCCGTTTGAATCGTCTCAAGCGTGTATTGCAGTGCGGCAACATCTGAAGAGGGCAAAAAACTGAAGAGTTCTGTTCCCCGCAATTTCTGTTCATTTTCGCGTATTAACGAACAAAATGCGGGGTTAACGCGGTTGATCCGTCCCTCCATATCCAAAATAATGAGAATGTCCGTTGATAAATTGAAGAAACTATCACGTTGGTTTTCGGCTTCCTCACGCTCATAAAATTGCTGGCGGAGTTGACTATCGGTTATGCGTAAATGCGCATTCTGCCGTTCGATTACTGCGGTTTGCAGACTTAGACGCAGTAACTGCTGTGTGTAGAGTCGCGTTGCGAAAACTGTCAAAGAAACGCTCGCGGCCGCAACAATCAACCAATTGACAGTTTCTTGGGAAAAAATGATTGTTCCAGACGTATTAAAAGCACTCCAGAGGGGCGTGAGGGCCAGCATAACAATCGTGCTACACAAAATGGTCGCAATAACCCATGCTGTGAAAGAAAGGCGACGTGCACGTGCCAAACGCATCGCAGAGAAATTGGATAACGCTTGATCAGAGGTTGGGAGTTGCGGATCAATGGGTTTTACCTGCAGCCGCTTGTGTTTTTGTTTGGTGGTGAGTGTCGGGAGGAAAGACATTGACAAAAACCCTCTACTTCTTAAGCGTGCTTCACAATGACCCGCATCATATAGGCTTGCAAGTCTTGCAGATTATGGCATGCTAGGCTCAGAAAAACGTTTTGTAAGGGGGCGGATATGAGTGTAAAAAACTCGCGCCAAGCATGGGGTAGTGTTGCTCGATTCTTCCATTGGACCATTGCTCTTTTAATCCTTGGCATGTTCATCGTCGGGTATACCATGGAAGATGTGGCACCAGAAGATAAACTTTTCGTTTATACAATGCATAAATCAATGGGGCTTTTGGTGTTGTTGCTTGTGGTCTGCCGTCTTGTTTGGCGGTGGGCAAACGTGCGTCCCTCGCTTGACCGTTTTCCTAAATGGCAGGTTTTTGCCGCTGAAAGTGTTCATTGGGGATTGTATGTTTGCATGTTTGCGATGCCGATTTCCGGCTATTTAATGACCAGTTTTGCTAACCGTCCATTTAATCTTTTTATGGATCCAGCATTGCCTGTGCCAATGCTGACGCAAACGGATATGCAGCTCAACGCCTTAAGCCGAAACGTACATGAACTCATGGCGCCGCTTTTCTTGGCTTTGCTGGCAGCGCATATCGGAGCTGCGCTTTACCACCATTTTATCCAAAAGGATGAAATTCTTGCACGAATGACTCCATTCATTCGCCTTCCTCGTGATCAATCATAACGTCATGATTTTGAAATGGTCTTACCGTCTTAAGGCAGTGTTTTTGGCAAGTTTTTTGCTGTTTACGCTCTTGTTTGTCGGGCCTGCAGTTAAGGCAGAGGATGTGGATTGGCATTGGAATGTTTTATCTTCCTCAAAACTGCTGGTTAAAGGGTCAATGGCGGGTGAGACAATTATTGGCAGTTTTCCTAATTTTTCAGGCAATATTTACTTTAATCCATACGACATGTCGGCCAATAAAATCGCCTTCGCAGTGGATACGCGCCTGATAAAGCTTCCGCTCTATAATCAGATGTCAGTGGCAACCTCTACTGACTGGTTGGACGCTTTTCGCTTTCCTCGCGCTGAATACACGGCGACGGAATTTGTCGATGAGGGCGATAATGTGTATCTCGCAAAGGGGTATCTTAAAATTAAAGAGGCTGTTTTACCGTTACCGTTACGGTTTAAGCTGGATTTGAGTAATGTTGAGGTTCCTGAAAATCAAACACGCAATGTGATCGTGGCCAAACGCGCAACGGTAAAAGGTGTGGCTGTGATCGACCGCAGTTTTTTTGGAATTGGCTTAAACGCAAAAAAAGAAGCGGCTCAAGTTGATAATTTGGTTTACGTCTACGTTATTTTAAACGTCGAGTAAGTCAAAAAAACGGCCGCCCGAAGGCGACCGTAAAATGCGCTAGAATGGGCAGACTAGCCAAGTTCCAGGAGGAGAAAATACCAAGCCCATTAAAGTACAGTATAGCAATATTCGGAAGCGAAAACGAGACATATCTGACTGTCATGCTGATTTTCGTATGAGATTTAACGCGTATTTTATCGAATTTTTAAAAGCCATTTTCTGTTTTTTAAACGGGAAAAAAGGTTCTTTAACCATATTTTGTGTTGCACCACATGCTAAGCTCATGCATAAAACCCTCACGACAATTTAGAGAAAAAAGGTTGAGGTATGAAAGCAGAATTGCAAGCAGTAGTGGGTGATATTACGCACGCACTATCTCTGCTGAGGAGGCATCTTTGACTGGGATAATGCTCTCAGACGCCTTGATGAATTAAACGCATACGCTGAAGATCCAGCACTTTGGAACGACGCAAAAAAAGCCCAAGCTTTGATGCGTGAGCGCACGCAGCTTGAGCGCAAAGTTTCTCATTGTCGTGAGCTTGAGCGCCGCTTGAGTGAACATCAAGAGTTCATTGAATTAGCAGAGCAAGAAAATGATCCTGCTCTTGTTTTTGAAGCCGAAAACGCACTTTATGCTATGCAATCAGAAAGTAAAAAAGCCGAGCTTGAGAGTCTTTTGTCGGGCGAGGTGGATGCCAACGATTGCTACCTTGACGTTAATGCTGGAGCCGGTGGAACAGAGGCCCAAGACTGGGCTAACATGTTGTTGCGCATGTATATGCGCTGGGCTGAAAAGCATGGCTATGCCATAGACGTATTAGACGAGACTGTTGGTGAAGAAGCGGGAATCAAATCGGCTACCCTCCAGATCAAGGGTGAAAATGCTTACGGCTGGCTAAAATCGGAGAGCGGCGTGCATCGCTTGGTACGTATTAGTCCGTTTGATTCAAATGCGCGACGGCATACGAGTTTTTCAGCAATCAGTGTTTCGCCTGTTATTGATGACACGATCGACATTGAGATTCTTGATAAAGATTTGCGTGTTGATACCTATCGTTCGTCGGGAGCAGGGGGGCAACACGTCAATAAAACCGATTCAGCTGTTCGTCTTACCCACATTCCGTCAGGCATTGTTGTGGCGTGTCAGCAGCAGCGTTCGCAGCAGCAAAACCGTGCAAAAGCAATGGAAATGCTCAAAGCCAAACTTTACGATCTAGAGATTAGCAAGCGTGAGGCCGCTACCAATGCGCTCGAGTCAGCAAAGTCTGATATTGCTTGGGGGCATCAGATTCGCTCCTATGTTTTGCATCCTTATCAGATGATCAAAGATTTGCGAACAGAGGTGGAAACAAGTGATACAGCGGGTGTCTTGGATGGTGACCTAGATCCATTTTTGTCTGCTTCTTTAGCCTACCGATTGACAGGACTAAAAACGGGCGATTCTTAAAGATTTGGCATCAAAAGAGTACTAGCGAGTGTTCTTTTAAAGAATATGGGGTCATGTCTCATTTAATGCAAAGCCTATAAACATTTCATAGCATGCTGCTAAGGGTTACTTTGCGTTACGTTGGTATGCGACGCATTAAAGCCTCAGTAACAACAATTTGACAGACTTCACTTGCGCCATTAAAAGCGCAAATGAGGTTAAAGCAAACATGGAAAAATGGCAGAACGCCGGGATTGAGTTGTTGCAAATGTGTTCGGATTGGCTATGGACGGTCAATCGCGAGGGACAACTTATCGAATGGCGCAACCCTTCAGTGATCGAAAAGAACGAAATGGATTCTTGTCCGCCGCAACAGTGGTCTTCGTTTTTGCGCGATGATGCGACACTTAGAGATGATCGTGTGGCCATGTTCAAAGCTGTTCGCGACACGAAACCATTTCGCTTCATGCGAAGTGCTTGTGTTATGCCAAAGTCCAACGTTCGTGGATGGTTGCGCATCAGTGGTATACCAAATTTTGATAAAGCAACGCATCAATTTTCCGGGTATTATGGCGTGGCGCTCAACATTACGGGCCAAATGATGGCCTCGCGCAAGCTTGAGCGTATGGATATGCAAACCCGCAATATGATGCTGGTGATGGATGCCAGCCCTTTGGCGATTTTTCTTGCCAAGCCCAGCGCATCAGGATGGACCATTACCTATGCCAATGCCGGATTAGTTGAATTAAGCGGATTGCCAGCTGAAAAAATTATGGGACAATCTGTTTTTTTTCTAATGGATCAATCGGTCGATATTATTTTGATCGAAATGCTGAAAGAACGCATGCAAAAACGCATGCAAACCAAAAA
>JBDHTQ010000005.1:0-164712 GCA_039808765.1 Bdellovibrionales bacterium
TAAAAGAATAAAACAGAGCGCGTCTTGGAGATGCGCTCGAGTTTAAATCCCGAAAAGATGGGCTCGTAGAGACCATCTTTGACGACGTATTTGCGTTAAAAGAATAAAACAGAGCGCGTCTATCTCATGGAGATGCATACTCGATATAAAAATCTGCAGGGCTAAAAAATTTTAGGTAAAACAAAAAGGCCGATAAATCATCGGCCTTTTGCGTTGATCCGAACTGGTGGAGCCATGGGGGTTCGAACCCCAGACCTCGACAATGCCATTGTCGCGCTCTACCAACTGAGCTATGGCCCCAATTCGGTTTGAGTGAAGTGTCTCTAGCACCAGTGGGCGGGGTCGTGCAAGAGGCTTTTTTTGTTACTGATCTTTTTCATCGTGATCCAAATCAACGTCCACTTCAATGCCTTCATCGTCCTCAAGAACCACATCGTCCTCTTCAACGATTTCTTCAGCGACATCGATATCGACATCTTCCATATCTTCCTCTACCACATTCTTCGACACATCTTTCTTCTTGTCGTCGTCTGTTGTCATGCGGCGGCGTGACTTAAGCAGGGCTTCCGGATCGTAGGCGGTGCCGCATTTAGGGCAGGACGGAGGGGTTTTGCCCAGATCATAATAGAGAGCACTACAGCTTGGGCAAAGACGTTTTTCGCCCCATTCGGGTTTGGACATGTTTTCCCTCCACCTTTAACGAATAAAAGTTCTTAAGGCGCTTCAAGTGCCACGTTGAGGGGCAAATGTCAACAGTTCTCGCGTAAAAGCGTAAACTTTAATAAAGTTGCATTTTCGACTCGTCAGGAGGGCGGACATTTTCTATAAGAGGAATATGGCCAGTCTTTCACTCTTGCAACCCGCCTCACCCCTTGGGGTTCATCCGCCGCAAAATATTGAGGCAGAGCAGGCCGTTTTAGGGGCTATTCTGGCGGATAACCGCATTTACGAAAAAGTGGCCGAATTTTTGCGCCCTGAACATTTTGTTGATCCTACGCATGGTCGTATATTTTCTGCTATTTTGCAGATGCTCGAACGCGGTCAGCTGGCCAATGCAGTAACGTTAAAGACTTATTTTGCTCACGATGAAGGTGTGCAAGCCGCAGGTGGAATTGAGTATTTGGCGCGATTGGAAGCCAGTGTTATCAGCTATGTTGGTGCTGCTGATTACGGTCGGGCTGTGTTTGATTGTTACTTACGTCGCCAGTTGATTGAGGTTGGCTCTGACGTGATCAGTACCGCTAGCAGTCCTGAAATTGAAACCAGTGCCACCACCCAAATTGAGGCAGCTGAGCAAAAATTATTTAATTTAGCCAGCCGGGGAATGTCAGAAGGTGGGTTTATTCCTTTTACGGAATCGCTAAAGCTTGCCATCATTACGGCTGAATCTGCTTACAAACGTGACACCCATCTCACGGGTGTAACCACGGGTTTTCGCGATATGGACCATAAATTAGGCGGGCTGCATAAGTCTGATCTTTTGATTTTGGCGGCACGTCCATCAATGGGTAAAACGGCTCTCGTGACCAATATGGCTTTTGCGTCGGCGCGAACCTATTTGCGTTCCAACGGAAAAGAAGGAGCGCGCGTCGCTTTTTTCTCGCTTGAAATGTCTGCTGAGCAATTAGCGCTGCGTATTCTTTCTGAACAGGCCAGTATTTCGTCTGAAAAAATTCGGCGTGGTGAACTGCGAGAAAGCGATTTTCCAAAATTCGTCTCGCTTGCCCAAGAGTTGCAACGACTGCCACTTTATATCGATGAAAGTCCGGGTCTAAGCGTTATGGGATTACGCACGCGCGCGCGGCGGCTGTCGCGTCAGATGGGGCTCGATTTAATCATCATTGACTATTTACAGCTTATGCAGGGTAGCAACAGCAAGCGTAGTGAAGCTAACCGTGTGCAGGAAATTTCTGAAATCACGCGCGGTTTAAAAATGCTGGCAAAAGAGCTGCAAGTTCCCATTATTGCACTTTCACAGTTGAGCCGCAAAGTGGAAGATCGTGATGACAACCGTCCTCAGTTAGCCGATTTACGTGAATCAGGGTCGATTGAGCAGGATGCCGACGTGGTAATGTTTATCTATCGTCAGGAATATTACGAAAAACGTAAAGGGGCCCCCGTGATGAAGCCAAGTGAAAGTCAGGCGGATTATAACAACCGTTATGACCAGTATTTTGCCCATCTGGAAAAAATTAATAATCTGGCTGAAGTGATCATCGCCAAGCAAAGGCATGGCCCGATTGGGACGGTAAAACTGTTTTTTGATGGCGAGTTCAGCCGTTTTGCCGATTTAGATGAAAATCACAGCGAAAATCAGGATCATGACTAGAGCAAATCCCGAAAAGATGGGCGCGCAGAGACCATCTTTGACGACGTATTTGCGTTAAAAGAAATGACACAGAGCGCGTCTTGGAGATGCGCTCGAGTTTAAATCCCGAAAAGATGGGCGCGTAGAGACCATCTTTGACGACGTATTTGCGTTAAAAGAATAAAGCAGAGCGCGTCTTGGAGATGCGCTCGAGTTTAAATCCCGAAAAGATGGGCGCGTAGAGACCATCTTTGACGACGTATTTGCGTCAAAAGAAATGAAACAGAGCGCGTCTTGGAGATGCGCTCGAGTTTAAATCCCGAAAAGATGGGCGCGTAGAGACCATCATTGACGACGTATTTGCGTCAAAAGAAATGAAACGAGCGCATCTTAATTCATGTTCCTGGGTTAACTTTCTGAAAACTTATTAAGTTTATGTGCATCAAAAACACATCACAAACGCCTTACACCTATGAAAAAAAAGACAGAAAATATTATGCGTTTTATATAATGTATTTAACGTTTTTAACCGAAAATATCAACGATTCTTCCTTGATCTTACGAGTTGTACTGCCTACACTGAGGCAGAAGCAGGGGGATGATCATGACAACAGAAAAGCCATCACTTAAAATTCTTTTAGCTGCACCACGCGGGTTTTGTGCCGGGGTCGATCGTGCCATTCAGATCGTTCAAGTGGCACTGCAAAAATTTGGTACACCCGTTTATGTGCGCCATGAAATTGTACATAACAAATTTGTTGTCGATTCACTTAAGAAAAAAGGGGCTATTTTTGTTGATGAATTAGATCAGGTTCCTGCTGGCGCGCCGGTCGTTTTTTCGGCGCATGGCGTGCCCAAGTCAGTTCCAGTAGATGCGCAGAACAGAAAGATGATTGCAATTGATGCTACATGCCCGCTTGTGAGTAAAGTTCACCGTGATGCTGAACGTCACCATGCCGAGGGACGACATGTTATTCTGATCGGTCATAAAGGGCATCCTGAGGTCATTGGAACGATGGGGCAGATTCCTGCAGGCACAATAACGCTGATTGAGAAGATTGAGGATATTTCAAGCTTGAATTTTGACAAGCATGTGTCGCTTGCATATTGCACTCAAACAACGCTTTCAATTGAGGATACGGCTCAAATGATTGAAGCCTTAAAGTTTCGCTATCCTCACATCATCGGGCCAAGCAAGCAGGATATTTGCTATGCCACAACAAATCGACAAAATGCAGTGCAAAAAATCGCCTCTGCGGTTGATGTGATTTTTGTCCTTGGTGCGCCAAATTCTTCCAATTCACGACGACTGGTTGAAGCTGCTAAGCAGAATGGGTGTGTTCGCGCTTTTTTGATTGAGCGTGCAACGGATATTGATTGGTCCGTTTTTGATGATATTTCCTCGGTTGGGATTACAGCTGGGGCATCTGCTCCAGAGGTTTTGGTGGAAGAGGTTGTTTTTGCCTTGCAAGAGCGGTTTGATGTAACAGTCGAAAACGTAGAAGCGACTACAGAAAATATCGCCTTTAATCTGCCGTTGATTTTACGGGAAGAGCAGGTTGCTTAATCCTGTTTTTTTCCGGGCATAAGGCAGTTTTCCCATACCGCTTCTGCAAGGGGCGAAAGTTTTTTTTCGCTGCGTAAAAGAACGATTTCAGTTTTAAGTGGTTTAAGTTTTGGTGCAGCCAAGATCATGTAACCATCATCAAGATCGGATTTGACGAGGTTTTCTGAAATGAGTGCCGCGCCAAATCCGGCAAGGACCAAACCCCGCGATATCTCGCTGGTTGGACTTTCAAAAACAACCTTCATGGCATTAAATCGTTCAGTGCCTAAAAACTTTTCAATACAAGAATTAATGTATGAGCCGCTGCCATGTGTAATTAAGGACAGTGTATCTTTTTTAGCAGTTGCTGCTTTTACAAAGACCAGTTTGTCATGATCAATTACGTGTTGCTGTAGGCCGTAATAGTCAAAGTTGCGTTTTATTTTTGGTATGTTGAGGTGTATGGCAAAGTCAGTGCGTCCATTGCGCAGATCATTTAAGCTTTCGCGACTTTTTTGGTGCATCAGGCGAAAAAGAAGCTTGGGAATTTTGCGTTGAAGGTGTTTATACCAAAGTGGAAAAAATACACTTGAAAGCGAATTTGACATTTCAATCCGCAATGCCTGGGGAATCATGGTTGCGCGACTTTGCATGTCATCAATGACAGCGCGTGAAATATTGGCAAGTGTCTGAGCATGCTGAAAAAAGTGCTCACCCATCGATGTTAAAGCCAAAGGTGTTTTTGATCGGTCAAAAAGGGGTGTTCCTAAATTTTCTTCCAGCGCTTTTATCCGACGAGAAAAAGCCGGTTGCGTTACATGCCGCTGTGCGGCCGCTTTAGAAAAGGAGCGCGTTTCAACAAGGGTCAAAAAATCATCGATACCTTGTATTTCCATCGCACTTTTCCTTCCTCGTCGCGAGTCATAAACTAATTATGCATCAAACACTCGTGCACGTCCATCCATGGTCGCGTTGTTGCATTTTTTATCGGCATGAGTGCACCTCCCACGATTTTAAGTCTTAGGCGTTCCGTATTGCCGAGCGGGTGTTGTACACGAAACGTTGAAATTTGCGTCATAATTGCTTTAGTACTGACGTCAGGTTGCGTTAACCGCAAAAACAGTACTTGCATAAACAATCCATGACAGAAAGCTACAGTATAACGATTATTTGCAAGAGCACTGAACTTATGAATAGCAAAATCAATTCGTTCAACCAAACCATTGAAAGTTTCTGACCTTACACTATCACGTTCGTTCGGGTCAGAACGTGACCAATATTCTTTGACGGTTGGTCCTCTTTGTTTTCCATTGGTATTGGCCCAGCGAATGGGGTCAAGTTGTACAAATTCATGAATGGGCCAAACTTCAACAGGAACATGTGGAAAACGTTTGATGGTGGGAGCGGCTGTTTGTTTTGCGCGCGTGTAAGGCGAAACAATGATTAAGCCTGGGGGGGTGTGTTTGTTGAAGCTTTTCGATAGGGCTTCTGACTGTTTTTCCCCCAGTTCGGTTAAGGGAATGGTATCGAATTTCTCTGCGGCTTCGCCTGCGTTTGATGTGCTTTGTCCATGACGAATAATATCAACAATTGGTCCATTATCTAAAAACATTTTCTTTTCTCCGTGTGTTGTTTTTTCTAAAAGTAAGCATTGCGTGAATGTGTTGACTTGTTAAATTCTTAATTTTCATGGGCAATAATTTTTTTGCATAAGCTGCCCACATAAGGTTTTTTAATGTTAAATGACCGCCAATTATGATAAATTTCGGTGTTTACTTTTGTTTGAAGGGGGAAGCATGTCAGGTGCAGTTGTAGCGGTTAAGATCAATAGACGTCATCCCGACGCGCAAATCCCTCAGTATGCCAGTGTGGGTGCTGCTTGTTTTGATCTACATTACGTTGGTGATCCACAAGATGTTATGCATGACGAGCCAATTCTTGCTGCAACGGGTCTATCATTCGAGATTCCACCGGGGTATGTCATGCTTCTTTTTAGCCGCAGCGGGCATGGATTTAACAGTAATGTTCGATTGGGTAATTGCGTTGGTGTTATTGATAGTGATTATCGTGGTGAGCTGATGATTAAATTGATTCGTGACCACGCATCGGGAAAGCCGCTTTCAATTCGTCAAGGAGATCGTATTGCTCAAGCAATGCTGCTACCGTTTCCGCACGTGTCTTTTTTAGAAATTGATACCCTTTCGGTAACAGAACGCGGCGCCGGTGGTTTTGGCTCAACGGGAGTGTAAATTTTTACGTATTTTCTAAAAATAAAAATGAAGAATTTTACGATCATTGATGTCAAAAAATCAAAGTAATGAAATAAACGCTTGATTTCGTCTGTGAGCTTTTGTTAGTGGTACCCCACACATTTATGAATAAGAGGATGTTAAATTATGTTTGGTTTTGAAAAAGATGCAGCAGCCCAATTTTCTATTCATTCGCATCCTCGGGGGCGGGGGCCGAATGAGACAGTTGCCTTCACCTCCAAATATGAGGAAAATGGTTCTGGTCGTCAAATGACCGTACTTGGTCTTCTCGCTTCCAATATAAACACAATTTGCAATCAGGCTATGCAGAACATATTTGGCGATAGGGGGCTGAATTGTGGTGAGGTGATAGAGCGGCCGCCTTTACAAGATGAACGCATTGTTGTGGTCTTTAGAAATGCGGAAGATCGTTCTCGAACTTTGTCACTCCAAAATCGACTATCGAAAAGATTTTCCATCGTCGCAATGTGTGGGGGGCCGGGGAGGCTAGAAAGTTTTTTAGAATTTTCAGCTCTCGATGGAGGTCATACTGAGATTCTTTATGGTGATGTTGATCGCAATTGCGCAATGCTTCAATTGGACAATCAAGGAGCCGGAAGCGTTTATACGAACTGTTTGGGTAATATTCTGGATGAGCGGAAAATTGTGTTTGGGGCTGATGGCCGTGTTGCAAAATACGTTCAGAAGGAAAAAATGGAGATGTTTTTTCAATTGTTGGCGTCAGCCTCTGTATGCTCAAAGGTTTCTTTTGACTTTGCAAACCCAGAATCTTACTTATTTTGTTAGCTTACCGTTCATACGGG
Source organism: Bdellovibrionales bacterium (assembly GCA_039808765.1). Lineage (GTDB taxonomy): Bacteria > Pseudomonadota > Alphaproteobacteria > UBA2400 > UBA2400 > JBDHTQ01. The sequence goes on from JBDHTQ010000005.1 coordinate 6,928, forward strand.
GATGGGCTTAAATACAAAGTTTTCTGACATTGGGCGTGTGCTGCTTACTAGGTTTTGTTGACAAACAGGATTCACAAGGGGAGCGAATTGTGATTCACCTGCTTTCCGAGAATGGAGGAAAGCATGGTGCGGTTATTGATGAGCAATACGGAATGGAAGTTTCTGGAGCCGTTTTTGAAGGCGATCTGCGGTCAGGGCGGGCGTAAGCCCGCCAAATCAACACCGCTTCCATCAGACTTCGGCACAGAAGTTTGTCAACATAACTTAGGGTATAATAGGTTTTTATTAACCCTACTTCAAAAATTCTGGCTCGAATTGGATTGAATTACTCTTCGCAAAAAAGCTATCTTCAGAAATACGTATATTTTATATTTAGGTGTCTGCAATGAACTTCAATTTAAATAAAGAGTCGCAAATTTATAAAATTGTTAAGGATATCGAACAGGGTAGGGACATTACTTTTTCCTGTGAAAGATATTCATATGAGTTCAACAGGCAAACGCGTGAATATAAAGAAAAACCATGGTCCCATTATTTTCGCGATGCCCTTCTTCGATCGCCATTTCATCCAAGCCATTATGTTGTTCTCGTGACAAAGTTTTATGATCCTCAGCAAAAAATTTTTTATGATGATGATCAAATCACTGAATTAAGAAGGATTTTAAGGGAGCGTCTTGCAAGCGATCAAAATAATTTGATCGTTGATGCGCTGAAAAAAGGGGATAAGAACGTGCTTGATCTCAACGATTTGTTGAGCGAGCCTCAGTCACAGTTAATTGAAACGCCTGATGATCGTGTGCGTGGGCTAGCAGCTGTTCTTGCTCATCCGAACTTTGATGATACATCGGTTGATAAAATTAAAAAATACTTTGGCCTTAATCCACAAGAATTGAATAACGTTTCTGTTGAGGCAAAAAATGAATTAAAAGACGGTTTCAAAAAATATTTTGACAGAAATAAATATAAATTCGGGTTTCAGGAGACGCTCAATCTTTTGACTAAGGCATCTTATGACCAAGTGACGCATCAACAGTGTCCTGCACTTCTTTCATCAAGAGATCTGATCGAATGCTATGGGCCAAGTATGTTTGAATTCAATCAATCTCAGCGTCTGCTGGATTGTCGTTATCTTGCACGACAAGAGGATTTGAAAGAGGCAATATTTTTCTCCGCTGAAGTGGAAGACTCTCCTGATGTCAGAGAGGCGCGCCATAACTTTCTTTCTCATTATAAATTCTATGATTGCTCGGATTCGAAAGAACCATGGAGCAACTTTTTAAATACGTGTGCTGCACAGGGCGATACAAAATCGTTTGCTATAATTTTGCAAAAAATCTGCAGCGATAATTACACGTCCTTTGAAACAAATATATTTCCTAGCTTGCTTCCCGCTCTTGATCAGCTTGATCACGTTGTGATAGCCAGCGCTGATCTGTCAAAAAAAATCAAAAAATTCAATTATAAGCCACCCTTTAATTCTTACGACATTGTACGGGTCAATGAAGATGTCGTTAATCCTGAGCAAATGATTTTTGCGGCTTCCACACTTGCAGTAGACGATGAAAGGCTGCAATCTTTGCTAGATAGTTCAAAGGGTAGAATGGATCAGAAGAAGTGTGAAAAGCTTTTACTCAACCTTTGCGATATTATCCGCACACCTCCGCAAGGTTTTAAAGAAGATGAAATCCTTCCCTTAACGTCGCAAGATGAAAAGAGACTCAATGCACTAAAATCTCTTATCAATGCGGGAGTCGATATTTCGCCCAAAAATTTTGACGTAATTGAAAAATTTACATATCCCGGTTGTTTAAGCACTCAGCTCCAGCATGAAACGTTAAGCCTCGTTACGGATATGATGAAGCGAAATCACCCGTATGAAGCTTATCCTGCTATCGATCGTGCAAGTTCTCAAGCGTGGCAGTGTGATGTGGCTATGGCATTTAGGAAGTGTTCTCATCGCCCCCTTTATGACTCGATGCGTGATCAAGGACGCGTTCGCAACGATTATGTCAATGCTGTCAACGCAAAGTTGATCGAACGTGGATTGATGCCTGCAAGTGGTTCGTTGCCCCCGAGTGGGCGTATATGTGCGACAGTTAATGTCCGGAACTTAGACAAACTTGATTGTTCTAATCCCGGTGTAACGGGGGCCTTCCTGAATTGTGTGCGTCCAATACTTCAAAGTGCTCGTGAGGAGGAGAGCCGCATCCTTATAGCGGGTGGCGCATGTAGATCGAGCGGCACATCGGCAATTGATCAAACCGGTTATGATCAATTTTTGAATGATGTTAAAAATCATAAGATGGACAGTGTGTGGCTAACATTGCGTCGTCATCCAGAATATGTTCAACATAAAAACTACGCAGCCTTGACTGAATGTGATTTTTCCTCTGAGCCTCTTAAAATGATGCTTGATGCTTCCGCTGGAGATTTTTCAGAAGAGAAACGTAGAGTTTTGAAGAATTTTGCCTGTACGATGAAGAATAAAGCAAATCAGCATGAATGTTGGCAATTCCCAGCCATGGATATTATTACAACAATCATAAATTTCTCAGATGTTGCGCTCCATCATCCCGATGAAATGCTGGGTTATGTGGCTCAACTAGACGATAAGAAAACCGAAAAATCTTTTTACAGGCGCATCTATAAAGTGTGCAGGCCGTTTATTGTGCCATGATCGCGTGCAGTGGCGCCGAGGAAAGAGGGAGCAATCACGAAGCTGGCGTCGCACTATGAAGTTCATGCGAACCAAATATATGCGTGGAAGAAGGGGCTGCAGGTGAAAACGCAGAAGCTTTTATGTCTGGCAAGAACAGCCTGTGGGGCGGTATCGGGCGCCTATCTAAAATACATGAACAACCCGACCTTGCACCGCTTTGGCTACTTTTGTGCGTTCGACAATATCGGTTAGCGGGCTTGTTGATAACTCGTACATTGTTTTGTGGGGGAAGTTATAAAAGCTTGGCGATGCTGGCTAGGCGAGCATAAGATTACTGATCTTTATGGAGATCGATTTTTAAAAACCCGCATGTGCAAGGGTGCAGCGCGGATGTACCAAAGCATGCGTCCATTGTTGTGGACATAACGCTCATTTTTGACCCTGAAATTACTATTATTGATCCCAAAAATTTACTAAAATTTTTAACGAGCATGGGCAATGTGCTCTCTTTTATTTGAATTTAAGAGTTTTTTCTAACATTGCTGGCGGAGGGGGGGGGATTCGAACCCCCGAATGGCTTGCACCATTAGCGGTTTTCGAGACCGCCGCATTCAACCGCTCTGCCACCCCTCCATATGGATGACACATTCAAACGGTGTGCGGGTGATATAGCCGAACTTAACTGCTAGAGCAAGGACTTCGTTTTAAGATGCAATCGCTTTACATCAGCATGAATTCAATGCTTCAATGCACTGGTAATCGCCTGCTGTGCCTTTTAGCTTTCCAGTGTTTTTTAGTATTTCCATAACGCTGGGTAGTGATACAAACAGGCCAGCCAACGAGACACGGGCCAATCCGTCCTTGAGGGGGACTTGCGAGCTTTCCATATGTTGACGTAGCTTGCCGATACCGGTCATGCCGATACCAAAGCCCATGATATAAGAGATATAATTAACAAGAATAGGCGTGTCTCTGATGTTTTCCCCGACATTGGCGATTGAATCGTTTACGGTACTGGTTGCCGCAAAGGCTTCCGGTGCAACAAATGAACAGCCGACCAAAGCGATGGATGAAATAATCGCAAATGTAATTGCGCGTTGAGTCATTCTTACCTCGTCGAAAAGAAGATGGGCGACTTCATATCGAAATGGCCTTTCCCTCTCAAAAAATTAGCATAATCTCGTTAGAGTTCCCTTAAAGTATTTCACAAAGCGCTGGTTTATGCAAGCAAAGCGCTTTCTTAAATCATAATTATTACCTCAAATTAGATTCAATTTACGTGTTTTTCTAAGTTTTTAAGAATGCGATGTCCCTGCGGCGATAAAAACTTTGCTGCAATAAGGACAAACGGTAGGAGTGAGAGAATTAAGTGTCAGGTAAACACGCGGATGCCCTTGTGCCCCTTTTCCACCGTCGCACGAAAATCGGGCTGTGGCGATCGGAATCGCTTCTGCTGGGGTGGTTAAGGTTTCGCTGGCAATCGGCAGGTTCGGCGCGCACATAGCCGGTTCATTTGGGGTGTGTTCAGTCATGATGGCCTTATCATACTTTTTTTATTAGGTCGATCAAGCGGGGAGTGAGATTTTTTCATCGATTGATGAAAGCGATGTTTTTTTTGCATTACCGAGGTTTCTCAATAAAAAGTTAGGAAATGTTAACTTTTTAGCTGTGATAGTTAAAGATGTGGAAAAAGGATAAAAGCGAAAAGGCAGCGAAGGGTTGCATCCGCTTTTAAACAAGGGAGCGAAGCCCAACAATGACGCATACTCTGGTTGGTATTTTGGTCGGCGTGGCCCTGATTTTGTCGGTGATTTTTAGCTCCGGCACCGCCAGCGTTACGCGGTTTTTAGACCCTATCAGTCTCACCATTATTATGGGAGGGATTGTTTCAGCCGGACTTGTGTCGTTTCGCGCGGCACAAATCCGTGCGATGATGGGAGCGTTTCGCTTGATTTTTCGTGATGATCCGACGATTGACGCGGAAATTGCTCAGCTTGTCAAGTTTTCAGGCGACTATGTTCGCAAAGACTTGCGTGCAGCCGAGGCGACCATTGCCGAAACCACCAGCCCTTTCTTAAAATTGGGGTTTCAGCTTGTGGTTGATAATACCCCTCTGGATGACATGATGCGAATTCTAGAATGGCGCATTCGCCACCTTAGAGAAGATGAAAGCTCGACATCCCGTTGTTTTCGCAATTTGGGAGCTGCGGCTCCGGCATTCGGTATGATTGGAACGTTGGCCGGGCTGATTTCGATGCTGGCTGACCTTAAAAGTGCTGATATTGCTCTTATTTCCGGCAATATGGCTTTGGCCTTAACCGCAACGTTTTATGGCGTTGTGATGGCGTATCTGGTTTTTAAACCGATTTCAATTAAGCTGGAACAGCGGACGTATCGCCGGGTTTTTATGCTGCACGTGTTGATGGATGGACTTATTCTTGTGCGCGCAGGGCGCGGTCCGGCGATGATTGAGGATAACTTGCGCCATTTATTGACAGAAAATCGTGATGAAGTGCGTGGCGTCGACTAATTTCTTGTGTAATAAAACTGAGGCCGAATGTCTAAAGATGTGAATTTACACCACACGGGTTCTTACGGAACGACGTCGGCTTATGGGTCAGGCGGATATGTGGCAGGCTTTGGCTCCCATGATCCGCATGAGCGAATACATGAAGATCCACGTCAGCGATTAAAGCAGCAAACTGAAAAGTTGACCAATGCCACGGACGACGATGACGTTGGCGAAATGGACTGGACAGTTACCTATATTGATATGGTGACGTTACTGATGATTTTTTTTGTGGTCTTGTCGTTTTTGGCGATGGTGGCAGACAAACCGAAATCCACTTCGATTCACGAAGAGCCTTATCCTGAGCAACCCCGCGTTGAAGTTGAGAGAAATGCCGGAACTTCTCCTTTTGATGGGCGAGGTTTTAGCTTGATTGAAGGAGGAAATCCTCAAGATCACACGGTTCTTTCGGCGCGCAATAATCAGGGTGACAGTAATTTGGGGCGCGATGAAGCCACCCCTGATGACGCGGAAAGACCAAATCATCACGAAAAAGAGGGTACAAATAAAAACATTGATGAGAGAGCGTCGAACGGTGTTGGCGATGCAGAAAAACCAACCACACAGACCAGCTCACCAATGATAGGCTCACAAGCGACGGCAAATAAAACTGATGCCGAAAGTAACGCACTGGCCGAGCGGTTGCAGCAAATGGTGCAGCAAAACAATCTAGACGGACAGGTTGAAGTGCTGGCGTCCGGTCAAACGGTTACGGTGCGAATTTCAGAAAAAATCTTGTTTCCCAGTGGTCGTTCCAGCCTTGAGCAATCGGGGGAAGAATTGGTCAAACGTTTGGGGCCGTTGTTAAAAGAGGGCGGTGGGCAAATCTCGATTGAAGGCCATACCGATAATGTGCCGATCAACACGACGCTCTATCCCTCAAACTGGGAGTTGTCGGCTGCGCGGGCCAGCATGGTGGTGCGGTCGTTAATTGAACAGGGATTTCCCCCTGAACGCCTGCGTGCCATTGCTTATGCCGATACAAAACCGGTGTTGGATAATGCAACACCCGAACATCGGGCCAGCAACCGTCGGGTTGAAATGGTGATTTCCTCACAGAAAAATCCTTAAAAAGCAAACTTTTTCACGCAATGGTTGACTTTTACCCCCTTTTTACCCTTTTATCGGGTCGAACCGTATAAAAGGAAAAAGACAGACATGACCCGTACTGTGCATATTAAAACTTGGGGCTGCCAGATGAATGTGTATGATTCAGGGCGGATGGCCGATGTTTTGGCGCCCTTAGGGTATGCGCCAACGGAAGAGGCAGACCAAGCTGATTTGGTAATTTTCAACACGTGTCATATTCGCGAAAAGGCTAGCGAAAAACTGTTTTCTGAACTGGGACGGGTAAAAGAGCATCAAGAAGCTCAGGCCGCGCAAGGCAAACGCATGATGGTGGCAGTGGCGGGGTGTGTCGCACAGGCCGAGGGGGAAGAGATTATGCGCCGCGCCCCCTATGTTGATTTGGTTTTCGGGCCGCAAACCTATCATCAATTGCCTGAAATGGTTGGTAAAGCCATGCGTCATGGTGGTTTGGTGAACACAGACTTTCCGGTTGAGAGCAAATTTGATTTTCTTCCTGATGCGCAAAGCACGAACGGCAAAAGCGCGTTTTTATCTGTACAGGAAGGATGCGATAAGTTTTGTGCGTTCTGTGTTGTGCCTTACACCCGCGGGGCTGAGGTGTCCCGTCCGGTTGCATCTATTTTGAGTGAGGCCAAGCGTTTAATCGCTCAGGGTATTTTAGAGATCAATCTTCTCGGACAGAACGTCAACGCTTTTCATGGTGAAGGCCCTGATGGCAAGGTGTGGGGGCTTGGGCGCCTCATTCGCGCGCTGGCCGAAATTGATGGCCTTAAACGCATTCGTTATACCACGTCCCATCCGCGCGATATGCAGGACGAGCTGATTGAGGCACACCGCGATGTTCCGCAGCTGATGCCGTACTTGCATTTGCCGGTGCAGAGCGGTTCAAATGCCATTCTCGCTGCGATGAACCGCAAGCATACCCGTGATGATTATTTGCGCCTCGTTGATCGGCTGCGCGGGATTAAACCTGATTTAGCGCTTTCATCAGATTTTATTGTTGGCTTTCCCGGTGAACGCGATAAGGATTTTGACGATACGCTAGACTTGATTGAGCAAGTTGGGTTTGCTTCTGCATTTTCTTTTAGCTACAGCGCCCGACCTGGCACACCAGCCAGCGGTTTGCCGCAGCAAATTGACGATAAAATCAAAGAGGAAAGGTTGCATCGTTTGCAGGATCTTATTTCCCGTCAAATGAATCGCTTTAACGTCAGCAAAGTAGGGCAGACCATGTCGGTGTTGCTTGAGCGTAAAGGTCGACGCGAAGGTCAGTTGCTGGGTAAATCGCCGTTTTTGCAATCTGTTCTTGTGCAAAAAGACGAAAGTTGGATTGGTCGTCTGGTTGATGTGCAGATCACCGAAGCGTATGCAAATTCGCTGTTTGGCACTGTTGTTGAAGAGAGTCTTCATGAAGCGGCTGTATAAAGCTTTTTGGTATTCATGGGCTGGCCTCGTTGCTGCATTTAAAGACGAGGCGGCTTTTCGGCAGGAAGTGCTCTTAAGCTTTGTTGCTTTCATGCTCCTTTTTATTTTGCCCCTTTCGCTAACAGAAAAAATGCTGATGGGGGCGAGCGTGTTTTTGGTGTTGATTGTTGAGCTGGTCAACTCGGCAATTGAGGCGGTCATTGATCGTATTTCGGTGGAAACGCATTCTCTTTCCAAAAAAGCGAAAGATATTGGCAGTGCTGCAGTGCTGCTAGCGCTGTTCAATGCGGCCTTTGTTTGGGGAATATGCTTGTTTGTTGCTTAATTTTTTTCAACAAAGCCCAATTTTTTGTTAATCACTTTTAACGTCTTTGCTGTTAAGCTAGCAGCATGGACGTTTGAAAGGATTTTCTCCGCCTATGACCACACGCAAACACCTCTCAGATGATCAAGCCAGTCTTCCTGCCCCTGTACAAATGCATCTTCCCGATAATCAATTAGCGCAAATATTATTCGGGCCGCATCATTGCCATTTGGAGCTAATCAGTAAAAAACTTGATGTGGTGGTTCATGCACGTGGTAATCAGTTGACGATCAAAGGAGAACAAGCTGGCGCGGCCAAAATGGTGTTGGACGTTTTTTACAGTCGCTTGGTCAATGGCCATTCTTTTGATTCACGAGAGTTGGAGTTGACATTGGATAAAATCTCACATTCAAAAGCAGATGCGGAAGTGCGTGATGCGCTGGCCCTTTCCAGTGGCTATGCTGATTACACTATTAAAACAAGGCGCAAACCTGTTATGCCGCGCACTGACAATCAGGCACACTATGTTAAGCAGTTGCGCTCAAAAGAATTGGTGTTTGGGCTTGGTCCTGCGGGGACGGGTAAAACATTTTTAGCCGTCGCACGTGCCGTTGAGATGATGTTGGCGGGTGAGGTTGATCGTTTGGTTCTCTCACGCCCAGCTGTTGAGGCAGGCGAGCGGCTGGGGTTTTTACCCGGTGACATGAAAGAGAAAGTTGATCCTTACTTGCGTCCACTTTATGACGCATTGAATGAAACGCTGGGTGCCGATCAAGTTGAACGCAGGATGGCGAATGGCGAAATTGAGATCGCTCCGCTTGCATTTATGCGTGGCCGCACACTTTCTCATGCGTTTGTTATCCTTGATGAAGCGCAAAACACCACACCGGTGCAGATGAAAATGTTTTTAACCCGTTTGGGTGAAGGCAGCCGCATGGTAATCACTGGCGACCTGTCGCAGATTGATTTGCCGACAGGGCAGCGATCAGGGTTGTTTGATGCGATTGAAACATTGTCAGAGGTGCCGGAAATTTCGATTGTACAATTCGATCAAAATGATGTCGTGCGTCACCGGCTGGTGAGTGCTATCGTGAAGGCTTATGATGTGCGTGATGCACGTGCGCGTGGTCGGCGATAAGCATGTCGGGATCCGTTACAGAACTGCTGACGTCGGTTGAAGGCAAGATGTGGCTTAAGCACATCCCCGCCTTGGAATCTTTTGCCCAACGTATTATTTTGCGTGCATTGCGGGCTGAAGGGTGGGGCAATAAACGCCTTACATTGTCCGTTACTTTTTCAGATGACGCCAAAGTGAAAAAGCTAAATCATGATTGGCGCGGTAAAGATAAACCAACGAATGTGCTCTCTTTTCCGATGGAGCCACCGGAAATAACGGTGCCAAGGGGGCGGGTGAGGTATTTGGGCGACATTATTATCGCCCGCAAAACAGTTGTGCGTGAAGCGCGCGAACAGGAAAAAACGATAGATGATCATTTGGCTCATTTACTTATCCATGGGGTTTTACATTTGCTGGGATATGATCACATTGTTGATGTTGAAGCGGAGGAAATGGAAGCACGGGAAATTGCTATCCTGTCTTCGCTGGGCATTGAAAATCCTTATAAAGAAACTGAACTTGTATAATCTGCGGCCTACCCCGGTAGGTTTTGAGTTAAATAAATAACAAGTATTTGCCGTCTTTGATGGATGGGCACTATCGCCCGATCACCAGATCGGCTAGGAAATATCCAAAGAGGAGAAGACCAATGACGTTAATTGCAACGCCTAGTCCCCGTATCGACCCTAATCTGAATCGTCGTGCTAAACTTCAACATGGTTTATTGCCGGGTCAGTTGGGTTCGCAATTAAGGCGGGCCGAACTGGCTGTGTTCGAGCGTTTTCAGCGCGTCGTGGCCGAATTTGGTATTACGCCAAGTGAGTTTGGTGTTTTACTTTTAATCCATGAAAACGAAGGGTTAAGCCAATCTGAACTTGGTAAAGCCATCAACGCCGACCGCTCAACAGTGGTTGCATTGATTGATCGTTTTGAAGAGCGTTTAATGGTTTTGCGCACGCCATCCCCATTTGATCGTCGTTCCCATGCACTAAAATTAACGGACACCGGTCGATCAATGATGGAGGCGTTGATTCCGCGCGTCCAAGAGCATGAAAAGCGCATTTCAGCCCGTTTGACAGCAGAAGAACAGCAGATGCTGATCACATTATTGGGAAAAATTGGCACGCCTTAAACCCGCCTCATCATTGTAAACGCGTTAAGAGTTTTAAAAAGTTTGCATTTTTTCGCCATATTTCTTAAAATAATGGCATGGCTATTCTTGACGTATTGACTATTCCTAACCCAATCTTGCGCGAGCGTTCGAAACCCGTGGAAGTTGTGGATGCCCGCATCAAAAAGTTGGTCGATGATATGTTCGACACACTCTACTCGCGTCATGGCGTGGGGTTGGCTGCCCCGCAAGTGGGGGTGCTTGAGCGCGTTATCGTGGTGGACGCTAACATTGGCGAGCAAGATAAAAAACCAGACCCACACTGTATGATCAATCCTGAGATCATTTGGTCAAGCAAAGACGAATATACTTATACAGAAGGTTGTTTTTCAATACCGGAGCAATTTGCTGAGGTTATTCGCCCGGCCGAAATTAAGGTGCGCTATCTCAATCGTGAAGGCGAACAAAAAGAAATGGATGTTTCCAATTGTTTGCTTGGGGTTGCGATTCAACATGAGATTGACCACCTTGATGGTAAACTATTTATTGATCATCTCTCGCGGGTTAAGCGCGATATGTTGCTTCGTCGCTTGTCAAAAATAAAACGTCAAGGAGGTTGAACTCCATGATTCCCGTGCGGATCGTTTTTATGGGAACGCCTGATTTTGCCGTTCCCGCGCTTCAGGCATTGTTTGATGCGCATTATGATGTTGTTGCCGTTTATACCCGCGCGCCGAAACCTAAAGGCCGAGGTCATCAGGTGCAAAAATCACCCGTTCATTTGTTGGCCGAGCAAAAGGGCATTCCCGTTTACACGCCCAAAACATTGCGAGTGGAAGAGGCGCAGGCTGTGTTTGCCGCCTTAAAGCCTGATCTCGCGATTGTTGCTGCATATGGGTTGATCTTGCCTGTTTCGGTGCTTGAAGCTCCCCGCTATGGGTGCTTGAATATTCATGGCTCATTGCTGCCACGTTGGCGTGGTGCAGCTCCTGTTTCGCGTGCCATTTTAGCTGGGGATCAAGAGAGTGGCGTGTGTCTTATGAAAATGGAAGAGGGGCTTGATACCGGCCCTGTTTATGCTTCACATCGCCTGCCGATTACGTCCGTGATGACTGCGCAAAACCTGATGACGGCTTTATCTTTAGAGGGTGCAAAACTGTTGATCGAAAAATTGGCATTGATCATTTCAGGGGAGTGTCAAGCTGTTGCTCAGCCTGAGGAGGGTGTGACGTACGCCGCCAAGCTTGAAAAACATGAAAGTGCTTTGGATTGGTCGTTGCCTGCGGCTACACTTGCGCGTCAAGTGCGAGCCTTTACACCTTGGCCGGCCGCAACTTTTGTTTTTCAGGGTGATGTGATTAAAGTTTTATCTGCGGATGTTGTGACACTTGATCACCAGTCTGATGTGCGCCATCAAGTGGGCACCATTCTTGACGCTAACATGATGATACAGTGCGGCGATGCCGCTGATCAGACTTCCGGCTGCAGTATTGCGCTGCACCTTAAAACCTTGCAGCGTCCCGGTAAAGGGCCTGTGACCGGGGCAGAATTTTTGCGTGGTTTGCGTTTAAAAGCAGGCGATACTCTTGTTGAGTCTTTCCCGTGACAACGCGCTGGAAAATCACCATCGAGTATGATGGTCAGCCCTATGTTGGCTGGCAGCGTCAAGACAATGGTCCATCAATCCAGCAATCTATCGAAGAGGCGTTGGTAAAACTGACAGGAGAAACGCCAACAATCACAGCCGCAGGTCGCACAGATGCAGGGGTACACGCACTCGGTCAGGTTGCTCATTTTGATTTAAACATTGAGCGCAGCTCCAAATCAATCCGCGATGGCCTTAATTTTCATTTGCGCCCTCATCCCATTGTTATTCTCGATGCTGAGGTTGTCGCCGCAGATTTTAATGCCCGCATGAGTGCGATTGAGCGCCAGTATCTTTATCGTATTCTGGCACGCCCTACGCCATCATGCTTACGTCGCCATCGGGTGTGGCATCATTCGTTTGCGCTGGATTGGCAAGCGATGAATGAGGCTGCAAAAATACTACAAGGATACCATGATTTTTCAACCTTTCGTGCGTCGGAATGTCAGGCAAAGTCCCCGCTGCGCACACTCGATGAATTGCGGGTTCGCGCAGTAGAGGATGAAATACAGATATTTGCGCGTGCGCGTTCGTTTTTGCATCATCAAATCCGCAATATCGTTGGTAGTCTTGCGCTGGTAGGTCGTGGTAAGTGGACAAAAGAAGATTTGCAAAAAGCGCTCGACGCACGTGATCGTACAAGGGGTGGGCCGACTGCACCGCCGGATGGTTTATATTTTCTCAAAGTGCACTATGTTAAGGATGTCGTTTGAAATAGAGTGCCACAATGATCTATCTTCATAAACTTCTTCCCCTGCTCATCACGCCTTTAATGATGTGCATTGTATTGTGCATAATTGGCCTCATTTTTCAGACACGCTTCTTTATTGTTGTGGGGTTGTTGCTTTTGTATTTCTTCAGCATGCCGCTTACAGCTTTTTATTTGGTGCGGAATGTAGAGGAATATGCGGTTCGTTTGAACTTTTCCCAAGTACCACATGCTCAAGCCATCGTGGTTTTGGGTGGCATGTTGACGGCTGCGCCGACCCGTCAAGGAGTTGTTCCTGAATGGAGTGATCCTGACCGTTTTTTATCGGGTGTTGAGCTTTTTAAGCAAGGCAAAGGCGATCGTTTGATTCTTTCTGGCAGTGTGCTGCCTTGGCAAAAACAGGATATGCCCGAAGGAGAGGCACTTAAAAAATTTGCCGTTCACATGCTTGGCCTGAATGAAAGGGATGTTGTCGTAACACCCCCTGTGACAAACACCCAAGACGAAGCAATTGAGATTCGGTCCCTTATCCCTGATGCAACGGCCCCCATAATTTTGGTGACATCAGCTTACCACATGCCCCGTGCCAAAATTATTTTTGCTCAGCAGGGATTGAACGTGTTTCCTTACCCCGTTGATTTTTCTGCAAATGAAACTCGCTTAACCCCGATGGATTTTTTACCAAGCGCAGCAGCGTTGGCAAAATCCACTCTCTCCATACGCGAAAAAATGGGGCAACTGTTTTACCGTTTTAAAAATTAAGTATGTTCTGTTCTCTTTTATCTGGAAATTAACTCTTTTTTATGATTTTTTGAGCGAGACTAGTGTGGTTTTGTGCGCAAGAGAGGGGTGCCATTAAATGAAAAAAGGTCAGGTAATTGCTTTAGCTGTTGTTGGTTGTGTGGCTATATTGGCATTCGGTGTTTTTCAGCAGGTCATTCATTTCAATAATCAGATGATTTCTTTGCAAGAGATGAAAAAAGCCGAACTGGAAACAACCAAAGTTGAGTATGGTCAATGTATCGTCAAGATTATGGAAACTAATCAAGTCGCCAAATCCTATCGTGAAGATGTAATGAATCTTGCGAATAAAGCTGGTGATAATCTTGAGCAATTCAGTCAGTCTTTGATGGCATTAATGGGAACACAAGTCATTCCTCAGTTATCACCAACTTTGCGTGAGAATGTGCAACGTGAAATTATCTCATGCCGCAATGCCTATGTGGGTCGTGTTGATCTGGGTCTTAAACCAATGTATGTGCGGTTTAATACGATGCAACGACAATTCCCCTATAATTTCTACAACGCATGGTTTTTTGATTGGAAACCTGAAGAGTTGATCATGCCAAAAAATGAAGCCGGACAGCAGATTTTTGATAGCGGAAAAATTGAGCCTCTCGGTCTGGATTAAAATCTATGATGTTATGGATGGTGATCGCTGTTGGTTTTTTAGTGTGCTTGGCGTCATGGTATCTTATGCCGAGCATCACAAAAACTGAGGCGGTCGCCCTCTTTTTGTCAACAGCAATTTTATTTGGTGTAATGAACCAGCAAATTTATGACGAGGCAACAACCGATCGTTATCTCATAACCGGATTTGTGACATCATTGACTCATCATCCTGCGTATTCATATAGAAAAAACAAAAAAATTCATCATGTAGAAGAGGGTTTTATTATTGAGCAGCGTCCGTATCGCTCAACCATTAACCAACATACTACTTATAAAACCCCAAAAGGAAACGCCACGGTTGAATGCTGGGGGGAGTGTTTCACTGAATATTATGAACCACCGTATTCACACGATGAAGGTGGCCAGTCACAAAAATACTCCTACGGTTTGGGTGTAGATGCGCTTAAATTTTCTCAAACCCAGCTTGGGGATCCGAGTGTTATCTGGCGATCTTATTTTAATCCTGTTCAAGTCAGTAACGAAGTTGTCTACAACAATGAGGAAAGCATTCCTTATTTTAATATTGTTGATTACAATCTAACCAAGCGAATCATTGCTCCACATGTCGATGAAGAAGATCAACGGCGGCTTGACCAGATTAATGCCAAGCTGGCGAAAACAAAAATTTCACTCGGGTTAGTTGTCACTAGCGATGCGTTATTTTTTGAAAAAATCAAGCGTGCATGGCATCATGGCAAAGCGAACGATTTTATCGTGGTTGTTGATTCCCCCGATGGAAAAAGCATTCGCAATGTGAATGTTCTTTGCTGGAATAATTATAACCTTGTGACGAATGTTTCGCAGGCCCTGGCCGGATTAAAAGAAGCCAACATCAACAAGATTCTCACGATTCTCGATGATACCCTTACCGCTGGTCCGGCATTTCAAAAGGCTGATTTTAAAAACTACAACTATGTTGATGTTAAGATTCCTGAACAGTATTATGTAAAGCTGTTTTTGTTTTATGTTGCTTTCTTTGCCTATTTTCTTTTCCTTTTGAGCAAAAATTCAAACGATAAAGGCTTTCGTTTGCCGTGGAAGGATGTGGCGAAAATGTGGTCTAAAAAATTTAGACCACCACAAAAAAATTGGTATCTCCATCCTTTCACACCCACGGGTATCTTCTTGTATTTCATCTTGCCTGCAGTGCTTGAAATCATAATTATTTGAGAAAACGAAAACCCAAAAAAAGCGCTTGTAGCAACACAGCCCAAGCGCTTTTTACTTTTTAATCAGGTGTTGTTACGTTGGGTTATGCGTTACCCACAGCTGTCTGCTCTGCTGCTTTGCCTTGATTTGTTATGTGGCGACGATACATCTCAGCAAAATCAATCGGCTGTAACATAAGCGGCGCAAAGCCACCGTCGCGTGTGACATCAGCAATGACATTACGCGCAAATGGGAAGAGAATGCGTGGTGCTTCAATCAGCAAAACCGGTTGCAGTGCTTCCGGCGGAACGCCCTGAAGTGTAAACAAACCAGCATAAGCCAGTTCAATTACAAATGCGATGGTGCTATCGGTTTTTGCCTGAGCTTTTATGACGATAGTTACTTCATAACTGTCCTGTGGGCCGCTGCGCGTTTGCAAATCAACATGCACGTCAAGGTTAGGGCTTGCATTTGTCATCCCAAAAATTTGCGGTGCATTAGGATTTTCAAACGACAAATCTTTAATGTATTGGGCGTTAACGACAATCGGTAAACCGGTGGCCTGTTGTTGGGGTTGCGTTGGGGGCGTGGATTGATCAGCCATTTTTTTCTCCTGAATTCTATTGGTTACACACGTAGCAGGATCAACCGCGCTCGGCAAGTCTCACGTGCTCTGTTTCAATATTAAAAGCGGCGGCCAATAAGGCTTTCGTATATTCGGCTTGGGGGTGTTGAAAAACTGCGGAAGCAGACCCTTCTTCCACGACCCGGCCACCTTTCATGACGATTATGTGGTGGGAAAGGGCGCGAACCACACGCAAATCATGGCTGATAAAAAGGTAAGCGAGCTGATATTTTTGCTGAAGATCACGTAAAAGCTCGACGACCTGTGCCTGCACTGTCATATCGAGGGCAGAGGTCGGCTCATCCAAAACAATCAGCTTGGGACGTAAGACAAGGGCGCGGGCAATGGCCACACGTTGTCGTTGCCCCCCGGAAAACTCGTGCGGATAACGTGTTGCTAAAGCCGGATCCAATCCTACATCCTGCAAGGCTTGTTCAACGCGTTGCCAACAATCAGCTTCATCTTTAATAAGACGGTGAATGCGTAAGCCCTCTGCCACAATTTCACCCATTGTCATGCGGGGGCTGAGGGCGCCGTAGGGATCTTGAAATACCATCTGCATTGATACGCGCAAAGGGCGCAGTTTCTTCCACGATTGCCGCTGAAGTTCGTGCTCTTCAAACCGGATAGAACCTGTGCTTGAGATGAGACGAAGGATTGCCTGGCCAAGCGTTGTTTTGCCCGAGCCGGATTCACCTACGATGCCAAGAGTTTCTCCGGCATGCAACGACAAAGAAATATCATCAACTGCTTTAATGTGTCCGGTTGTTTTCTTTAATAGTCCTGTTTTTACGGGATACCATACCCGCAAATTCTCAACTTGCAAAAGTGGTTTGGATGCTTCTTGACGTTTCAGTGCAACGCCCTTTGGTTCGGCTGCAAGCAATTGCTTGGTGTAGGGGTGCTTTGGTGACGTAAACAGGGTGTGGGTATCAGCTTCCTCAACCAGCTCACCTTTTTGCATGACGATAACACGATCAGCAACCTTTCGTACGATTCCCAGATCATGCGTGATAAGGAGCAGGGCCATCTGGCGCTGTTGTTGAAGTGATTTCAGCAGCTTCAAAATTTGCGCTTGAATAGTGACATCAAGGGCTGTCGTTGGCTCATCTGCGATGAGAATTTCTGGATCATTCGCGAGCGCCATTGCGATCATTACACGCTGTCGTTGTCCACCGGATAACTCATGCGGATAGGCATGCAAGCGTTCCGCCGGATGAGAAAACCCCACTTGTTCTAATAATTCAATTACTTTAAGGCGCGCTTGCGGTGCAGAAAGATTTTGGTGCAAAAAAAGGCTTTCAGCAATTTGTTTACCAATTGTATGGAGTGGGTTGAGCGAGGTCATGGGCTCTTGAAAAACCATCGAAATCTTATTGCCGCGAATGCGCTGCAAGGTTTTAAAAGGAGCATTGAGCAGTTCAATTCCGTTGTAAAGAATAGAACCATTGGGGTAGTTCACCATATGGGGCGTGAGCAACTGCAGGATTGAGAGCGCAGTGACTGATTTTCCCGATCCTGATTCTCCGACAAGCGCAAGCACGTCGCCTTTGTTCAAAGAAAAAGAAACTTTGTGCACAGCATCCTTTCCGTTGGTTTGCAGGGGGCTGAAACGTACAGATAAGTCTTGTACCTGCAACAAAGGTGTTGCTGGCGGTTTTGGTTGATCGGTTGATAAAGGCGAAGTGGCAGTCATTATGTGTCGGTGATCATTGATCAGAGGTTGGTGAAGGGAATGTCTGTGGTTTTGACGGTGCAACAGGTTTAGGTACTGCGGGGGAGGCAGGGGCCGTGGGATGAGTGGGAGGCGCGCTGTTTTTCGATGATTTTTTCGAATTTTTATCTACGTTCGACGCAGGAGAGGCGTTAAGCGAATTAAGCAGTTTTCCGATATCATTGAGCGAGGGCTGATTTTGTTCTGTCTGTTCTGTTTTTGGAGCTTGAACAGCAGGCTTGTAATTATCATCTTTCATAAAGACTAGTTCGTCCGACATCAGCGGTAGCTCACAGGCTCCACCTGGTTGAAAGACAAGAAAATTTAGATTATCGGTAAGCTCTTTGCCAATGCTGGTGGGGCGATCTGTCGTGTTCTCTCCATAACTTGAAAAAAATGAATCAAGATAACTTTCAGTTGCTGCCAGATTTTCACGATGGGGGAACATCTCTTCACGCATTTTACGGGCTACAAACTCGCAGTTAGCGGGGGAGTAAGCAGTTTGTGTATAAAAACTCAGTGCAATCTTTCCCACGCGTTCACGATAATCGGCCACTACATCACGTACGTCGAACAAGTTTTGTGCAATGCGGGATGCCGTGCGTGAAAGGTCTAGCAAACCAAGGTCAAAAATGCTCAATGGCGTTTTGCGCAACCACGTGATTCCGGGTAGGGCTGAGGGGGGTGGCACGATCATTGTGGTTACCGGTGCGTCTTGTTGGCTTTCAAATTGCAGCGGTTGGGTCTTTCTTTCGGCAGCGAAAGTCACGGTTCCCATTATTGCAAAAAAGATCACGCTGAAGAAAAAAAGAGTGTGGCGCATTAACTAACTGCCTTGGTCGAGGATGAAGAAGAGAGATATTTACGAGGATCAAACGCATCGCGCACGGCTTCTCCGATAAAGATCAATAAGGAAAGGATCACAGCAAGTGAGAAGAAAGCTGTCAAACCAAGCCATGGTGCTTGTAGATTGTTTTTTCCTTGATAAAGTAGTTCCCCCAACGATGCGCTGCCAGGGGGCAAACCAAAGCCAAGATAGTCAAGTGCTGTGAGTGTTGTAATCGAGCCGTTGAGCACAAAGGGAATAAAGGTAAGTGCGGCCACCATGGCGTTAGGAAGAATATGTTTGAACATAATTGTAGAGTCGCGCGCACCAAGTGCACGTGCGGCTTTTACATAATCAAAATTTCTGGCGCGCAAAAACTCAGCCCGCACAACGCCCACGAGATGCATCCATGAAAAAAGCAGCATCAACAGCAGCAACCACCAGAAGTTTGGCTCAATAACGCTGGCCATGATGATAAGTAAATACAAGATGGGCATACCAGACCAGATTTCGATCAAGCGCTGCAATGTCATGTCCACCCAACCACCAAAATATCCCTGAATGGCCCCCATAAAAACGCCAATGATTGAGCCAAGTATCGTTAATGTTAAGCCAAAGAGAATGGAAATGCGAAAACCATAAATCAAGCGTGCCACAACATCGCGGCCTTGATCATCTGTGCCTAGCCAATTGTCTGCCGATGGTGGAGCAGGAGCAGGAACGGTTAAGTTATAATTGGTCGTATTATAACTATAGGGAATAAGTGGCCAGATCATCCATCCTTTTTCAAGAATCAAATTTTTCACTTCGGGATCGCGATAGTCTGTCTCCGTTTCAAGAAAGCCGCCAAATTCCGTTTCATAATAGGTGTTAAAGACTGGCATATAATAGTGGCCATCAAATTTCATCAACAGCGGCTTATCATTCGCAATAAGTTCTGCGCAAAGCGTAAAGATGAAAAAAATCAGAAACAGCCACAAACTCCACCAACCGCGGCGGTTTGCGCGAAAGAGGGCAAAACGGCGTTGCATGAGAGGAGAAAAGGTCATCGTTATGTCTCCCGTGAAGAAAAATCAATTCGGGGATCAACCAATGCATAGACCAAATCACCGATGATGTTCATAACCAAGCCAATGAGGGTGAAAATAAACAACGTGCCGAAGATAATGGGGTAGTCTCTTTTTAGCGCTGAATCAAAACCGAGTAATCCTAGCCCATCAAGCGAAAAAATCTGCTCGATCAACAGCGACGATGTAAACAAAATCGTGATAAAAGCTTGGGGGATTCCCGCAATTACAATCAGCATGGCATTGCGGAAAATATGGCCGTAGAGAACCCGGTTTTCACTCAACCCTTTGGCACGTGCGGTCGTTACATATTGTTGGTTGATTTGATCAATAAAGCTATTTTTGGTCAGCATGGTAAGGCTGGCAAATCCTCCGATCACCATGGTCGTGATCGGCAAAACAAGATGCCATAGATAATCTTTTATTTGATCAAAAAGTGAGAAATTATCCCAGTTATCGGATGTTAATCCTCGTAACGGAAACCATTCGAAGTAACGACCACCCGCAAATGTGACGATCAAGAGGATAGCAAAAAGAAATCCGGGAATGGCGTAGCCGATGATAATTACTGCTGACGTCCATACATCAAAACGCGAGCCGTCATAAATTGCTTTTCGTATGCCTAATGGAATTGATATCAGATAAATTAACAGAGTTGTCCATAACCCCAATGAAATGGAGACGGGTAATTTATCAGCAATTAATTTTGTTACTTTTTCATTTTTGAAATAACTCTCACCGAAATCAAAACGAGCGTAATTTTTGAGCATGATCCAAAATCGTTCAGGAAGAGGTTTATCAAACCCAAACTGCTTTTCCAAATCGGCAAGAAATTCGGGTGGCAACCCTTGCGCACCACGATAATGATTGTTTGATGAAACATTTCCTACAAGCGGAACATCCTGGGCATTGAATTGTTTTGTTTCGCCCACGCTGCCATTAAATCGCGCTGTGCTATCGACATCGGTGCCCTGAACTTGAGCAATGATGCGTTCAACAGGTCCGCCGGGTGCAAGTTGGATAATGAGAAAATTGAGGATCATAATCCCCAACAATGTTGGAAAAATTAGCAAAAAGCGGCGGAAAAAGTAACCTGCCATTTTCTATCTCGTATTGGTCAGCGCGGAATCTTTGGTCGGGTCTACCCACCATGTATCCAAAAAGCCGAAGCCATATTTTTGTGGTGTAGCAGGATGTTCAAAGCGATTCCAGTACGCGACGCGATAGGCACTTAAGTGCCACTGAGGTATCGTATACCAACCCCATAAGAGCACGCGATCAAGCGCATTGACGTCCACAATCAGCTGTGCTCGCGTATTGGCATGAACGATGTGATTAACCAGCTGATCAATGACGGGGTCTTTAATTCCCGCATAGTTGCTGGATCCTTGCATGTCGGCACGGTCACTCGCCCAATAATTGATCTGCTCGTTTCCGGGTGAAAGTGATTCGGAAAATGTGTGAACGATCATATCAAAATCAAAGTTCGTGAGACGATTTACATATTCCGATGAATCAACCACACGAATACGCGTGTTAATGCCCAACCGTTTCAGGTTGTTGGCAAATGGTTGAGTGACGCGCAGCAAATTGTCTTGCACCAGCAGAATTTCAAACGTTAAGGGCTGTTTGGTTGTGGTATTGGTCATTACACCTGCCATGGGTTCATAACCAGCGTCTTTAAGCAGCTGCACTGACTCTTTCATCATTGCACGAATGTTGCCGGTGCCATCGCTTTTGGGCATTGTAATGGCATGGGTAAAAAGTTCGGGTGGGAGCTGATCTTTAAAGGTTGTGAGTAGTGCCAGTTCTTCCCCTTTTGGTGGTTCAGCGCATTGGCACGCCAGCTCGGAATTTGCAAAGTAGCTTTGCGTGCGGGTGTATTGGCTATAAAAGAGATTGGTGTTCATCCATTCAAAGTCCATTAATTGCGCGATTGCTTTGCGAACGCGAACATCTTTAAAAATTTCACGGCGTGTATTGAAAAGAAAACCCTGCAGCCCTTGCGGGTCTTGGTTGGGAATCATTTCTTTTTGAATTCGGCCATCCTTTACGGCTGGTGTGTCATAGCCTACGGCCCAGTTGCGCGATGATGATTCAAGATTAAAGTCGAATTGTCCGGCTTTGAACGCCTGAAACATGACCTCAAAATCTTTATAGTAATCATAGTGAATGGTATCGAAGTTATAGCGACCACGATTAACCGGCAAATCTTTGCCCCAATAATCATTACGGCGTTGATAGGTCAGTGTTTTGCCAGCATCGATCGCGGTGATTTTGTAAGGCCCCGATCCGATGGGGGGGGTTAGGGTGGTGGCGGTAAAGTCTTTGCCTTCCCATTCTTTCATCGGCAATACGGGAAGCTGGCCTAAAATGATCGGCAATTCAGCATTGTTTTTGTTTTTCAGGTTGAATTTCACGCGTTGCATATCCAATGCTTCGGCATTCTCGACATCAGCATAGTAGCTACGGTAGTAGGGGGTTCCTTTTTGAACGAGCGTATTGAAACTCCACACCACATCTTGAGCGGTCACCGGTGTGCCATCGCTAAACGTGGCCTCTTTCCGCAGCGTGAAACCTACCCATGACCCGTCGGCGGGCAATTCAATGCTCTGGGCCAGCAAGCCATAACCCGATGAAGCTTCATCAGCGCTTGGTGTCATGAGTGTATCAAAAAGCAAGCCCAATCCTTCGGCGGCTTCGCCTTTTAGTGTATACGGATTAAGGGTGTCAAAGCTGCCAAAAGCACCAAGTTTTACACGTCCGCCTTTGGGAGCGTCAGGATTGACATAATTAAAATGCTGAAAATTGTTCTGATAGTACGGCGCGGCATGGAGTGCAATCGCAGTTCGGCTTTCAACAGTGGTATCAGACGCTTTTTCAGCTGCGAAGCAAACAGACGTGGTCAGGAAAAGGCTGGCAAAAGCAAGGCAGTGCCAAGTACGGCGCGAAAGTGAAGGTGCATTCATCATAGGCCGCAGTGTAGGCGTTCCCATAGCAAGCGACAAGAGCAGACTGGTCGCATCCTCAAAAAAGACAAGCAACGCACCGCGCGCTCTTTTGAGCATCGAGGCGATTTTGGCTTTTGCGTGCTGTCTTAGGCTGTGCGGATGGTCACAATAAATTTATTGACCGAGAATTTGAGGTTTTCCGACTCGCTTAAGAGATAATCGGAGGTTGAAAGGAGCTTGCCAGAGGTCTCTCCCGTTTCGTTGGCTGACCGCGACAAGCCCGATACATTTTGTGAGACGCTTTCAACCTGTTGGGCGGTTTTTTGAATGCTTTGTGTAATTTCCATCGTTGCTGAACCCTGTTGGTCAACAGCCCCGGCAATATGATGGGAAATATCATTCATTTTTCGCACGGTTTCGGTGATGCCGCTGATGGTGTCGACCGCGCACGATGTCTGCTTTTGAATGTTTGTAATTTGGTGTGTGATGTCCTGTGCGGCCTTGCTGACTTGATTAGCAAGGTTTTTTACTTCATTGGCAACGACAGCAAACCCACGACCTGATTCGCCAGCACGCGCGGCTTCAATTGTGGCGTTTAAAGCCAACAAGTTAACCTTGCCAGCGATTTGCTCAATCATTTTAACGACGCTTCCAACTTCCTCTGCCGATTGATTGAGGGTACGCATCACATCGCCGGTTGCTTCTGCCTCCGTCATGCAGGTGTTGGCCACAGTCACCGAGTTTTCGATCTGGGTGTTGATATCCTGAATAGAGGCATTGAGCTGTTGCGCCGCTGAAGCAACAGTCTGCACATCGCTCAATACCCCGCGAACCGTGTGCGAAACTGTTTCCGATTGTGTGGTTGATGTTTTTGCATTGCAAGACATATCTTTGGCTTTTTGTTGTACCTCCAAGGCGGCCATCGAAACAGTCTCAACTACTTTTTGTACACTGCGTTCAAAATCATCAGCCATTTTTTGCATGGTTTGCGAACGTTCACGTTCGGCCCGTTTTTTGGCTTGTTCAAGTTCGTCTTTTAAACGTAATTTTTCAATAATACCGCCTTTAAAAACTTGAACCGCTTCAGCGAGTTTACCGATTTCATCGCGCCAAAATGGTTTAGGAATATCCACCGACGTATCATCCTCTTGCAGCCTCAAGACCGCATGCTGAAGACGTGTGAGGGGGCGTGCTTGAAGGTGAATTGCAACAAATGTAATAATACTCATAATAAGCGCCATCGCGAATGAAATAATTGCGATGGCCATGATCATGTGCCAGATGGGTGCCATCTGGGCTTTTTTGCTGATTCCTACACTGACTATGCCAATCGTATTGTGGTTTTTGTCAAAGAGGGGTTCGTAAACCGCCAAAAACGGCACACCGAGAACACTCGTTTCACCTTGGTATGTTTGACCATTTTTCAAGACGGTATCATAAACCAGACCAGGCTGAAGTTTTTTACCCACAGCGCGCTGCCCGCTTTCATCTTTTACGGTCGTCGCAACACGTTCGTCGTGCATGAAGATTGTTACTACGCCATCAATAAAAGATGAGACATGATCAACAATTTCTGAATCGTTATTTATTTTATGATCACCGACGTAAAGGTTTCCTTCTTTAATACTATATGATTTTCCCCATTCTTCCTGTAGTTCCAAATGGAGCATTTGAAGGCCAAGCTTTAAACGATAATTGGCCATTTCAGTGAGGCTTTCTTTGACCACAAAAGAAGTGCCAATCAGTACAACCAAAGCGAAAAGCGTATACCCGGCAAACGCCATGGCGCTTGTTTTCCATGATAATGGGAGGCGGCGGACAAAATTTAACAAAACGAGCATATTGCGAGGCCTTTGACAGTCTGACAGGGTCATCTTAGAGGCAAAAAGATGAATAAAGGTTAAAATGGTTGTTTTTATTCTGCTGTTTTTCATTTAGATTTTCCTGACAGTGGCTTTTATCAACCTGCAATGGTGTAAAATGTTGAAAATCACGGTCCTGACCGGGGCGGGTATTTCTGCTGAGTCTGGTATCCCTACCTTTCGGGATAAAGACGGCTTGTGGAATGGTGCGCGGCCTGAAGATGTTTCAAGTCGAGAAGCGTTAATCAAAACGCCCGAACGTGTGCGGGAATTTTATAATGATCGCCGTCGGCAGATTAAGGCCGCTCAACCCAATGATGCCCATCAGGCGCTGGCCCTTTTGTCGCAATCTGCCTGTATCCAGCTTTATCTTGTGACGCAAAATGTCGATGACCTGCATGAGCGAGCGGGAAATACCGCTGTGCATCACATCCATGGGGAGGTTTTTAGACAACGCTGTGGTCAATGTGAGCGTGTTTCAGAAATTGCCCATAACATGCACCACGATGACCTTTGTCAGCAGTGTGGTGCAAAAGGGCAAATGCGTCCGCATATCGTTATGTTCGGGGAAATACCCTTTGATTTTGATGGGGCATGTAAACGCTGTGTTCAAAGCGATGTGTTTATTTCTGTCGGCACATCAGGATTGGTTTATCCGGCTGCAAGTTTAGCACAACTTGCTCATCATGCAGGTGTGACAACCGTTTGCATCAACCGTCAGCCCGAAGCACAGGTAGATTTTTTTGATTACACTTTCTATGGTCCTGCGGGGAAAATCTTGCCCT
Source organism: Bdellovibrionales bacterium (assembly GCA_039808765.1). Taxonomy (GTDB): domain Bacteria; phylum Pseudomonadota; class Alphaproteobacteria; order UBA2400; family UBA2400; genus JBDHTQ01. The sequence continues at coordinate 31,987 of JBDHTQ010000005.1, forward strand.
CGCTGGCCGTGCAATTGGCGCAGGTAAAAAATAAGACTGATATTTTTCCCTTATTCGAGCATCTTCGCCAAGCTATGTCATGCCAAAAATTTTAGCCGCGAGTACGGGCACCTGTTGTGCGAATCTTTTCGCTCGGATCAAGGTGCCGCTCAATCACGTGGCCATCACCGATGGGGCGTGACAAGCTTTTGTCTTCGTCTGTACAAAGTCCGGCGATGTGAGCGGGCAAGCTCCGGCGGTTGGTCTGCTTACTATTTATAGGTTCCATCGCCCATTCCCTCCTCAGGTTTTCCCACAGGCCCTAAGAAAAATTCTGTTGCTGGGCCTTTAAAAATGCCTTCGGTTATACTTGAACCACTGGCAGCGGCCACTTGTTTTGCAAGTAGCGGTAATGATTCCAGCAAAGACGGCATAATGCGCATTAGTCTTGCAACTGCACGGTTTTCAATGGCTTCGATCAGGTCTTGATTTTTCGCTTTATCTTTGAGCGCAGAAAAATTCTGGTCTGCCTCGATAAAGATGCTGTCAAGTGTTCTGGCTTGATCGCGCAACTGCAAGGCCCGCTCGGCCAGCCCTTTGCGTTCAATAATTCTCGCAGCCAATCGTAATTGCTTTGCTAAAATATAAGCCGCTTCGTCCCAGTCATGGAAACTTGGCTTTGTCTTAATATCAATATTAAACATGAAACCTCCATTTCTACAAAACGTTACGCCCAAAACAGTTGAAAAATAGTTGAGTTTTCTACTTGTTGTTGAAATTAATAAGGTTTTGGCCGCCATTATGACCAGCAGCACGATCAACGACTTCACGTCGATGCAAGATGTGTTCTTTTTATGGCAAAAAGGTAAAGCAATGATATTAAATTTTTTGTTTGTTAGTCATTGCGTAAGACACGCAAAAAAGCAGCTGTTCATTATTGATGCTAAAGGTAGAATAAACCCGCTTGACAGGAGAACAAAACGTGAATATATAAAAACGAAAGGCAGTCCTTGCCAGTTTGTTCATCGCATGGGAAAAGGAGTTTCGTAATGTCATCATCGCCCACCCTTAAAGTTGTTGAGAAAGATCCCATGGATAAACAAAAAGCACTCGAAGCTGCCTTAACCCAAATTGAACGCGCCTTTGGCAAGGGCTCCATCATGAAGTTGGGGGCCAGTCAGCAAGTTGAAACAGAAGTTATTTCTACTGGATCACTTGGGCTGGATATCGCGCTGGGGATTGGTGGATTGCCACGCGGCCGCATTATTGAGATTTATGGGCCGGAAAGCTCTGGCAAAACCACATTGGCACTTCATGTGATTGCCGAGGCGCAAAAAACCGGCGGTTCCTGTGCCTTTATTGATGCAGAACATGCGCTTGATCCCGCCTATGCTAAAAAATTGGGTGTTAAGGTAGATGAGCTTCTTATTTCTCAACCTGATGCCGGCGAACAAGCGCTTGAAATTGCTGATACTCTGGTGCGTTCAGGGGCTGTTGACGTTTTGGTTGTCGACTCTGTGGCCGCTCTCGTGCCGCGTGCAGAGTTGGAAGGCGAAATGGGAGATAGCCACATGGGGTTGCATGCACGCTTGATGAGTCAAGCGCTGCGCAAATTGACGTCCACCATTGCCCGCTCTAAAACACTCGTCATTTTCATTAATCAAATCCGTATGAAAATTGGTGTCATGTTTGGTAATCCTGAAACAACAACAGGAGGAAATGCACTTAAATTTTACGCCTCTGTTCGTTTGGATATCCGTCGTGTTGGCGCAATTAAGGATAAAGAATCTGTAATCGGGAATGAAACGCGTGTCAAAGTGGTCAAAAACAAGCTGGCACCGCCCTTCCGCGTGGTTGATTTCGATATCATGTATGGTGAAGGTGTTTCCAAAATGGGTGAGTTGCTTGATCTTGGGATTGCTGCGAACGTCGTTGATAAATCAGGGGCGTGGTTTTCCTATAATGGTCAACGTATTGGTCAGGGTCGTGAGAATGCCAAGCAGTTCTTGCGCGATAACGCTGCAGTCGCCGCTGAAATTGAAGCGAAGATCCGTTCCAATGCCGGGTTGGTGGGTGAGGCGATGATGACAGGCCCAGAAGAAGGTGAGTCAGAGGGAGCCGAGTAAGTCTTCCGGTGGCTATGTTTTAGGCCTGCAAAGCGTGTCAAAATAGATTTTGTTTACTGGCGGCATTCGTTAGAGTGTCGCCTGTTTTTCTTTAACAGAATTTTTCTGTTTTTTTTACAGAGTTTTTGAGTGCTAGAGTGGATTTTTTCATCATTGACACGCACTTTTTTATCTTTGACGCAAATACGTCGTCAAAGATGCTCTCTTTCGATCCCATCTTTTCGGGATTTGCTCTAGCCCCCTCCTTGATGTCTGTGAGCAAAACATAAAACTCCTGCGGCGGTTAAAGCGGTAATGAAAATTTAGGGCATATTTGGAGGAGAAGATGAAACGCAAATCTCTGCTTCGCTTACGGCGTTGCTTGATGTGTGCTGGTCGATTTCCATGGATGATTTTTATTATAAATGGAAAAACAGAGATGCCAGCATTCGCTGATGGTTCAATGAAAAAGGACATTGCTTTGGTTCTGACAATTTGTGCGTTTTGGAATGAGATGCGTTTTTCACACAATCGCTAGAAAAGGTTTTCCCTCTCTACAAAAAGGCCGAAACTATGGCACGATCTCTTTCCAAAACGATCAAGAAACATTGTCTCGTTGGTCCTGGACAAAAGATTGTGTCTAGATCGAGGTTTTTTAGAGCGAATTTCTAAGGTTGCACTTCCAGCTTGTCGCAAGATTGAGCGCGATGCTTGCCGGTGCAGGGGCATGTTGTAACCCAGAGCAGCGAAACAAAAGAAAAGGTGAATCGCTAAACAAAACGGCCACATTTTCTGCGAGTCGAAAGAAGAGTAAGGATTGCCTTCTTCGTCAAAGAATACAAAGTTGAATAGCTTGTATAATGGGGCAGGGGATGCTAGAGATTAGGCACGACTTTTAAAGGATTCCACTTGTCATGTCAGAAGCAATAGTACCCGCGCCGTTACCACAAGTAACCATCGAAGATGAAATGCGCAAAAGCTATCTCGATTACGCGATGAGCGTGATCGTTTCGCGTGCTTTGCCTGATGCGCGCGATGGCTTAAAACCGGTGCATCGTCGCATTCTCTATGCGATGAAAGACGGTGGTTACGATAGCAGCCATGCTTTCCGCAAGTCGGCACGCATCGTCGGTGACGTGCTGGGTAAATACCATCCTCATGGCGACTCTGCTGCGTATGATGCGATGGTGCGTATGGCGCAAAGTTTTTCCATGCGGCTGCCGTTGATTGATGGGCAAGGCAACTTTGGTAGTATTGACGGTGATCCACCAGCTGCGATGCGTTATACAGAATCACGTTTGGCCAAAGCGGCTGAAGCAATGCTGGAAGACATTGAAAAGGATACTGTTGAATTTCAGCCAAACTACGACGGACAAGAGCAAGAACCAACCGTTTTACCCTCTCGTATTCCCAATCTTTTAGTGAATGGTGCAGGGGGGATCGCGGTGGGGATGGCCACCAATATACCACCGCATAATTTGGGGGAGGTGTTGTCTGCATGTTTGGCCTATATAGATAATCCAGATATCAGTATTGATGCGTTGATGGAGCATGTTCCCGGCCCTGATTTCCCCACGGCGGGGTTAATCTTGGGTAAGGGTGGGATTCGTCAGGCTTATCTTACAGGGCGTGGCAGTGTGATGATGCGGGCGCGCACACACACCGAAACCATACGCAATCGTGAAGCGATTATTGTAACGGAAATTCCCTATCAGGTGAATAAACTCCGTCTGATTGAGCGCATTGCTGAGCTGGTTAATGACAAGGTGATTGAGGGTATCGCTGACCTACGCGATGAATCAGACCGCGAAGGCATGCGCATTGTGATTGAAACAAAGCGCGATGCTGTAACCGATGTAGTGCTTAATCAGTTGTTTAAGCATACGCCGCTGCAAACCAGCTTTGGCATTAATATGCTGGCGCTTAATCGGGGGCGGCCAGAGACGATGACGCTGCGCGACCTTGTGCGCTGCTTTGTTGAGTTTCGTGAAGAGGTGATCACGCGCCGTACGATTTTTGAGTTGGGTAAAGCCCGCGAGCGGGCGCACCTTTTAATCGGTTTAGGGGTCGCGGTGACAAACCTTGATCCCGTCATAGAGTTGATTCGTCAGGCACCAGACCCCGCTACCGCGCGTGAACAATTGTTAGCCCGCACCTGGCAAGCGGGTGAGATCGGGCCGATTATTCGGTTGATCGATGATCCTGATAGTATTTTAAATGAGGATGGCAGCTACAAACTGACGGAAATTCAAGCACGAGCTATTTTAGATTTGCGCTTGCATCGTCTGACCGGTTTGGAGCGGGATAAAATTATCGCTGATTTGAAAGAGCTGGCGCTCAAAATTGAGGAGTATGTAAGCATCCTCAACGCGCGTGAAAAGCTGCTGACCATTATGCGGGCCGAATTGATTGAAATTCGTGATCGCTTTGCCAATCCGCGCCGCACAGAATTGCAGGATAGTGAGTTTGAAGAAGACATCGAGGATTTAATCGCGCGTGAAGATATGGTTGTGACGGTAACAACGTCGGGCTATATCAAGCGCACGCCGCTGGCTACCTATCGAGCGCAGCGTCGCGGCGGTAAGGGCCGAGCGGGCATGACGATGAAGGATGAAGACGCGATCCACGATATTTTTGTCGCCAATACGCACACGCCAATGCTATTCTTTTCGACCCGCGGCATTGCCTATAAGTTGAAGGTGTGGCGTTTGCCTCTGGGTACACCGCAATCAAAGGGTAAGGCGCTGGTTAACATTCTTCCGTTGCAGGATGGCGAAACTATCTCGACTGTTTTGGCGTTGCCTGAGGATGAAAAGAGCTGGGATAAGCTGCACCTCATGTTCGCCACGTCAACGGGTAATGTGCGGCGCAATTTGCTATCAGACTTTGTTGATGTGCGCTCCAACGGTAAAATTGCGATGAAGCTTGAAGATGAGGGCGAGGGATTGATTGGCGTGGCTGTTTGTCGTCCTGATCAAGATGTCATGTTGGCCTCACAGCTGGGTAAAGCCATTCGTTTTGCCGTCGACGATGTGCGTGTCTTCGCCAGCCGTAATTCAACCGGTGTGCGCGGCATTCGTTTGGGTAAAGAGGACTGCGTCGTTTCGTTGTGTATTCTTGATCATCTGGAGGCAACACCGGATGAACGCGCAGCTTATCTCAAACGTAACCGTGCAGGCGAAGAGGTTGACCCAGAGGTAAATGCCCCTGAAGGTGAGGAAAAAGCTGCCGAAATCAGTCTCACAGAAGAACGTTTTGCTGAAATGATGGTGGGTGAGCAGCATCTTCTAACTGTTACCAGCAAGGGGTTTGGCAAACGGGCCTCGGCGTATGATTATCGGATCACCGGTCGCGGGGGGCAGGGGATCACCAACAATAAAGACAGTACGCGAAATGGCACCGTGGTTGCTGTATTGCCCGTGACGGCGCAGCATCAGATTATGCTTGTGACCGACGGGGGGCAAATCATCCGTTGTCCCGTGAATGGCGTGCGCATTTGTTCGCGTTCATCTCTGGGGGTTACGTTGTTCCGTGTGGGCAAAGACGAAACGGTTGTTTCTGTAGCTGCCATTGAAGAGTCAGAAGACGTGCTTGAAGAAGATATTGGCATCATCGCGCCACTTGAGGATGTCCCTTCATCAACGGATGAATAAAACAAAAAGGAAAAGCTCAGTCATGCGCATTGGTCTTTATCCCGGCACGTTTGATCCCATCACGCTGGGCCATCGCGATATTATTTTGCGCGCGGCCCGCATGGTAGATCGATTATATGTGGGGGTTGCGCAAAATATCGGTAAGGGGCCGATGTTTACAGTAAGCGAGCGCGTCGCCTTGGTGCAGCGTGATTTGCTTCATGATGGTCCAGAGGCTGCTGGGCAGGTTAACCCCTCACTTTCGTGCCCGACAAATATTGAGGTAGTGCCGTTTTCATCCTTGTTGATTGAATTTGCGCGTGAATTAAACGCTTCGGTTATTTTTCGGGGTCTGCGGGCGATTTCTGATTTTGAATATGAATTTCAAATGGCGGGCATGAACAGAAAAATCGATGCCGAGATAGAAACAGTTTTTCTGATGTGCTCTGACAATTATCAGTTTGTTTCGTCACGATTTGTCAAAGAGATCGCCAAACTTGGGGGCGATGTATCGTCGTTTGTTTCTCCTCACGTGCTTGAGGCGCTTAAGGAAAAATACGCCAGCGGTGTAGAGGCCAATGTTGAACCACGACTGGTGGGCACAGATCCCCCTTAATCAATTTCTTGTTATCTCATTTTTATAAAAAACTTATGCGGCATGATGACGTGCTGCACCATGAATCCATTGTGGGTTCATAGCTTTCCTCTATAACGCTTCACGGATCATCCTTCATAAAAATGCAAAACCCCGACCATGTGATCGGGGCTGCAAATGCGGAATAAAAAAGTTTTAATTTGTTGGCTTCGGGGGAACACATTTCTTTGCATGTATCCCAAGACCATCTTTGATGGCATCATTTTCAGCTATTACTGCGTCATCAAATGTTTTTGTGCTCAACCCAGGGTTATGTTGAGCTAAAAAACTCATGTCGACCTCTCTTCTCATACTATCACCTTTAACATTTGCCACTCGGTCTTCAAAATGGGCGCATGTGTTGTTTCGTAGTTTTGCGGCAGCCGGATCTTCTACCTCCACTGGGAAATCTGCGAGGGCTTTCAATTTCCCAGTCTCTTCCGCGACGTCTTCTGTAGCTGATTTTAATCTTTTTGTTGCTGCTTCCACTGCCTTCTCTGGTTTTTCTGTCATATATAGCCTTCCTTTTTAATTGTCTGGGGGTAATCTCCATTCATCTTAAAGCAGGGTGGTTAATAAAGCCTCAAGCACCACGCACAAACAGCAATGATTGTTTTTTAAAATTTTTTAAGCATAAAAAAAACCGTGGCGGGTGAGGCCACGGTTTGTATCATAAAATAGGGGTATTAGACCATTTTTCCGCCAACGCCGATAGCATGGGATTGGGGCCTTTCTTGTGGTCTTGGAGTCGGCGCGGGAGGCTCAGCTTTAGGAGGCTCAGCTTTGGGGACGACAGACGAAGGCTCAGCTTTATCAGGTCTTGCTGGTACCTCAAAAGCACTTGCGGGAGAAACCATTTTTGTCATGTCAAATGCAAGCGGCTTAAATTGATCCGTGACGGTATAACTCTCTAAACCGAGACGCTCTTTTATGGTTGATTGTGCATGTAGAATGTTACTGGCACAATCAGTACCAGGGGTTGGCACAAAGGTCGTCAACATACTCAAATTTCTGTGAACGATGCCGTCGTTGCTGGAGATGCCGGCAAAAACGTCAATCACCTTTCCTTGCGGGTCAAGCTTACAGCCCATCAGAAGTGTATTGGAGGTTCTTTTAGGCGCTGTTTGAGCCAGGGCAATCTGAAGGGTGCCGCCATCCGGAGATTTAAGGGGTGGGTTCAAATCAAGTATAACGGGTGTGCCACCATTAACCGTTGGCAATGCGCTATTAACAGCCTTCGTCAAAGGATCGCGGGAATTGGTGAGCGGTTTTGAAATTCTTTCAGCGATGGCTGTAAAGGTATTGGGGTCAACACTAATTTTTGCTGATCCGGGAGCCGCATCAACTTTTGATTGCTCAACGATTCTTTTCCGAGTCTTGCCGATAAGGGATGTCTGCGGTTCCATGGTATTGTGGTCAAGCCCAATGCTTTCAGGGACATAAGTTTGGACAGCTAATCCTACCGCTCCACCCGCTAGAAGGCCAATAAGGCTACCCTTAAGGGTTCTTCCTACAGCCATAGCACGAAAAGGGCGCATCTGTTGCCTTACACTTCTACGTTCAAGAAAAGCTTGGTCGGGCTGATTCTTTAAACGCAGTTTCTCTGCGCCAGTATTTGCATGGACTTTTGTAATCTCAAGTTTTCTGACTTGGTTAACGAATGTGCCAAGCATAATCGTGGACGCAATTCCCGCGCCAGCGAGCAAGGCTAAGCCATTTGTGACACCATATGCCGCCAGTGCAATCGGCGCGACAGAGGTTGCTGCCATTGCACCTGCAGTTAACATTAGTCCTGATAGAATAACGGAATTAACGTTAATCGTACGTATCCTTTTAATGGCATTCGCCTGTGCTCTCGCATCAATTTCTGAATCTGTTAACGGTACGGAGGTTGTCATTTTTTTGATACCGTGACCAAGCCCAATAAGACATTTTTTGCCAATCTTATACGTTTTGCGTGCACCTGCTTTTAAAATGGGGGACATCGTGGTTATGCCTTTAGCGATTGCAGCAAGCACACTTTTTTTCAATGCGATTAGATTGTTGACTTTCGCTTTTCTACGAGCTCGCTCTGCGAGCCTCCCAGCATAATCTATATCGACTCTATTTCTTATAGGCGCCGCAGGTGGCTCTTGAGCAGGGGCTGGCGCCTCAGGTGGCTCTTGAGCAGGGGCTGGCGCCTCAGGTGCCTTAATAAGTTTATGATCAGGCTCATAAGGCAACAGGATAGTTGGACGTTCCATGCTTTTTCCCCAAAATTGTTTTAAATTTTAAACCGATAAGTTCAACTTAACAAATTATAAACGTAAAAACAACACAAGCCCTGCGAATAAGGTTAACGAATCAATATAAAAAGTTTTTTTGAAAATAAGTGATCTAAGGGTTGACCTTTGTTGGATAAATCATTAGGTTGCGCTGCACGTGACCGTGTAGCTCAGCCGGTAGAGCATCGGACTTTTAATCCGCAGGTCGTGGGTTCGAGCCCCACCGCGGTCACCATACATGTTAATGACATGAACAATTCACCTGCGAATCGATTGCATACACTTGGTATTTGGTTGCGAGGCAGTCCCACGTTGGTGCGCTGAAATTATGCTGATGAGCCCAAAATGCAGAAAGTTTACATAAATCGCTGAAGGACCCCCTCGTGCCAATCGCAAGAGCCTCAGTAGTCGCGTTGCTGGTCACCATAACACCAAAAACCTTAATTCATAAATCCCAAACAACCTAATCGTCTAGCCCAAAATGATTGCGCAGGATGATGTTGTTTTTTTGTTGCCACATCAATCATGGGTTTCAATGCAGCTTTATAAAAAGCGGAACTAACACGAACATCAAGGTTCGCGTTCATGTGGGTAAACCCCCAAAAACAAGATTTACTATCTAAGCCTGATTTTTCAGCGAGCTGAGTAAATAAAGCGTTTGCAGCCATCTCATAGAGCGTTCGTTGTTGGGGGGTTGAACAAACAATGCTCGTTTCGTAGTATTCTCTAGGGTGTTCAAGCCCAAGCTTTTCACATACCTTTATTAAAGGTTTAGACATCTTTACTTGCCACCAATTATCTCTATCACCTGTGACAATTTCAGCGAAAGCTGAGATAACATTGGATGTTAAATCCTCCACAAATTTACAGGAAGGTGTTTGTGTAAGCTGAGCGAGGAGTGTCTCTTTAAAGCGAGACGATAATTTTCTTAAGGGTTGACTTCTGGCCAATCGCAGGCGACGGTCCCATTCAAGTCTATCCATATTTGGTGGGCACCATTTCGTAGGACTATGCAGCAAATTTGTATCTTCAGGGCGTACGCTAACAAACTTTTTTGGAGTAGCCAGAACTGAAAGTTCTCGCTTAAGGGCATCAGTATCAATCTCATGGGTTTTAAAAGGAATATCTGCACCAATTGTTTCAAAACTAAAACGATCGTAAGTTGAATTTGGCCAGATAATTAGTTGTTCACCATCAATCTCGGTAATTTTGACCCTAAGAAAAAATCTGATGAACCATTTTGTTAATGGGTGATCTGGCCTAAGCAAATTAGCTGGGCCACCAGAGTAGTCATTTTGATCTGTAAGGTTCAATTCATGAGCTATTTTATTGCTATTCTCACGAATATAGGTCTCTGGTGGTTTCAGATAGCCAGTGTTAGTAACAATTGAGCCCTCAAGAACATGGCGGATAATTTTAAACTTTTCATCACTTGGGGAAAGTTCCAATGTTCTAATCGGTTTTACGGGATGCATCTTCTTCGTTTTTTTACCATCAAGCGCGTAGGTTGCTGCAGCCATGACGAAGGGAAGTAAAATTTCTGTATGGAGAAGGTGGCCTCCCACACCAGGTCTAATCTCTATGCGTTTGCCAGAAAAGCGTAAAATATTCTCACGATCAGGATTGAGTGAAAGTGGTATCAATTCTCTATCCAGATTAAATGGATGATTAAGCGTCATCATCGCATCAAACATCGTTTGCGCTACCGCTGCAGTGATTTTTCTCCCTGTTGTATAGAAGCCAGGGTGTTTGTCATCCAGTAAATTTTTTCCGCCTTGCCAATAGCTGACATTAATATGTTGGGAATCGTGTTGGTCAAGAATCAATCCATAATCATTGGCCATCGTATGAAGTTCTTTAATGATTATTTCTCGGTTTTGTAAGGCTGTTTTCGGGTCAGACGGAATTGTTTTCAATTCCAGAACCCCTGCACTATCATAATATCCTTGACCATCTCTGCTCGCTCCAAACAGGGGGTGCAAAATGTCTTTTGTTTTGGGGTTCCTTTCAATTAGATTAAACATAAGAACTTGTTCAGCAGTAAACTTTTTAACTGCGTCGCGCCTGAGTATTAAAAATTGTTTTTGCGCATCATCTGCCGCTAATATTTGTTGATCCAGAGTCGCTATAATATGGCTTTTGTCTTCTTGCCATTTTGTAAAGCCATTTATCGGCTTATCATAAAAGGTAAATTCCAACTCGAATCCAACTAATGTTGAGACCCCGTGTCTTCTAAGCTTTTCTGCCTGACGGTCTATTTCGTCACGGATGAGAGTGGCCGACACTCCCCATGTTAATGGGCGCATTTCTGTGGTGTTAAAGAGTGGGCCGATGTCGGTTCTCCTTAATTGATATTCGTATTTCTGCAGTAATAACGCATCGTCAAATTCTTTCTCCAAAGGTGTTTCGCTGAAATTATTATCTATTTTACAAATAAGACTTACAGGCAGGGAAGCAATCTTCTCCGCTGTGCACTTATCTAAATCAACTTTTACTGATCTATAGCCAGATCTCGTTTTTTTGCCAAAAGTTATTCCTATGGCTTTGCAAAGAGCGTGTTCTATGCTGTTTATTCTTTGAGGAAAAACATCAATAGGGATAACAATTTCGTTCTTACGCTCTAAAAAATGTAACATGTCAAATTTTCCTCGTTAAATTTCAATTTTTGAACTGTGATCTGATCTTATAATTCATGAAAAAACTCTTTGGGTAACCTGAAACTGAGGGATTTTCTTGACTCAGAAAGGCCCAGGAGAAGCAGGCTTATCAATATGTTCTCTTCTAAAAGCAACAACAGTCGCCACGCCAGCGACAGCAGATGCGGCGAGTGCAGTAAGTGCAACTATTGCTGGAATTGTTGTTGGCAATCCGCATAACTCAGCAAATGCTGCTGTCACAGAAGCGGCACTTGTAAGACACAAACAATTAATAGCAAATGTTTCATAAGTTTTCCATGCTGCCAGTTTTCTTTGGGAAGCTGAGGGCCCACAATGCCCGCTATTTGTCATCGTATTCTCTCCTTGTTAATAAAATTAATTTTTTAAACCAACAATTATTTCACCCAACTGAACCCCGCCCATTTGTAAACACAATGAACGTTTACCGTACCGCGAAATTTTGTGGCAAAAGCATGCTACACTAAATTTATATGCCGTTTCAATGTCGATTTTACATGGGTTTAAAAGCGATAGTTTTGATAGGCTGCTAGGGAACTAGAAATTATTATTTGAGTATTTCCTGCGGTTACCGCGACCAAAAGTAAACACCACGATGTTGAAGAGATAAACCTTAACGGTTTTTCGTTCATGAAAAAATTTACACACTCCCTGACATACCCTTGAGATTTGCTCTAAATTTTTTGGTATCAAAACATTATGCATAAATAATATGCCTAATAAAAAAGGCGGGACCATGCCCGCCTTTCATATTCGTGAAACACGAAATTAATATTGTCCAGCTTGTTGTCCGCCTTGATCCATCGCGCGTGGCAGGTCAACGGGGATTTTCTTGTCATCAAGCATGGTGACTTGGCCATCCATTTGCACCTGAAAGCGCACATGATACAGGGCATGCTGATAAACCAACGTTGCTTCTGAAAACAGCGATCCGTCTTGGCCGCGTTGGTAAAGCGTAACAGGTTTTAGATAAGGAATCACAGCCTGATCAAAACCGGGAGCGGCTGGCCCATAGACTTCCAGATCCTGCAGTGTTTCGATAATACGGAAAGTTGCGCCTTCGGTATAAACGAATGTGCAGAAGAACTTCAGGTACTCAATATAGTTTTGATCACTGATCCGTACAGGTGCCATCGCGTTGACTCGGTGAAGCGGTTCGGAATTGCCATCCAAAAGATAGAAAATACCTTGATGCCCGATAAACCAAACGCTCATTCCGTTGGGTTGCCACGATGTGTCTGTCGCACGAATGACAGCTGCTGTTTCATAAAATGGCACCTGACGCCATGCCACTTGTGTAGTTTGAGGGTTAAGCTGCAGTTGGTCAGGCCGCTGATTAACCGCACTGAGGAAGGCATATAAATCCTGCGGGCTCAGGTAGTTCCAGCCGGTCTCAGGGAATGGGGAGATGGGTTGATAACGAGGATTTGCCATGATTCTTGTAACACCTTCTTCGAGTGATAATAAATTTCACCTATATTTACCGCAAATTCAATTCTGCGCCACAGAAATTTGCCATGTATCGCGATCTTTTATTCCTGCTGTGCGGCGCATTTGCTGCAACTCAGAGATGGCCTGCACAATCTCTTGAGTCGCTCGATTGTACAGAGGATCGGTTAAATTTAGCTTAGGATCACGGGTTATTGCATAAACAACGGACGGAAAAGGCAGTTTATAAGCCAACGTTTGGCTTTCAAAACCGACCGTCATGTTCTTGGCGTCTTTGTAGAGCAGGGGCGGTAAAGCGCGATAATAGTTGATAACATCACAGTCTGACTGTTGAAGGTTGGCGGGCGTGTTGTAGAAAGTGCGGATGGCGTTTGCCATGGCCGAGCCATGGTTGAGGGCCAGTTCGTTCATGGCAGCCGAGTGAAAAGCCTCGGTTTCAAGCGGACAACACTGATTAAGTTTTGCCCAATAGCTTTCGTTGGGCGGAAGCCCTGCCATTGTGGGCACCGTTTGTAATTCAAAACACACCTGAATTTGTAGCGCCCGCGCATAGGCAAGTGCTAATCGCTGAGCGTGAAGGGCTGCGGTTGGCATCATCAAATAATCAAAATAGACGCCTCCTAACGCAGCATTGGCTAATCCGAGCATAAGAATCAAATCCATAATTTGATCGGCAGCCTGTGCGCGTGGGTCAAGCAAGATGACTTTATCCATCACATTCATTGATGTGTCCATCGTGCGATGAGGCGTGGCCATGCCATCAAAGCAAATGCGATAGCCCGCTTGGTAAGTCTGGTCGATTAAAAGTAGTCCTGTCGCGCTCAGACCGATCAGCGAGATGAGATTGCGCAGTCGCCAGCGCTCACCCTCAAAACCAAACGAAATGTGGCTTAAACGCTCAGCAGGAATATTAATCAGCTGCTCTGTTTCAGCGGTGAGTTGTTTCTGACCCTCAGGCGAGTTAGAGACATTCGCATCCAGCCCCAAATCACTTAAATGCGGCAATCCTGCTTGGCTGAACCGGCCTGCAACATCCAACGGATGAGGGTCATGCAGGGTGACATACTGGGCTTCGTCAAGCGATTCAGTTGTTGGACTTTTGATCAAGGGTTGGGAAGACATGTGCAACCTTAATTTCTAGGATGTCGTCGTTTGAGAAGATTTTGCAAGATCAGTATTTTCTTGCGATAGAGACGCAACATGCTCATGGTTTATCATCTCAACACGGCCTTGAGCATTCAGGGTAAAAAGGCAGTCATAAACATTTTCACCATGAACCAGCAACGTAGAAACAGAAAGTTGTGCTTGGGCAGGGTTGCTTTCAATTTTGAAGGGGTGAAGATGATTTCTCAAACGCTCTAGCTCAGCGGCAGAAAAATGGTTGTGGAGGGCGCCAAGATCATCCAGTTTTTCAAAAAGAATAAATGGTTGACCACTAAAACGCAGAAAAAAACAGTAAAACTTCAAATACTCAATCGCAGTCTGTTCGCTGAGTTTGAGGGGAAGTTTTTCGTTTAAAAATTGGATAAAATTTTTGCTGCCCTCAAGACGTCGATATTGACCGCGCAACCCGAAAAAATAGAATGTTTTTGGCGTCGGACGCCAACTCAGATCAGTCACGCGGACCACTGTGGCACCGGGATAAAACAGCAGGGTGCGCCAGACCACGCGGCTTTGATGGGGGCTTAGCTGATAGCGGTTCTGCTCTTTATTGAGTTTGCTGATGATGCCGGAAAGGGCTTCGCCTTCCACGAAATTCCAACGATCGTTGCGATAGCCATAGGTTGCAATATCACTGTAATCAAGGCCTTCTTGGTGTAGAACAGCCATCCTTAGCTTACCTTGCGGTCACGATTCATTAAAGCCGGGAGCATCGCCATGATGCCCTCCAGTGCCCCAACATCACCTTGCGCACTAATTCTGAAGTAGCGGCGTTGAACTTCACCCGCGCACAAAACTGTTGCTGACAGAAGCCAGCCCTGAGGACCGTATCCCTCCACCATAACACCCTTTAACATGGGATCTGTTTCGCCATGCGCTTCAGCCGCCAGTTCAGGATCTTTAACATCAAGAACGATGTACCGTTTGGGAGCGTGTGTAAATGCACACCAAAAACGGAAGTAAGCCGTTACATTTTGTCGCGTGAGTTGAAGATCAGCGACTTCGTTCATTGCAGAAATGGCAACCCCAAAGCGGTCAAGTGACCAAAATTTACCCCCATTGGTCAAATACCACTCGCTCGAGCCGCCCACGGCATCAGGCAAACGTACCAGCGCTGTAAAGGTATAAAAAGGTAGGGGCTGCCATTGAACGTCGGGCAGACCGGGCCCGACCAATGCGCCTGTCGCTTGGACAAAATTTGTAAGGGACGAACCCCCTAGAGAGTTCCAACGGCTTTCGCCTTGATATTCTAATCGCATGGTTGCCTATTTTCTTAGGGTGAACCTAATGGATTGAAGTCAAAAGATAACGTTTACTAATAAACACTATTTGGACATAAAGTGCAAGTGGTTGTTCAGAAATATCAACATTTTGCGACATTTTGGACAAAAATATTACTGATTTTCGTCTTCGGGAGGGTATTGATACGCAACATGACCCGCAGGATCGTCAACATCATGGGGTTTGCGCCCGCATGCGGTTGTCCCCAATAAAAGAACAAGCAAGGCGATAAAAGCCAATTTGTCCCCTTTGGTTTTCTGCTTCAGATATGTTAAGACAGTGATCATGACTTCTCTCTTTCCCACACCCTTTTCACGTGCGCGGCGGCAATGGTTGCAAGGTCTTCTTACCACAGTTGCCTTGTCTCTGACAATAAAGCCCCTTTCCGCTGCTGAAAAAGCTGAAGAACAAAAATCGGACAAGCCGGAAGATAGCCGAAGCGCCTATCGTGAGGTTTCTCCGCCGCGTAAAATTCCTATACTGGCCTTTACGGATCAAAATGGAACAGTGAAAAGTTTGCTCGATTTTCGCGGAAAAACAGTTCTTTTGTCATTATGGGCGACGTGGTGCCCGCCGTGTATCGCCGAGATGCCGTATCTCGACCGCTTGCGTGATAAAATGGAGTCACCGGATTTTACCGTTTTGCCAATTGCTATTCGTTCTGGTGATAAAGCGGGTGTCCAGCAGTTTTATGAACAGCACGGAATTAAAAACTTGCCGATCTATCTTGAAAACAGCGGAGCAATGATCACCTTGCTTGGCGGGATTGGTATTCCTTTTGCGCTCGTGCTGAATGAGCAAGGCGAGGTTGTGGGTGAGGTGACCGGCGGTGTGGTGTGGGATAGCCTTGAGGCACAGGCGCTCTTGAGTACCATTATCATGAAAAACAAAGCTCAGACAAAGAAGCTTGCTACACCTGATGCAGATGATCAACCCGAGATGGGGAAGGGCAATCGTGCTGTCCCTTCTGCGCCATTATAAGAAATTCTTTGTTGCCAGCAGGTCCTTTTATGGGGCTATCGGTTAAGGCAATCGTTTGCCATTCAGGTTGAGCATTAATCCAATCAGTGACTTTATCACAGGCAAAGCGATGGAAAGCTGGGTTTTTGACCACACCTCCTTTTCCCAAGTTTTCTTTGCCAACCTCGAATTGAGGTTTAACCAGTGCGACAAGGGTGGCGTGCGGGGCTGCAAAAGTAAGCGGCACCTTTAAAACGATCTCAAGCGCAATAAAGCTGGCATCACAAACGATGATGTCGGCTTGCTCGGGGATATCGTGTGGGGTGAGTGCGCGTGCATTTTTCCCTTCAATTGAAATCACTCTATTATCAAGACGCAGTTTTTCAGCGAGTTGTCCATGTCCAACATCCACTGCATAAATTTTACGCGCTCCGTGATGTAAAAGCACGTCGGTAAAGCCTCCAGTTGAGGCGCCGATGTCTAAACAGACAAGATTTTGCGACGATAGTTTAAACTGCTCAAAGGCGTGTTGAAGCTTTAAACCACCCCGTGATACCCATGGATGGTCCAATCCATGCAACATGATTTTTTGATCGCAAGTGATCACTTCACCAGGTTTTTCCAATCTCCGATCCTGTAAATAAACCAGTCCTTCTTCGATCATGGCCTGCGCGCGCGTGCGGCTGGGGGCCAGGCCTTGGATGACCATGAGTTTATCAAGACGCATTTTTTCGGACATGGGCTTGACGCACGATTCAGACTAAGGGCAATGCTCTTAGCAGGGGTTAGACAGCAGAGTTCGGTTGCTTTCCAAAAACAACGTTGAAAAAACCTGTTTAATTGCGTCGCTCGACCACAAATTGTGCGACGGCCCGTAGCATGTCCGCACGTTCCTCAAAAATATCAAGGTGACGTTGGGCTTGCTCTGAGAGCAACTGTGCTTGGGCGCGTGTACGATCCGTACCCAAGATGGTGACAAAAGTCGCCTTACCTGCTTCTTCATCACGCTGGGTCGGTTTGCCAGTTTCTTCTTGCGTGCCTTCAACATCAAGCAGATCATCGATCATTTGGAACGCGAGGCCCAAATCATGTGCATATTTGCGCAGGCATTCCCGTTGTTGAATGCTGGCTTTACCTAAAATACCACCGCTCTCACATGAAAAAGCAATCAATTCGCCGGTTTTCATGCGTTGAAGGCGTGTTGTTTGGCCGATGTCAAACGTTGTGGTTTCCGCCAGCATATCCAAGGTTTGTCCGCCAATCATCCCGCTGGCACCGGAAGCACGCGCCAACCCCAGCACGAGATTACACCGTACCTGAGGATCCTCGTGTGTTGCATTGTGGGCCAAAATCTCGAACGGGTAGGTTAGCAAGGCATCGCCTGCAAGAATGGCCAGTGCCTCATTGAATTGGATATGGACGGTTGGTTTGCCGCGGCGTAGCGGGCTGTTATCCATCGCAGGCAAGTCGTCGTGGACCAGCGAATAGCAGTGCAACATCTCAATCGCTGCTGCCGTGCGTCGCGCACAGGCAGGATCAACCCCGAACATTTGGGCAGCGCTCATGCACAAAAAGGGGCGCAGGCGCTTGCCCCCGTTTAACGTTGCATAACGCATGGCATCATACAATTGGCTTTCGGGGTTTTGGGTAACAGGGATAAAGCTGTCGATTTCTTTTTCGATTGCGGAGGCAATTGTAGCGAGGGCTTCTTGCAGCTGGGGATGAACACTGGGCATTTTTGTTAGCTTATCTCTGTTGGTTGGAGGGAAAAACTGCCGTCGGCTTGACGTGTGATGGTCTCAATTTTTGCTTCTGCTTCTTGCAATTTGGTATTACAGTGACGACGCAGGAGTGTCCCCCGCTCATAGGCTGCAATTGCTTCATCAAGCGAACCCTGGCCCGCCTCAAGCTTACGGGTGAGAGATTCCAATTCTGCCAAAGCCGCTTCAAATGTAAGGGCAGAAATATCAGCAGGGAGAGGAAGCGTAGCAGCGGTGTGGGTCGTCATACAAGGCCTTGTCGCGTGAGATTTACCAATCTTAGCCCGATTCAAACAGGCACGCAAGAGAGCACACGTTTTTTAAGGCAGGAGAAGTTATTTGAGTGTTTTTTAGCAAGGTTGTTATTGATCAATACCGGCAAGTTGATACTTAAGGTGAGAGATCAGCGAAAGCACCCATTGCAGGCGCAGTTGAAGATTAACCGTACTTTCTCTTCCCGAAAGATTGCCGCGATCGCGTATTTCCTGCATACAGCTGCGAATATGTTCTGCGGCCGATTCTGTGCCGGATTCTGCCGTGCTGGAGGCATTGATTTGGCTGAAAGATTCACTGATCATTTGATCGGCTTTACAGGCCAGTTCATACATTTGGCGCAATCGGCGGCGTAATTGCTCAGGCGATTCGTCGTCCATAAAGCTGCACGCGTCTTCAACCAAATCAAGCGAATGAAAAGCGCGTGCAATGATCAGGCGTTGTGTAATCCAGTTGCGGCCTTCGTAAAGCTCGCTTGGTGCTTCGTACAGGTCGAGCAACTGAAGAGGGGCAGGGGGGGGCGGGGTGAACGTCATGGGCTAAATCATGCGGACGCTAACATAACCAGCCATTTTTTCCAGCCATTTTTGCATAGGTACCCTTATTGCTGATGTTGAGCGCTATTAAGAAGGATAAGTTGATCTAGCGCAAAAACATGATTTTTGTTAATAACCATCGCATCGGGGGTTGCTTGCAGACGATCCTTGAGACGCTCAAAGCTGACGGATTCATTTTCCTTAATAATGATCGACGGCATTGCAATTTGATTGCTGGGAGGGGGAGAGCTCCCCGCAGCTGTTGACGTTTGCGGGTTAACCGGAGCGGCGCCCGTGTTTTGCACAGCGGGATTTACTGGGGAAGAGGGTGTGGAAGGCACGTGTGCTGCTTCTATCCTTTCAAGGACTGGCTTACGCTGCTCTAACTTGATAACAGAGGAAGGGGAAGCGCTCGGCACTGAGTCCTGCGCACTCACCGATTGAACAGGCAACAACAAAAATGCCGCAAGCAGCACAGCTGTGCGCCAATTTTGGCTACGTTCGCCTTGTAAAAGATGTATGCGCTCCATTTTTACCCACCTTTATCTTTACTTTCTCGCGAAAACCTTGCCCAAAGCTTACCAAACTCATTTTTTTATTTTTCAAGGGATTTATTCTCTTTGATCTGCGTGGTAGGATCGCAGCTTGGGGGGTTCAAATGAAGCTGGAAAACCAGTTTTTAGGCCGTTGTAAAGATTGCGTTTTCTGGAAATCCTTTGAGGATTTGGTCAATGAACGTCTGGAGGGCGGAACATCCCCCACCCAGGCTGATTTGGCGCGGAAAAGTGCACGTGAAGAGCTGTCCCCCATACACTTGGATGTTCCTAGTGCCGAGGGCCGCGGCTGGTGTCTTGCTGCGGAAGACGGCGCAGCACGGCCGGCTACTCTTTATGCCGTACATATGGTGGAGCATATCCCTATTCGTCTGATTACGAGCGGGCAGCATGGTTGTCTCAATTTTAAACCGCGTCCATCCCATGCTTTGGAGTGGGATATTCCCGATTTCACAATGGATGAGAATTTGGGGCGTTGCGCGGGGTGTATGATGTGGTCAAGCGCCACAAACGAGGCACGCGCATTGCATGCGCAAGAAAAATATGTCAATGCCTCTGCTGATTATGATGATGCAGAGCGCGAAGCGCAAGCATTGCTCTCGCCCAAACCACTTCCGCCCAAAACAGCTTATCTGCGTGGCTGGTGTAAGGCGGCGTCGGCTTTCTCACCTTTTCCGAGCGTGTTGTCGGTTGATCCTCTTAGCGGAGCAATTGGCGGTCTCATTACTTCAGGGGATCAGGCTTGTAAGCTATACGATCCCATTATGGCGCCTACACGCACCACGCGACCGGGCTGGCGCATGTTTGTCAATCGTAATATCGAACATGTGCTTGGGCCTTCTGCTTCGCTTAATTCGCTGCTTTTATCGTACATGGCACCAGGCGATCTTCTCGACCCCAACAATCCGCTCTCGCCATTACATGATGAGCATCCGCTTAATCCGGACAATCCCAATAGTTTGCTTTATAATCCAGTACCGGCTTTTGCCGCCTATGTGCTTAACCCATCCTCAGTGAATACTCTTTCTGATCCGCATGTGCTTGAGCAAAGCCAGCGTTCAGGGGGGCGGGTAGATGCTAAAATTGATCCCAATAAAATGCCCATCAGTCCCGAGTTTATCGGTGATACCGCTTTGATGAATGATCCGTCAGCCGCGATTGATGATGCTGAATACCAACGTCGCTTGCAAGAAACGTTGGTACGCGATTTTTCGCGACGAAAATATAAAAATCACGATGATTTTTTTGGTTCCGTCACGCCTTCTGAACAGCCTATTATGAAAGGTGTTTCGCTGGAAAAAAACTTCCCAAAACATCAATCCTCAACCAACCAGAAACAAAACGTGCCAAAAGCTCAGCAAAACCGTCGCGGATTTATGGACATGCGCAAAGATGTGCCTTAACCGAATCCCCCTGTGCTGTTGATATACTTGACGTACTTATGCTTTGTGAAAAGTATGACAACATATCATCATCTTGCGGAGCAGTCGGAGCAGTCGGAGCAGTCGGAGCAGTCGGAGCAGTTGGAGCAGTCGGAGCGCCTATCAAAAACTCAGGAAATACGTAAACGCTGAACGTTGCGCGCATTAGAGCGCATCTCCCAAACAATGACGCGCACTGTTTTGTTCTTTTAACGCAAAAACGTTGTCAAAGATAGTTTCTGCAATCCCACCTTTTTGGATTTTCTGTAAACAAAAATCCTACTGCTGGGTCGGAACGGTTGTATTGTTTGTGGCTGGCGTATTTGTTGTGGGGGGCGTAACGCTATTGGTCATCGGTTCGGTGGCGGGGGATGTTGCCAATCCAGGGCTTGTTTGATCAGCGTTCATCGGTTGAGATGAAAGCGGTGAAACCGACGGAACAGACAAACCGCCTGTGCCATTACCACCTGTTGCTGGTGCAACAACCGCAGGCGGATTCGCAATATCTGGCGCGGATGCCGGTGCTGGGTTTGCAGTTGGCGGGCTATCGCTGCTGCGAATGTTCAACGTATAGTTTTTGTTATCGCCCACATCAATTTGGCGGAAGCCTGTGGTGTGATAGTTGCGTTGTTCGCAGCTTTGAGCACCTGTAATACGGAACTCATTATCATCGCTGGTGCAGAAATTGAAATTGCCGCGCCATTCTACCTTCAATTCATGTGAGATGGCATACTGATAGTAAAACTGGCGGTCCAATGGCGTGGAAATAGCAATCTGGCATTGATTGGGCATAATCGTCCACCAACCTTGTGATACCAGATCCTGAGTGGTCTCAAACGCTACGGCAAAGATAACAGGGGCAGGGGTTTTGTTACAGATTGTAAGATCTGCATGCGCTGGTGACGCAAAAACAAGCAAAGACAAACCAGCCAAGGTGAACATACCATGTAAACCGCGCATCCTTAACCCTCCATCAGAATCTGCTTTAAGTCTACCTCATCGTGTTTTTAGTGGCAATGAGACATAACAGCATGACTATTTGTCTGTAAAAAAGTTTACAGAACGTTACTTTGGTGCCACCATCATGACCATCATTTTTCCTTCAAGACGGGGGGCTTGCTCGACTTTTGCAAGATCCTCAATCTCCTGATGGGCGCGCATGAGAAGCTGCATCCCGATGTCTTGGTGCGCCACTTCGCGGCCACGAAAGCGCAGGGTGAGCTTGACTTTGTTGCCTTCGCTTAAAAACGCGCGCACTTGTTTCATCTTGATTTCATAATCATGATCGCCAATTGTGGGACGCAGCTTGATCTCTTTGATATCGATCACTTTCTGCTTCTTTTTGGCTTCGTTGGCGCGCTTCTGCAGTTCGTACTTGTAGCGACCGGCGTCAAGAATTTTGCAAACAGGTGGCTCAGCGTTGGGCGAAACTTCAACGAGGTCTAATCCCGCTTCTTCGGCTAGGCGCAAGCCTTCAAAAAAACCTACGATACCGACCATTTCGCCTTCTTCGTCAATTAATCGAATGGTGCGTGCTTTAATATCTCGGTTAATCCGCGGGCCATCCTTGCTGACAGCAGGGGCCATAGAACGCGGATTGATCATTTCTTTAGGGGGAATGGTTTGGGTCTCCTTATCATCATTTAAAGTGGCCTAAAGACTAGCAAATGTTTGCCCGATGCTCAAGCAAACAATCGCAAGTACGTTAAAGCAGTTTAGTTATGCAAAAACATGTTTAAACCTTGGTTAAGGGCGCTTGGCCTCGTCTGCTAAGGTTTTGCAGGCATCGACAAGCGAGAGGTTTTGCTGCTCTTCGCTGCCAAGGCGACGTAAAACAATTGTTTTTGCTTCTTTATCGCGGTTGCCGACGACAGCCAGAACGGGGATCTTTTGCAGGCTTAACTCCCTTATTTTATAGCCTATTTTTTCGTTCCGGAGGTCTGTTTCGACACGAAGGCCTGCTGCCTTTAAGGCTTGGGCAACCTCTTCTGCATAGCTATTGGCTTCACTGGTCACTGTTGCCACGACCACTTGAAGCGGGGCCATCCAAAGTGGAAATTTACCAGCATAATGCTCGATCAAGATGCCAAGAAAACGTTCAAATGTTCCCAAAATAGCACGGTGCAGCATCACTGGGTTGTAGCGCTGGCTATCTTCGCCTACATACTCGGCACCCAGTCGTTTGGCCGTGTTAAAATCGAGTTGTAGTGTACCGCATTGCCAGCTACGGCCAATAGCATCCGTCAGATGAAATTCCACTTTTGGGCCATAAAACGCCCCTTCCCCCGGTAGCTCTTCAAATTCCAAATTCGCTGTTCGCAAAGCGGAGCGTAAGCCATCCTCGGCTAAATCCCACAGCGCATCGCTGCCCACACGTTTTTCAGGGCCCGGGCGCAGGGCAAGCTTAACGTGGATGTTTTCCGCACAAAAACCAAGGTCTTTGTAAACCGAAAGCTGAAGTTTGAAATAGCGCAGTGCCTCGTCCGTGATTTGATCTTCACGGCAAAAAATGTGGGCATCATCTTGCGTAAAGGCGCGCACGCGCATAATCCCGTGCAACGATCCAGAGGGCTCATTGCGATGGCATGATCCGAATTCGGCCATACGAAGGGGGAGGTCACGATAACTCTTGAGACCTTGCTTGAAAATTTGGGTATGGGCAGGGCAGCTCATCGGCTTGATCCCCATTTGGCGTGTGCCATTGTCAATCTCAAGCTTGAACATATTGTCGCCATACACATCCCAGTGGCCAGAGGCTTTAAAGAGTGATGAATCGTAAAGCTGCGGGGTTTTAACTTCCACATATCCATCTTGCTCAAGTCGGTTGCGGATAAAGTGCTCTAGCGTGCGGTAAAGTACCCAGCCACGGGGATGCCAATAAACACTACCTGCGGCTTCATCTTGCAGATGAAACAGCTTCATTTCTTTGCCGAGCTTGCGGTGGTCACGTTTTTCGGCTTCTTCAAGTTGATGCAAATAGGCGTCTAGCTCTTTTTGCTCACGCCAAGCTGTGCCGTAAATGCGTTGCAGCATGGCATTTTTAGAGTCTCCGCGCCAGTAGGCGCCCGCAACCTTCATCAGTTTAAAAGCCGTGCCGATTTTTCCAACCGAAGGGAGGTGAGGACCCCGGCATAAATCCAGCCATTGTCCTTGACGGTAAATGGTAATGGTTTGATCTGCGGGGAGGTCCTTGATGATCTCGACCTTATAGGTTTCATTGCGGGCTGAAAAATAGCTGATCGCCTCTTCTCTTGACCATTCCTCCCGCAAGAATGTGGCATTGCGCTTAACGATTTCACGCATTTTCTCTTCAATTATACTCAGGTCTTCAGGCGTAAAAGGTGTTGCGCGAGCAAAATCGTAATAGAATCCGTTTTCAATCGTTGGCCCCAAGGTTACCTGAGTTTCAGGGAAAAGTTCCTGTACTGCTTCAGCCATAAGATGGGCGCAGTCATGGCGAATCAGCTCCAAAGCCAGAGGGCTTTGCTGGGTGATGATTTCTACTGAGCAATCTTGGTCTAACGGGCGGCTGAGATCTCTCACCTCCTCATTTGCCTTGATTGCAAGGGCTGATTTTGCCAAGCTTGGAGCAATTTTTTGTGCCAGTTCCAAACCCGTCGTTGTCGTTGCAACTGTCATCATTTTGCCATCTGGCAAGGTTACTGTGATTGATGAACTGTTGCTGACAGATTGAGGCAATGACACAATAAACTCCCGTTTTTAAAGCGAAATATTGAGTTTATCCTAAGCTTCGCGCGCTTAAAGTCAAGCGAAGAATGGTTTGGTCAGCCTTAAAAAAACAGGCTAATGATTTGAATTAATAGCTGTAGATATCTTTGGTGGGTGAACCACCGGATTGCATACAAAGTGCTTTAACTTGCTGTGCGGCATTGATTGTGGCACCGGTGATGAGTTCAACGTCATCATCTGTAAGCTCAGGGGCTTTGCTAAGATAGTTTCTTATCAATGCTCCTGCTACCTCCACAGAACGAACAGTATTCAATCCAGTTATTATATCACTACAAAGAAAAGGGGTAGCACCTGTATCAAGTGCTTTTGCGCCTGTACTGTAAATAGGGAAAACAACAATGACTTTTTGGTTGTTAAACTTTGGATTAGCAGAAACACCATTGAAAACTTCATAAGCTCCAGCGATAGCTTTGCCATTTTGAGTATACGATGAGCTGTGTGTAAACTGGAACACTCTAGGAATGGTTTCTGTTCTATTCGGAAGAGTATCAATGCAGATAACTTCTTTTGGTTTATCCCCCACTACAAGATCAAACTTTTCCCGCCTGGGTTTGCTTGGCTCGAGAAAACAGACTTGCTCATGACTCCCCGTGAGCAGACGATCCACAGGAAAGTTAGCTAAAACTTCAGCATGAGGCGTGCCCAGCGGGCATACAAGCGCGAAAATGGCTGCAGCTTTTCTTGCTATAGTAGTCAATTGAAAAAACCTTTTGCTTAAATTATCTGTGTCTGTGTAACAAAAAAAAGGGCTGCACTGCAACCCTTTTTTCCAAAGTTTATTACTACAAGATTATCCAATACCTAGCTCTGTGAGCAATGTTTTCAGATTATCCGGCTCACCGATCAGGACTTTGACCTTTGATTGTGTTGCATCACGATAAATCAGGTAAGGTGTGCCTGGCAACTTCCACCGGAAGAAAAGAGTATTGTTTGCTTTTATTGCATCGCCAATCTGCTCTGAAATGTTGGCCGGTTGAGGGATTGTTTGTCCGTTTGCAACTGCAACCCAAGCTGCCGCAGGTGAGGGGCTGCCTAGAACATTTGCCGTAATTGTCGTGTTTTTTGGATCAATGACAGTCACAGGAATGACACGAAGATAAAGCTTGTTGCTTTGGGTTAGCGGATAAATGGTACGGAAAAAATTCATACATTCATTGCAGCCGCGATCCATAAAGACAGTAAGCTGCGGAGCATTGGTGTTTCCAAAGGCAATCCAGCTTGCATTGTTTGTTTCTTGCCAAAGCATTTCGCCGGGGCTTTTTGTATCAGAAGTGGGTTTTGTGGCCTGCTGCATTGGTTGTGTGGCTGCAGGTTGCGATGCTGCCGCAATGCTTGGGGCTACTGTGGCAGGTGTGGGGGGGGGTGTTGTCGCTTGGCTGGTTTGTGCCGTTGTGTCGGAAGGTTTGCCAATGAAAGGGGCGGGGTCAAAGCCTGCATCTTTTAAACGGCTGAGTTGCTGAAGGGTCGTGGGGCTGCCGTCCCCACTGTAGATCATACCATCAATAATTCCTTGATTGTCGGGTGTGATGTAGAGAACTTTTCCGGTTTTATCCTTAGAGAGGAAATATCCATTCAGACCGTATTCATTCCCGATGTAGCGAACCTCTGTTCCGCCGGGGATAATGTTGCGTAGAGCAGGAATGTCGGCTACATTAATTTGTTGGCCAACTTTAAGTCCAGTGAGATCAAGCGGGGCTTTTGTTGGGGTTGCCATAGCTGTTGCCGAAGCATTCGGTGATGCCGCAGTGGGGGGGGCTGCGGGTGTTGCTGTGCTCTTCTCGGCTGCAACAGCTGAACCAACCGATAGCATCAAAAAGAGAGCCGTACCCAGTGCTGTTGTCGATCGAAACATTTTTCCTACCCCTTGTTCATTGAGAAAACTCTGTCTGCATTATGCCTAAGTTTGCCAGACTTTCAAGATAGGGGATTCGTCGCAGGCACGCGCGCCAGTCGTTATCAAACGAATTAGGTTTTGGGGGTAAAACTTTCCCCACAACCGCAGCGGCCCGCTTCGTTGGGATTGTTAAAAGCGAAAGCTTCACCGAAATCATTTTTTTGGAAATCCAAGGTTGAGCCGATTAAAAACATTTCAGCTTCGCAGTCGATCAGCAGGCGTGTTTCGCCGCAGGGAATGATGATATCAGAGGGTAAAATGGTCGATGCAAGTTCGTACGTATAGCTTAGCCCTGCGCAACCTCGTGATTTAAGACTTACCCGCAAACCCACGATTCCCTCTTTGTCTCTTGTCAAGGTTTCAATGCGCTTTTGTGCCGCCTCTGTAAGCGTTACGGGAGGAGGCAAAGAGCGAGTTTTTCGCAATGGAGGAATTTGAGAATCAGGTGTGGTCATGGTCGCATTTTCCAGTTAAACAATTCCGCAGTCTAGCGAGAAAAAATGCTAAATAACAGTAAATCTTTATGCTCATCCTAAAGGCATTGATTTTGGCTGATTCTTCTGCCATGTTCTCGTTATGTCCAAGAAATCTGCTCCACTTTTATCCCCTCTACTTCATCAGGACACGGTCGCGCCGCTTGCCGAGGCATTGCGGCCAAAATCGCTGGCTGAAGTCGTGGGACAAGATCATGTGCTCGATGCAAACGGTATGATTGGGCAGATGTTGGCTGCGCAACGGTTATCGTCGCTTGTTTTATGGGGGCCGCCCGGTTGTGGCAAAACCACCATTGCGCGCTTACTGGCACAGCAAGCGAACGTCTATTTTGAGCCGATTTCTGCTATCTTTAGCGGCGTTGCTGATTTGCGTCGCGTGTTCGACGCTGCACGCGAACGGTTGCTGGAAGGACGAAAAACCCTACTGTTCGTTGACGAAATACATCGCTTTAATCGCGCGCAGCAAGACAGCTTTCTCCCGTTCGTAGAGCAAGGAGTCGTGACGTTGGTGGGGGCGACAACTGAAAATCCATCTTTTGAATTGAATGGTGCGCTGTTATCCCGTTGTCAGGTGGCTGTTTTGAGGCGGTTAAACGAGGCGGCGCTCGAACAGGTTATAGCCCGGGCGCAATCTTATCTTTCTCGTCCCCTCTTGTTCACCGATGCGGCGCGACAGCAACTCATTGCTATGGCTGATGGCGATGGGCGTTATCTCTTAAATATGATTGAGCAGTTTACCAATACCGATGAAACCATCACCCCCGAACTTCTGGCGCAGCGTTTACAAAAACGCATGCCACTTTACGATAAAGCCCAAGAAGGGCATTACAACTTAATTTCAGCGTTGCACAAGTCTATGCGGGGTTCTGATGTGGATGCTGCGCTTTACTGGTATGCGCGCATGCTGGCAGGGGGGGAAGACCCGCGTTACATTGCGCGTCGATTAATACGTTTTGCCAGTGAGGATATTGGTTTGGCTGATCCGCAGGCTTTGGTGCAAACGCTATCGGCGCTTGAGGCTTACGAGCGGCTAGGCTCGCCCGAAGGTGAGCTTAATATCGCCCAGGCTGTCATTTTTTTGGCGACGGCGCCCAAATCAAATGCCACGTATACGGCCTTTAAAACCGCCCAGGCGGCAGCACAACAAACGGGATCCCTTATGCCGCCAGCCCATATTTTAAACGCGCCGACAAAATTTATGAAAGACATCGGTTATGGCAAAGGCTATGCCTATGATCATGATACGGTTGAAGGGTTTTCTGGACAAAATTACTTCCCTGATGGTTTAAAGCGTCAGCAGTTTTATCAGCCCGTCGAGCGGGGATTCGAACGCGATATCCAAAAGCGGCTTGACTATTGGGCGCGATTACGTAGCGAGAAGAGCCCTTCAGGATAATTGTGGATTGTTTTTTATGCCGCTTGCATTTAAAAGCTGGCGCAGTCAAATATTTGCAAGTGTATCACTGTTGCTTTGAAATTGTCATGAATAAGCCTCTTATCCCTTCTTCTCATAATCCCCACACCGATGTTTCTCATGATTGCAGAGTCGCGCTGGAAATCCAAAATGAGCACTATCGTACTCATCTTATGCAACAGGTTATTGAACTGCGCCGCTTAGCGGGCTTGGCGCGCTCACCGGTGATCGCTCTGATGCTTGAGCGCCAGGCAGCAGCGTTGGAGTCTAGCAAGGACGTGCGGCCTGCTCTTTCTCCACGCGAGCGATTTGAGCGCAACCGTCACGTGCGGCCAGCTGTTGATGATCTTCTAACCGCGATATGCAAATTAGGTGGAATAAATGGTCACATTGAAACGGATTGGGATGAGCGGTTGAATCATTTGCCGGCGCCTCGTGTTGGATTGCCGAAAATTGTAAGACATGATGGTAGCGGCCGCTCGTTAGATGATCTTGCTGAGGTGTTATGTGAATTCGGCTATTTGAAGGCGCGCGACAGTGCAGAATTAGAAGAGAAGCTGTTTAGGGTTGAGCGGGGCGAGCGTTTGTATTCTATGAATGTCAGTGATAGTACTTTAAATCGTGAATTGGAGAGTTGTCGCACCCATTCAGAGTCCTTTGATGAAACTGAAATAGTTACCGATGGCTCTCGCACCTGTACGAGGCGTGCTTCAGACTGTGACAGGCAGATTGACGCAAAAATTAACGATCCTGGATGGCGGTGGGTGGACGGGGAATGGGTTTACACACAGAGCCCTAATGATCGAGAGTCGGCAGCGTGGTTCAGAAAAATTCCTTTTCCCTCGTACGAACAATGATCCTGATGTTTTTTGATTGTGCTTTTTCATAAGAAGGGTGCACACTACTCGCCATGATGAGCATACTTTTCGAGCAGACCGGCTATTTGGGGCACATTATTCTCAATCGTCCCCAAGCGTTAAATGCCCTCAATCTAGAAATGATTCGTGAAATCGATCGTTTGCTGTCTGTGTGTGCGGATAATCCCGATATTCATCATATCCTCCTCTCCAGCAGCAGCGAAAAAGCTTTTTGTGCAGGCGGTGATATTCGCGAAGCCACGCTTTCCCCCTTTGAAGAAGCGCAAGCTTTGTTTAAAGAAGAATATCGTCTTAATTATCGTATCGCGACCTACAATAAACCTATTTACAGTTTTGTTGATGGCGTGTGCATGGGGGGTGGATTGGGAATATCAATTCACACCACGCGTTGCTTCGCAACCGAGAGAGCCCAGTTTGCCATGCCAGAAATGGCCATCGGACTTTTTCCAGATGTCGGAACGGCCTATCATCTGGCACGTGCACCCGGTTTTATGGGCGAATGGTTCGCACTGACCGGAACACGCCTTGGGGCGCGTGATGCCAATATCATGGGCTTGTGTCATGAAACGATCCATTCTTCAGCATTTTCTTCGCTGATCCAGCACCTGCGGGAAGCAAAGCCGGGGATGGGTTTTCCAGCATTTGATGATATCGATAGGGAAAACGTATGGGGTTCTTGTCGCAAAGAAATCGATAAAATTTTTTCAGCAGATCATGTAGAGGGCATTTTTGAAAGACTTGAAGCATGTGATCCTTCTGATGATTATGCGTTTGGCTGCTGGCAGAGCGAAGCTTTAAACAAAATGCGCTCTTTTTCGCCAACCTCATTAAAGCGGGGGCTGGCCCATGTGCGGCAGGCCCGGCTTGATGATTTGAAAACTGTGCTGGCACGTGACTATTGCTTGGCTTGCCAGTGTTTAGAAGAAACCGATTTTAAAGAGGGCGTGCGTGCATTGCTGATCGCCCGCGACAATACTCCACACTGGCAGCCGGATGCGCTTGCCGAGGTTAATGAGTTTGCAATTTTGGCAGATAACTCGGTACATCAGCTGTTTTAAAGCAGTTGTCTTTACGTACGCGGAAGCATGGTTTTGAAGTCTGTTGCTTTTTTGCAACCTATTGGGCGCAAGATTGCGCTATCAAACGGCGTTTTTCGGTGTGCGAGTGGTTGATTGAAAAGACAAAGTTTGTCTTTTCGTTAACTTTGTCATGATAGGTGTGGCTTACTCGGACGAGCACTGATTTCGCGAAGGGAAAAGCAGATGAATATTCATGAATATCAAGGAAAGGCTGTACTGGCAAAGTTTGGCGTACCCACTGCTGTGGGATATCCGGCCTTTACCGCTGATGAAGCCGTTGACGCCGCTAAAAAATTGCCCGGTCCCGTCTGGGTGGTAAAAGCGCAGATTCATGCCGGCGGCCGTGGAAAAGCGGGTGGTGTAAAGGTGGTAAAATCCATCGACGCCGTTAAAGAAGAAGCTGAAAAAATGCTCGGTATGAATTTAGTGACCCATCAAACAGGACCCGCCGGAAAAGTTGTGCAGCGTCTTTATATTGAAAACGGTTGCGATATCGGCCGTGAATTATATCTTGGGATGCTGGTTGATCGGGCAACAAGCCGTATCACCATTATGGCGTCGACCGAAGGTGGGATGGATATTGAGGAAGTGGCAGCAAAAACACCCGATAAAATCCTGCGCCTCACCATTGATCCCGCGACTGGCTTGCAACCTTATCATGGCCGTGACATTGCTTTTGGATTAGGCCTGAAAGATGATCAGATCAAACAGTGCGGAAAGTTTGTTTCAGCGCTTTATAAAGCGTTCATCGAGATGGATGCCGCTATGGTTGAAATCAACCCGCTGGTCGTGACGAAGGGTGGCGATTTGATTTGTCTTGATGCCAAATTAGGATTCGATGACAACGCTTTGTTCCGTCATCCCGATGTTGAAGCTCTGCGTGACGAAACCGAAGAAGATCCGATGGAGCGCGAAGCAGGCAAGCATTCACTTAGCTACGTCAAGCTCGACGGCAATATCGGCTGTATGGTCAATGGAGCCGGATTGGCGATGGCCACAATGGACATCATCAAGCTTGCGGGTGGCGAGCCTGCCAACTTCCTTGATGTGGGGGGCGGTGCAACACGCGAACGCGTAACAGAGGCATTCAAGATTATTCTGTCGGACAAGAACGTTGAAGGCATTCTCGTGAACATCTTTGGCGGAATCATGCGTTGCGATATTATCGCCGAAGGTATTCTTGCGGCCGCTAAAGAAGTGAGCCTGACCGTTCCATTGGTCGTGCGTCTGGCCGGTACGAATGTTGAGTTGGGTAAGAAAATTTTGGCTGAATCCAACCTTAAAGTTCTTTCTGCCAATGATCTGGCCGATGCCGCAGAAAAAATCGTCAAAGCAGTGAAGGAGGCCGCATAACATGGCTGTTCTCGTCAATAAAAATACCAAAGTGATCTGCCAGGGGTTTACTGGCGCGCAAGGCACATTCCATTCCACCCAAGCCATTGAATATGGCACACGGATGGTAGGCGGCGTAACACCGGGCAAAGGCGGGTCGACTCATCTTGATCTTCCCGTGTTCGATACCGTGGCTGAAGCGGCCCATAAAACCGGCGCGGATGCAAGCGTGATCTATGTTCCACCTCCCTTCGCTGCCGATGCGATTTTAGAGGCCATTGCGGCTGAAATTCCTTTGGTTGTTTGTATCACCGAAGGTATTCCTGTTTTGGACATGGTGCGCGTGAAGCGTGCGCTTTCGGGCACAAAAACCCGCTTGATCGGCCCCAACTGTCCGGGCGTGATTACACCGGGCGAGTGTAAGATCGGTATTATGCCTGGTCATATCCATCAGCGCGGAAAAATCGGCATTGTTTCCCGTTCCGGTACATTGACCTATGAAGCTGTTGCACAGACAACTGCTGCAGGGTTGGGTCAAAGCACCTGTATCGGTATTGGTGGTGATCCGGTGAACGGGACAAACTTTATCGACTGTCTTGACATGTTCCTTGCTGACGACGAAACGCAAGGAATTATTATGATCGGTGAAATCGGTGGCAGCGCGGAAGAAGAAGCCGCTGACTTCTTGAAGCACAGCAAGATCAAGAAGCCGGTGGTTGGCTTTATTGCAGGCGTTACTGCGCCGCCGGGCCGCCGCATGGGCCACGCGGGTGCCATTATCTCGGGTTCGTCGGGCAAGGCAAGTGACAAGATGGAAGCCATGCGTTCAGCCGGAATTGTGGTGTCCGATAGTCCCGCCGCCCTCGGTCAAACCATGAAAATGGTGATGGAACGGCGTTGCGCAAAAGCATCCTAGACGTTTAGATTGTCGTGGTCAAAAGGGAGGTGGCATCACCTCCCTTTTTTTATGACGTAGTGCAAATCCAAAAAAGATGGATTCGGCGTTTCCGTCTTATATGGAAGCGCGCTCTGTTTCATTCTTTTAATGCAAATACCTCGTCAAAAGGGTCTCATCGATTCCATCTTTTCGGGATTTGCTCTCGTTGAAGATCTATACTCCCATTTTATATCGATGCAATTGTAATGGGCCATGATTGTGCAAAAGAACGCGACCATCAACGACAGCTGGTAAACAGCAGCATATCCAGGTGCAGTTGCAAATAAAAACCTGATTGGTTTTGATTTAAT
This sequence comes from Bdellovibrionales bacterium, assembly GCA_039808765.1. Taxonomy (GTDB): domain Bacteria; phylum Pseudomonadota; class Alphaproteobacteria; order UBA2400; family UBA2400; genus JBDHTQ01. The sequence continues at coordinate 64,760 of JBDHTQ010000005.1, forward strand.
CACTCGGAGACAATTTTTTTGAAGAATCAGGGTTTTAAAAGTAGAAAAAGTTAATATGATGGTCTCAATCTGTTGGAAGTGTACGTCTAGGGATCCTATGTCATCAGTTGAATCATCCTTCACGGTTCAGAAATCGGTCGAGCCGCATTTGACGCGTATTGAGTCTTTCGCGCAATCACGCGAAATTGCTGACTATTGGTCTTTTAACAACCTCACTTTACGCGATGGGGTTACAATACGTTATGGCTACTACATTGCCTCACAGCCGATGCGAGGGTATGTATTGATGCTGCTGGACCATGATACCTTTATCGAAGAACAAGGTGAAATTGCCGAAGATTTTGCGCGTCGAGGTTGGCAGCTTTGGTGTTTGGAGTGGCGTGGTCAGGGTCGTGTTATGGAATACGAAACAGACCCCGATGATGTGCAGTTGACCCCTGAAGTTGCCGAAAAGGTCGGGCTGGCGCAACCTCAAGTCCGCAAACATCTTGATACAACGCGCTGGTATGAGCATTGCGTGTATGATTTAGACGAATTTTGGAACAATATTTGGCGCCCTCAGACGACTGGCATTCCTTGTCTGGTTTTGGCGCAAGGGGTTGGGGCACACCATCTCCTCAAGTGGCTTGTTAGGGTATATCGTCGTCGGTTTGAGCAAACGGCACTGGTGATTATGGCTCCCGAAGTTCAACCCAGAACATGGGGGTTGCCGATATCCATAGCGTACTCAATTGCTTCGCTTATGAGCAGCATTTTTTATGCGGCTCCGTTTCCTGGACAGGAAAAAAGGAAGATCACGAACCTCTCTCCGCAGGCCGGTTTTTTAACACACGATCCCGTACGTTTATCCATTATGCAAAAATGGCGTAAAAAAATGCCTGAACTCGCTGCAAAATCGTACAGTTGGGGGCGACTGGCAGAAGCGTTTTCTTCATCGCTTACATTGCAGCGCGCCCTTAAGTCGGGAGGAAGCCCCTGGGGCGTGCACTGGTTGGTCGGGGCTTATAAATATATTAATGCTAAGGGCGATTTTCATCATCCAATTTCGGGTCTCAGTAAATGGGCAAACTTAAAAAAAAGATGGCGTGATTGTATTGGGTATGTAACCATTTCATTGCCCACGCTTTTGATGTTTACCCCGAACGATAAAATGATTGATGTTCCGACACAATATTTGCTGGTTGATCATTTCTCTCGTGCGCGGCTAACACAATTCCCTCGCGCTGGTCACGCACTTTTGCATGAAGAAGAGGCCATCAGAAAACGTGTATGGAGGGAAATCGACCACTTTCTTGATCGTGTTTTTGATAACCAAACTTCTGAAGATGCAGATAATGATGCTCAAGGCGCGCACAAGGATGCACATTGAGCTTGTTATCGTTTTGTTGTTTTGCTAGCGTCAAAACATTATGTCTGAAAAACGCACCATCATCACGCCACGCACGCCCCCCGGAATTCTGGAACTTTTGCCCAAACAGCAAATTGCCTTTAATCACTTTATGAATACGTTAAAATGCGTGTATGAACGCTATGGTTTTTTGCCGGTTGAAACATCGGTGATGGAAAATACGTCTGTGCTCTTGACGAAAGAGGGCGGCGAAACAGAGAAACAAGTTTATTTTATTCAGTCCACCGGCAGCATCAAGCAGGGATACGTTCCTGATTTGGCTTTGCGTTTTGATCTTACCGTGCCGTTAGCGCGCTATGTTGCCGAGCATGAGCACAAACTCAACTTTCCCTTTCGGCGTTACCAAATGCAGAAGGTCTATCGTGGTGAGCGCCCTCAAAAAGGTCGTGGGCGTGAGTTTTATCAATGCGATATTGATGTTATCGGCAAAGATGAATTGTCTGTTTCGTATGATGCCGAGGTTTTGGCAATTGCTTACTCAATCTTGAGAGAGCTTAATTTCGGGGCCTTTTTGATCCAACTGAATAACCGCAAGGTGATCAAAGGTTTGCTTGAGTACCATGGGATTGTAGAATCAGATCCGCAAAAATCTGTCATGCATGAAATTGATCGGCTGGATAAAATCGGTGCCGAGCAAGTTATTGAGCGGTTGCAAAGCGAAGATGTTCAGCTTGATAAAGACGTTGCAACGGCACTGGTTATGGGGCTTTCGGAAACGCGGACAAACGATCAAACCTTGGCTTATCTTGACAGTTTGCCAAACAAGTCTGCTTTGTTTTTAGAGGGGATTCGTGAATATCGTACGGTTTATGAGGGGGCTCTCAAACTAGGGGTGGATCCCGACTATATTCGCCTTAACCTCGCCATCATTCGCGGGCTTGATTATTACACTGGCACCGTATGTGAGACGATAATTGTCAATAATTCGTCGTGGGGTTCAATCTGCTCAGGCGGGCGGTATGAAAATCTTGCCGGACATTATACCAAAAGTATTTTGCCGGGTGTGGGGATGAGTATTGGTGCGAGTCGTCTATTTGAATATTTGCTCGAAATAAACCATTTCGATACAGAAAACCTCTATACCACCGACGTGATTATTATTCAGGTGGAACCTGAAATGTTGGATGACTACTATGTCCTCGCTGCGAAACTTCGTGCGGCAGGGTTGAATGTAGAGCTTTATCTAGATCCGCATAAGCTGGGTAAGCAGTTTAAGTATGCCGATCGCGCTGGGATTCCTTTTGCTATAGTGATGGGTGGGGATGAGAAATCCCGCCACTGTGCTTTAGTCAAAGACCTTAAATCTGGCGCGCAAAGTGAAATCAATTTAGATGATTTGGCTGCACATCTTTTAGGCTTGCGCGTAATTTAATGCGCGTAATATAAAAAATCACATAAAAATGATTTTACAGTGGTGATTGAGAACTAAAACCTTTATAAGCAGCATCTTGTTGTTTTTTGTGTTTTTAATAAAAAGTACGTTTTCACTGTTTCTTTGAGATGGATTTATTATGACTAAGTCAAGGCATTTAAGAGGGTGTTCTTTTGGGAGAAAAAACTCAAATGAAATGTCCCTGAGTACGCTCGCTAATTCACTAATTCGTGGTTTCGGGTTGGCATTCACAAAAGATGAGTGGGATCAGGCTGTCACAATGCTTTCTTCGGGTGGCAAGCTTGTCGCTTCCGGCAATGGGCGGGAGATTCCTTCTCAGGTGTTGGCTGTTGCTGAGGGGTGTAGAGAATCTGTATATCTCTTTCCCACGGCGCATAAATCACTCTTACAAACATTTCAAAGCTTAAGCGATCCAGACCGTGGCCGATTTATAACGGTGTTATGCCAATCCCTTTTTCCATTCGTTGATGGGACAAGTCATAAGCACGCGGTGTATATGACGGATAGTCGTGATAGTGATGAAATTTTTAGAATCCAACCCCATAGAAATCTGACGCTTTCAGGTTCTCTTCATTATCTCGCATTATTAACGCTCATGAATGAAGTATTCATTTCACCAATTGAAAATAAGGGTGATTATAAGATTAACCTTGATTATCAAAATATATTTTTGATTCAACTTTATAAAACACTTCCTTATTTGCCATTAATTCCTATCGGGTTTCAGTCCGCGATAGAAGAAGCATTAATGTGCGTTAATCATAGCACAGTGGAACATCTTGAATCATCTTTATTTGTAGCACTTCAAGCGACGAGTGCAATTGAACAAGTGGTTCTTTCACCTTATAAGCAAACTGAAATACAAGGTCACAGTGATACTCAAGGTTGGGATCCATATTTGGTGAAATATCTTGCAGAGCATATCGTCGAGATTGCTTGTGGTCGCTGGGGAGCGACTAATATTGAGTGGACGGTAATAGACGAAACAACCGGTATACAACGTGAAGAAAATGGAGAATTTCATTTTTATTGTGACACGCTTTTAGGCGCATTAGAGAATCGGCTTAGTAAAATTTCGTCGGAAAAGGAGGCCAAACAGGGTGGTGTCCCCGTTGATCTTAGACAACGACTAAATCTGACACATAGCATTATTCATGGAGCAAGAGATAAGCTTGAGCTTTCTCCTATTCCGCCAAGACACACACCATTCTCAAATGGTAGAGGTCGATTGAGACTAATTGTTTGAAGGTAATAAAATAAAATTTTTAAATTGTGTCGTAACTAAAAAATCCTTGTTTTGATTTGCGTCCTAGCCGACCAGCGGCAACGTAGTTGATTAAAAGTGGGCAGGGGCGATATTTCGGATCGCCCAGCCCTTGATACAGCACCTGCATGATCGAGAGGCAGGTATCCAAACCAATAAGATCGGCCAGCTCAAGCGGTCCCATGGGGTGATTGGCGCCTAGCTTCATCGCGGTATCGATTGAATGCGCATCGCCAACCCCTTCAAAGAGGGCAAAGATTGCTTCGTTAATCATTGGAATGAGGAGGCGATTAACAATAAAACCGGGAAAGTCAGATGAATGCGCTGTTGACTTGCCTAAACGACTGACAAACGTATTGGCTTCATTAAATGTGTTCTCATCGGTTGCCAGACCGCGAATAAGCTCGACCAATTTCATCACAGGTACTGGATTCATAAAATGGATGCCAATAAAGCGCTGGGGGCGATCGGTGGCCGCTGCGAGCTTTGTGATGGAAATGGAGGACGTGTTGCTGGCGATGATGGCATGTTCATTAAGGTGAGGAAGCAATGATTTGAGAATGGAAATTTTAAGCGCTTCATTTTCTGTTGCTGCTTCAATTACCAAGTCAGCGCTTTTAAAAAGGGCCATGTCGGTGCTTGTACGCAAGAGGTCGAGGGCTTTTTGCTTATCGGCTGGAGTGATCTTTTCTTTGGTGACAAGCTTATCGAGGCCATCTTCGATGTTTTGGCGGGCAGTTTTAAGGGCCTCATCTTTGATATCAAAAAGGATGACCGTGTAGCCTGCCTGAATAGAAACTTGCGCGATTCCTCGACCCATTTGTCCCGCACCGATAATGCCAATTGTCTTCATTTTGCCCATCCTGGTTAGTATGTTAGAGCATTTTCCGCAGCAGTGTACTCTTGCGCAAGAAAGTTAAGAGCTGGTTACGACGTAACGTGGGTGTTTCTGTCTATTGGTTTGCGGCTGGTTGCCAGAGGTCATAGTTACCTTTATTCTCATCATTAAAACGAACAAGTACGAACAAAAAATCGGAAAGCCGATTGATATATTTAAGCGCCTCGGGATTAACGGGCTCAATCTGGTTTAGTTCTGTCATGCAGCGCTCGGCACGCCGTGCTAATGCACGGGCAAAATAAAGCTGGCCAGAGGCGATTGTATTTCCAGGAATTATAAACGAGGTGAGGGGGGGGAGTTGGTCATTATACGACTTCTGTTCAGCTTCAAGGCGTGCGACTTGCTCGCTTGTAATACGTAGCCCTTCACGTTTTTCATTGAGAGGTGTCGCAAGGTCAGCTCCAAGATCAAAAAGATCGTTCTGTATGCGTTTGATAACGGGCACTTCCTGCGGCGAGGCGGTGCAGCGGGCCAGGCCTAAAATCGAATTCGTTTCATCGATTGCGCCAATTGCTTGAATGCGGGGATGGTGCTTTGGGACACGTGATCCGTCAACAAGACCTGTTGTACCGTCATCGCCAGTTTTAGTGGTGATAGATGTCAAACGAACCATATGCATTGCTCCCATAGTTGTTGCCTCGCTAGTATAGAGCATCATGGGAGCGAAGCAATAAAAGAGAGTGGCAGGGGAATTTTAAAGCGTTTAGAAATAAAAAGTTTTGTAAATCTTTATTCAAATATGCTACGGAAGATTATGCTGTTTTATTATTGAAACAAAAATTGTAATTCAGGAAATATATGACGAAGATTAAAAATCGATTTGCCGACCGTACCGCGCATGAACGAAGAATGAATCGGCAGTATGTTATCATGAAAAAGGGCCATTCACCCCCGGGTTCATCCGTTGTTCAACGTGAAGATCCTATGTGTTCTGGCTATAGAACGTATGTGTTCGAAACGCCTGTGCTTGTCAATGCCATGCAGGGTTTGTCATGCTTATGGAACGGTCGTGGGATTTGCGATAATGATCAAATTGACGCTGTTCTGGTTCTTTCTCAATTGATGCGTCACCCAGATAACCGTTTGGTTTTTACGGATGTGAGTTATAAACAACTTCGCTCCGAGCTTGATCGATGTGTAGACACCAAGAGCAAAGTAAAAAACAAGCATATCATAAATGATATGTTCAGATTTTTGGGATTGATTGATCTTTTTTCAATGCATCTGTCCTCTTCCAGTGAGGATAATGATGTTTATCTGCGAGCTGCGCGGACGAATTTTCAATGGGCTTTTAAGATTCAACATGGTCCATGTGGTATTGTTACTTCACAAGATATGCGAAGGTTGCGCATCAAACCAAATACCCCGGCGATTTCTTCTGCGGCTCATGCCAGTGCGCACCTTTTCTCCTGCACAGTTAAAGAGCGCGAGGATGAAAGAAGAGCACTTTATTCTTCTGAAAAAGCGCTTTTTTACCACCATCATCTTTTTACATTTGATAATGATTCAAACCCAAATTTGAAAAAGCCTGGTATCGTCTTTGATACAAGCACATTGGTTAAAGCTCTGGATGTGTTCAATTGTATGAAGCAAGAAAAAGTATCTTCTCTACGTAGTGATGATATTCTTTCAGTCTATGCACTCATGTTCGCTATAAATGATCATACGTTATGGTTTACGCATAAGACATTTAGTGAGCTGGAATATATCGTACAAAAAAAGAATAGAAAAAGCATTAGGCGCTCTTGCTTGAGCATGACAGACCAAAACAGAAATGATTTTCTCTCTTGGATTGTCAATCATGGATGTATTGTCGATGCAGGATTTTCTTCGATTGAATGTGATTATGATCCTAATGATACGATGATAGTGGATACTGTTTTTGCAAATTCAAGGGGGAGAAAACGCCCACGTTTGTTGATCTCAGATGACTGGCACCTGTTAGCCATGGATGACGTGCCTGGCGTTCGTGTATGTGATCCAGAAAGATATTTGTCCATGAGAATGCACTTGAATGCAGTGCACTTTAAACGGGCCATTAATTTAGAAGCAGGCAAAATAAGAAAGGGGGAATCTTTCTTGTTTACACAAAATCCTTTGTCTTGACGTAATTTTCCTTCTGTTCGTGCAGGTTGTTAAGTTGAGGTGTTTTATTCTTTTTTTGCGCCTGTTGCTGACAGCTGGTGATCAGTGAGCGTAAGTGCTCCGTCACGCGCGAGTTTCAGCATGGAGGTGAGCTGTGCCTCTGTAAAGGGCTTTTCTTCCGCTGTGCCTTGCACTTCCACGATAAGGCCATTGCCGGTCATCACAAAGTTTGCATCCACTTCGGCAGAAGAGTCTTCTAAATAATTAAGGTCAAGCAGGCACGTGCCGTCCTTAATACCGCAAGAAATAGCGCAAACACTATCAGTGAGAGGCATTGTTGGGATAAGCCCGTCTTTCAAGAGCTTCTGGCATGCCATGTGCAGTGCTACATAGGCCCCTGTAATGCTGGCGGTACGCGTTCCACCATCGGCTTGAATGACGTCACAATCGATTTTAATCTGTCGCTCGCCTAAGGCCTTGCGATCAAGAATAGAGCGAAGCGCGCGGCCAATCAATCGTTGTATCTCTTGCGTGCGACCACTTTGTTTTCCTTTTGCTGCTTCCCTGTCTGTGCGTTCGTGCGTTGCGCGGGGCAACATGCCGTATTCAGCCGTGACCCAGCCAGTACCGCTGTTACGAAGAAAAGGAGGAACTTTTTCCTCAACCGTTGCGGTGCATAAAACATGCGTATCACCAAACTTTACCAAACATGATCCCTCTGCGTGCTTGGAAAAACCGGGAATAAGAGAAATCGTGCGAAGATTGTTTTCGGCGCGGCCGTCAGTACGCATATACACATCCTTTAAAGATTAAACCATCGAAATGGTCTAACGTGTTTAACAATTTTCGGCAAGAGTAACATCGTCACATCCAAGGGGAGCTACATCTTGTTCAGGCACAACTTAATCATGTTGAGGCCCGCTTGAAATAGTGCTTGATACTTTTACGATAAGCTTTAAAGTTGATTGCAAATGAGAACGAAATAGGGCTGTCAATGAGTGTCTGGGATATTCTCGTCACATACTATCCCGCTTTTTTACATGGCCTATACGGGACGCTCCAACTCAGTGGCATTGTTTGGGTGTCCGGCTTGTTTTTGGGTGCCCTGCTGGGGTTGATGGGTGCACACTATCCTTATTCGGTTGGTCTTACGTCACGAGGGGTATCTTTTTTCCTTAGCAGTGTGCCGCTTCTGGTTTTCTTGTTTTGGTTGCACTACCCTGTTCAACAAATGTTTGATGTGGTTATCGACCCTTTTTATACTGCGGCATTTACTTTTTCTGTTCTTAATATTTTCGGTGTGGCCGATATTGTGCGTGGAGCACTTAAAGACTTTCCTCAACAGTATCTTATCGCCGCCAAGGTTACAGGTCTCACCTTCAAGCAAACGGTTTTTCAAATTCAATTGCCTTTAATTTTGCGTGAGGTTTTGCCGCCACTTTTGTTGTTGCAGGTAGCAATGATGCATACGACACTCTTTGCCAGCCTCATTTCTGTGGAAGAAATTTTTCGTGTTTCACAACGCATCAACGCACAGATTTATCGTCCGGTTGAAATCTACACTGCGCTTGGCGTTTTCTTTTTAATTGTATGTTTGCCGATCAATGCCTTTGCATATTGGTTGAGACATCGCTTTGTTCGTAATTTGTCGGAGAAATAAAGATGGATATGAAAATGAAAAAATTGATGTTGTCGATTCTACTTATCATCGCCTTTCCGCTCGGTGCAGGGGCCGAACCTCTTGAAAAAGAATCGACCTTTGATCGGGTGATGCGAACCAATACTCTGCGCTGCGCTTATTACGTTTTTCCGCCCATAACCTATCGCGATCCGAACACTAATGCTCTTTCCGGCTTAAGCGTTGACATTATGAACGAGATTGGCAAGCGTGCCTCTATTAAAATAGAGTGGACTGAAGAAACAAACTTCTCCAATTGGATCATCGGATTGCAGGCCCACCGCTTTGATGCAAGCTGCACACCACAGTGGCCGGATATCCCGCAGGCTCGCTCGGTTGCGTTTTCAATTCCCATGTTTTACGCCGGGCTTTATGCTGCTGTTCGCGCAGACGATATGCGCTTTTCAACTGATCGTGTGTCTGTCTTGAATGACCCAAGCATTACATTTGCATATGCTGAGGGTGATGCACCTTATACTCTTATTAAAAATTATTTCCCCACGGCTGCTTTGAAAGCACTTCCTGCGGATGGTAATATTTCTGCTTTTGCCATGGATGTGATCACGAAAAAGTCAGACGCATTTATTACCGACTATAACGGGGCGAGTGAATTTAATCGAAATAATCCAAACAAAATTCGCTTGCTGGGCACAGATCATCCTCTTAAGCTTCAGGCTTCTTCATTGGCTGTTGAGGCGCATGACATCGAATTGAAAAACTTTCTTGATAATGCCATTCTGGATTTACAGAATGATGGAACGATGGATATCTTGCTAAAAAAATGGGAAAATAATCCTGGGCATGACTATTTGCGGGTCGCTTCGCCAGCTGCGGTGACACCTTAATGCTGGTTGGTAAAAACCTTACGAAGACATTAGGCAACAAATCGATTTTCGAGAATGTTGATATTGAAATCGCACCCGGTAAAATTACGTGTGTGATCGGTCCATCCGGTACAGGCAAAACAACACTGCTCAGGGCGCTCTGTTTGCTGGATTTACCTGATTATGGCACCATTTCACTTGACGGGGCTGATTATTTTTTCCCTCGCTTGCCGCTTGCTGCCAATGAGGCACCCTGGCCCAAGGTCACTGCGGTCTTTCAATCTTTTTTTCTCTGGCCGCACCTAACACTGCGGGAGAATATTTTATTACCTGCGCGTAATCACAACCCGAAAGCCTCAAATGATATTGAGGGGTTGATCAATTTGTTGGAAATGCGCGACTTCATCAACCATTATCCAAATGAGGCATCAATTGGCCAGCGTCAGCGGGTTGCTCTGGCGCGGGCTCTTATCCTTAATCCATCGTATGTGCTGCTCGATGAAATTACATCGGCACTCGATATTGAGCAAACGGCCCGCATTTTGACTAAACTCCTGCACCTGAAAGAACGAAATATTGGCGTCATGCTGATCACGCATCATCTTTCATTCGCCAAGCAGGCCGCTGATCAGGTCATTTTTATGAGCGATAAAAAAATAACCGAGTACGGAACAGCTGATATTCTTGACCATCCCCAAACTGAACGATTGCAAAGATTTCTTTCCTTAGCTGCCGTTGGGGCTTAAAGCGCTTTGTGCTTGCTAAAATCGTTTGTGCCGCTTAAACCATTCTTTTAATAAACTTCCCGTTGGAGTGAGCGATGCCTATGCTTAATTTTATTCCGCATGAAACGAAAATCGACTTTGTCGGGAAGCGTGTGTTGGCGTTTATGTTCACGATAGGCTTGTTTATTGCAACTATCGTTTCTCTTGCTGTTCATGGCCTCAATATGGGCATTGATTTCAAAGGCGGTATTTTGATTGAAGCTTCGCGATTTGAGAACGGCCAACCTCAGTCTGTTGATGTATCGACCCTGCGTACAGAGCTGCAAAATCTGAATCTTGGTGAAGTGGCCCTGCAAACTTTTGGCGAGAATCACACTGTTTTGATTCGTGTTCAACAACAGGAAGGTGATGATCAGGCGAACGCACAAGCAATTGGAAAAATCAAAAATGCAATGGGTGAAGGCTGGGTTTATGATCGCTCAGAATCGGTTGGACCAACTGTCGGGAATGAACTTCTTAAGAATGGATTATGGGCAACATTATTGGCGATTGCGGGTATTTCGCTTTACGTTGTTTTTCGATTTGAGTGGCAATTCGGTATTGCCGCACTGGTTTCAACCTTTCACGATGTGTTTGTCTCGCTGGGGTTGGTGTCAATTTTAGGATGGGAATTTAATCTCACAACGGTCGCGGCGCTTTTGCTGCTGGCGGGTTATTCAATCAACGATACCGTAATTATCTTTGACCGAATTCGTGAGACCAGCCGTCGTTACAAGAAGCTGGATTTAAAACAAATCATTAACATGTCCGTAAATGCTACGCTTTCGCGCACGATTTTAACTTCCGGGTTGACCTTGTTGGCCATTCTTCCGATGTTGTTTATGGGCGGCGAAACGTTGATCAATTTCACGGGCGTTATCACATGGGGAATTTTAGTTGGAACTTTCTCTTCCATTTATGTGGCGGCGGCACTCTTGCTCTATCTGCCCTCCCTTAAAATGGGGCAGGCAGATGCTTCCGGCCAAAGCCAGCCAAACGTTGCGAGCCGTTAGTCTGCGAGATCAATAGGCTTGGGTAATGCGCGTTGGATGGGATTTGCATCGTTTGGTTTATGCGTGGTGATTTATCTAGAGCAAATCCCGAAAAGATGGGTTCGCGGAGAGCATCTTTGACGACGTATTTGCGTAAAAGATAAAAAAACAGAGCGCGTCTATGTTTGGGGGATCGCTCTCAGACGATGACTCTATCTGCGTGATCACGGCCTATTCTTAAAGAACGAGAACCTTGCACGCTATTTTTGAGATTGAGATCAAGAAGAAGATCAAGAAAATGCAATCTTTTTTCATCTCCCTCTCGGAGCGCAGCTTCTAATCCAGAAGTATGACTTCCATTCGGGTCACTAAGACGATTAAAACCCAAATTTGCAAATGACGTACTTGTAAGTATCTGTGAGGATATTTCGGGGTGAGGCCCGATGCCAAGCACACTACCATCGCCATAACTGCGCATCACTGCCGCAAGCTCACCAAGCGGAGATTTATCCGATTCTAATTCTGCGTAATTCATCAGTGAGATTATATCATTGCTGTCCGGAAAAAATGATGGTCCATTCCAATATACCATCGGGATTGGATGTTGATGTGTAGACGATAAATTTGTCAATCTGATGGGGGTGACGGTCGTTTGGAGCCACACACTTTTGGGGCGTCTTGTCTCTGCGCGTTTTCGTTCAAGGGTGTTCTGCGCTGTACCAGGTAAAAAACCTAAGGTGTGCATATTTCCTACTGTTTTGTTGCGATGCCTCTGACTAGTGCACAGCATACTAAATCCCTTGTTGATGCCGATAATACTTCCGCCATTGTTAGCATACTGGATTAAGTTATTACGTGCTTTAGGATTCAAATAATTCCCCAAATCATAGTCGGAGCGCGGACCAAGAATGACAACACCTGCAAAGGGGGTGTATGATGAGGAAAAAAAACAGGGATCTTTGAGTTGTTTCGGAGAAGCTGTAAAAAATGACATCCCTCTGCGTTGACAATAGCCCCCTAGAAAAATTTTAAGAAGAAAATACTCGATCGGATAACCCGATTCTACAAGCGCAAGCCGACCAAGCTTGGGGACAGTCTTCATTCTTGTATCCAATATCAGCATCACAGCTATAGAAATGGGCCAGTAAACGACCCATTTCTATTAAATATGAGGTTTTAAAAGCAACATAATTATTTTATTATGCGCATTTTGTTGTATTTCCGCATTCACAACCCTGTGTAATATCCGCTTTATTGGTTGAAAGGAGGTCGGTGTAGGCCTCGCTCAAGCGGTCAATGATGCCCACTTCACCTTCGCGCAACCACTTGCGTGGGTCATAGGTGTTCTTGTAGGGGGTGCCATTTTCAGGATCAATTTGATTTTGGAAAGCCTTGCTATTTTGGCTAACAAACTGACCCACACGTTCAGCAAAAGCGAACTGTGTGTCGGTATCGATGTTCATTTTGAACACACCATACTTTAATGAAAGCGCTATTTTATCTTTTTCTGACCCTGACCCGCCATGGAACACGAGATTGAGGGGGTTCGGTCCGGTATGATGGGTTTTTTGAACAAGTTCTTGGGCATTCTTCAATATTTCAGGGCGCAGTTTAACATTGCCAGGTTTGTAAACACCATGAACATTCCCAAAAGACGCAGCCAAGGAAAAATGTCCAATGCCTTGCAAAACTTCATAAGCCCGCAAGCAATCTTCAGGCTGGGTATAAAGCTTGCTGTTATCGATATCATCAGAGCCTACGCCGTCTTCAGCGCCGCCTGTGATGCCCAATTCAATCTCTAAACTCATGCCGATTTTTGTCATGCGCTTCAACAAGCGAGCAGACTCAGAGAGATTGAAGTCAATTGATTCTTCTGACAGATCAAGCATATGTGATGAAAAAAGCGGCTTGCCTGTTTCACGATAAAACTGCTCACCATGATCAAGCAATGCTTCGACCCACGGGATCAATTTTTTATTGGCATGATCGGTATGCAGAACAACGTTGATACCATAGGCTTCTGACAAAAGATGAACGTGGCGAGCCGCAGAGACAGCCCCCAAAACTTTAGCTTGAAAACTGTTGGGGCAACCTTTGCCGGCATAAAATTCAGCGCCACCGTTAGAAAGCTGAATGATGATGGGCGAATTATTATTTTTAGCCGCTTCCATTACGGCGTTAATGGTGTTTGTTCCCGTAACATTTACGGCGGGCAAAGCATAAAAACCGTCTTTGCAGTTTTGCACAAGGGTTTGGTACTCTTTACCTGTAACAACGCCTGGGTTAAATGACATAGCTTTAGTCCTTATTCAAGATGAGGTCCCTAGTTGTAATAACCTTGTTTTTGATTGTCCACTTTAAAAAACAGAATTGAGGGAATATTCAGATGTCTTACCCCCCCGGCGATCAACGTCTAAAAAATGATACGCTATGGCAGCATGCTCAGCTTGGGACGGTTGTTGCGGGATTTGTGCATGGTTTTTTTATGGTAAATCAATATGCTTTTTCAACCTACATGCCAACATCGATGAATAAAGCTGCCTTTGCCGCGCAACTAATGTTGACCTCGGCTACGCTGACCCATGCTTTTAACCTTTTTCAAAAAAGCCGTCGTGATGGAGGTCTGGTGTTATGTGATGTTGATTGTCGTGTCGCTCGGGCCATACGGTTTAATGCAGCCACGTGCACGTTTGCTTCGGTAGCGGCAGGAGCTGTTTATGGCGAGCAGGCACTGCAATTTATGACTGATCCAAGCAATATGTTTAGGTCGCTTGCCATGCTCGGACTGGTAGGCGTCATTGGGCTTATTTCATCATCGGTAGCATATCGTGCGCACAGGCGTATTTGTAGAAATTGCAGCTAAAGCGCGTCTCCCTAAGATAGACGCTGCGCTCTGTTTTATTCTTTAACGCAAATACGTCGTCAAAGATGGATCTCTTTCGATCCCATCTTTTCGGAATTTGCGCTGAAAAATAAAAGATTACGGATTGTGATGAATCTGCAACGAAAAGGGTTTCCTGATTTTTTCCTGAAATTATTGTTGTACGACTGCCGTTTTTTAGCGTGGAAACAACTAAAATATTATTTCTCAAACGTCGTTTATCTTAATAAAATGGACCAATTTACTCTTTCCTTTCAACAGTCATTCGCTTGACAAAACAGAGGCCCGAGACTACAAACCGCGAGGGAGGAGAAGTCTATCAATGGCTCGTCAAGTTGAACAAAAAACCAGAAAAGATGATCTTGGTATTAAAATTACAATGATCATTTGTCTAAAGATTTTGTTCCTTATCGCGTTTTGGTATGCTGTTTTGCAATATCAAGCGGTGCATGTTGAAGCGCCCGCCATGGCCGATCGGCTTCTCAGTCATCAGACAAATTAAGTATAAACAAGAAAGGTGTGCCAAAAATGGAAGTGTTTGATCCGGTCATTCTGGCGCGACTGCAGTTTGCGGCAACCGCGCTTTATCATTTTTTGTTCGTTCCGCTAACTCTCGGCTTGTGCTGGCTGCTTGTTATTCTCGAAGCCGCATACGTCCGTACAGGTAACCAGGTATGGAAAGATGCGGTCATGTTCTGGGGCAAGCTTTTTGGTATTAACTTTGCCATGGGCGTTGCAACCGGTATTACAATGGAATTCCAGTTTGGCACAAACTGGGCCTACTACAGCCATTATGTCGGTGATATTTTCGGTACACCGCTCGCAATTGAAGGGCTGATGGCTTTCTTCCTTGAAAGTACGATGGTTGGTCTGTTCTTCTTTGGTTGGACCAAAATGTCTAAGAAGCAACATCTTATGGTCACATTCTTTCTTGCGCTGGGAACCAACCTTTCTGCTGTCTGGATTTTGATTGCAAACGGATGGATGCAAAATCCACAAGGTGCTCTCTTTAATTACCAGACCATGCGTATGGAAATGTCCAGCTTCTACGAGCTGATCTTTAACGAAGTCGCTCAAGCCAAGTTTGTGCATACTGTTACGGGTGGATACGTTTGTGGTAGTATGTTTATGTTGGCGATTTCATCATATTTTCTATTGCGTAAGCAGCATATCGAAGTGATGCGCCGCAGCTTTGCCGTGGCCGCAGCTTTCGGGTTGATCTCAAGCTTGACCGTTGTTTTCATGGGGGATGAAAGTGGTCGCCATGTAAATACGCATCAGTCAATGAAAATGGCCGCCATTGAAGGTATTTGGGAAACTGAACCCGCACCTGCTCCGTTCACGCTTTTTGCGATCCCTGATCAAGAAAAGAAGATGAATCACTTCGAGATTCAGGTACCGGCTGTTTTGGGGCTTTTGGTTACGCATCGTACCGACGTGCCGATTCCCGGGATCAACGAATTGGTTGAAGAAAGCAAAGTGCGCATTGCCAACGGTGTAAAAGCTTATGATGCAATGGCCACCTTAAGATCACAGCCGGAAAATGCTGAAGCCAAAAAAACTTTGGATGAAAATGTCAAAGATTTGGGATACGGCTTGCTCCTAAAGGCACGCAATATTGATCCCGCAACGGCCACACCCGCCCAGATCACCGAAACAGCCGAAGGATTAATTCCTCACGTTGCGCCATTGTTCTGGTCCTTCCGCGTGATGGTGGTTTGCGGCATGTGGTTTATTTTGCTCTTCACACTTGCCTTTATTAAAAGCCGCTCGTCTGACTTTGCCCCGAACTGGGTTCAGCGGCTTGCGCTCTACAGCTTACCCTTACCGTGGGTGGCAATTGAGCTGGGGTGGATCGTTGCTGAATACGGCCGTCAACCATGGGCCATTCAAGGCATCCTGCCCACAAGTTTAGGGGCCAGCGCCGTTAGCTCATCATTGGTTATGACCAGCTTGGGGGGATTCGTCATCTTCTATACCACGCTGCTGATTATTGATGTGAAGTTGATGTTCAAATATGCCCGCAAGGGTCCCGAAAACTCGGTCAGCGTGTAAGGAGTAACTGAAATGGAATCGATCCCTTTAGATTATGCAACGTTACGTCTGATTTGGTGGGCGCTGCTTGGTGTACTGTTGATTGGATTAGCTGTAACAGATGGTTTCGATATGGGGGTTGCATTTCTCAACCCCATTATCGGTCGTACCGATACTGAACGGCGTGTGATGATCAACACAATCGGCCCCGTATGGGAAGGTAACCAAGTTTGGCTGATCACTGGGGGGGGGGCAATCTTCGCTGCATGGCCGGCTGTTTACGCCGCGGCTTTCAGTGGGTTTTACCTCGCGATGTTCCTTGTGCTTGTCAGCTTGATTTTACGTCCTGTCAGCTTTGAATTCCGTAACAAATTTCAAGGAGCAAAAAGATCAGTGTGGGATTATACCTTGTTTATGTCTGGCTTGGTGCCGCCGCTTGTTTTCGGCGTCGCGTTCGGTAACCTCTTTTTGGGTGTGCCGTTTTACATAGACGAGTTCCAGCTTTCTCACTATGAAGATGGGTTCTTGATGGGATTCTTTCATCTGCTGAGCCCCTTTGCATTACTGACGGGGGTGGTGAGTGTTCTCATGCATGTGTCGCATGGTGCGGTATATTTGAGCGCAAAGACCACCGGGGTGGTCCAGATGCGTGCGATTAAAACTGTTCGTATCGCAACTATCCTCTGGGCCGTTCTTTTTGTGATTGGCGGTTTCTGGGTCAGTCACTTGGATGGCTATATCGTTGCATCGGTAATGGATACGAACGGGGTTAGCAATCCACGCTTGAAGCAGGTTGTAGTTGAAAACGGGGTTTGGTTACGTAATTATATCGCCCATCCTGTTTTATTTGCCATTCCTCTTCTGGCGATTTTGAGTGCACTCTTTACCGTCGCTTTCGTTAATGGCAAGCGCTATGCTCTGGCCTTTATTCCGAGTGGAATGATGGTGGCAATGACCATTCTGACGGCTGCAGTTGCTCTCTTTCCGTTCCTAATGACAAGCTCACATACGCCTTCTCACAGCTTGACGGTGTGGGATGCCAGCAGTTCGCATATGACCTTGTGGTTGATGACTATTGCCGCGATCATTTTCGTGCCGATTGTCCTAACCTATACCGCTTGGGCGTTCCGGATTATGCGTGAATCAATCAGTGAAAAACAAGTGGAAGAAAACTCAAGCCACCTTTACTAAGGTGCGGTCTTAAGGAGATGAAACATGTGGTATTTAGTATGGGCGATTATTCTCTTGCTGGCTGTTAAAGTTGCGATTGCTCAGGGAATTCGACAAGATCGCAATTAAAGCAATATGTTAAACAGAAAACCCCGTACAATTTTGTGCGGGGTTTTCTTATGCTTCGGCTAATTATGCTCTAAATAGGGGATATGGAACCCCGTCCATCGTATACTTTAATCAATCATTTCAATTTGATAAGTACAAATCTGATAACCGTAACTCACGTCTAAAGTACTGCTCTTTTCTCTTCACATCGTGGAGCATTTGCCTTTTTATGCTAGAGCAAATCCCAAAAGTTGGGATAGAAAGAGACCATCTTTGGCGATGTATTTGCGCTAAAAGAAATAAAACAGAGGCGTCTGTCTATTCGGGATTTGCTCTAGCCATGGATGCGCGCGCTTTGCTGTGTGTCTACTTCAACAAAGACGTAAAAGGGGACCTTAAGACCTTTTTACGTTGATTGAAGATAAAAATTATTGTGGGGGGTTACCCTTTTGTGCGGCTGCGAAGCTGAGCAAGAAGGCTTTCAACTTTGCCACCATTGTTTTGGATCAGCGTGGCAAATTCAGAGCGCTGGGTCAGGCTCATGCTTACATTCTCAATAATCACGTCACTCACCAGAGGAACGCCGTTGCTGCTATCAATTACTTTCCACTCAACCAGAACTGGTTGGTTGCCTTTGGTCAAATTAATGTGACTGCTCACAATTGTAGCGTCTTGATCTTGGCGTGCACTTTCTACACTTACCGTTTCACCTGAATACTGGCTGAAGCGGTTGGCATAAATGCCGACGATATAGTTCTCAAAGAGGTGGGTGTATTCATCTTGTTGCTCAGGTGTGGTTATGCGCCAATAGCGCCCGAGTACAAACTTCGCAATACCGGGGAGGTCGAAATTCTTCGCAAGAATTTCATGAAACTTGGTTTTAATCTGGTTTTGATCGCTGTTCGCAGCAGAAAGTGTTGAAATCGCATCACTGGCCATGCTCTTGATAAGCTCTTGTGCGGCTTCGGGCGATGGTGCGGCGATGGCGCGATTCGAAGAAGTAGCAAAAACCAGCCCCAGAGCGAAAAAAGCAACCACAACCAACGAACGAAGGTTTATACGTGCACACATCCTTGAAAGACCTTTCCCAAACTTAATTCCGCGCCTTTACACAACACTACTTGTTCTTTTTGTGTAAGCGGTCAAGTTCAGCTTTAATCTCTGCTTCTCTGTGCTGCATGTAAAGACTGCGCATTGTCGCATAACCATCTAAAGCATTTTTGCGGGTATCTTGAATTGCTGCATCAACATCAGCGCGAGCATCAAGAGCTTTAATGGCGCTTACCGCTGCGCGTTCTGTCCGCAAGTCGTTATTGGCTGCCACCATCCGCACGGGGTCTGCATACCAATCCACGCCCTGGCCCACGCCATCACGCAAAGAAGAGGGGCCAAAAAGAGGCAGGACAAGGTAGAATGTTGGTTGAACACCCCAACGGGCCAGCGTGATACCAAAGTCGGTCGGTTCGTAGGGCAGCCCCATGCGGGTTGCAACATCCATCAAACCACCCACACCTGCAAGAGTGTTGATGACAAAGCGCCCTGTTGCTCTGCCAAATCCATGGATATCGGCTTGCAACAATTTGTTAATGGCATACACGGGTGTTTCAAGGTTGCGATAAAAGTTACGAAAACCTTTCTGAACGGGTTGCGGCACACCTTCACGATAAATCGTTGAAGCCGGACCGAGGTAAAGAATATCAACCGCTTCATTTAACCCGAAAACAGCACGGTTGAGACCTTCCAGCGGATCGGCGATTTCATCACCGCTAATGCCATTATTCTCATCATCTTGTAATTTGTGGTTGGCACAAGCGGTGCTGGCCAATAATGAAAGGCACAATGTAAAAGTAAGCGTGATTTGGCGAAGCTGGAGCATTAGAGTACCTTATCGAGAATCGGTTAAAGGATGACATGAACCACGTTAACAGAATACTCTTGAGGGTTTGTTACCTCGCGCCGCACTCTATTAATTTTTTACGCACCCGACTATAGAAGATAGATGTAAGCGCAACATAGTTTCTATACATGACTTTTGGATGATTCTAAAGGCTGTGTGTCATCGTTTTTATGTCAATTTTCAAGTGTTGCCTTATGGACACGCCAAAGAGGGTATGATTTAACATGTTATAGCGCTAAAAGGCCAGAACGAGGTCAAGATGACACGAAAGCTAAATTTTAGTTTTGAATTTTTCCCTCCAAAAGAAGTGGATGGCGATTCATTGCTCTATGCGGCTGTCGACTCGCTGAAGGTGTTTGCACCGCAATTTATTTCAATGACATACGGGGCAGGTGGCAGCACACATGACCGGTCGGTTGCGTTGGCGGTCAACCTTTACTGCAAAACACAACTTCCTGTTGCAATGCACCTGACGTGTTGGGGCGTAATGCCAGATGAAATTGAGCAGCTGGCGCACGCGCTTTGGCAGGATGGCATACGTCATGTTGTTGCGCTGCGGGGCGACGTGCTGAAAAATCCTCACCCTGATCAACGATGTCAAGGGAGTGGGGCGTATCAATATGCTGTTGATCTGGTTCGAGCATTGCGCATGATTCATCCTTTTGAAATTAGCGTTGCTGCCTATCCTGAAACACACCCCACGGCGATATCAGCCGAAGCGGACCTGGAAAATTTAAAACGTAAAGTCGATGCTGGCGCCACGCGCGCCATTACACAATTCTTTTTTGATAACGCACATTTTTTACGATTTCGTGATCGTGTGGCGCACGCCGGTATTGATGTGCAGTTGGTACCGGGGATGATGCCAATCAGCAATTTTGCGCGTATCAAGCAGTTTGCCGAATCTTGCAAGGCATCTCTTCCGACTGATTTTTGTCAGCAATTTTTGGATTTCGATCAATTACCGCTTCAAGAACGCCGACGGATTTCAGCGCTTGTAACGCTAAAGCAGTGCTTGAACTTACTTGAAAACGGCGTTGATACATTCCATTTCTACACCCTCAATCGTGCCGAGATTGTTGAAAGCATTTGTCGGCAATTGCTGGAGTCACCACGCACTACAAAACATCAGGTTTATCGTAATGGCTAGAATTTTAGATCATCTGAAAGAACGAGTATTGTTATGCGATGGCGGATTTGGCAGTCGTATACAAAGCATGACATTGGATGTGCAAAAAGACTTTATGGGCAAGGAAAATTGTTCAGAGGTTTTGCTGCTTTCGCGTCCTGATGTTGTTCGATCGATTCATCGCAGTTATTTTGAGGCCGGTGCTGATCTGGTTGAGACCAACAGCTTTGGCGGATCTCCACTTACACTTGCTGAATTTGATCTTCATGATGAAGCACGAGCAATTAATCGTCGGGCTGCTGAAGTCGCGCGTGAGGCTATGGATGGTTTTAGTGATCATCGCCAACGGTTTGTTTTAGGTTCAATCGGGCCGGGTACAAAGCTGCCATCGTTGGGTCATATTTCTTATCAGCGTTTAGAAGATGCATTTACCACGCAGGCATTGGGGTTAATTGAAGGAGGCGTCGATGCCTGCTTGATTGAGACCTGCCAAGACCTGTTGCAGGTTAAAGCAGCCGTAAACGGTGTAAAGCGAGCGAGAATAATTCTTGGTAAAAATGATCTTCCGCATTTTGTTCAGGTAACGGTTGAAACAACAGGCACGTTGTTGGTCGGGAGTGATATTGGGGCAGCCGCAACGGTTATCGACGCCATGGATGTTCCAATGATGGGGCTTAACTGTGCAACTGGCCCGCAGGAAATGGCTGAGCATTTACGGTGGCTCAGCGAAAATTGGCCCGGCTTTATTTCGGTTCAACCGAATGCTGGCTTGCCGGAATTGGTTGATGGAAAAACACATTATCCGTTGTCTCCCCAAGCGCTGGCA
This sequence comes from Bdellovibrionales bacterium, assembly GCA_039808765.1. GTDB lineage: Bacteria > Pseudomonadota > Alphaproteobacteria > UBA2400 > UBA2400 > JBDHTQ01. The sequence goes on from JBDHTQ010000005.1 coordinate 86,111, forward strand.
TCATGGCTGGCACGTTTTATTGATGACGATGGTGTCAATATGGTGGGGGGGTGTTGCGGCACGAACGTCGAGCATATTCAGGCAATTGATCAACTTTTGCGTGAGCGGGCGACAGAAAAATCGAGCAATCATTATCGTGAAGTGGTTAAAATCAGAAGTGTGCACTTTGTTCCCAGTGTGGCTTCCCTTTATACACATGTTCCCTTAGCGCAGGAGAGCAGTGTTTTTTCAATTGGCGAACGGTGCAATGCCAATGGTTCAAAAGCATGGCGCACATTTCAAGATGCTCAAAACTGGGATGCTTGCGTATCGCTTGCGAAAGAGCAAGTGAATGAAGGGTCGCATGCGCTTGACGTGTGTACAGCGTTTGTTGGCCGTAATGAAAATGCAGACATGATTGCAGTTCTTCCGCGATTGATGCGTGCTGTTTCTGTGCCGCTTGTGATCGATAGTACTGAGTTAAATGTTCTTGAAGAAGCGCTGGCATTGTATGGTGGTAAGGCTATTCTTAACTCCATCAATTTCGAAGACGGGGAAGAGCCAGCAGCGGCGCGCCTGCGTTTGGCAAAAAAATTTGGATGCAGTGTGATTGCTCTGACCATTGATGAAGAGGGAATGGCCAAAACGCCTGAACGTAAGCTCGCGATTGCACGACGACTTTATGATTTTGCCGTTCATCAGCATGGCCTTAAACCCGGCGACCTTATGATTGATCCCCTCACTTTTACCATTGCAACCGGAAACGAAGATGATCGCAAACTTGGTCTCTGGACGCTCGAAGGGATTGAGCTTATTCGCAAAGCCTTGCCGGATGTCCAAATTGTATTGGGATTATCAAACATTTCGTTTGGTCTAAATCCCGCAGCGCGACATGTGTTAAATTCGGTTTTTCTTGATCATGCAACCCGTCGTGGTATGACGGCTGCTATTGTTCATGTTTCAAAAATTACGCCATTGCACCGCATCGATCCTGAAGAGATCAAATGTATTGAAGATCTTATTTTTGATCGTCGCAGCCATAATGATGATCCATTGCAAAAAGTGCTGGCGCTTTTTTCACAGCGCTCAGATGTGGAGAAAAAACAGCATAAACGTGCTGAAAATGTTGAAGATCGGCTCAAGGACAATATCATCAATGGCGATCGAACCAATCTTCAGGATGATATCGCACTGGCCTTAAAATCCTATACGGCACTTGAGATTATCAACACCATTTTACTCGATGGAATGAAAGTTGTCGGTGAACATTTCGGTAGCGGAAAAATGCAGTTGCCGTTTGTTTTGCAATCAGCTGAAACAATGAAAGCAGCTGTTGCTCTGCTAGAGCCATTTATGGAAAAATCAGATCATCAACAACATAAAGGCACGCTTGTCTTGGCAACTGTTAAGGGGGATGTTCACGATATCGGAAAAAATCTTGTTGACATTATTCTTACCAATAACGGTTTTAAAGTGATCAATCTTGGTATCAAGCAGCCTGCATCAGCCATTATTGCCGCCGCAAAAGAACATCATGCAAACGCGATTGGTATGTCTGGTTTGCTGGTTAAATCTACTGTTGTCATGAAAGAAAATCTGGAAGAGATGGTGCGCGAAAAGCTTGCACTTCCCGTGATGCTGGGTGGGGCAGCTTTAACGCGCGCTTTTGTTGAAACAGACTGTGCAAAAACCTATGAAACAGGTGCTGTTGCGTATGCGCGTGACGCGTTCGATGGTTTGTCGCTGATGAACAAAATTATGGCTGGTGAATTTGAATCATATTGCTCGGCGGTTCAAGTCAATCAACATAAAAAAAATAAAAAGCGTGAAGAGGAAGGACAGACCGTTTCTCTCTCACAGGAAGAGTCATGCGTTCGGCGGCAAGTGCGAGAAGAAAAGGTGCCTGTTCCGCCATTTTTTGGCCCACGTGTGATGGAGCGTGTTTCTGCAAAAGCGATTTTACCATACCTGAATGAGCGGATGTTGTATCAGCTTCAGTGGGGCTATCGCAAGGATGGTCGCAGTTTCTCTGATTATCTTGATTGGGCAAAGAAAAATTTGCGTCCCATTTTGCACGATTTATTATCGCAATGCGAACAACAGAATATTCTCCAACCCCAAGCGGTTTATGGTTATTGGCCCTGTGCTGCAGAAGGTGAAACACTGATTTTGTTCGATCCTCATTCGCATGATGTCTGTGCACAATTTAATTTACCTCGGGCCGCAAATGGCGATTGCATTGTTGATTATGTGCGTGATGTGACATCGTCACAGCGCGATGTTATCGGGCTTCAGATTGTGACGATGGGGCAAAAAGTTGCTGATGTGGCGCGATCTTGGTTTGAGCAAAATCGCTATCAAGATTATCTTTATTTGCATGGGTTGAGCGTTGAGATGACAGAAGCGTTGGCGGAGTATACTCACCAAAAAATTCGCGCTGAATTGGGTTTTTCGCACGAAGACGACCGTGATATCAGTAAAATGCTGCAGCAGGGTTACCGAGGCAGTCGCTATTCTTTTGGCTACCCTGCGTGTCCACGATTGCAGGATCAGGTGCAAATTTTAAAACTTTTGCACGCTGAAAAAATTGGGGTAACACTTTCTGATGAGTTTCAACTTCATCCAGAGCAGTCAACCTCGGCATTGGTGCTGCATCATTCACAGGCAAAATACTTCAGCGTTTAAGAAAAACGCCGTCCTATTTTTGAAAAACGAATAGTAAATTCAGTTAAACACGTGTATTTTCAATACACTGCGAAACTGTTTCAAGAAAAGGTCTCACCGAGATCGGTTTGGTAATATAGGCCGCGCAACCTGCTGCACGGGCGCGTTCTTCATCGCCAGACATCGCGAAAGCGGTTAGTGCAACGACGGGAATGTTACGCAACATCGGATCTTCCTGTAGCCAGCGTGTGACTTCAAGACCGGAAACCTCGGGCAACTGTATATCCATCAGCACAAGATCGGGGTGGTGTTCTCGTGCAAGACGAAAGGCTTCCACACCATCGCGCGTGTGAATAACGCCATATCCTTGTGCAATCAAAAGATCGCGGAACAATTTACTGTTCAGGTCATTATCTTCGACGACAAGAATGCGCCGCAATTGACTGTTTGACGAAGTGGGTAGCCCATTGATTGGCGGAGCGCCCATTTTAACTCCTTTCCAAAATTAAGCGAAAAAGGTGTTCTTAATCTCGCCTGTAATTGTGACACTAGCGAGCATCCGTCGCAATAGAAAAACGACAGAATAGTGAGAAAATATCTTGACAAAAGTATAAGTAGATTTTGTTGGTGCTATTTAATGGCTTAGTCGCAAGAGGGTGCCGCAATCGGCTCAAGTTTATCTAGCGTTCCTTTAACTTTAAAATCACCATAATCAATCATCATATACTCGGATACGCTATTAGGGAGCATATTGGTATCCATTTCATAATCAGGTTCGCTGGCATTTTCTTCATTTGAGAAAAAGGCTAAACGCATTGGCCAAGCCTTTAAGTTTTTGACATTACTGAAGGTATTTTTAGTTAATTCTTCTGTGACCGGCTGTGGTGCCTTGATTATTGCGCTGACCTGGCTCACACCTTTGTCATCACTTCCATCAAAGACAGGGCGATTTAAAAATAAAGGAGTTTTATTAAGAGCTTCGCGCATCAGAAAAAGTGTGTGCGTGGTGGGAAAAAGTGTTCCCGTTGGTAGGTCCAACGTTTTTTCTTCCGGCAAAACGTAATGCACTTTACCCGTACCATCTTTATTATCAATGGTTGCTGTTCCGCGAATGTTTTCGCTTGAGTTTCCATTGATTAGGTGGCGATAGTTAAATCGGTAATGCGAGTTATCCTTTGCTTCCCATGTACTGAAGTAACTTTCGGTTTTTGCTTCCGGGGCTTCATTATAGGTCATAAAGAGTGTAAGTGTTTGATTGACCATCCATCCTTGGCAGGCATCAACCCAATCGGTTGTCATTTCTCCGTTAACAGCGCGCACGGGGCTGGTATTGCGAACACTTTCCAATTGTAATGTGTAGTGCGCACGATGAGAGAAAATGGTTGGATGATTAAAGTCAGGCGCAGGTTGGGCCGGAGAGGATGGGGCTGTTGTCTCTTTCTGCTCGGCATGAGGGGGCGATTTTTCATCACCCATGGTATTATTGGAGGCAGAGACGTCATGAGTCACGGTTGATGAAGGTGGGGTAGAGCGCTCTGCAAAGTTCTCTTGGGGTTTTGTCTCTTGATGGGCAGGCTGGGGCGTCAAAAGCTTGGGATAATTATCTGAAATCTGGCTGACAATCGCCACAAACGCAATGCCGATTAGTCCCAAGGCAATCAATTTTTTTGTTTGATCATGACCTGAAGAATTCATTCCCAACCCCATTACAGTAGCGATGCCAACAAAAAGGCTAGACGGCCCTTTGCACCTGCAGTGTGCCATGAATAGGATGAAGCGCCTATAGGCAATTTGACACGTTTCCCCTTCCTTGGCACGATCGCTTAAAAAAATGAAAAAATGCTCTTGAAATAGATTGTGTGCATTCCCATTCAATAGATAGCAGCCAAGAAAAGGCGGGCTTTTGTCAACATCTAAGATCTTTAAGCAGACTCTTTGAAAGGAGATTCAGCATGCGTACATTCGTGTCATTTCCGCGGGTTTCCGCGTCTCATACGGCCATTGACCCGTTTAGGTATCTTGAAAACGAAGTTGAGCGTTGGTTTCATCCGCAGGGCTCAGGTTCCTGCACGACGAAGTATGCGCAACCAGAGGGACGCTTGCGCGATCAAGTTGATCAAGGCATCGGGGCACATCCGCGTCTTGATGTTGTTGAAACTGACAAAGAAATGATCGTGACAGTTGAGCTTCCTGGTGTTGCCGAAGAAGATGTGCACGTGGAAGTTCAGGAAAAACAGCTCACCATCAAAGGCGAGAAAAAACAAGCTATTGAAAAGGAAGAGAAAGGTTATCACATCATGGAGCGGCACTACGGGGCGTTTGAACGTGCATTGATTTTGCCCTTCATTCCCGAAGCGGATAAAATCAAAGCTGTTTATAGCAAAGGTGTGCTTTCCCTCACGGTGGCGAAGCCGGAGTCTGAAACAAAAACACCGCGCAAGGTAGCAATTACCAGCGTCTAAAAAATTATAGCAGCGGATTTGTCACTTGGAGTGCTTCTGACGCTCCAAGGACAGCCGTTGTTCGCGAACTCATAATGTCAAGGGGTTGCGAAGTTCGAGGCTCCGCTCTACTTTCATGGCATGAATTATGCGCACTATCTCTTGATCTGTTTGATTATGGGGGCTGCCCTCATTGTTTCTGCCGGTCCTCTGCAGGCGGCGGTTGAGACGCGTATTTCTCCCCTGCCGAGTGGGTTTACGCACATTGCTGCGCCGACCTACACACCCGCGTTAGAGGTTGCGTTTCAAACAGAAAAAGACGAGAAAGAAACGCCTACGCTTAAAGAAGATATTAAAAGCATCTCGCTTGTTTTTGCGCGCTCTAAAAAGACGCTCTTTAGTGATGAGGCGCTCAAACAACGCATTATGGAAGATGCCATAACATTGCAAAAATTACTATTTGCCTATGGCTATTATGATCCGGTAATAACCACCCGCTACGATGCTGTGAACGAGAAGGATGGTTTGCCTGTTCTCACTGTGCATGTGGAGACTGGCCCGACGTATTCCTTATCACAATATAATATAAAGATCGATCCGGCTCGGGGGCTTGCCCCGGCGTCATTGGAAAAATTAGGGATAACACTTCAGCAGCATGTTCTTTCATCAAATTTATTGAGTGCCGAGAAATTAATTACTGCGGATTTAGCCAATCAAGGCTATCCTTTTGCCCAATTTACAAAGCGTGATTATGTTGTTGATCATGACGCGCATACCATGGCTGTGCAGTTGGTTATTGATCCTGGTAAAATTGCTTACTTCGGTAATCTTGAAATTAATGGCTTAAGGCTCACAAAAAAGAAATTTATAGAACACAAGGTGACTTGGAAAGAGGGAGACGTTTTTTCTCCACAACAAATTGAAGATACGCGAGCGGCCATTTTAGGCAGTGAAATTTTCTCGGTCGTTAAAGTTGATCGTCCCGAGCAACCTTCTGATCATCAAAGCATACCCATAACCATTGATTTGATTGAGCGCAAACCTCGCACGCTGAGCGCAAGCGCCGGGTACAGCACCGATCAAGGGCCAGGTGTTGAAATCGGTTGGGAGCATCGCAATCTTTGGGGAGGTGGACAAAAACTAGATGTTGACGGTATTTTTTATGCTAACAAGCAAAGTCTTGAAAGTAACTTGCGACTTCCAAGCAAACCTGACAAAAAATCGAATCTTTTGTTTGGGTTAAAGGCAGAGAACGAAACCAGTGATGCCTACGACTCAACAGGGATTACCGCTCAAATCGGCATGGAAAAAGAATTGTCGCGTTGGTGGAAAGGCAGCATCGGGACAAAATTGTTTTATGGTTCGGTGAATGGCGAAACCGTCTCTGACCTGTCATTTCCGGTAACGGCGACGTATGATTCAACGGATTCCCCGCTTAATCCAACCCGTGGTTTGCTTTCAAGCTCAAGCATTACACCCTATCTTTCTGTGGCAGGCGGCGAAACACTTTATACGACGTGGTCGCAAAAGGTCTCGACTTATTATGATTTTAAAACCAAAGGAAAATATATTATCGCCGGATGGGCACATCTTGGTGGAATGATTGCGGGCAACGTAATGCGTATCCCAGAGACCAACCGTTTTTATTCAGGGGGCGGTGGTTCTGTGCGCGGTTACGAGTATCAAAGTATTGGCCAGCACGATGATCATGGCGATCCGATTGGGGGAAAATCTTTGGCTGAGGGCGGATTAGAGCTGCGTGTGCGCTTTAATGACAAATGGGGGGGTGTCCTTTTTACTGAAGCGGGAAGTGTTGGAGATACTCTCGTTCCTGATTTTGGCGAACCACAATATTCTGCAGGTATCGGCGCGCGCTATTTTACATCCTTCGCGCCAATTCGGGCCGATTTGGCTGTGCCGCTTAATGCACGAAAAAGTGATGGCGCATTTCAGTTTTATATCAGCATCGGGCAGGCTTTCTAATGCTAGAAAAAACGCGTAACTTTGTTGCTCAGATGGTGAGATTTTTTCTGGCCTTTATCGCTTGGACGCTGGTGATTTTTGTTTTGATTTTAGGCTTATTCCATTTGTCACCGATAAAAAGTATGGGGTTAGGGTATGCTGCGCGTGTTGCTTCAAGTGCACTGGGTTATCAGGTAACGCTTTCAGGTTTGGGTGATGGTTGGCCGTATGATCTTTCTTTAGCTGAAGTGACGTTGGCAGATGAAAAAGGCCTTTTCCTTATCGCGCGTAATATTCATTTTATTTGGAATCCGCTCTCACTCTCGCAGTATCGGGTAAAGGTAAAATTGGTGGCCATTGACTCGCTTAATGTGTTACGTGTGCCAGCCCCCCCAAGCAAAGAAGTGTCCAATGGTCCCGTTGCCCCGATCGGGGCAACCCAGATCAAGCCTTTTGTGGTGCAGCGAATAATTGTTAAATCGGCTCAATATGGCAAAGAACAGGCGACACTTAAGTTAAGTGGAGCGATTGAAGGGGAATTAAACGCCGCGCTTTATCAATTATCCGGGCAAATGAAAACAGCCGTTGTGCTGGCAAATCACCCTGATGCACCAATCCAGGGGGATGTGCAATTTAAAGGGCAGATTGATGAGGCTGGGCAGCGCACATTTTCGTTGCCGCTTCTCAATTTAACGGCGTCAGATGCACGTTTGTCTGGTTCGGCTGAACTGAGGAATGATCAAAATATCGTGGGTAATTTTGAACTCGATGTTAAGAATGTTGAACGCTTTCAATCATCGTTTGCAGGGAATGTGAAGACAAACGTTTTAGTCCACGGTTCAATGGTCCAGCCGGAGGTGAAACTATCTGCACAGGGAAGCGACATTCTTTATCGACAAAAGAAAATCGGAACGCTGACAGCAGATTTAATGCTTAAAAAAGCAATGTCAGAAAATAAGATGCAGGGATGGTCTTTGTCTCCTGTTGTAATTGATTCCAGCTTAATGCGTTTAACAGGCGACGTGCTTGTGGCGTCGCGTGGATTTTCTTCAGAAACTTTTTCTTCACCGACGCAAGGGTGGGGGATGGCAGGTACGCTCGATATTACAGTTAAAGACCACGCCCAATTTATGAAAGTGATCACATCTTCACCTCAGACCCTACAGGCGAATTATAAAATCAAAGCGAAAATGGATGTTTCTTTTGATCCCATGGCGCAACAAACGGTGCAATTGCTGGAAGCATTCGGCACTTTTCGTGGCGCGCGATTTGCTGTGCAAGATGAGCCGACGCTTTCGTTTGCACTGCAACCCTCGCTTAAAATGACCGCCACAGCTTTCGCGCTTAAACTTGATGAGGCCATCATCAAGGGGAAGGGGGAATGGCAGGATGGTCGTGTCGATGCGCAATTCTCATGGACGCAAATGACCCCGCAAGTCCGTAGCAAATTGGGGCTTGAAAAAACTGCAGCCTTAGGAATGTCACAGGGTATGTTGCGCATCTGGGGGACTCCCCAAGCCCCTTTCGCTGAAGGAAAAATGTCTTTTTATCCGCAGCAGCCGCGCCCAGGTATCATGGATCTTTCTGTTCATTATGATGGCAAGACAATCGCAGCAGAGATCGCTTATCAACAGCAGAAAAAAACCCTTTTTACGGTGAATGGAAATGTAAAATCTGGACCTCCTGCACAATGGTTTTACCCCCAAGTCATGCAGTGGCCGATTTCCTTGCAGGTGGTGGGGCGGCTGCCGATGAGCGTGCTTGCTTCACAAGGCATAATTGCTGAAGATATTTTGCCGCGAGATGGTAATCTTGTTGCGGATATTCTTGTAAAAGGTAAGGTGGGTGCGATTGAGCCGCAGGGAAGCCTCAATTTTGAGCGTGGTTTTTATCAGCAAGATCAAACTGGATTGATTTTGCGCGATTTAACTGTTCGCACAACACTTACGCCTGCGCAGCTTAATATTACCATGTTTTCTGCTAATGATGGTCGGGGTGGTACCGTAAAAGGTGCTGGAAACATTACCTATAACAGCAAAAAATTTTTAAAAGAAGGTGCTTCCTTACGATTAAATATTAATGCGGACCGCTTGCAGGTTTTACGGCTTGATGACCGTCAAGCGATGGCTTCAGCTGCTTTGCTAGTCGCTGGAGATGTTTTTCATCGGCTGACGGTTGGTGGAAAAATTACGGTGCATAACGCGAATATAAAAATTCCTGATCGCGTGCCTGTATCCGTTACAGCTTTAGATGTGCGCAGTATCAACGGCCCTGCTCGACAAAGTTTTGCACCCAAAAGGACCGTAAAAATGCAAACAGCGGGCGTCGATACAAACACAGAGCCCTATCAAATTAATTTAGACTTGGTGGTGGACGCTCCCAATCGCATTGAGATTTCTGGTCGTGGATTGTTGTGCGAGGTTGGTGGTACACTTACCGTTAAAGGCCCTGCACAAAATTTAAATGTGACGGGACAATTTAATGTAATTCGCGGGACATATGAATTTTTAGACAAATCATTTGCATTGAATGACGGAGGTGTGCGTTTTAACGGCGGTGACGTTACAAATCCCGCCCTGGATCTTAAAGCGACACAAACATTGACAGACATGACTGCATCGATTTCGATTGGAGGGACCGCTAGAGCCCCGGCGATCAGCATCGAATCTACTCCCACTTATCCGCAAGATGAGGTTTTGGCACGGCTTTTGTTTGGGAAGGGCGTCAGTGGTTTAAGTCCGATGGAGGCCGTGCAGCTGGCAAATGCAGTACGCTCGCTCGCGGGTGGAGGGGCAACACTTGATGTCACTGGCAACGTGCGCAAAAAGTTGGGGTTGGATGTACTTGATGTCAATTCTACGGTGCCACAAGGTGAAGGCGAAGAGGCGGGAAAGAGCCTTGAAGTCGGTAAATATTTAAGTGATGATGTCTTTTTGAAAGTTGAGCAGGGTCTAACTCAAAATAGCCGTAAAGTTGGGGTTGATATTCGCCTTACGCCTCTGCTCTCGGTTGAGAGTAATGTGGGCGCAGATGCCAGCAGTGGCATCAATCTTAAGCTGCAAAAAGACTATTAGAGCGCATCTTCTAAACAAAGAGGCGCTCTCATTTATTCTTTTGACATAGATACGTCGTTAAAGATGGTCTCTTCGATCTCATCTTTTGGGATTTGCACAAGGCAGGGCGTGTTAGGAAAATTGATTTATATAGGTTGTAATTAGTTCTCTAAAATTTTATGTTTACCGTTCATCATTTCAACGGACTGTGGGGATTTTGCCAGACCGAACAAAATTAGAAAATTTCAAAAAGACTTAATCTTGCAAAATGAAAAAACTTTCTTCACTTTGTAAAAAATTCTACTAGGGAGTGAAGAATGACGATGAATTTTAAAATGGGTCTGGTCAGTTTTTTGGCACTGGTTACGGCTTCAGGTATTGCGCATGCGGATATGTCCGTTAAAATTGGCGGCTATACTGATTTTCAAGCTGGTTTTTTTGACAATGACACTGCCAATAGCAATAGCCGTGATTTTCAGTCGGAAGCTGAAATTTATGTGCGTGCTGAGGGGACAACCGATGCTGGATTGACGTATGGGGCGTATATCGAACTCTATGCATCAACCTCGGATACCGCTAATTCTGATGAAGTAAACCTGTACTTTTCCAACAAGTGGGGTCGCTTGGAATTGGGTGATCAAGACGGTGCAGGCAGCGAATGCGCTGTCGTTTCACCTTATGTTGGGATCGGGCAAGCCTTGGGTTCATACAATGACTATGTGCCAGCGGCAGATCGCGGCTATGGATTGGTTGATTTCGCTTCTGATCCCAGCATGAAAGCGTATGATACATCAGACGCCACCAAGATTACCTATTATACGCCGCGTATGTGGGGACTTCAGGCCGGTGTGAGCTATGCACCTGAGCGAGATAATTTGGCAGATGGCGAAGGCGTTCAGCTTGCAGACAATGTCGGGAATCACAACAATGCTGTAGAGCTGGGGCTTAACTATACCAATACATGGAAAGAGATTGGCATCAAAGTTGGCGGTGAATACAACACGGCGCATGCTAAAGAAGGTTCGGGACGCGAAGATATTAACGCATGGACGTTGGGTGCGCAATTCTCGTACAATGGATTTACTGTGGGTGGTGGTTACACATCCAATGGCGACTCAGGATTGCCGACTGGCGTAAGCAACGACGAAGTATCCGGCTGGACCGCAGGTGTCACTTATGCCAAGGGGCCTTGGGGATTTGGTCTGAACTACGTAAAAATGGACTTCGACCAAAATGGCGCGCCGTTTATCTCGGGGGCAACTGGTACGGGGGGAGATTATACGGCAATCGGCCTTGGAACCACGTACAAGCTGGCTGAGGGCGTTACGGTAGGGGCTGATCTCGTACATTTTGATCGCCACCGTGTGACGGGGACGGATAATGACGGGTATGTTGTGGTAACTGAGGTGCGGGCTAATTTCTAACCCGTTCACAGGCTCAAATTCATCTCAAGGCTGGTGGTGACACCAGCCTTTTTTGTTGGCTTTAAGTCACGCAGGTGGGGGGTGTTTTATCAAAAAATGCTGTTGTTTATTTCTCTTAATAATGTGTAAAAATGACAGATTTTAGTCCTTTTTTTAGATTAACATATTGAATTTTAAGAAATTATCTATTTTGTTGCATTTGCGCACTGGTTAATATCATTTTTGCATCACAAGAACAAAACATAAACATTTGATTTTAAATGATTTTTTCTGCTTTTTTACGCTGAATCGATTTGACCACCCATCCCTTCCCATGATATCCCATAAGTGACCATGGCAGAGTGCAAAATGACGATCAATAAATGCTCTGTGGTGGGGGGAATGGAAAAATGGCGGCATTTTGGTCAACATATACCAATAAGGTAGATAAGAAGGGACGCGTATCCATTCCCGCGGCGTTTCGTCCGCACTTAACAAGTCAATATTTTCAAGGGGTTGTTGTTTTTCCATCGTTTCGCTCGCCGTCGCTTGATTGTCGTAGCTGGGAACAGATGGAAAGTTTGACCCAATCCATTTCTCACTTGCCTGAGTTTTCGCCCGAGCGCGAAGCTCTGTCTGCTGTTCTCTTCGGTGCGGCAACACCACTGACATTCGATCCTGAGGGTCGCATCTTGCTCCCTCAGCATTTGGTCGATCATTTGGGCATCAGCACAGAGGCTGCCTTCGTGGGCAAGGGCGATAGCTTTCAGATTTGGGAACCGGCTGCTCTCGTAAAATTTATGGCTGAAGCGCGTGCGCAAGTAGCTGAAAAAGGAATCAGCTTACCTGTTCGCCCTGTAACAATGTCGGTAGCGGGATCGCAAGGCGGTGTGTCATGAATGAACACATTTCTGTCTTGCTGCCTGAAGTGATTGAAGCCTTGGCGATGAAGGCTCGGGGTATTTATATTGATGCCACGTTTGGTCGAGGCGGTTACAGTCGTGCCATGCTGCTGGCGCAGAAAGACACATCGGTTTATGGTTTCGATCGTGATCCCGAGGCGATTGCTGCCGGTGATATGCTTGCTGATGAATGTGATCGATTCGTGATGATTCGCGGGCCTTTTTCAACGCTCGAAGAAAAAATGGCGTCTGCCAAAGTCGATTTTGTGGATGGAATCGCTTTTGATCTGGGCGTCTCATCGCCGCAGCTTGATGATGCGCACCGGGGCTTCTCATTTCGTCATGATGGTCCGCTTGATATGCGCATGGATAACAAAAGTGGAGAAACAGCAGCAGAACTCGTCAATTCTTGTGATGAGAAAACGCTCGCTGATTTAATTTGGAAGTATGGCGAAGAAAAATTTTCACGCCGCGTTGCTTCAGCAATAGTGAGTCGCCGTAAATCAAAATCATTTTCTCACACTTTGGATCTTGCCGCTGTGGTGCGTGCCGTGGTACCCGCGAGTAAAGACGGAATGGATCCCGCAACCAGAACCTTTCAGGCCCTGCGGATTGCCGTCAATGATGAACTGGGTGAATTGGAGCGGGGATTGCAGGCAGCAGAGCGCAGACTAAAAGTGGGAGGCCGACTTGTTGTCGTAAGCTTCCACTCGCTTGAGGATCGAATTGTCAAACAATTCTTTCGTGATCGTTCCGGTCGCACTGCACAGCCATCCCGATATGTTCCAGTTGTTGCTGATACGACCGCACCAACGTTCAAACTCATCGGTAAGCAACCCATTGTCCCCACATCGGATGAACAGCAGCGCAATTTTCGTGCTCGTTCGGCGCGATTAAGGGTCGGTGAAAAAATTATAAGTTCAGTTCATCAAGGAGTGCGTCAATGATCCGCCATATCATCATCTGGGTCTTGCTGGTTTCGGTTTCTGCCACCGTTGCTTTGAATACCAGCTGGCGTGTTCGAACGCAGGAGCAACGCCTTGAAAAGATTCACAACAGTATCGAGGCTGAACAAGATCGGATTCGTGTTTTGACAGCCGAATGGCATACGCTTAAGTCACCCGCTCGTCTGGATGCATTGGTTGCCCGCCATTTACCACAATTGATCCGTATTACGCCGAATCAGATGCTGGCGATGAATCAGGTTGCAGCATTACCCACAGCTGAGGATGAAAGCGTTATCGTGGCGATGCGGGATAGTGTTGCAGGTGCAGAAAAGGCAGACAAAAAAGCCGTTGCTGAAACAACTGTAAAGTCTGCAGCAAAAGTTGCGCAGAAATCAACAAGCAAACCTGATGTGGTTGCCAGGGCTGTGGCTGTGCAAGCAAAAAACGATCAGATTGCTGACCTTATCTCTCACCAGAAGGATGAGCCGATGACAGTTGCTTCCATCCAAGACCTGTTGAATCAAGAAAGCGCTTATCACGCTCAAGCCGTTGTGCTCGCCAGTGCCAATGGGGGAGCTCGGTGAATGACAAAAGGACGACGGATAACGACTTTGATGTTCAGCTTCCGTTAGATATTCCTCTCTCGTTTGCACCACGCGAAAGTCGTCACGGTGCCTCACCCTCGGCACCACACGCGTTGCTTGCTGGGGCGCAGAGTCGATTGGTTTTTGTTGGGGTGTGCTTTGTTATCGCTTTTGCAGTAGTGGCATTGCGATTAACAGATGTTATGATTTTTCACCATCTGCATGATGATCAAGTGGTGGAAAATATAGAGCAGCAACAGCGGTTTACACAACCATTGCGGGCCACGTTGACCGATCGCACAGGTGAAGTGCTCGCCATCTCATTGCCGACAAAATCGCTCTATGCCGACCCCAAAAACATCCTTGATGCAAAAGCAGCGGCGCGTGGCCTGATTAAAGTTTTGCCTGATTTAAATTACGACGATGTTTTGCAAAAACTTTCGAGTGAGCGCCGCTTTATCTGGTTAAAGCGCAACCTCACACCGGATGAAATTTACAAGGTCAATGCTCTGGGGCAGCCGGGTTTGGAGTTTGAATCAGAAAATGTGCGCATTTATCCGGCCGGAAGCTCAACCGTTCATGTGGTTGGTTTAACAGATGTGGATGGTAACGGCTTGAGCGGAATGGAGCGAGCACTCAACAGCGCGCTAGAAAAAAACGAGCAAACCAAAACACTCTCACTTGATTTGCGTCTGCAGCATGTGGTCGAGCGTGAAGTGCAGGACGCAATCACAACATTTAATGCAATCGGTGGCACAGGGGTTGTGCTGGACACGTGGAGTGGCGAGGTGTTGGCGGCCGTTTCGTTGCCCACCTATCTTCCTGCACAAGTTTCAGAGGCAAATGACGAGCAGCGCTTTAATCGCTTCAGTCTTGGTGTTTATGAGCTAGGATCGGTCATGAAAGTCGTGAATACCGCCGCAGCATTGGAGAGCGGAAAAATTCATCTTGGTGATTTTTTCGAAGCGTCCCAGCCGATCACATACGGACGTTTTCGCATCAACGATTATCATCCGGTTCATCGTCCGCTTTCAGTTGAGGAGATTTTTCTCTATTCCTCAAACATCGGTTCTGCACATATGGCTATGCAAATGGGGACAAAGTATCAGCGCGAATTTATGTGCCGTGTGGGGTTGTGCCAAAATCTTGAGACGGAATTGCCAGAGCTAGGCTTGCCGCAAATTCCAAGTGACTGGAAAGATTTACGTGCCATGACAGCCGCTTACGGTCATGGTGTTGCTTTCTCGCCTTTGCAATATATGCGTGCTGTTTCTACGATCATGAATGGTGGATATCTAACCCCGATTACATTTATGAAGCGCGATCCCGTCGACCATCCGCTAGGACAACAAGTCATGAGTACGCGTACCTCAGAATTGGTGCGACGGGTAATGCGTGCCAATGTAACCAGCGATGAAGGCAGTGGCAAAAAAGCAGAAGTAGATGGTTACTGTGTTGGCGGGAAAACCGGAACAGCTGAAAAAAATCAAGGTCGTCACTACGAAAAAGATTCGCGTATTTCGTCATTTGTTGGCGCATTCCCGATGACGGATCCGCGATACCTTGTTTTTGTCATGATTGATGAGCCAAAACCAACCAAGCAAACTTACGGTTTTGCGACGGGCGGATGGGTGGCTGCGCCAGTAGTGGGGCACATCATTGCGCAAATGGGTCCATTGCTGGGTATTCCTCCCATGGATGAAAACGCACCGCAAGTTTTAGCAAAAACACAATTGACCATCCGGACACAAAAAAATGATTCTGACGCGCACTGATATTTTAAATCAACCAAAAAAGTATTTCACTGGGATAAGTGCGGATACACGAACAATTAAAAATGGCGACTTGTTTGTTGCGTTGAATGGTTCACAACAAAATGGTGCTGTGTATATTCAAGAAGCCATTGCCAAAGGTGCCATCGGCATTCTTGTTGATGAACACTCAGACATTAAAATTCCTGAGGGAATGTTTTTGGTTTATGATCGCCACCCGCATCAGGCATTGGCAGAAATTGCTGCCGCTTTCTATGCGCCAATGCCGCGTGTGGTGACAGCCGTTACGGGGACTAACGGCAAAACATCGACAGCCTTTTTTACAATGCAGTTGTGGCAAGCGATGGGGTATGAAAGCGCAACACTTGGAACGGTTGGTGTTGTTACTGCAAAAGGGATTGAAGAAGGACGGCTCACCACACCTGATCCAATTACCCTGGCACAAGAACTAAACCGCCTAAAACAAAACAACATTGATCATATTGCGCTTGAAGCATCTTCACATGGTTTAGACCAATACAGGTTAGATGGATTAAATCTTGCTGCCGGTGGTTTTACGTACTTGGGCCGGGATCATTTGGATTATCACAGCTCGATTGAAAATTACTTTCATGCTAAAACGCAATTGTTTTCACGTGTATTGCAGCCCGGGGCAGCGGCCGTGATCAATGCTGATTGTCCTGAATATGATCACCTGAAAAGTATTGCCTTGGCCAGGCAGCTCAATTTGCTTTCGTTTGGCAAAAATGGGCACGCCTTGAGCTTGAAACAGTGTGTCCCGGCGATTGATGGACTGGTTTTAACACTGGATGTGCTTGGTCGTGCTTATGAGGCTAAAGTGTCCTTGACGGGGTCATTTCAGTCCACCAACATTTTGTGCGCTTTGGGCCTTGTTTTGGGAGCGGGAGCTTCACCGGATAAGGCAGTTGCCGCACTCGGCGCATTAAGTGGCGCCCCCGGGCGCATGGAATGTGTTGGCCAAACGCCACGCGGTGGTATGGTTTATACTGATTACGCACACACGCCCGATGCCTTGGAAACTGTGCTTAATGCCCTCAGAAAACATACAGGAGCACGTCTGCACGTGGTTTTCGGATGCGGGGGCAATCGTGATCGCGGCAAACGTCCTATCATGGGAAGTATTGCCAGTGCATTGGCGGACGTTGTTTATGTAACGGATGATAACCCACGCTTTGAAAACGCAGCAGAAATTCGCAAAGAAATTTTAGCTGCTTGTCCCAAAGCGATTGAAATAGCTGATCGGCGCAAAGCCATCGAACGAGCGATTGAGACTTTGGATAAAGGCGATATACTCGTGCTTGTTGGGAAAGGGCACGAACGCGGCCAACTTATTGGCCATGAAATGCACTCCTTTCACGATGGTGAAATCGCCCAAAATGTTATTCATCAACTTGAAACTCTTTCACAAGGATAAGCCGCAATGACAACCTTTCTTTGGAACGCACAAGAGCTTGCAGATATAACCGAAGGAACTTTGGTGGGGGAGGCAAACTGGTCGGTAAAACGCTTTGTTAAAGATGCGCGATTGGCCCAGTCTGGCGACTTGTTTATTGGCATTAAAGGCGAGAAGTTTGATGGATCCGATTTTGCACAAGATGCGTTAGAGCATGGAGCAACTGCTGCATTAGTACATAAAAAAGTCGTTGATTTTGTCCCTGCGATCTTGGTTGATGATAGCTTGCGGGCTTTAGAGCGGTTGGCTCAAGCGGCGCGCAAACGTTTTAAAAACCATGTGTTTGCAATTACCGGATCAGTGGGCAAAACCTCAACGAAAGAAATGCTGGCAACGTTATTAAGGCATGCCGGTGTGACCTATATTTCAGAAGGAAATCTAAATAATCATATCGGGTTGCCCTTCACCTTGGCGCAAACACCGCGACAGGTGGATTATGGCGTTTTTGAATTGGGGATGTCTCATGCGATGGAAATTTCCCCCCTCAGTCAATTACTTAAACCCAGTGTTGCCATTATTACCAATATTGCCCCCGCACACATCCAAAATTTTGAAGAAGGTTTGCGCGGCATTGCTTTTGCAAAAGCGGAAATATTTGATGGATTGTCCGCCGATGGAATTGTAATCCTGCCGCGTGATAGTCAGTTTTATGAATTACTGGTTGAAGAAGCGAAGAAGCGAGGCATTACAAAAATCTACAGCTTTGGCAAACACGAAGAATCTGATGTGTGCCTGCTTACCCGCTCTCCTGAGGGACGCATTTGTGCGCGACTACATGGGAAAAATGTTGAGTACACGCTCTCGCTTCCCGGCGAGCATATGGCGATAAACAGTGGTGCATTGTTGCTTGCGATGAGTCTTGTTGGTTTGGATGTGCAGAAGTTTTTGCCTCATTTCAGCGAGCTTACCCCTCTCAAAGGCCGGGGAGCGTTTAGAACAATTGGCGGGGTTGATGTGCTGGACGAATGCTATAATGCCAGTCCGGCATCGATGGAAGCGGCTATACGGCTTCTGGGCGAGAGATCGACGAAAAATCGAAAAATTGCAGTGATTGGCGATATGTTGGAATTGGGTGACTGGGCACCCCAAGCGCATGCCGCGCTGGCAGATTTTTTACGCGCGTACGGGATCCATAAAGTCTATTGCTGTGGCGAAAACATGCTCAATTTATGGAATCGACTGGACGACTCATTGCGAGGGGGATGGGCGATCGATTCTGAACATCTCGCTCCTAAAGTCATTAATGGACTTGAAAAAGGTGACGTTGTTCTCGTAAAAGGCTCGCGGGGTCAGCAGGTACCAATTAAAGGTGTGATGTCGCCCACAATGGCTGTCATTATTGCTGCGATTGAAGATCATTATGAAGAGGTAAAAGCTTATGCTGTATAATTTGTTGGTGCCGTTGGCCGAGTACTTTCAACCCTTTAATCTTTTTCGCTATATTACTTTTCGTACAGGGGGAGCGATTCTTACGTCATTAGTTATCTGCTGGATAACAGGGCCGGCGCTTATTCGACTTTTGCGAAAGAAACAAGAAGCAGGGCAGCCGATTCTATCTTATCTGGAAGAGATGCATGCCAAGAAAAAAGGCACCCCCACTATGGGTGGCAGCATGATGCTGATTGCCATTTTGATCAGCACTTTGTTGTGGGCCGATGTGACGAATCTATATGTCTGGTTGGTGCTCATGACCACGCTCAGTTTCGGCTTAATTGGTGCGACGGATGATTATAATAAATTGATTAATCGCCGCAATAATGCCGGTCTTTCCGGTCGTACCCGGTTGATTTTGGAATTTATCGTCGCGTGTGCCGTGGTTACATGGGCACAGCATTTAATGCCTGCCCACCTTAGTCATCATCTGGCTTTGCCATTCTTCAAAGATGTATTGATTGATCTGGGCTATTTTTATGTACCGCTCGCAGCCCTCGTAGTGGTAGGGGCAGCCAATGCTGTTAATTTTACGGATGGTCTTGATGGTTTGGCCAGTATGCCGGTCATGATCGCTGCAGCCGTTTTCATAATCTTTGCCTATCTGGTGGGCAGTGCAAAGTTTGCCGAGCATTTGCAATTACACCATGTGCCCGGTACAGCCGAACTCGCGGTTTTTTGTGGCGCGCTGGTAGGTGCTGCCTTGGGCTTTTTATGGTATAACGCGCCACCGGCGCAAGTTATAATGGGGGACACGGGATCGCTTGCCTTGGGGGGCGCGTTAGGCGCGGTTGCAGTTTTTACCAAACACGAATTGGTTTTGGCTTTGGTCGGTGGTATCTTTGTTGCGGAAACACTTTCCGTCATCATACAAGTGGCAAGTTTTAAGATGACGGGCAAAAGGGTTTTTAAAATGGCCCCCTTACATCATCACTTTGAAAAAATAGGCTGGCCTGAATCAACAATCGTTGTCCGCTTTTGGATTATTGCCATTGTGTTGGCGCTCTTGGGGCTTTCGACGCTCAAACTGCGTTAATTTTTTCAGCAAGGAAGCACCATATGTTTAGCCGAACCGATACCTCCCTTTTTGGCCGTTGGTGGTGGACGGTTGATCGTTGGATGTTGGCGGCATTGGCTTTGCTCATCTTGTTTGGTGGGTTTCTTGTTGCGATGGCGAGTTCGGCGGTGGCGCAACGTATTGGTTTAAGTCCGTTTCATTTTGTTATTCGTCATTACATGATTCTTGTACCAAGTGTCGTTTTGATGTTAGCAATTTCTCTTTTGCCCCCGCGTAAACTGGTTATATTTTCCAGCATCATGTTTGTGATCAGCCTGATTTTGCTTTATTCTACGTTCATTGTTGGGGTGGAGATCAAAGGGGCAGTGCGCTGGATTCGTGTGTTTGGTTTTTCGCTTCAACCGTCCGAATTTGTCAAACCGGCCTTCATTATTCTTAACGCATGGATCCTGTCACAGCCCTCGAGTCTCAAATCTTTTAAGGGATGGTTTGCAACGGCCTTTCTTTTACTGATTGTGGCTGGTCCACTTTCTCAGCAGCCAGATATTGGCATGACAACACTTGTCAGCACGATCTGGATTGGGCAGCTTTTTATCGCTGGATTATCAATATATTTAATCTTTGTTTTGATGGTGGTTGGTAGTTTTGGATTGGTTAGTGCGTATTATATTTTTCCCCATTTTACCAGCAGAATTGATCGTTTTATACACCCTCAATCGGGTGATACTTACCAGGTAGAGCGCGCCATGGATGCCTATCAGGCAGGTGGACTTTTAGGGGTTGGGCCGGGTCGTGGGACGATGAAAAACCTGATTCCAGATGCCCATGCTGACTTCATCTTTGCCGTCGCTGGGGAAGAGCTCGGTTTGATCTGGTGTCTGGTTTTGCTTGGCTTGATCGTTTTTATTGTGCTACGAGGTCTTTGGCGGGCAGGGCAAGGCCCGACGATATTCGTAGCACTGGCGGCATCTGGTCTTGTGGTTCAGTTTGCGGTTCAGGCTTTTGTGAATATCGGCTCGTCCTTGCACTTGCTGCCGACGAAGGGTATGACGTTACCCTTTATTAGTTACGGTGGTTCGTCGTTGCTGGCGATCGGAATAGGGATGGGGATGCTTCTCGCGCTCACGCGCAAGCGCCTCTATAAACCTTAGGGAGTGTCGGTATGACAGAGTTTGAAAACGTTGCAGAAAGTGCAACTGCCCGCGGTCCTCTTGTTTTTTTGGCAGCAGGGGGAACCGGCGGTCATCTTTTTCCGGCTGAGGCGCTTGCCAGTGCATTGCTTAAACGTGGCTTTCAAGTTCATCTTGTAGCAGATAAGCGCGCCATTGAGTTTTGTTCGCACGTGCCGGGCACATACGTTCATGTTGTCAAAGCAATGAGTGCAGCAGGCGGAATTTTACAAAACATTCGCGCCAAAATTGAATTGGCCAAAGGTGTTCATCAGGCTTATCGTTTGATTCGTCGATATAAGCCTGTTGCTGTAGTGGGGTTTGGTGGTTATCCATCTATGCCGGGGGCGGTTGGTGCGATTCTTACCAAAACTCCGCTTGTGCTTCATGATCAGAACGCTATTTTGGGGCGAGCCAACCGACAGGTAGCCCGATTTTCTTCGGTGATTGCGACCTCGTTTGAAGAGGTGATTGGTGTTCCATACGGTCATCGTGTTGTTTATACCGGTAATATGGTGCGCGCCGCAATTATAGAAGCACGGAACATACCTTATACGCCTCCAACACCCGATGGGCCATTGCGCATTTTATCCACGGGAGGCAGTCAAGGCGCGCGCGTCTTCAGCGAAATTTTACCGGCTGCGTTTGGCTTGTTGGATGAAAATTTGCGGAAGCGGTTGCGCATTGTTCAGCAAGCCCGCAGTGAAACGATTGATGCCGTACGTGAATCATACCGCGTTTTGGGTTTGAGTGAACAAGTTGATTTACAGCCGTTTTTTAGTGACATGCCCCAGCGGATTGCGAACTGCCACCTCTTTATTGGGCGTAGTGGCGGGTCGACCGTGGCTGAACTAACCGCTATTGGTCGTCCCGGAATTTACGTCCCTTTGCCTATCGCGATTATGGATGAGCAGACCTGGAATGTGCGCCACCTTGAAGAAATGGGTGGTGCATGGATGGTGCAGCAGCGTGATTTGACACCACAATCTTTAGCCGCGCTTTTGAAACGTATTCTAAACGATCCTGAATCATTGAGTGCTGCAGCGCAGGCTGCATATGCGCAAGGGCAAATTCATGCGGCTGAAAAACTTGCTGATATTGTTATGGATGTAATGAAAAAATGATGAACTCTCTTCCTCTATCAATCGGGGTGCTGCATTTTTGCGGCATCGGCGGCATTGGCATGAGTGGCATTGCCGAGGTGTTACATACACTCGGTTATTCTGTTCAGGGGTCGGAATTAGCCGTGAATGGCAACGTAGAGCGATTGCGTGCTTTGGGCATTTCTGTCTTTATTCCCGCGCATGAAGATAATTTAAAAAATGTGCGTGTTGTTGTAATGTCATCCGCGATTAAACCTGATCATCCCGAGATTGTGGCCGCGCGCAAAGCAGGAATTCCAGTCGTCAGAAGAGCAGAAATGCTGGGCGAACTGATGCGTTTAAAGCGCACGATTGCTGTTGCCGGGACACATGGAAAAACCACAACCACCACGATGGTTGGCCACATGCTTGAATGTGCGGATATTGATCCAACGGTGATTACGGGGGGCATTGTCACAGCTTATGGTACCAACGCACGCTTGGGTGATGGAGCGTGGATGGTGGTAGAAGCTGACGAAAGTGACGGCAGTTTTTTGCGGTTGCCGGGCACAATCGCTATTGTCACCAATATTGATCCTGAGCATATGGAACATTACAAAACAGTTGAAGCGTTACATCAGGCGTTTGGCCAATTTGTTGAATCTATTCCTTTTTACGGTTCAGCTATTTTGTGCATTGATCATCCCGAAGTGAAAGCACTTAAGGGACGTATCACAGATCGCCGTTTGGTGGGGTATGGTTTTCACGAGGATGCTGATGTACGCGCCATCAATGTGCGAACATCGCGCGATGGATGTCGGTTTGATGTCGCGTTTAAAGAGGGAAATATTCTTCACGATTATTATTTGCCCATGCATGGGGTGCATAATGTGCAGAATGCACTGAGTGTGATTGCGGTCGGGCGTGAGATGAATATTGCTGATGATCGGGTGCAGACGGCTTTAGCGGGTTTTACTGGTGTTGGGCGTCGCTTCACGCAGGTGGGATGTGTAAACGGCGTGACGATTATTGATGATTATGGTCATCATCCGGTTGAGATCGCCGCAGTTTTAAAAGCGGCGCAACAAGCGCGTGAGGGGCAAGGACGAACGATTGCTGTTGTGCAGCCGCATCGCTACTCGCGCTTGCATTCCTTGTTTGAAGAATTTGCGCATTGCTTTCATGATGCGGATTACGTTTTTATCAGTGATGTGTATGCCGCTGGCGAAAATCCGATTGAGGGAGTGACTGGTCAGGCATTGGTGGAGGCGATCAAAAAGACGGGCCATCCCAATGTTTCGTATCTCGCGCAGCCCGATGATCTGGTCGCGGAAATTAAGCGTTTAGCACAATCGGGAGATTTTGTTGTTTTTCTGGGGGCAGGATCTGTGACACAGTGGGCTCATGCTTTACCGCAAGCATTACAAAGCATAGAATAGCGACAAACAATTAGGGCAACATTACCATGACGGATAAAGAAACCACATCCTCCTCCTCACCCGAGATTAAAGCGCTTCTCGCGCGTCTTCCTCAGGTTCGGGGACGGATTAACACCGATGTACCTCTTGCTTCTCTCACGTGGTTTCGTGTGGGAGGGCCCGCGCAAATTCTTTTCAAGCCCGCTGATCTCGATGATTTGCAAGCTTTCTTAAGAGCGTGTCCAAAAGAGATCGGGGTTTTTCCCCTTGGTGTGGCATCTAATTTGCTTGTGCGCGATGGCGGAATTGATGGGGTTGTTGTTAGATTAGTAGGGCCTTTCGCTGAAATAACGGTTAAAGGTGACACCCTGAATGTTGGGGCCGGTGCATTAGATAGCAGTATTGCTCTTGCTGCTCAGCAGGCGGGATTAGGGGGGCTTGAATTTTTGATCGGTATTCCCGGCACGTTTGGTGGTGGTATTCGCACTAACGCTGGATGTTATGGGCGTGAGATTAAGGATGTTGTTAAACAAGTGCGTGCGCTTGATCGCGCAGGCACGCTTCATGTTTTAACGCCCGATGCCATGCATTTATCCTATCGCCATTGCGCTTTGCCGGAGGACTGGATTTTTGTGGATGCGGTTTTACAAGGCATACGTGAGACACCCGAAGCGGTTTTAGAAAAGCTCAATGCCATCCGTGCCCAGCGTGAAGGGTCGTCACAAGGGGCTGTGTTGAGAAAACGAACCGGGGGTTCAACGTTTGCGAATCCGGGTGGTGCCAACCCTTCTGGGTTATCGCCGGATCAGTCGCGGGCATGGGAGTTGATTGACCAGGCCGGTTGTCGCGGAAAAAGTAAAGGCGGGGCGCACTTTTCTACGGAGCATGCCAATTTTATGATCAATAATGGTGATGCTACAGCCGCGGATTTTGAGGATTTGGGTGAAGAAGTTCGGCAAATTGTGAAAGAAAAAACAGGTGTTACTTTACAGTGGGAAATTCAGCGGGTAGGAAAGAGACGTAACGATCCAATCGATACTTTTTAACGCAAAGGATGGTTCAATGCCGCAGACCGTTGTTATCATTCATGGTACCAAAAGTGCACCCGATCAAAATTGGTTTCCTTGGCTCACGCGCGAGCTGAAGCAGCGTGGCGTGAATGTGATCTGCCCGCGTTTTCCCACCCCCGATAATCAGAATATGGCCAGTTGGCGCAAGGTCTTTCGTGAGTCGAGCGCACATCTGGTAACCGATGATCTCATTCTTGTCGGGCATAGCTTAGGGGCGGCGTTTGCGCTGCGTGTGGCCTGTGAAACGAGTCAGCCGTTTTTGGGGGTGGTGGGTGTTTGTCCTTTCGCTCAAAAATTGGGCAATATTGAATATGACGAGCTTAATAAAGATTTTATCGATCCTGCGTGGAACTGGCAGCGATTACGCGCCGGGGCTAAACATATTCAGCTTTTTGCGAGTGATAACGACCCTTATATTCCTCTTGAGGTGTCGGGGCGGGTGCAGGAAGCAATCGGGGCCACGATGACGATTGTGCCCGGCGGTGGACATTTGAATAACGAGGCTGGATTTACTCAATTTCCAATGCTCTTGCGGCATCTTCAGGTTCTGTGCCATAGTGCATCAAAGCAGTGATGATTTTTTAAGGGGCGGGGTAAATGGCCAATATTGCCGTACTGATGGGAGGGTGGTCTTCTGAGCGAGACGTTTCACTTATCAGTGGGGCTGGCGTGGTTAAAGCCTTGCAGGAGCTTGGTCATCAGGTGACGGCCATTGATGTGCAACGCGATTTGAACGGTTTGTTGCGCGCCATACATGCTTCAATCTGTGACGTTATCTTTAATGCCTTGCACGGATGTGGGGGCGAAGACGGTACTATTCAAGGTGTTTTAGATTTTATCGGTTTGCCTTATACCCATTCCGGTGTTACGGCTTCAGCTGTGGCAATGGAAAAAGAAGTTACCCGTGCACTCGCCCGCGTCAATAAGGTTCCGGTTGCCGAGGGCCGGTTAGCCAGCAAAAGCGAAATTCTTGCGCAAAACGTATTTTTTCCCCCTTTTGTGATCAAGCCAATCAATGAAGGATCGTCGATTGGCGTGCGGGTTGTTCGTACAGAGGATGATTTGCGCACCATGACTGAAGACAGTTGGATTTATGGTGAAAATGTTTTGATTGAGCGCTATATCCCGGGGCGGGAACTCACGGTTTCTGTCCTCAACCGTCGTGCGCTTTGTGTTACCGAGCTAAGACCCCACGAAGGGTTTTACGATTACACGGCAAAATATACAGCCGGTAAAACCGATCATCTTGTTCCTGCGCCCATACCGGAAGACATTGAGAAGGCATTATTAGCTTACGCTTTGCTTATGCATCAGGTGGTGGGGTGTAAAGGGGTAAGTCGTTCGGATTTTCGTTGGGATGATACGCAGCCCGGTACATCAGGAATCTACTTTCTTGAGATTAACAACCAACCTGGCATGACACCATTTTCCTTGGTACCGGAACAGGCAGCTTATTGCGGCTTGAGTTATGCGCAGGTTTGCCAAATTCTGATTGACGAAGCATTGAAAGATCGGTTGTTTTCTCCTTCTTGTGCAAAGGAAAATGTCGCATGAGCCGAGGCACGCGCCGCAGTGATCTCACGCGTAGTCGCCAGCAGCGTAAAAAGCCCCGTCCCGAGTGGGTGGAGAAATGGGGGTGGACTGTACCTTTGGGTTTTATTGCTCTCTTATTGACCGGAACAATTTATTGGTTGTTTGCCTCCGGTTGGGTTGGGCAAAAAGTTGATCATATGCGCATGGCTTGGCTTGAACATACGGGCAATGTGGGTTTGGCTGTTCAAGATATATATATGACCGGAAGGGAGGAGACGTCGTCAAACGAAGTTTTGCGTGCTGTATCGGTAAAAATCGGCCAGCCGATCCTCACATTTGACAGTTACGAAGCACAAAAAGAGCTCGAGCAGTTGCCATGGATTAAAACGGCTCGTGTTGAACGCCGCTTCCCCGGGACGATTTTTATCGGGTTAGTCGAACGTCAACCTTTGGGGCTTTACCAGAAAAACGGTCAGCAGTCCTTGGTGGATGAAACCGGACAAGTCTTGACAACGCAAAATCTTAGTCGCTGGCGTGATTTACCCGTTCTTGTGGGGGATCAGGCCCCGCAATCTGCGTCTTCACTGATTAAAGTGCTGGCCAGCTACCCCGATATTTATTGGCGAATCCGCGCTATGACTTATATCAATCAACGTCGCTGGGACGTGCTTCTCAACAATAACGTTACCATTCGTCTGCCAGAAGAAAAAATTGATGATGCTCTTCAGCGTGTCACCAAGGCTCAGACCGAAGGGCGGGTGCTGGACGGAGTCGCGCGAGTCGTTGATGTACGCATGCCCGATCGGCTCGTTATTGATCCTGCTGTGGCCATCGACAAGAAAAAAGATGCCGTTAAATCAAGCAAAAAACTCTAATTGAATATTTAGCGACAAAAAAGAGACATAATTTTAAAAAATATGCTAACAGTGTTCAGCGAAAACAAAGTTTAACACTCGCACATATTTGTGCGCACGACAGGGTTGCCAAGGATGTCAGAATCAGGGTTCACAGCTGCACGCCCCACGCTTCGGAGTGGTCCCATTGGTGTTATTGATATCGGGAGTAGTAAAGTGTGCTGTGCGATTGCACGCCAGGATGCTGATGGCCTTTTGCGTGTAACTGGCATTGGGCATCAAGCTTCTTTCGGCATGCGCAGTGGGGCCGTAGCCAATATGGATGCCGCTGAAACAGCAATAGGAGCAGCTGTTCAATCGGCTGAAAAGATGTCGGGTGAGACCTTAAGGTCGGTTTTGGTCAGTATTTCAGGCGCACAAATGAGTTCGGCCACCATTGACGTGCGTGTTCCCACGGGCGGGCAAGAAATTACCACCTCTAACCTTCGTCGCGTTGCTCAGAATTGCAAAGCTGCTTTAGGTGAGTTGGATGGAACACCCATTCACATCATTCCTACAGGCTATAGTCTTGATGGTTCTAAAGGTATCAAAGATCCTCGGGGTATGGTAGGTAGTCAGCTTGATGTGCAAATTCATGCTGTAACCGTTAATCAGGCGGCTAAACGCAATCTGATGACCTGTATCAGTCGTTGTCATTTGGATGTCGAACGCGTCGTCGCCTCACCAATGGTGGCGGGACGGGCATGCCTGACAGAGGATGAGGCCGACTTAGGGGCTATTGTTATCGATATGGGGGGAGGCACGACGAGCATTGGTGTTTTTCGCGAAGGCGAACTGGTTTTTGCTGATAGTATCCCGATTGGGGGCATTCATTTAACTAATGATATCGCACGCGGACTAACCACACCCACGGCTCATGCTGAACGCATTAAGACTTTATATGGGCATGCTGTCAGCACGGTGACAGATCGTCATGAGCACATCGATGTGCCGCAGATGGGGGAAAACGATATTGCAACGGTCGCACAAATCCCGCGTTCGTTGATGATTGGTATCATACAACCGCGGCTGGAAGAAATTTTTGAAATGGTTCGCGCACGGCTTGAGCACTCCGGTTTCGATAAAGTGGGGGGGCGGCGGGTGGTTCTCACCGGAGGCGCCAGCCAAATGCAGGGTACGCGGGAGTTGGCCCAAACCATCCTTGATAAGCAAATTCGTTTAGGTAAACCCCGATTTACTGGGCGGGGGCTGGTTGAAAATTTAGCTGGACCTGAATTTTCTGTTGTTACTGGCTTGCTGTTTTACGCGACTCAGCCCAATACAGAATACAGGATACTAAATTCTGGGGAGACGAGCAGCGGTCTTTTCAGTCGCATTGGTGAGTGGTTTCGTGAAAATGTTTCAGCCTAGCTGAAACCAACTGTTTGAAAGGGTAGTCTGGCTATGATGAATCTGACCGTTCCAGAAGAGGAAAATTTGATGAGACCACGCATCGTTGTCTTCGGTGTTGGCGGTGCTGGCCAAAACGCAATCAGCCATATGATTCGCCTTGGGGTGGATGGCATTGAGTTTGTTTCGGCAAACACGGATGCCCAGGCGCTTTCCAATAATCTTGCACCAACAAAAATCCAGCTGGGTGTATCCGTAACCCGCGGTTTGGGTGCTGGTGCCCGCCCTGATGTGGGTCGTGAAGCAGCCGAAGAGCAGCTTGATGAAATTGGCGCTCTCTTGGATGGCGCAAACATGGTTTTTATTACGGCCGGTATGGGTGGAGGGACAGGCACAGGTGGTGCCCCCGTTATTGCGCGTGCCGCGCGTGAACGGGGCATTTTGACCGTGGGTGTTGTAACCAAACCATTCCACTTTGAAGGCGCTGTGCGTATGCGTTCAGCTGAAGCGGGGATACAGGCGTTGCAGCAATATGTTGATACGCTGATCGTTATTCCTAATCAAAATCTGTTCAATGTAGCGAATGAGAAAACCACGTTCTCACAAGCTTTCAAGATGGCTGATGATGTTCTTTATCAAGGTGTATCGGGCATTACTAATCTGATCATGACGCCTGGGCAGATCAATCTTGATTTTGCTGATATTCGCTCAGTAATGAGTGAAATGGGTAAAGCCATGATGGGAACTGGCGAAGCACAAGGCGAAAATCGCGCTCGACAAGCAGCCGAAATGGCTATTAATAATCCATTGCTTGATGATGCATCAATCAAAGGTGCGCGTGGTGTTCTTATCAACATAACAGGCGGCGACGATCTGACCCTGTTTGAAGTGGAAGAGGCTGCTGACCGTATTCGTGATGAAGTTGATGCTGATGCAAATATCATTTTCGGTACAGCGCTTGATTCAAGTATGGATGGCAAGATCCGTATTTCCGTTGTTGCAACCGGCATTGATTTGCAATCAAGCCGCCAACGCCCTCCGTTAGAAGTCGTTGGGGGAAGTGCTGTCAGCAATACAAACATACAGGACAATACATCCAGCCAGTCAACAGCTGCAGGTGGCTTGCCCACAACACCTAATGCCTGGAACCCACAAGGAGGCAGCGCACCACAAAAGGGAAAGTCCCTTGGAATGGGGCTTTTCGCAGCAGCGCAACCAGCCTCACAATCCATGCAAACAGCATCTTCCTTCGATACACCGGCAACAGGTACAACGGGAGCGCGCGCACAGCAGGGTAATAATTTGCCGATGTCTTCTACATTGCATCCAACGGCAAATTTCTATTCAAATATGATGCCCGAAGCGCAAGGAAATACATTGCGGGTGAGTCAACCGAGTGAAATGATGCCCGAAACGCTGTCTCAGCCGATGGCCTCGTCGCGCTCTCAGCACGTGGAAGGGATGCCTGCCTCTGTACGCGGGGCACGTCAAGGCGACCGTTTCTATGCTCCGGCACCTGTTCAAGCGCCACGCATGCCGCAAAGCGAACAGGATCTGGTGATGCAAACTTTGTCGGCACCTTCTGCTGCGCCCGTTCAAAGCCAGCGCAAAACGAGCTTCGGTCAACGGATGCTTGGAAAGGTTAAGCAGTTTGTAAATGCGATTGATGGTGAGCGTAACGATATGCAACCACAACCTGCACAGCAACAAATTTCTCCGATGCCCCATCATCAAAACGCTTATGTGCCGCAACAGCAACCGATGATGTCGCACCAACAAGCTCAACAGTCGTCTGGAAATGCAGAATACATGGTTACGCAAGGAGGCAAAGCAGCACTTCCGGCTGTTGATGAATCAGACATTGTTATTCCGGCGTTTCTGCGTCGTCAACGTAGCTAAACCTTCTAATTTGTGATGAGCGGGAGTTTTGGTTGTAACCGAAACTCCCTTTTTATTTAAATCTGAGGGGGGCTAGGTGTTTAGTCCCACGGTGTGCTGGAATGGGCGAGAGATGAGGGATTTTTGCTGACAAACGATTAAATCTTTTCCCGGCGGATGAGCATGGAATATGAGCGTAGGGCGCATAGAGGCGTGCTCTTGCGTGGGCCTCAAACTGTGGATGGGCAAAAACATCACCCTCTGCTGTCATAACAATGGCATTTAAGGGGGCATCGCCTTGAATTTTTTTTGTGGCGAAACTGGGCGGTTATTGAGAAAAAGGGATACTTCTTTTCCCTCATATTCCAAGGTTAATTTACAGGCCATAAAGCCTTTTTTCCACCACTAATATCATTTTCTTGCCTTTTAATGGAGGATCTGGGTAAGGCTTTAAGAACGCTTTCGGCAAGCTGTTGCGGAAAAGTTGTTTCGTTAAATGTAGACAAATCAAGCAACGTCCCAAAGTCAGCCCAAATATCGTAGTCTCTGATAGTATGAGGAATGCGAAGATAATCATCGCGCACAGCACCGCCGAAAAGCACTGGCGAGCCTATTCCACCTTGTTTTAAGGCGCGCAGTAAATCGAGATTGAAAGGATGACAACTTTTAAAAGTTGTCACAGCAACTGGCGCTGCTGCTGGATCGCAGTTGATTCGCAAAAATTTAAAATTTTTATTCATCGGCAAGCCATCCTATTGAATAGAGTAGCAAGCTTAAAAAATGACGTCAAAGAGGCAGATATAAAACATGGTTAATCAAAATTTTTCTATGTCGCGCAACCCTGGTAAATTTAATAAGCAGAGTAACTGCTTATTTTCTTGCCTTTGCGATTAAGCGTGATTATAGAACTAGAAGTGCGCACAGGTCCCCATCGTCTAGTGGCCTAGGACACAGCCCTCTCACGGCTGTAACACGGGTTCGAATCCCGTTGGGGACGCCAAGCATTCTTCCAAGAGCATCCGGCAAAAGCCGGATAGCTCTGGAAAATCAAGCAAAACAAGCTATTATTTTTTACCACATTGTTCGTAGCGTGGAAAAACTCTCAGAATGGCTTACATCGCGCGCACAATAAGAAGGAACTTATTCACTTGATCTTCAAGGGCTGTCGCGTTTTGGGCAAGCTCTTTGGCCGAAGCCAGCATGCTTCCAGCGCCAATGCCCGTTTCTGAGGCAACTTTGGAAACATGGGCAATGTTCGTTGAAACATCTTGTGTCGCAACAGTCTGCTCTTTTACTGCATTAGAGATGGTCCTGCTGATTGAGCTGATACGCGTGATTTTGTCACAAATATTGCGAATAGAACGTGCTGTCTGCTCGGTCACATTTTGAATGCTATTGATCTGTTCGGTAATTTCACCCGTTGCTTTAGCTGTTTGCTTTGCCAGATCTTTGACTTCAGAAGCCACAACAGAGAATCCCTTTCCTGCTTCTCCTGCGCGTGCAGCTTCAATCGTCGCATTCAAGGCCAACAGGTTGGTCTGAGCTGCGATTTTTCCGATAATTGTGATGACTTCGCCAATGCGATTGGCTGCATCAACTAAGCCGAGGACGAGTTTTTCGGAGTTTTCCGCTTCGCTTACAGCATCATTGGTAATCTTTGTTGATTCTGTGAGTTGGGTTGCGATTTTATTCGCGGAATTTGTGAGTTCTTCAGATGCAGTGGCCACAATACTGGATTGGTCTTGCGTTTCTTTCGCCATTGAAGCAAGACTTTTTGCCGTCGACTGCATTTCGATAGACGAGGCAGTAACGATTTCGCCAACACCTTTAATATCCGATTCAAATTGATCAGCCAGCTTGACGTTGTTCGTGACAACTGACCATGAAAGCATCGAGCCTGTATGATTACAGTTTTTGTCATAAAGTGCAGAAACTCTTAAGTCGAGTGTTTCCTGTGCAAGTTTGATTTTGGCGCGGTGAGGAAGATTTTTTGGATTTGCCAAAAGAGCCCTTTGATGAGCCGGGTTTTTGTGAAAAATATCAATCGATTGACCCAGCAATTTATCAACACTCACAGGGAGCAATCCCTGCAATGGCCGCAATGTTTCAACACTCGTCTTATTAATATAATTGATATTTAGATCAAGATCGCAGGTGATGACGGCAACAGGCATTTCATCAATCATTTTGAGAAGTCGTGCCTGCTCGTTTTCAAGCCGAACGTTTTCTGTAACAAGTTCCCATGTTAACATCGGAGCAATATATCTTCCGCGATGATCCGTAATCGCTGTAACCAGCAGATCCAGTACTTCACCGCCAACTGCAATTCTGGCTTTGTGAGGCATGTTTGCTGGATTTTTTAGAAGATTTCTTTGGTGGGCGGGGTGTTTATGGAAGATGTCAATCGACTGTCCGATCAGGTTATCGACTTTGACAGGAAGAACGTGCTCAATTTTTTTGAGGGTTCTGCGTGTTGCGCTGTTCATGTAAGTGATTTTGAAATCGTCCAAGTCACAAATCATGACATTGGTCGGCATGTCTTCAACCATCTGTTGAAAAGTGTTAGGTGATATTTTGTTGGAAAGGCCCAGCGTCATTATATTCTCCTCTTCCCATTTGGATATCAACCCGCTTTGATATCCCCTGAACACCTAATGGTTAACATGCCGGTGTTATCTCAACAAGCGTAATCCATTTTGATTTTGAGGCATGAAATTTTTCATGCGGTTGTGTGTTATTTATAATCACGCTTTGAAAAATACCCTTGCTGGTGCCATTGAGAGCAAATTCCGAAAAGATGGGATCGCAGAGATCATCTTTGACGACGTGTTTGTTTCAAAAGAATAAAATAGAGCGTCTACCTTTGGGAGATGCGCTTTAGAATAGCCGCGTTTTACACTGTAATAATCAATGAAAGTAACTTTTCGTCGCGAAGAAAAATAAAGTAAGTCAGGCCATTGTTCCTGTTTTTATTCAAAAAAATCAGTTAAAAAGAAAAATCCCACGTCCTTGATGGTCAAGAACGTGGGAGAAGACAACTAATGTTAATGCGATAATTATTGATTAATTGTTTCTGGGGCGGGGAGATTAACCTCAGGCTGTTTGGGGGTTGGGGGTGCAAAAGGGGACGGTGTCATGGTTGTTCCAGAAGGTGCTTGCTGCACCATCGGGGGCGTGCTTTGCTGATTGAGAGAATTTATGCGGTTGTTTACTCCAAGCAGCAAGGACAAGTCGATACCATTTAGCTTAAGACTGCCATTCTCGTTCATTTCAAATTCATACGTCCGCTCTGAAGGGGTTACGTTTGGCGTTGGTTTTCCTTGCATTTGCAAAACACCAGCCGCCATTGCAACGCCTGATGCGGTCGGGTCTTTTTCAGCTGTGGGAAGATTTTTGCCCTCGGCAAACTGATTGATCTTGGCGACAAGCTCATCTAAACCAATGAGTTTACCATTAACTGTACCCGTAAACAGCATACTGGCTGTTGGCGTCGCGGCCAGATTTCCGTTGAGAAGAAGCGACAAACCGGCTGACCTCGCTGCGATTTTTTCTATTTCGATCGTCATGCCGGCTTGGGCAAGAATACTTTTAATTTCTTGCGTTTCCTCAGTTGAGGGCGGTGTTGAATTTACAGTTTGGTCTGAATGCTTTGCAGCAAATCCAATCAGGTCGACAATCGGAAAGTTGCCAAGTTTGATGGAAATTGCACTAGAGACCGGAATGACTTCCCCCAACGAGGGAGAAATCACTGGATCCATAAAAAATCCTTCATGCCCGAATGAAACAGAGAGGTTTGATTTATTCGCATCATCAGTGGATTGTCCATTGCTTTCAAGATAAACGCGCGATAGTCCCCACTTTGATGTATTGGACAAAACCTTGGGCGTGTTGATCATATTGAGGTTCTTTGCCTCAAATTTGGTGTGGCCGTTACCACCAATACTTGTGAGCGCTTCAAGAAGTTTCGGGCCTGTTCCGATATTGGAGGATGATGCGATATCAGCAAATTTTTTGCGCACTTCTTTCAGTTTTTCATAGTCAATATTATCCGTATCGGAATTGAGAGAGAGAAGGTCGGCAGTAAATTTTGTATCACCACTTGAAAGAGAAATATCAGAAGCCTGAGCAACTGTTTTACTTCCCAGTTTGTGTTTATCATCGAGAGTATTATCTTGATGGATGGAAAGTGAGCGTATGCCGGTCGTCAATTCGTCGCGTTCTGTGCCAATGATAAGATTGCCGATTTCTGCAGAAAATTTCGGAAGGAACCCGGTTTCTGGTTGCCAAACACCTTTAACATCCTGAGACGTCAGCGATGCACTAAAGATGGGCACATTGGTAACGTCGGTTACTTTGCCAAAATTATTCGGCAGATTGATCACGAATGAGTAATCTTTTTCATTAAGGGGGGTGAGGGTGGCGGTTATTCGCTCAGAGTTGAACATCCCGTCACCAAACTTCGCATTCAGGATCGGGAGGGCCATTTCATAATGATCGCCCTTTGCTTCAGCATGGGTAATGCCGGTAAACGTTATGATTCCGTTTGATGGCTGGGAAAATTCCTGGGTGAGATATTGGTCAATCTGTCGGGCAAGCGCGTCGCCGTTTTCTTTTGTGATTTCCGGCAAGGCATAAGCCATGGGGGAGGTCGTAACGAGCAAGAGTGCGGCAAGTGATAAAGAAGCAAGTTTCATCAGTTAAGACCTCAAAAGGACGGGGTTAAACGATGCGTGATCGCCTTACTTATCTTTAACCCGAAAAGCTTGATCTTGCAATTCATGTTTCTCCGTGCACAATGCGGGGGATGAACCAGCCCTCGTCCAAATTAACAGCCATTTTAGGACCGACAAATACCGGTAAGACCTATCTGGCGATAGAAAAAATGCTTCAATATGCCAGTGGCATGATGGGGTTTCCGTTAAGGTTGTTGGCGCGGGAAAATTATGATCGCCTCTGCGACAAATTAGGCGCACAGCATGTGGCTTTGATCACAGGGGAAGAGCGCCATGTGCCTCCCAATCCAAAATATTGGATATGTACGGTTGAAGCCATGCCGTCAGAGCGCGAGGTGGACTATGTTGCGGTGGATGAGATTCAGCTCGCGGCCGATTATGAGCGAGGCTATCATTTTACCGAAAAACTACTCAATGTTCGGGGAAAAGTGGAAACGGTTTTTATCGGTGCAGAAACAATCAAGCCGATTTTGCAAAAGCTTTTTCCTGATATCGAAATTATAACCCGGGAACGGTTCTCAAAATTAAGTTATAGTGGCTACAAAAAACTGACCCGTCTTCCAAAACGCAGTGCTATTATTGCTTTTTCGTCCGAAGATGTTTATCGCATCGCTGAATTGGTGCGGCAGCGTTTGGGCGGTGCGGCAGTGGTGCTTGGTGCACTGAGTCCGCGCACGCGTAATGCTCAGGTGGCTATGTATCAAGCCGGGGAGGTGGACTTTTTGGTTGCCACCGATGCCATTGGTATGGGACTTAATATGAATATAGACCACATCGCGTTTGCTCGAACATCAAAGTTCGATGGGCGAATGGTGCGACATTTAACAGCTGCCGAAATGGCACAAATCGCCGGTCGTGCCGGTCGCCACACCGCAGACGGCACGTTTGGTTGTACAGAAGTGGTTGAGAGCTTGTCTGATGAACTGGTGCAGGCTGTGGAAAATCATACTTTTCCAGCTTTATCGTACTTGATGTGGCGCAACAGCGCTTTGGATTTTTCTTCGCCATGGAAACTGCTTCATTCCCTTGAAATGAAGCCCCCGAAAGAGATGTTTTTCAGGCCACAAACCAGCGAAGATCGTGAAGCGTTGCTTGCTCTTTTACAGGATGGTGACATTGCCGATAAGGCGAGGCATTCTGATACGCTAAAAATGCTGTGGGATGTTTGTTTGATCCCGGATTTTGAGAAAATTTTATCTGAAACATATGTTCGATTTCTTAAGCAAACCTTCCTGCATTTGTGTGATGGCGATGGTATTTTGCCGGAAGAATGGGTCGATGAGCAAGTTCAGCGTATTGATCGTATAGATGGTGATATTGATGCGCTAACCACCCGCTTGGGGCGTATTCGCACATGGACGTATATTGCCAATCGTGGCCAGTGGTTGGCAGATCCTCTGGGATGGCGCAAACGTACGCGTCAGATCGAGGATCGCCTTTCCGATGCCTTGCATGATAAATTAACCGAGCGCTTTGTTGAAAAGCGGGCTGGACTTAATCCCAAAGCACGCATGTTCTGCCATGTGCAGGCAGACCATTCCGTGATGATCGATAATCAACGCGTGGGATGGCTAAACGGGTTCTCATTTAATCCAGATCATCAAGCGAAAAATTTTTTTGAAGTGCGTGAGGTGATGCGCACCATCCGCCCGGCTTTACAGCATGAATCGCTTGTTCGTGCAGCTAAACTTGCGCGCGACGATTCAGCGACCATTACATTGAATACAAAAGGCGAGTTGGTATGGGAAAAAGCCATTATCGGTAAAATTTGCAAAGGAAGTGCACTTTTAAAGCCTTTTGTCGAGTTAAGTGCGGGTGATTGGCTTTTGGGCGACGCACGTCAGATGGTTGAGCGTCGTTTGCATGCGTGGGTTATTGAATGGTTGCAGCGGGTGATTTCACCCCTTCTTCTTCTTTCTCAAAAAGTTCTGAGTCCGGCTGGACGGGGGATCGCTTTTCAGTTGGTCGAATCACTGGGATGTATGCAGCGCGAGGATGTAAAAGATCTTGTTCATGATCTGACCAAAGACGACCGCATTGCACTGGGGGCCATGGGTGTGCACATGGGCAGTGTCTTGGTTTGGATTGACCGTTTATGGACCCCCGAGGCCATGCGGGCGCGGGCCTTGTTGTGGGCCGCGTGGAACGGACAGCCAACCCCGCCGCCGCCGCAAGGAAAAAGTATTCCTTCATCGCCATTGCCTAAAGGGGCTTGGCATGCCATGGGCTATAGTGTTTTTGCTGGAAGGGCTGTACGGGCCGATATCGTGGAAGAATTTATTCCACTCCTCCATCAAAATCCGGTACCACCGGCTCATAATTTGGCAAAAAACATTGGGTTGAGCGAAAATGATCTTCCGGCTGTTCTGCGTGCACTGGGGTACAGCATTTTAAAACGACATGATCAAGTGCGTTATATTAAACGTAGCGAAGAAAAAATTATCGTTGAAAAAACTAAAAAAAGTGAAAAACCTTCACTTGATCCCACTCAGGCGGCCGATTTCCTTAACACGCTGTGGGGTCATAAATAATTGAGTTAAATTTGTTGCAAAAGACTGACAGCTTAGAGGTAAAATTTCTTTCCATCCTAACATTTTATCAATACTCGCTCCGTCATAGTTTATTGTTGCCCTACTGTTGAATTAGTGGGGGGTGGAGATGGAGAGACGTCGTATGCACATAAACTCAGCAAATATGCGGCAGGGATTTTCCCTCCTTGAGTTGGCAGTCGTCGTCATGGTTGGTGGCGTCGTGCTTTTTGGTGCATGGCAAATGAGCAGTTATGTGGGCAATGGCGCCAAAGTCCAGATTCTTACAGAGCAAACAAAAACTGTAGCCTATGCCGCAAATAAGTATATCAATGTTAACCATACGGCGTTGTTGACGGTCTTGCCGAGCATTAATTCATCGGGCGAAATTTTACTCAGTGATATTAAAGCTGCGGGCTATCTTGATAGCAGTTTCCCGACGACCAACGTGGCCGGGCAGACGTATCGTGTCTTGGTTAAAAGAGAAGATGCAGGATCATCCGGTGCAGACGTTGCAGACACAATTGTCGGCGTTGTTGTAAGTTATGGGGGCGATACCCTTAGCGATAGTGTTGGCAATCTCTTTCTCAAAAGTTTCGGTTCGGGCGGGGGATTTATTTTCTCTGATTCTTCGACTACGGCGCGCGGGCCAGCGGGCGGCTGGCAGATCAATCTTTCTGGTACAGGATGGTCATCGATTGCAAGCTATACACCCTCTGCCGGACATGTCGTCGTTTCTTTGAATATGCAATTCGGGACAACATTTATCGCACCAACACCGATGCTTGATTCTTTAAGTGATGTGCGTACAAACTATGCGGTTGAATCAATGTTTGTTGGGGAGCTTTCCGGATCTGTTGCGCAGAACGGGGTTGGGAATACGTCTGCCGGCTATAATAGCCTGAATGCATTAAATGCAGGAGAATATAATACTGCCCTGGGTCGCTCTTCATTAGCGCAAGTCATAGATGGAAGTGGAAATACGGCACTCGGATATATGTCTGGCCAGATCATTACTACAGGATCAGATAACCTATCCATTGGTTCTGGCATTAATCCTCCTGCAGCTGCATCTGAGACTTTTTTAAATATCGGAAATTTTTTATACGGAAATCTTCTTACCGAGCAGTATCGTTTGGGTGACTCGAATTTTACAACCAGCATTTCATTTGACGCTGGTCTGTCTACAAATACTATTCGCCCGCCTGTTGGAACAACCGCACAACGGCCTACGTGCAATGAGTCAACCCGCGCGGGCATGCGATATAATACAACAAACAATACTATTGATTTTTGCAATGCTGGGCCGTGGAACAGCACAGCAACACCGTTAGCAACGATTTCTCCAGCCAATACGGGTTTTCCAGGGGCAGGTTTTCTGGTGTTAACGCAAACCCGCTGGGATGGAAATCTTGGTGGGTTTGAGGGTGCTCGGCAAAAATGTTTTACCGAGCTGACAACAAATACAAACTGGAAATATTATACTGATGCAGATTCGGCGGGATTGTTGACATTAGAAAACATTACACCGTTTCTATGTACCTCTGACTACTGTCCATATGTGCAAATAAGCACGAATTATTATTTTGCGGCCGTTGGCGATTCATCAGTTGGTGGTGGATATTTTACGGCGAGCAATCAAGGATACGGGCCAAATAATTTGTATTCTTGGGCGGGGCAAAATTATTTCGGTCGCGTGGACACATATTGGACAGGGCGCTCATGTTATTACAGTCATGTTTACAATTTTTACCCAACTGCTTCATGTCCTACTCAGACCTACTGTAATAATTGGACGTCAAATTCGTCAGCGCAGACGGGAACGTATGCTTTTTCTGCCTCAGCGGATGGTGGTTATGGCTATCAGAGATGGGGTGCATTGACCAATACCTGTGATAAAACTTACCCACTGATTTGTCTTGTCGGTCCAAATGCAACCCCTGTCTTGGGGGCAGGAACGACAACGCCTGTCGCGCATTCAGAAGATTATTATTTTGTCTTATCCGAGACGGCATGGAATGGCAACTTGGGTGGAATTGATGGTGCAAACAGCAAGTGTTTGACTGAGCTAACAACGAATACGAACTGGAAATATTATACGGATGCCAATTCCCGTGGGTTGTTAACCAGCCAGCATGTCAAGGCCTTGGTGTGCGGTAATGGGTTGTGTCAAGTTCTTGCGCCGTACACAAAATACTATTATGCCCGAGTTGGTGATTCAACCTCAGGAGGGTCCTATTTTACGTCATCAGTTGACGGTGTTGGTCCTAATGAAGCGACGAATAACTGGAGTGGAGCAACATTTTTCGGGGTCTCAGCTGATTACTGGATGGGATTTTGGGAACCGTATGGTGCATCTGCAGCATTTATTGTGTATGGTGCAGAGGACAATTGTACAGACTGGTCAAGTAATTCGGCATCTGTTGTTGGACACACCGGGACCTCAAATGCAACCGGCACATTGCGTTGGAATAATGCTGATGACGCTTGCTCTAGCACGCGGCGACTAATATGTGTTGTTAATCCCTAGAATTGAGGATGTGATGCACACTCATCATGTAGAGAAACACTTGCCACATCATGCTAAAAAAGCCTTTTCATTGCTTGAATTGGCAGTGGCTTTAGGGCTTTCTGGCATCATTCTTTCCAGTATCTGGCAGTTGAACACCAGTGATAAAGGCACTGTGCACGCAAGAAACATTGCTGGGCAAGCGCTCGCTGTTTCTAATGCGGCGTATCACTATGTTGCAGACAATCGCTCATCTTTATTGGTTTCATTGCCAAGTATCGACAGTGCTGGAGAAATACTTGTTTCAGATATGCAGGCTTCTGGTGATTTGCCAAGTGGTTTCGTGAATCAAAATGAATATGCGCAGACGTACCGTGTCTTTGTTAAGCGGGAAGATGGTGGCGCTGCTGGGCCTGATAGTGATGATAAATTGGTGACATTGGTTGTATCTGATGGTGGCGTGACAATTGCGGACATGTTAGGCAACGAGATTGTAAACGCCTTAGGCGCAGGCGGAGGATTTATCTATTCTGATTCATCGACAACAATGAGGGGGTTGAGTGGAGGTTGGCAAATCAATTTTAGTGGTGCCGGGTGGTCAACACTAGCGGGATATACTCCTTCTGTGGGTCATGTCGGTGTCTTGACAAATCTTTTGCCGTCGCAGGGGAGCAGTGGTAGCAGCAGTAGCAGTGCCGATGAATTGAATGAATTAGATGATTCATCAACAGATTATACAAGCGGCGTAATGTTTGTCGGCCAAGGTTCCGGCAACAGCGGATCACTCGGAACAGACAACACAGCATTGGGCATGGATACCCTTGATAGTATAGGCAGTGGTAGTCGCAATGTAGCTGTTGGTACATATGCCTTGCAAGCTTTGCTCACAGGTAATAATAATGTCGCTTTTGGGTATAGTGCCGGGAGTACAATTACGACAGGCTCCAATAATATTATGATCGGAGCGAACACACAGCCCAGTGTTTCAACAGCCAGTAATGAGTTGAATATCGGTAATTTCTTTTATGGAAATATGAGTACACAGCAATTAGCATTAGGAACAAATACACTTACAACCGGGGTCTCGTTCGATTTGGGTTACTATAGCGATTCGATGCGTGGAGCTATCGGCACAACAAGTCAGCGACCCACATGCAATGCGTCATTGGTAGGTGCACAAAGATGGAATGTATCAACGCAAAGCTATGAATTGTGCTCTTCAACCGGTTGGAAACAACTTTATCAGTATGCCTCTAACACGACCACACAAATACCTTACCCTAATAGTGGTTACTTTGTGATGACGGAGACAAAATGGGATGGAAACCTCGGTGGGATCGCCGGGGCGCACGCGAAATGCTTAAATGAGCTTACGACAAAAACAAACTGGCGCTTTCATGATGATGCCTTGGCAGCCGGGCTGTTAACAAGCGCCCACGTCAA
The DNA here is from genome assembly GCA_039808765.1 of Bdellovibrionales bacterium. Classification (GTDB taxonomy): domain Bacteria; phylum Pseudomonadota; class Alphaproteobacteria; order UBA2400; family UBA2400; genus JBDHTQ01. The sequence goes on from JBDHTQ010000005.1 coordinate 127,347, forward strand.
AGCTTTTCTTTGTTATTCTGGGTTTGCTTCATGCGTTGTGGGGAATGCAAATACCATATATTATTTTTCTCGTGTGGGTGATACGGCGGTAGGCGGCGCTTCATTCTCAACCAACTCAAGTGGTTATGGGCCAAATAACAATGCTTCATGGGCAGCCTATAATTATTTCGGTATTATGGACCAGTATTGGACCGCGATGGTGAGTGCAAGTACTACTGTTTTTAATGGATCCGCTTGGGGCGCATGCAATGGTTGGGTGAGTAATTCATCATCTGATTTGAGTGTTCTCGGCATTACGTCAAGTATCACCAATGGGCGATACAGTGCAGGATCCGCTACATGTAATCTTCCTCAACGATTGCTTTGCTGGGTTAATCCGTAATGATCGCGAATGACGTCACTAACTGCTGAGGGCATAAAAATGATGATCAAATCAGGTAATCATTTGTGCGCACAAAGAAAAGGGTTTTCGCTTCTTGAAGTAACGATTGCTCTTGGTGCGGCCGGATTGATGATTTCAGGTATTTGGCAGCTGAGTGGAACTGCAAATTCCATGGCACAAGCACGGATTATATCTGGTCAGGTGCTTGCTGTATCGAATGCAGCGAAATCTTATGCCGAACATAATCGATCTGCGTTACTCTCGGCTTTACCGAGTATTGATAGCGCTGGGGAAGTGCTTTTTTCGAGCATGCAGGCATCAGGAGAATTGCCAAGTGATTTTGTAAATCAAAATTCTTATGGCCAGACCTATCGCATTTTTGTGAAGAGAGAAGACGGCGGTGCTGCGGGGGCTGATGCTGATGATACATTGGTTGTGCTTGTTGTCTCAAATGGAGGTGTTCAGCTTTCAGACCAAATGGGAAATGAAGTGATCAATGAGCTTGGCGTTGCAGGGGGATTTATTTACTCGGACTCATCAACAACCGTGAGAGGGACAAGTGGGGGGTGGCAAGTGAATTTAGCCGGGGCAGGATGGTCGACAATTGGGGGATATACGCCCGCCGTTGGGCATCTGGCGGTTTTGGCGAACTTGCTTCCCTCTCAAGGGAGTGGCGGAGGAAGCGGGGGCGCAAGCGCCTTGGATGATTTTGGTGATGCTGTTACCGATTATACCAATGGTACGGTATTTCTGGGTTTTAATGCGGGGAATTATGGATCGTTGGGTGTTAATAATACCGCCCTTGGTGATGGTGCATTGGATGTTGTGGCAACGGGAAGCCGCAATACGGGTGCTGGTGCGTATGCGTTGCAGTCTGTGACGACGGGAAGCGATAACACGGCCTATGGTTATCAGGCTGGACAGACGATAACGACGGGTTCGAATAATGTCATGATTGGTGCGAGCACGGATCCATCATCACCGACAGCGAGTAATGAGTTGAATATAGCAAACGCACTTTATGGAAATGTGAGCACAGGGCAACTGAATATTGGCCAATCAACGTTGGCATCTGGCGTAACGTTTGATATGGGCAGCAAGGTTGATACGATGCGCGGGGCCGTGGGAACGACAGCACAGCGACCCACGTGCAATGCCTCCTTGGTAGGTGCACAAAGATGGAACACAACGACCCAGCTTTTTGAAGTTTGTACAAATAGCGGTTGGACCCAGCCCTCTTTGATCGATGCTGCATATGCATCTACGCCAGCGGCACCCTATACCCAAGCGGGTTATTTTGTGATGACAGAAACCAAGTGGGATGGCAACATGGGTGGAGCTGCCGGCATGGATCAAAAATGCTTGACCGAGCTTACAACAAAAACAAATTGGAAGTATTATAATGATGCCCTTGCAGGGGGGCAATTGACCAGTGATTATGTTAAATCTTTTCGTTGTATTAGTGGGGGTGAGTGTTTGATCGGTATGCCCTATGCTGTTTATTATTTTGCCCGTGTTGGGAACCCAGATGTGGGGGGGGCGGCTTTTACAACTGACTCGGGTGGATATGGCCCAAACAATAGTCTTTACTGGTCATCTTATAATTATTTCGCAACGCAGACGCTTTATTGGACAGGGCGATTCTTTACATCGGGTGCAACAAGTTTCTCTGGATCAGGGGTCTATGACTGCACTGGTTGGACAACGAATTCATCAAGCGTAACAGGAGCGTATGGAAATACCCATTTTGCGGATTACAATCGATGGGGAAGTTATTATGGGGGGCAGCAAAGAAGTTGTGATCAATTGTTACCCATTGTCTGCTTTGTTCACCCAAGGTACTAGAGCAAATCCGGAAAAGATGGAATCGACGAAACCCTCTTTGACGACGTATCTGCGTTAAATAAACGAAACAGAGCGCGTCTATCTTCGAGGGATGCGCTCTAAAATAAATTTTGAGCCGAGAGTGTTTAACGCGAACCGAATTGCGAATGATCGTCGCGAAGCATCGTAGTGGTCTGGGTGGACAAAATTTTGTGTGCAGTGAGAAGATAGTTTGATCCGTTTTTATCACAGGCAATCAGATTTTGGCCATCAGGTGACCATGTCAGGCAGTTAATTGGGATGTTGTTGGGAGGGATGAGTTCAATCGGGAGCTGATCCTCAAATAGCGCTAAAACGATACGTCCGGTTTCATAGCCAGCCGCAACCAGTTCTTCTTTGGGGTGGAGGGCAACCGCGGTACAGGGTTTTCCTTCTGGAATACCAAGACCCATCGGCGGTTTTCCCTGAGGGCCAGAGCCCGCAAATGGCCAACAGATAATTTGTTCACTTCCTGATGTGGCAAGCCATTTAGTGCTGGCCGAAAATCCCATAGAATGAACTTTGTTGGGGTATCCCGCCATTCTCAATTCATTCATATCTTTCATGCGCCAGCCGTGGAGGGCGTTTTCCTGCATGGAGGTCATCAGGTAATCGCCCTTCGGGTGCCAAAGCAGGGAAAGGTGAGAGCCTTTCCACGCCAATATTTGCGGTGCGGGAGATTTTGCCTTAACCCACCACAGTGAAACACCATTGTAATGGCTTACGGCCAGCCGTTTGCCATTGGGGTGAAAACCAAGCCCCCCCACTGTGCTGGGGTGCGTCAATGGTTCGTTTTGTGTGTTTAAAAAAACCTCTTTGCCGGCACTGTAGGCGAAAACGTTGCTCTCAACATGAACGGCAATATGCTCGATCCACTTTCCTTTGTGGTGCGCGATTTCAATCGGTTCATTCTCCCATGAAATGCGCAAAAGACGACCATCGTCGCTACCGATTAAAAAAGATGATTTTTCGGCAGCCAGTGTTAACGGTGATGCACCGGCTTTGGTAACGGTCAAGAGCTTTTCTTCATCTTTATGGAGAAGAAGCACCGCGCCATCCAAAAAAGCAACCGCAGCGGTTTCTCCATCCCTTGTGAAGGCACAGGCAACCGCAGACTCATCATATGTCCAGGCTTTGCTCCATAAATCTTGAGTGGAGGGCACCAAAGATTTTATTGGCATGGAACCTCCCTCTCTTAGATTCTTAGGCGCTTTCAGCTTGGCGGGAGGCGCGCTTGCGTTCATTCGGATCGAGGAAGCGTTTGCGCAAACGAATGGACTTGGGCGTTACTTCAAGCAATTCATCATCCTGAATGTAGGCAATCGCTTTTTCCAGCGTCATCTGAATGGGCGGTGTCAAGCGAACAGCTTCATCTTTGCTGGTGGTGCGGATGTTGGTCAGCTTTTTACCTTCCAGGACATTGACTTCAAGGTCATTATCGCGGGTGTGTTCGCCAATGATCATCCCTTGATAAACGCGATCACCCGGGTTAACGAGCATCGGGCCGCGGTCTTCCAGCTTCCAAAGGGCATAAGCTACGGCTTCGCCTTTACCGTTGGAGATCAAGGCACCTGTGCGACGGCCGGGAATCGGGCCTTTGTAAGGCAGATAATCAAAGAAAATGCGGTTCATCACGCCGGTGCCGCGGGTGTCAGTCAAAAATTCGCTGTGATAACCGATCAGGCCGCGCGAAGGTGCCAAAAAGGTGAGGCGAACTTTACCGATACCGCACGAACGCATATCGCGCAAATCGGCTTTACGTTCGGACATTTTGTTGACGACCGTGCCGGAATACTCTTCATCCACGTCGACCGTTACTTCTTCAAACGGTTCTGTTTTTTGGCCATTGGCATCCGTTTTTAACAAAACACGAGGGCGAGAAATCGAAAGCTCGTATCCTTCACGGCGCATTTGCTCAATGAGAATGCCCAACTGAAGTTCGCCACGACCGGCTACTTCAAAGGCGTCAATGGAGCCACCCGCTTCACTGATACGAATAGCGACATTCCCTTCAGCTTCGCGCATAAGGCGATCACGAATCATGCGGCTGGTGACCTTGTCGCCCTCGGTTCCGGCATAAGGAGAATCATTAATACCAAACGTCATGGCCAGCGTGGGGGGGTCAATTGCTTGTGCGGTGATGGCCTCATTCACACTCATATCACAAAGTGTATCGGCAACAGTTGCTTTGGTTAAACCGGCAATCGCGACGATATCGCCGGGTTCGGCTTCATCAACCGCAACCCTTTCCAAACCACGAAAGGCCAGAACTTTCGTAATGCGACCTTGTTCAATCAGGGCACCATCGCGGGTGAGGGCTTTGATCGCCAAATTGGGCTTTGCTTTACCAGACATAATGCGGCCGGTGAGCAGGCGTCCCAGATAGGGGTTGGCTTCGAGGGTGGTCGCCAACATGCGGAAAGGCTCATCTGATCGTCCGGCAACATCGGGGGCGGGGACGTGGCGCTCGATCAACTCGAAGAGCGGCATCAAATCTTTACGTTCGTCATCCTGATTAACAACGGCCCATCCTTGGCGTCCAGAGGCAAACAGGGTGGGGAAATCAAGCTGCTCTTCGCTAGCTTCGAGCGCCGCGAAGAGATCAAAAATTTCATCATGAACTTCAACAGGGCGAGCATCAGAACGATCAATCTTGTTGATCACAACAATAGGGCGCAGGCCCAAGCGCAGGGCCTTCCCTACCACGAATTTGGTTTGCGGCAAGGGGCCTTCGGCGGCGTCCACGAGCACGACAACGCCATCAACCATAGAGAGAATGCGCTCAACTTCACCCCCAAAGTCGGCGTGGCCGGGGGTGTCGACAATGTTAATGCGAACTTCTTCGCCCTTGGGGTTGTGCCAAAGAACTGACGTACATTTCGCCAAAATGGTAATACCGCGTTCGCGCTCCAGATCGTTGCTGTCCATGGCGCGTTCAGCCACTTGCTGGTTTTCGCGGAAGGTTCCGGACTGTTTAAGCATTTGGTCCACAAGCGTTGTTTTGCCGTGGTCAACGTGGGCGATAATAGCGATGTTACGGAGATTCATAGTGTTTGGCCTTTCGATTGCGCGCACACTACCCCTAGATAGGGGGAAAAAGCAAGAGGGGCGTAGCGGTTTTTCTCTCATTCTCACTTTTTCAGGGTATAAGGTGGGCGCTTAGCATAACTCAAAGCATTAATCTTGATTTCAGTATTTATCTTATTGTATTGTGTGCGCATCGGTTGAGATATTTTGATTGAAATTTTTAATAGGGAGATACTCTTATAATGAATCACGCGGAAATCGACGAAGCCCGGTCATTCTTAAATCCGATGTGTGGTATGGCCACGGTTGCGAGTGCATTCCTCTTTTGTGTTTCTGCTGCTGGGACAGGGTATCTCTACGCGACAGGCGGCAATCCGACTTTGGGAAAACAAATGTTGAGTGCCGCGTTGGGGGGCTTGGTCTCTACCGCATTTTCAGCCGTTCTTCTGAATAAAAGTGAGCCTCCCAGCGTGCCAATCCCGAAAAATCATCGTCGTGGACTCGTGGCCGGCATGGTGTTGGCGGCTGCGGGCACGTTCGGTACACTCCCGCTCTTTAACATTTTTGGGGACTATGTTTCCCGCCCCGCCGCTCTCAATCGCCCGGTGGACCCGGCGCCAGCAGGAAAAAGTGAAGACTCTCAATCGGCCAAACTTTGCAAAGACTCGCATGGACTGGGCGTTGTTGTTGGGGTTGGTGATAAACAACGCGTGCTCGTATGCCCAAAATAGTCGTGATATGATTGCTTAAAAAGTTAAATCACCCCATGTTGTACGCTAACGAGGTGCTTTTAGCCGTTTTGTTAAAAGTGTAAGGGGCTTGGTTATTGCAGTTTTTTTTGGTGAATGGCACAGACCGTGTGAGGCTGTGTCGGTTGGCTAAGACGTTGTAGCAAGATGAAGCCCAAAGGGGTGTGTTCGACAAAAAAAGAGGTAAAAGTCACGCACCATCACTCGGCGCAGATGACGAACTCAAGCAGAGCCGACAACACCTTCTGATGTTGACAATTTTGCCAAACATCGTGTGACCTCCCAAGAAGTTTTCTCCATATGAAAGACACCAATAAAATATGGAAAACAACCCTCATCGCTTTGGTCTTAACCAATTCCAGCACACCATGGGACAAAACAGCTACATAAAAATTTTTTTGTAAATGCGTTGCCCTGAAGATATTTGTAATTGTGGAATAGCTATCATTTCATATGTTTCAGGCTTCTTAAGACTTTCTGCAATCCATTGAAAGGCTTGTTGGGCAGAACCAAGAGGATCAGCTTTTCCACGTGAAAAAACTTTAGATGGAATAATAAATTGGATTATCAAGTCTTGACTCTGGGGGGTCGTGCCACTTTCTGTAGGTGCTGGTGTCACCGTGTTAGCAGACCTCGGGGGGTTTGTGCCACGCGCAGCAATTTGTATGGCACCATAATGTTTACTACATAGCGCTAAGGTTGCGTAAAACTCTAAGAGAGTAAACGCTTTTTCTTCTTTTTCTTCTTCAGGGGTTCGGGGCAATCCATGCCCTGTGTTTTTTTTCCTCAGAAAAGCAGAAAATTCCGTAGGTTTTAATTCGAGAAATGCACCTAGGTCTGTGTTTACAAACCCTAGCTCAAGCCAAACAGATTTCGGCTTTTCAGGTTTCTTTAGTTCAGTTACAAAATCAGGATAAGCCAAGTGCTCAAAGCTCAGCATAGCTATAGATGGTGAAGTTTCTTTTGCCATTTTAATATGCTCCTAATTAATATGCCTCTAAAAATTGCTAGCTCTTATATTCTATTATTTCGTCAAAATAAAATACTTAATCGTTTTTTTAAATTTTTTTGGGGGCTCGTGGTCTGTTCGGAGGTTTAAGTCTCTGTATTTAAAGGTTTAATCCTGTCTCTATCATGTGGGGCCGGTTAATCATCTCATAACTCATTCGCCTGTTGTTGATAGCGTTTCTATCATTATGATTTTAAATGATTTTTCTGTTTTAAAAAACATTTAGAGCATTGGCGTGCCTCATCCTGCGAATCGAGAGAAAACGAAATGTCACATAGAGAATAAATCGTATAATTTTAAGTAAATCTTATGTATTTTTGTCGATTTTTAGAGACAAGAAATGTACGTCTCGACCCTTGTTTTAAATGGTTGACATTACGAATACAAAAAGGCATGGTGCGTTCGCTATGAAAGCCAAATATACCATTCTTAACCCGTCCCAAACTCTGCGTTCTCGCTTGTTTGATTCAGTAACATTTTCTGCAAGAGGATGGGTTTCTGCTGCAGCTACACTGACCATCGGTGTGCCGCTCGCGCTTATGTTCGCTTTTTATGCATTTGATCATGCAGATGACGACAATTATGCGATTAGCGGTGATACAACGCCCGAGATGCGTGCTGAGTTGGCTTTGCCTGATTTACCTGACGCTCCAGAGGATGATGTCGCGTTTAATGAAGAAACGCCTTTGGTGCCGCCTACAGCCGAAAAAGAAACTGCCGATGTGGAGGTGCCTGACGAAGAGCAAGACCCTTCTCGTCGTGTGATGACGCTGCAATGGGGTGATACGCTTTTTGATGTTCTGAGCAAACTGGCGATTCCTTCCGCCGAAGCGCATGAAGCAATGTCAGCGTTAAGTAAGGTTTATAATCCCCGTCAAATTAAAGCCGGTGAAGAAGTAACGGTTGTGTTCGATGAAGGTGTTTTTTCCGGTTTTGAGTTTGACCCGGAAGCTGACCGCTCTGTGCGGGTAGAGCGAAATGATAATGGCTTTAAGGCTGCAACGGTTGTTCGTCCGCTCAGCAATGATATCATGGCCGCTTCTGTGCGTATTGACAGCAGTTTTTATGAAGCCGGCATTCGGGCTGGCATACCTGTCAGCACAATGAGTGGTTTGGTGAAGGCACTTTCTTATACAGTAGACTTTCAGCGTGATATTCGCTCGGGTGATACATTCCGTGTTCTTTACGAAGTGCGTCGCAATCCGGAAGGGGTTTTGGTTCGTACTGGTAAAATCCTTTTTGCCGAGATTTCTACCAAAGGAAAAACCATTCCAGTTTATCTTTACCGCTTCAAAGATGGGAGTGAAGCCTATTACAGCGCCGAAGGAAAAAGCTTGCGCCGTACGCTATTGCGCACCCCCGTTAATGCGGTGCGAATTTCATCCGGTTTTGGTATGCGTGAGCATCCAATTTTAGGGTACACCAAGATGCATCGCGGGGTTGACTTTGCTGCCCCTACAGGAACGAAGATTTATGCTTCCGGTGATGGTGAGATTGTTGAGCGCGGCTGGAAAGGTGGATACGGCAATTACATCCGCATTCGCCACAGCTCTACCATTTCAACCGCCTACGGGCATATGAGCCGCTTTGAGTCGGGCTTAAGTGTGCACAGCCGTGTGCGGCAGGGGGATATCATTGGGTATGTGGGAACGACAGGTCGCTCCACTGGGCCGCATTTACACTATGAAGTGCTCGTCAATGGCACACAGGTTAATCCTTTACGCGTGGCAAATCTTTCTACCAATGATGACAGCTTAAAAGGGCAGGACTTGACTCAATTTAAAGGGATGGTCAAAGCTATAGACCAGCAATTTAAGAAAGTTGAGACTGGCCAGGCCATACAGGTGAGCTTTCGCTCGCCTTAATAAGCGCAGTCACCTCGCCAAGACGTTTTTTTGTCTTCTGAGTCAGTGATTTTATTTCTGGGGGCAACATTGCCCCCAATTTTTTTATAGGTTGCCTTTATTAACTTTCTCCCTCTTATTGGACATAAAAAATTTTAAGAATCAAACTAATCTCACCTTTTTAAGTCCAAAATTAAAACTATGGTTGCACTCAATGTTAAAAAGTCTGCATTTATGGCGTTTTATGCTTAATTTATATTAACTTTTTATCAACTACATACCAGAATACTCAATTCTGAAATTGGTGAAAGGTTTGTGGAATGTCCAATATTAAGATCGATGAGATTATTGAGACGATTCAAAGTGAAGTGCAAAAATTTGCTGCCGCCAATGAAAAAATTGCTCATCAAACCAACTTACTTGCTCTTAACGCCACCATCGAGGCTGTACGGGTGGGCGAACTGGGGCGCGGATTTGCTGTAGTGGCCAACGAAGTCAAATCACTTGCCTTGCAAGCTGCCAGCAACTCCAAAGATTTACGTACGCGGGTTCTCTCCGACATCATGAAGCAGACGGCGGTGTTGGCACAAAGCTTTATCGAACGTGATAATCAGCGGCTGGCTGAAATGGCGCAAACATTAGTACAGCTGATTGTTCGTAATCTTTATGAACGTACGGCCGATGTGCGCTGGTGGGCGACGGACGAGGCTTTTTTCCGCTGTATGGAAAACATGGATCGCACCAGTGTTGAATTGGCGACCAAGCGGCTGGGGATTATCAATCGTTTTTATTCGGTTTATATGAATCTTGTTTTGGTTGATAGCATGGGGAATGTTATCGCCTGTTCACAACCTGATCTTTATCCACAGGTGATCGGTTCGGATTTATCAAATGTGACATGGTTTAAAGAAGCGATTGCGACCCGCAGCGGTGATGATTACATTGTCGATGATATTTTTAGAGATCCCTTACATCATGACAAGCCTGTTGCCGTCTATGCCACGGCCGTGCGGGTAGGGGGCGATATTCATGGCCGAGCGTTGGGGGTTATTGGTGTTTTCTTTGACTGGCCAGAGCAATCACGCATTATTGTAAAAGATGAGCCAAACTTGAGTGCAGAAGAATGGACACGCACGCGCGTGCTTATGTTGGATAATCGTAATCGGATTATTGCCTCATCGGACGGTGAGGGACTTTTGCAGAACTTTCATTTGCAAAAAGAAGGAAAAACCAAGGGTTTTTACACGGATTCACGGGGCAATACCGTCGCGTATGCTAAAACACTCGGGTATCAGGAGTATGATGGATTAGGCTGGATTGGCGTGATTGTCCAAGAGCCTGATAAAGAGCACAAGCAGTAATCTTGTTGAAAAGGCGTTCTGCTTTTTCATATTCAACGGAGGAGAAAAATGATGAAGAAGGTTATGGCCAGCGCCCTTATGGGTATGTTTGCGGCTTTTCACCCTGATGTTGCTTTGGCTTCATCGACGTTGCCCGAAATCAGCGCTGGCAATACCGCTTGGGTATTGGTGGCCAGTGCACTGGTGATGCTCATGACGCCAGGATTGGCTTTTTTTTACGCCGGAATGGTGAAGCGTAAAAATGTTGTGTCCACGCTCTTTAAAAACTATTCCGCCCTGGCTGTTGTCGGGATTTTGTGGGCGGTTGTAGGGTATAGCCTATCGTTTGGTCCTGGATCATCATTTGTCGGTTCGCCGCAACCATATTTTATGCTTGAAAATGTGGGAACAGACTCATTTGTACTGAATGGATCGACCTATGATATTCCCCATTTGGCATTTGTGCTTTTTCAAATGATGTTTGCCATCATTACACCGGCCTTGATCATCGGCTCGCTGGTTGAGCGTGTAAATTTTAAAGCATGGCTGGTCGTCATGGCCTTGTGGAGCTTGCTCGTTTATGCGCCGATTGCCCACTGGGTTTGGGGTGAAGGGGGGTGGATTTTTACCTCTGGCGGCCTGGACTTTGCGGGAGGATTGGTTGTGCATATCAGCTCGGGTGTCTCTGCACTTGTCGCTGCGCTACTTTTTGGCCGTCGTGTGCACGGGCATGAAGTTAGTCGGCCTAATGATGTGAGCATGGTTCTACTCGGTGCTGCTCTGTTGTGGTTTGGTTGGTTCGGTTTTAATGCCGGTTCGGCGTTGGCTGCAAACGGATTGGCGGCTCAAGCCTTTGCTACAACTTTCTTGGCTGCCGCGGCCGCCTTCCTTAGCTGGATGGCGTACGATTGGGTTGCGAATGGTAAACCGTCAGCAGTGGGGAGTGCAGTCGGATTGGTTGCTGGTTTAGTTGCGATCACGCCGGCGGCGGGATTTGTCAGCATTTCAAGCTCTATTTTAATCGGGCTTGTGGCAGGTATTGTGTGTAACGCTGCGTCGCGTATGATCAAGCGTGCAACACACCTTGACGATGCTTTGGACGTTTTCGGCTGCCATGGTGTGGGTGGTTTTGTTGGCACCATTATGACTGGCTTGCTGGCGAGTTCCAAAGTAAACTCAGCTGTAACCAATCAAGGTTTTTTAATTGATGGCACCACAAAACTTCTTACGGCAAACTTTATCGCAGCGGCTGTGGTGATTCTTTATGCTGTGATTATGACGTTTATTTTGATTCGTTTTGTGGGAATGTTTATCAACCTGCGCGTCTCAGAAGCCGAGGAATTGGCCGGGTTGGATGATTCCCAGCATGGTGAATTCAGTCGTTATCGCGAACAGATTGCTGGTAACTAGAGAAATCCCAGAAAGATGGGCTTGCAGAGACCATCTTTGACGATGTATTTGCGCTAAATAAATAAACAGAGCGCGTCTTTTTCGGGAGATGCGCTCTAGAGCGCTGTTTAAGACCAAATAAAAAAGGCTGGTAGGGTGATCTTCCGGCTGTTTTATCCGTGTGCTTTAGCCACGGTTATAGGGATCGTATTTAGCCAACTCAACTTGGGCACGCAAATCAATATCATCCAAAATTTGACGCAACTGTGGGTCAAAAACCGCATCTTTGGCGCTCTTTAAGCTATGAGCTAGGCCAATCAAACGGTCACGCGGAATTCCCCCACTCAGCAAATCAAGGCGAAGCTGATCAAGTTTTTGCAGTAAATCCTCGGCGCGATTTTTAGCCCGTGCCGTTCCCGCATCGCCCCCTTCAACGGCCGAGCCTTGCAGGGCAAGAAGGGCGCTTACCGTTGCCGGAGCGGCTGCACTACTTACCGATACAGTCGAGGCATTGCCAGAGGCCGCTGCGATATTTTCGCTCTCTAATTCAGAGGCAAAATCGACGGATGAGGGGGCTGAGGTTCCGCCGGATTTGCGAATGCCGCCTGTCTTGCTCGTTTTGGTATTCTCAATCTTCATTTTTTTAGCTTAGGCGAAAACGGTCTGCGCCGCTAGGGGTTAACAGCTGAGCAGGGCGATGGTGAGGTGCAGGCATGGTGAATGATGCGGCAGTTTTTACCGATATCGCGAAAAATTCTTTTTTTGTTATATAAAATTAAGAAAAAACAATGTGTTAATTTATTGGTGTAGTTGGCATGATCTTCGCATATCCGTACTCAGAACCCTTAGAAGAACTCTAAGAGAGGAGTGCCCAAATGTCCATCGATCGCCTTCTTCGCGTGTTGCTTTGCCTGTTTATGCTCAGCTCATCACCGGTTTTTGCTGCAGAAGGCGTGCGCATTAAAGATATTGCTGACGTGAATGGCGTGCGCGAAAATATGCTGATCGGGTACGGCCTTGTCGTTGGGTTAAAAGGAACGGGCGACAGCCTGACCAATTCACCGTTTACGGAGCAGAGCATCAAAAGCATGCTCGAACGGTTGGGGGTCAATATTCATGACCAGAATGTCAAAACAAAAAATGTGGCTGCGGTTATGGTCACGGCAACGTTACCGGCGTTTTCTTCCCAAGGATCACGTATTGATGTCACAGTTTCTGCCATGGGTGATGCCAAGGATTTGACTGGCGGTACACTGTTGGTTACGCCGCTTTTAGGTGCAGATGGCGAAGTTTATGCCGTGGGGCAGGGCCAAGTTGCCGTGGGAGGGTTTGAAGCCGTAGGTGCAGCCCAAAGTGTAAGCAAAGGCGTACCGACCTCTGCTCGCATTGCCAACGGAGCGATTGTCGAGCGCGAAATCAATTTTTCCCTCGACCAAATGGAAAAAGTGCATCTTTCATTGCGTAATCCTGATTTTACCACGGCGCAGCGGATTGCCGGTGCCATCAACGAAGAATTGGCTCCCGGTACTGCGCTTGCGACGGATCCGTCCAGTGTCGTGATTACGCCACCTGCTGCGCTGCGCGGACAAGTGGTTTCGCTCATCACGCGAGTGGAGAATTTGCGCGTACAACCTGATCAAGTTGCACGTGTTGTGATTGACGAGCAATCGGGTGTCATTGTGATGGGGGCCGATGTGCGCATCAGTGAGGTTGCCATTGCCCAAGGCAATTTGACTATTAAAATTACTGAAAAACCGCAAGTTTCGCAGCCCGAGCCTTTTAGTGAAAACGGCGAGACTGTCGTTGTGCCCCAGACAGAAATACAGGTAGATGAAGGGGCGGATAAAAAGCTGGGCATTCTTATGAACTCCCCAACGTTGCAGGAATTGGTCAGCGGGTTGAATGCACTGGGCATTGGTCCACGTGATATGATTACCATCTTGCAATCAATCAAGGCGGCAGGTGCTTTGCAGGCAGACCTGGAGGTGCTGTAATGTATGCTTATTCACCTTATGCAGGACAATATTCAGGCTATAAGCCACAAGGCCATTTCCTCCAAGTCCCTGCTGGTCAAAAGCAAGAAAGTTCATCTCTTTCGCCGGCTGCGACTAAGCGAATTCACGATGCAGCAGTCGACTTTGAGGCGGTCTATCTTGGAGAAATGCTGAAGCCAATGTTTGAAACGGTTGAGGTTGATTCAACCTTCGGCGGTGGTTCTGCTGAAGAAACATGGCGCGGTATGCTGGTCGAAGAATATGCAAAATCAATCGCCAAGGGTGGTGGTATCGGACTGGCATCAAGTGTTGAAAAAGAAATGCTTAAACTTCAGGAGATGGCTGATGGAAAATGAAACCACACTTAATCCCGTTTCTGAATTGCTCGAAATCATGAAGCAACTGCAGCATGTGCTAGAGGAAGAAACACAAGGGGTTTACAAGCACAGTAATGAAAAATTAAAGGCTCTGGCGAAAGAAAAAGCTGAGCTGTTTGCAGCCTATACATTGAGAATGAATGCACAGCGCGACGCGCACCTTGCAAACGAAGAGGCATTTTCTCCTGAAGAAAGAACAAAATTACAAGAGCGACATGTGCTTTTGCAATCAGCGATCAAGAAAAATATGCTGGCCCTTTCAGTGGCCCAAGAGGCGGCTCATCGCGTAATGGACGTCATTGTGCAGGCTGTGCGTCAACAGCGGCAAAGTCCGGCGGGATATGCACTTTCGGCGAATGGTTCGCTTTTGGGGACAGAGGGTGACGCGCAAGGTGTTACCCTGAACACGCGGTTATAAATTAAAGAGCTTTAGAATATAAGGGAGGGTGGACAATGTCTTTAAATGCCAGTTTAAACACCGCACTGTCCGGCTTGCAGGTCAACCAAGCGTTGATGCAAATCAACTCTTCCAACATTGCCAATGCATCTACTGAAGGCTATTCCCGTAAAGTCGCTGATGTTTCGACTTTGGTGGTTGATGGTATAGGAAATGGTGTCAAAATTGATGGCGTTTCGCGCGTTGTCGATAAATTTTTGATCCGCTCGGTTAATCAGCAAACATCGGTTTTATCGCAAACAGACGCAATTTCTTCATATTACAGCCGAATTGAAGATTTATTTGGTGCGCCGTCTGACAATGCGTCGATTGCGGGAATTCTCAATACGTTTCGTACTGAGCTTGAGCAACTTGCTGTTGATCCGAGTCAATCTGTAAATCAATTTAGTGCAGTTACCAGTGCGCAAAGACTGGCCGATGAATTTAATAACCTTAGCGATACACTTCAATCACTGCGTGAAGAAGTTGACAGTGCAATTAAGCAGGGTGTTGATGTTGTGAATGAAAATCTTCTCTCAATTGATCGCTTGAATACGGAGATTGTTCGCGCAAAAGTTACTGGCGCACCGATGGGCGAGCTTTTAGACGAGCGTGATAAAGCACTTTCCGCGATTGCTGAGCAGATGGATATCAAGTGGTATGAGTTAGATAACGGTGCTCTTCATGTTATGACAGGTGCCAGCTATCAGTTGCTTGATAGCGAGCCGCGTACAATTAATTTTAGTTCTCCTACTGGGGTTTCGGCTGGCACTGTTTATCCAGGGGGCTTTCAGCCAATTGAAATTGAAGATGTGCGTGATGATATCACAGGTGATATTAAATCAGGAAAAATCGCGGCAATGATTGAGTTGCGTGATGACATTTTACCTGGTCTGCAAGATCAATTGGATCAACTTGCAGCGATGGTAGCCGATGAAATTAATCGTGCCCATAGTAGCGCTATGCCGCTTGGCGGGCTACAAGAGTTTGAGGGCCTGACTCAGTTTGACAGCAGCGTTTTGCTTGACCCCACTAACACAGCGAGCATTCCGCTTACGGCTTATAATAACGGCACAACCACAGGATATGGCACCATTCAATTTGCTATTGTTGATTCTGATGGCAATGCGGTAGGCCAAGGCATGCGGGTCGATCTTGACGAGTTCAAATCGGCGATGGAAACTTATGTTTCGGGAATCACCGGGTCACCTTTTACTTATGATTTAACGGTTGGCGATATCGTCAATATGCTCAATGGGGCGTATGCTGCAACTCCGCCAGCGGGTGCCGTCACGCCGCCCACACCTGCCGGTTGGCCAGGGGCTGCGCCTTGGCCGCCTTCTCCCGCTTTAACAATGACGTCTACGGGATCAGACATTGCGGGCTTAACCAACATGTCTGGAACGGGTGTAACGGGCGCATATTCGGGCGGTGCTTTTGCGCGGGTGGTGAACGGCACCCTGCAGATTGGTGTAGACCCAAACAGCGGGTACGGTATTGCAATTGATGATACCCTTAGTACATTTGATGATGGTTCGGGCAGCGGTCGAAGCGCAAATTTTAATTACCTGATGGGATTGAACAACCTTTTTGTGATTGATGATAATGCGATTAGTGCGGCGGAAGATATTTCTGTTCGTCAGGATATTGTTGATGATCCGACTCACCTCGGTCGGGGGCATTTGTCGAGTACATTGCGCGATCCCACCGATCCTACCACTGAAGAATGGTACGTCGGGGCAGGGGATGGCAGTGGGGCGACAGCCATGGCCAGTGTTTTTCAAAACCAATTTGTTTTTGCCTCGCGCGGATCTTTACCGGCTTCTCGCCAACGGTTGTCTGAGTATGCCGCTTCGGTTGTTCAAGCAAGTGCAACCAGTGCCCAAAATGCTTCTGACAATTATGATTTTCAGAAAAGCCTTATGAGCGAGCTGCAAACCCGTCAGGGTGAGGTCAGCGGTGTCAATATTGATGAGGAGTTGGCTGGCCTTATTGTTATTCAAAACGCCTATGCTGCCTCATCGCGAATCGTATCAACCGTTAACAGTATGTATGACGACTTATTAAACATGGTTTAAGGCTGAGCCAAACTTTTTGCGCGCGGGTTTGGCATGAATAATGCGCAACTTTTAACGAGGGAGAGAAATATGTTGAATGATAGCTTGGCTAAGGTAGAGTTAGGGACTACATTACTTGGGATGACCATGACCACAGAAGAAACGCCCTCGGCACCTGAGCCTGAAAACTACTTAATCGAAAGCCGTTACGGCACACTGACTTTTCGCGCAGATCAAATGATCGAGATGCAAAAGCCTATTTTGGGTTTTCAGGAGCTAAAACAGTTTGGCATGATTCCGCTTCCCGGCTTTCCCGATCGTAATTTGGTTTTGCTGCAAAGTTTGGAAGAAGCGCATGTTTCTTTTCCTTGCCTCGCTTTGGACAAAGTGAACACCATGATTGGTGAAGATGATATCGCTTCTGTTTACAAATATTATGGCATTAAGCCCGAAGATGGTGTGGTGCTTTGCATTCTTACAGTACGTCACGAAAGCAAGGATAACCTTGAAGTAACAGCGAATTTACGTGCGCCTGTTTTTGTTGACACGTTACGCCGCCAAGCGTGGCAGGTTATTCTCAACAACCAAAGTTATCCCATTCGTCATGCGGTCTAGCGCAATTCCCGAAAAGATGGGATCGAAAGAGACCATTTTTGACGACGTATTTGCGTCAAAAGAATAAAACGAGTGCATCTATCTTATGGAGATGCGCTATCGGTAAATTTAGGTAAAGACGCTCGACTATTCGGACAATTAAGGCTGGTGGATTATCCACCAGCCTTTAACGCTGAGAGTGCGGGGGCATACTCTGAAGGGGAACGGTTCTTAATAGAAAATGTTGTAGAGTATAATGATCGGAATGGGGACGCCGACCAAAAACAAGAGTAGACTTCTCATCGTAAACTCCTTTCAAAAGTTGGTGTGATGCTTGGTTTATTAGAGGTGTTAGCGTCACGCCCGTATTGATTAGTACGATTTGTTGTCCTGAGCTGCGTCTTCAAGATTTTCACCACCAGCTTGAATGTCCTTGCCAGCCCCTTCCATGGTGTTGCAGGCGGTTAGCATCATGGGGGAAAGCATCAACGCGGCAAGAATGAGAAACTTAATAGGGTTGGATGAGAGCGTCATTTTTGTCTCTTTCTGTTAAGTGTTACACCTCTAAAACGCTTGCTTAGAAGTTTTGTTCCCAAACAGAAAAAACAACAACGAATTTTACGCTTAAATTGTATTTAACTATTTGAAATTGTTACGGGCCCGGAGGCAGATCCAAATTTCGTGTATGGGTTGCCGGAGTTTTTGGCTGGTCGTCCAATAACTTATTTCTAAGTTCAGTAAAAAAATTTACACTAAATTCAATGCCATCCGTAGCATAGCTAACGAGTTCCTCATGAATTTTACTTCCTTCATCCTCACCCATGATATCCACATCTCAGCCATGGCCACCTTTGACCATCACTGAATCATCACTTCGATCCTCTGGGAGTTCTCAAAATTGAATGAGGTCTGAGCCTAATATATTCATGATTGAATCGTCGAGCTATTCTCGAGGGGCTAAAAGCCTTTTGACTTTGAGATTGCGGTTATTGTAAGACTTAGCAATACCCTAATATGTCAATTATATGCATTTTCTTTAAAAAGGAGCAAAAAATGGGTTTTCATAAATGCGATGCGCCTGCGAGTGGTTATATTCATCGTAGGGCATCTCCTTTGTTTTCACCTAATAGTTCTGGTGATAATATCGTTGCTTTTGATTCTAAAAGAAGATGGCAGTTCCCTGATGCTCTTTGTTATTACATTTGGGACTGTGGGTATCAGCCTCCTGCAGCATTTGTTGATGATATTATGAATGGGGAGGTTACAGAAGCATTTCGTCTTCAAACCAAAGGGCTCCCTAACGCAACTACAGACGATTTTAATGGTCAAACTGGAGGCGTTATTGGATACCTCTCACAAGCAGAGGTTGATGCTGCTGCACGTAACCCATGGGGCCCGCCTGAGGGCTTCAGGGAAAAATTGGTTGCTATTATGGTCCCGCTGTTTGCCCGACAGGGTTTGACATTTCAGTGTGGGTAATCTTCGGGAGATGCGCTCTTGTATAAGCAAAAAGCCGTGGAGTTTCCTCCACGGCTTCAAGCATTTTATGAAGAAGAATTTTACTTCTTCTGACCTTCTTTAGTAGCGAAACCGAGAATGTCGCCCAGTGTCGCACCGCTATCAACGGAGCCATACTCGGCAAGTGCTTTCTTCTCTTCTTCCACTTCGCGAGCCTTGATCGACAGGCCGATCTTGCGGCTGTTGCGATCAACAGTTGTGACTTTGGCGTCCACTTTCTCGCCCACAGCAAAACGTTCAGGACGTTGTTCGCTACGGTCACGGCTCAAGTCCGCTTTCTTGATGAAGCCGGTATAGCCATCAGCGATCGTTACATCGATGCCCGCATCATTGATCGCACTCACGGTACATGTCACAACATCACCTTTGTGGATGGACGAAACAGCGCCTTCAAACGGATCGGTCGTCAGTTGCTTGATGCCGAGGCTGATACGTTCTTTTTCAGCGTCGATTTCAAGAACTTTGAATTTGACGACATCACCCTTCTTGTAGTCTTTGATGGCTTCTTCACCTGAGCGGCCCCAATCGAGGTCGGACATGTGAATCATGCCATCGATGTCCCCCGGTAAGGCCACGAACAAACCGAACTCGGTAATATTGCGGATTTCGCCTTCGAGTTCATCATCCACTTTATGGGATTGCTCAAAGCTGGACCATGGGTTGTCTTGGCATTGCTTGATGCCGAGGCTGATGCGACGCTTGGATTGATCAACATCCAAGACCTGTACTTCAACTTCTTGGTCCGCAGTGAGAATCTTGTTCGGGTGAACATTCTTCTTCGTCCATGACATTTCAGAAACGTGAACCAGACCTTCAATGCCGGTTTCCAGCTCAACAAACGCACCGTAATCCGTGATGTTGGTCACTTTACCGGTGTAGCGTGTGCCAGGTTGGAAACGGTTGGCGACATCAGCCCACGGATCGCTCTCAAGCTGCTTCATGCCCAAGCTGATACGCTGGGTATCAGGGTTGAAGCGGATCACCTGAACATCAACCGTTTGGCCGATAGTCAACGCTTCGCCAGGGTGGTTAACACGACGCCATGCAATATCGGTAACGTGCAGGAGTCCATCCACACCGCCAAGATCAACGAACGCACCGTAATCGGTAATGTTCTTGACCACACCTTGCAGGATTTGACCTTCCTTGAGGCCGGCGACCAGCTCCGTACGGGCTTCAGCGCGGCTCTCTTCAAGCACAGCGCGGCGTGAGACAACAATGTTTGCGCGCTGACGGTCCATCTTCAAGATTTGGAAAGGCTGCGGTGTGCCCATTAGCGGGGTGACATCACGCACAGGGCGAATATCTACCTGACTGCCCGGCAAAAAAGCGATCGCTCCACCCAAGGAGACGTTGAATCCCCCCTTGATTTTGCCGAAAATAACGCCGGTGACACGTTCGTTGCGTTGGAATGATTCTTCCAAAACAGTCCATGCTTCTTCGCGGCGGGCTTTCTCGCGCGACAGCATCACATCACCGTTGCGGTCTTCCATGCGCTCAACGAAAACTTCAACCACATCGCCGGGTTTAACGCTGACCTTGCCGTCACTGCCGACGAATTCCTTGACCGGAATAAGACCTTCAGATTTCAAGCCTACATCAATGGTTACGAAATCATCACTACGGGCAACAACGCGGCCCTTGATGACACTCCCTTCCAGATTTTCGGAAGCACCAAAGCTTTCTTCCAGCAGGCTGGCGAAGCTTTCAAAGTGATGTTCAGATTTTGTATTTTCCTTAGGGCCAGCTTTGGCCATAGCAGAACGAGCCATACGTATTCTATCCTCTCGCAATGAAAACTCATTGCTGGTTGCTGCCTGAATGCTGATGAGGAGAAATCCGTAAAGGGACGCGCCGATCAGCAACCTTGTAAAAGCGTTTTACATGTCTGTCGGCAGCAGGGGTGCCAGAAACGCAAAACGGCGTTAGGCACCACGCCTAACACTTCTCATTTTCAGAGATGCGGCTTTATAGGCTCTTTTGAGTCAAAACGCAATGATTTACTATACGTAATAAAATATCTTAATGTACTAAGGTTGTTACAAACGAAAGATTGTTGATGCTCAGCGTGCATGCCGAGAGGGCAGAATTGAGATCAATTGGAAAAGTATTTGCATGCCATGTTGAGTAACCATTAACAGATACCGTTTGCAGGCCCATGCCAATGAGAGATATTGACGAGCTTTTCTCTATATTACTGGTTGTTTTGATCAACAGTTGAACACAGGCTGAGGCAGGTACGCCGTTAATCGCGAAATTAACACGAGCATTAGGGTTTCCTGTTGCGTTGTATGCAACGGTTGCCCAGAGCGAACCTCCAAAAGGATTATAGCCTTTCGTGGAAGAAGTTATCCAGTTTTCAGGATAAACTTTTAAAGCAATCAGCGTGCTTGTCACTGCGGTGCCATTGGCAACGGATAATGCGTCACCAATGGTATAGCGATCTTGCAGGCGATGAATTGAAAAGAAAAGACCACTTAAGGTATCCTCAATTTTTTTGTTTTCGATAACTTTTCCCGACGCAACCCACGTCGAGCCAAGCACCAGCCCAATGATGGCCAAAACAATGGCAGATTCAATCAGGGAGTACCCTTTCAATTGAAAGATCATATCGGGTGATGTGTTGCGGATGAATCTCATTTTGGTCAACATAGTTACCAAAATAATATGATTGTAAAGTGTTAAACTGAATAAAGACGTATATTGTGGCACCGTGGTACCTGCGACCGGACTTGAACCGGTACGGTCTTGCGACCTCAGGATTTTAAGTCCTGTGCGTCTACCATTCCGCCACGCAGGCGCCACGGCGCGCACCATAATAACAAAAGTGGTTGTTCGTCAATCTAAATTCTTCGATAAAATCATTATCCCTGCACACAATTGGGATAATAGTGTAGGGTAGGGCGACTGAGTAAAAATTTTATAAGGTCATATCTCTGTGTGAATTAAGTTTGGAGTTAGCTATGATTATGAATGATAGTGGGCTTCTGCAAGTAGCAATGATTCCAGAATTATCCAGTGTTGAACAGATCTTTCATGCAGCAGTTACCGTAGTTGCTAATCGCATTTTCGGAACTAACGTTGGCAGTGTAATTCCAATTCCTGGAGCATCATATCCCTCTGGTGGGGTTGTTGTGGGGGGGGCAATTGTGCATGTGGACAGAACACGAGTATTTGTTGTTACAGGTGTAACTTTTAGAAGACTCAGGGAGGTGTCTGATTGTTATAGAGAGACTGCCGTGTGCTGCGCTCTAGACTTTGCCTGTAAGGCATTCAGAATGGATGGTTGTGGCGGGCTGAAAAAATTAATAGACAGACATCATGTTGAATATGGTAAAACTGACCGACCACTAAAAGCTTTGATACCGCACAATCACATAATTGAGTTGGCTTGAACAGCAGCTTTTTTGAGAATGCTGTTGTTTCTTTATGAGAATCTACCAAAAGGGTAAATATCCCCAAACGATGCGGTGATAGTATGATTCCGTGAAAGGGCTTTTTAATTTGGTGTAATTCCTGATTTTAAAAGGTGCCCCCTTGCAGGAGCACCTTATTAAGCCAAAATTCACGACACATGATGGTATTGTAAAGTAGCTTAGGCTTCCTCTGATTTCAGCTCAAAGTAGGTGTTTCTAAGTTCGTTATGAAGCTCATCCTCATCAAGCATTGGGGCTTTGACATAGAGGATTTCCGTATCTTCATGAAGAAGACGCTCCACACCTTCAATTTGCGCAATTCGTTTAATTAAAAGCTGGAATTTTTCTTTGCCTAAAACGGTTTCCGCCGCATCATTAATCCAGACTGAGTAGGTGTAATCGGAGAGCAAGTCTTCAATGTCTTGCTCTTCTTCATCTGCCCCACCATCAAAAAAAATCGCATCTTCATTAAGTGAGATACGATTGATTTCGAATAAACCGTCTTCAATTTCAACAACTTCATCAGCTGTGAGCGTTGCCCCATCATCGTCACAATTGGTCATACGTTGCCTCCTGTTTAGCGGATTATTATAAACAGGACGAAGTGTAACCGATTTAGAAAAATCCGGCAGTCTTTTTTACACGTTTTAGTACAGGCGTGGCAATTTCGCGCGCTTTTGCGGCGCCATTTTCAAGTATTCGATCAATAATCGTTGGGTCTTTCAGCAGATTGTGATAGCTTTCACGTGCATTTTTAAAGTTTTGTACATGAATATGGGCGAGTTCTTCTTTTGCTTTGCCATAACCAAGCCCGCCACCCAGAAAACGCTTTTCAAAATCTGCTAATTGTTCAGGTGTGGCAATGGCCATGTAGAGTTGATAAATCAGATTATCTTTCGATTTGGGTTCTTCGGGGGCTTTGCTATCAGTCTTGACCCGTTTATAAAGCTTAACGAGTTCATCCTCCTCGGTAAAAAGGGGAATAATATTGCCGTAACTTTTGCTCATCTTACGTCCGTCAAAGCCGGGTAGCTCCATAACGCTTTCTTCAAGCGAGGCCTCGGGAAGCTTAAAGACATCGGTGTTGTAAAAAGCATTCACGCTTCCGGCAATATCCCGCGCAAATTCGATATGTTGACGTTGATCACGCCCAACGGGGACAATGTCAATATCGTAAAGAAGAATGTCAGCCGTCATCAGCATGGGGTAGTTATAAACGCCCATGTTGACGCCAATGTCAGGATCTTCACCTTCGGGGGTGTCTTGAACGATGGCTTTATACGCATGGGCTCTGTTCATCAAACCTTTGGGCGTGAAATTCATAAGAAAACACATCAGCTCAAAGTGCTCCGGCACATCCGATTGACGAAAGAAAATACATTCATCAGGATTAAAGCCCACACTGATCAAGGTGGCAGCCAGTTCATGGGATAGTTGGTTGAGATTACGGCGTGCATTAGGATTATTCAGTGCATGGTAATCAGGAATAAAAATCAGCGATTCGTTTTCCGATGTGCGAATGTTGTTAATAAACGGCCTGAGCATTCCTGCATAGTTGCCGATGTGGGGTGTTCCCGTCGGTTTAATGCCGGAAAGAATGCGCTTTTTCATGAATCAAAATCCTTACCAGAAGTAGACTTTTTGTTATTAATATAATCGATTGCGCCTTGCAAGATGTATGCGGCGGCCAGCTTATCAATAACCGCTGAACGTTTAGCGCGACTCATGTCAGCCACGTTGATTAATTCACGCTGAATGGCGGCAGTTGAAAAACGCTCATCCCAAAAAACGATGGGAAGTGAAAAAGCTTTATCTAAATTTGCGCCTAGGGTTCGTGCCGCTTGTGCTGCGGGGCCGAAGTGGCCGGAAAGTTCGAGTGGTAGCCCAATAATAAACGCACCCACATCCCATTCTCTAATGATGGACTGAAGTTTTTGCACAAGCCCCGAAAATTTATCGCGCTTGACGATGCTGTGAGCAGAGGCGAGGGTGAGTCGTGCATCGCTTAATGCAATTCCGACTTGTTTGGCACCGTTATCAATACCTAAAAGCGTTTGGTTTGGGCGTAAAAGCGAGGGTAGATCGTCGAGCTTGCAGATTGGCATGGTGAGTGCTAGTTTGCACGGAAGTTATTGAAATGGGAAGAGACGATGACTTTAAATAGCAATGATGTCTTAAAAATTGCCAACCTTGCGCGCATTCATGTGACACCAGAAGAGCAGGAGCTTTTGGCTCAACAGCTCAGCAACATTCTGGATATGATGAAGCAATTAAATCAGATTGACACAACAGGCGTTGAACCACTGACGTCGGTTGCCAAGCAAAAACTGCCGCGGCGTGCCGATGATATTACCGATGGAGGGTATGCTGCCGATCTGTTGGCGAACGGGCCGGATGTGATGGGTGACTTCTTTGTTGTGCCGAAAGTGATTGAATAATGACTGCATTAACCGATCTTACAATTTCTGATGCTCTTGCAGGGTTGAAGGCTAAAAAGTTTTCTGCGCTTGAAGTGGTTGAGGCTCATATCGTTGCCAGTGAGAAGACGCAACCCTATCTCAATGCCTATATCACGCAGACTGCCGATATTGCGCGCAAGGCTGCTAAAGAATCTGATGCGCGCTATGCTGCGGGGACACCCGGTCGATTGGAAGGTATTCCGCTTGCGATTAAAGACCTGTATTGCACGGTTGATGTTCTAACGACGGCTTCATCGCATATTCTTGATGGTTTCATTCCCAAATATGAAAGTACAGTGACGTCGCATTTATGGCGGGACGGTGCGGTGATGTTGGGGAAGGTGGGGTTGGATGAATTCGCGATGGGATCATCCTCCAATACGAATTATTATGGAACAATCGTTAACCCTTGGTCGCCCTGGGATGGTCAAAAGTTTACAACCAAACTGGTTCCAGGTGGCTCGTCGGGCGGTTCAGCGGCCATTGTTGCTGCGCGAGGTGCTATGGGTGCCACGGCGACTGATACCGGTGGATCAATTCGCCAGCCTGCAAGTTTTACGGGTATTTCAGGCATTAAACCGACTTACGGTCGGTGCTCACGTTGGGGAATTATTGCATTTGCGTCGTCACTTGATCAAGCAGGGCCGATGGCCCGCTCGGTTAAAGACTGTGCGATCATGCTGGAAAGCATGGCCGGTTTTGATCCGAAAGATAGCACAAGCGTGAATTTGCCGGTTCCCGAATGGACGCGCAACATTTCCGCTAACTTGAAGGGTAAAAAAATCGGCATTCCCAAAGAATATCGCGTCGATGGCATTCCCGCTGAAATTGATGCAATGTGGATGAAGGGGGTCGAATGGCTTAAAGCCCATGGGGCAGAGGTGGTCGAGGTTTCTCTCCCTCACACCAAGTATGCCTTGCCGGTTTATTATATTATTGCCCCTGCTGAATGCTCGTCCAATCTGGCGCGCTATGATGGTGTGCGATTTGGCTTGCGGGTTGATCCTGGTGGTTCTTTGGCAGATATGTATAAAGCCACGCGTGCTGCCGGGTTTGGTAAAGAAGTGCGGCGCCGTATTTTGATCGGTACCTATGTTCTTTCTGCTGGTTATTATGATGCCTATTATAATAAAGCATTGCGCGTTCGTGCAAAAATCGCCGAGGATTTTACCAAAGCATTTGAAACCGTTGATGCCATTCTGACTCCTACAGCACCAAGTACGGCTTTTGAAGTCGGTGTGAATGATGATGATCCGGTCAAAATGTATCTAAACGACATTTTTACGATTCCTGCTTCCTTGGCGGGGTTACCGGGCATGAGTGTTCCTGCAGGACTTGCTCAAGACGGATTACCGTTAGGATTGCAAATTATCGGTAAACCCTTTGATGAGCAAACGGTGCTGAATGTCGGTCAGGCTATAGAGGATGCGGCGAATTTCACAGCGAGGCCAAAGGCCCTGTTTTAGAAAATCTGCTTAAATGCTTAGCAAAATGGGCAAGCAAATGCCAATCTTCATGTTGGAGCTGTACTTTCTGGAGAAAAGGTAACGGGTTCAGATGCCTCTTTCTGGTTACCACTTTCTCCTGAACGTCATTAGAAACCAACAAACGCTGATTTCTTGTCTACTTCATCTTTGCGGTGATCTGCTAAGGGCTTTTCCCACTAAAGCGGGTGCCCTGGTCTCCACAAATGTGTTAACCAGCACGAATGAGGGAGTCAATTCGGAGTCGGCAAACAAATTGAATGATTTAGAGGGTGAGTCGCCTTTATCAACTAACGAGCGTATTGAAGTTATCAGGTCGGAGACGAAGCGCTATTGGCAGTGTGTAAGCCCCACCCTAAGTTCCTCCGGCGTTACGGAAAGCTTTGCTCGCGCTGGAGAAAGAAATGTTTTGCTAAGCCCAGCTGCGTTGATGGATTTGAATTTGAATCAGCAGGATCAGCAAAGCTTGGCCGATATTTTTAGTTTGTTATGTATGGTGATTGAGGAGAGTCTAGCTGAGCAAATTCCTCAACGTTTTCGGACATTAGGAGAGGCGCAACCTCAGCCTCTTCAATCACTTTTGGGGACATCTGAAAGTTTAACGGTGATGATTTTAGGTCGGGAGTTGTTGATGAGAGGGACTCCACATGAGCTTCATGAGGCGCAATTAGCATATGTTAATTATAATAGCGGGATCCTTTCATTACAACTTAAGCCCGCAGAGCAAAGAAGTGAACGGGACTATCTGTATTATAGAAGCAAAATGATGTTTAGTCTGATCAATCTTTTCTGCAAGCCTTCTGTCACTTGAATTTTAATGCTTTTGTTTATTCGTTCTATGGGGGGGGAAGGGAAGTGTTGTGGCGCCCATAAATGGCAAGATAAACGGAGTCGCTCTGTGTTGATCTTCTGGGTGTGGGGGGGCAAGGACGTGGAGTATAATTTAAAATCACCTGTTTTTAAAATTTTCAAATTTTAGAGCATGAAGACATTGTTTGTGTTGTAAGAAAGCAACAGTCATCAAAGAGTCTGCTGACACTGTCGGTGAGACAAAATTGCTTCTTGCAGTGTGCGGCCGCGTCACATATTACTCAACCTAAGTTTGTGCACTCGCTGATTGAGTGTGCGCTTTTCTTTATTTTGAAGGGGTTCGCAATGCGCAGTAAGATTCTTTCCCTCGTTGCAGCAGTACTTTTGGTTACAGGCTGTAGCTCAACCGCCCACAACAAAGGCGATACAACAGGTCAAGGTGGTGCAGGTCAGGTTGTTCCTGGCACACAAGCCGACTTGGTTCAGAACGTTGGTGATCGTGTATTCTTCGATTTCAACAGCTCCACACTTTCTCCTGATGCTCGTGCTGTTCTTGATCGTCAGTCCAGCTGGATGGGTCAATATGGCAGCGTTAAGGTAACGGTTGAAGGTCACTGTGACGAGCGCGGTACACGTGAATACAACTTGGCTCTCGGTGAACGCCGTGCAACAGCCGTTCGTAACTACCTCGTTGCGAAGGGTGTTCCTGCTGACCGCATCAGCACCATCAGCTATGGTAAAGAACGTCCGGAAGCAACCGGTTCTGACGAGGCTTCATGGGCCCGTAACCGCCGTGGTGTGACGGTTGTTCAATAAGATTTCTGTCCTCTCTTAAGAGAGCAGAGAACAAGAAAGCGCTGCCTTCGGGTGGCGCTTTTTTTTTGTTTTTCTGTGCGAAAAATATTTGATTTTTTGTGATTTTTGCAGGGCCCATTTTTGTGGGATATTTGAGCTTGATTATTCAAAAAATCCCCAGAATTATCGTCGCATAATAACAGCGGGCTAAAATGCATAGCGCGTCATGTTGGCTCTTGTTTTTTTGTGAAGAGTAGCGCACCTTGACAAACATGAAAACGCTTTCTCTTCTCACATTCAAACGCCCTGTACCTCTGATGGTCTTGGCGTTGATTCTTCTCGGTCCCCTTCATGCGCAAGCCGAGTCTAAAAATACGTCGGTAAGTTCTGATTACGTCGGTATCCTTGAAACCCGACTACAAACCTTGGAAGAACAGGTGCGCACCTTAACCGGCGAAGTTGAGCAGGCTAACTATCAAGCCAAACAAGCACAAGACCGGGTGCAACGCCTTCAGGAGGATATCGAGACACGTTTTAGGATGATGCAATCCGGTGCAGATTCCGGTGCGGTTTCACCCAACACACCATCTTCTGCTCACGTCAATGCCCCTACTGATTCTGCTGATGCGGCGGGTTCTACCGAGAATACAGCTGATCAATCGCCTTCCAGTGGTCACCCAACACCGCTCACCCCAAATGTTGAGGAGGCTCAGGCACAAGCTGAAGATGAGAAAGTCTTGGGCCAGTTGATGAGTGGTGAGGATGCTAAATCTCTCCCTGATAATCCGAACGCGGCTTATGATCTGGCTTTTTCGAAAGTACGAGATCATGATTACGAAGCAGCAGAGAGTTTGTTGCGCGCATTTTTGAAGAGGTGGCCAAATCATGATCTTGCCAGCAATGCAACCTACTGGCTGGCTGAGACATTCTATGTTCGTGGTGATTACACTCAAGCTGCGCGGTATTTTGCTGAAAGCTATCAGAAATATCCGAAGGGCACAAAAGCTGAGGATACTTTGATCAAGCTAGGTTTAACGCTCTCGGCTTTAAATCGCACCAACGATGCTTGCGTTACATTAGGGCAGGCGATGAAAGAGTTTCCCGATATGTCGACCAGCAACCGGCGTCGGGTGGATCAGGAGCAAAAATCCCTAGAATGCCCTTAATCTTGCCAAAAGGTTAGGGGGAGGAAATGAGTGACCGGTTTCCTTTGTCAGATCCTTTTACGCAACAAGGTGTTTTAGAGCGGATCAAGGCGCTTTTGCCCGCGCAAGGGGAGGCGACAACGATTCAGTCGATCGATGTAGATTCACTTCCTCTTATGGCTGTGGCGTTGTCTGGCGGACCAGACAGCATGGCGCTTTTACATGTTTTGCGCCCTGCAATGGCCTACGTTGTTGATCATGGTTTGCGAATCGAATCCTCACAAGAGGCGCAGCAGGTTCAAGCACGCGCGAAAACCTTGGGCGTAGAGTGTAAAATTTTAAGATGGAGCGGGCTAAAACCTCATGCCGCGATTATGGAAAAGGCCCGTTTGGCGCGCTATCAACTTATAAGTGAGGCCTGTCGTCGCGATGGGATCGGGGTCCTGTGTTTGGCGCATCACCTTGATGACCAAATCGAAACGTATCTGATGCGTGCCGAAAAAGGAAGCGGTTGGCGCGGCTTGGCGGGGATGCCGCGGGCGATGGTTATCGGTGGTGTAAGGTTTGTTCGCCCTTGGCTTGATGTGCGTAAAAACGAGATCGAAGCGTATGTGCTTGCGCAGCGCTTGGAAATTGTTCGTGACCCCAGCAATGAGAATATGCGTTTTAAACGTGCGGCTGTACGAGCCACTTTATCTCATCAGCACGACCCACAGCACAGCGATGCGATTTGTACTACGTTGATACGGCACGCTCAACGACGGGAAGATGAGCAGCTTCATTTTCGTGCTGTTCTTGAAAAATTTGGTGAAAAAATATTTCCCGGTGGATGGTTCTTGTCGCACGATGAAGAGGGGACGTATGCGGATGCTTCGCAAAGACAAGCTTTCTGGGGGCAGTTGTTGATGTTGGTCGGACAAAATCATCACCCGATTAAACAGGAGAAATTATCCAACTTACTTCATTCAACGTTGAGAAAACCGGAATCAGCGGCTTCAATTGCGGGATGTTTAATTAAGGCTGTACCAAAAAACAAGATGTGGGCCATCGTGCGTGAACCCTCCGCTATTACACCTCTTGACATTGAGGCTGGGCATCACAACATACTTTGGGATCATCGGCAGCGGTTGATGGTTGATACGCCCGAGGCGGGACGGATTGAAGCATTAGCGGGTCGGGCGTGGCGACATCTTGATGTGCCCGCAATTTGGCAAGAAAGTCCCGCTTTTGTGCGGGCATCTTTCCCGCTTTTTGTTGGGCGCTCTGGTAACGTTAAGGCATTGATGGGGCAAGAAGATTTATATTTTCAACCCTTCCATCAGAAATTCTGGTATAACGGGGAATAAGGGCGTACCAGTAGAGCAAACAAGGGTCGCCCTAAGGGTTAAGGGCTGTTATATGAGCTGGTGTCGATGCTTTAAGCATTGAAGAAAGGGTTGCTGTTCGTGAATACCTCCGGAAAAAATATTCTGCTTTGGGTAATTATTTTTATTCTCTTGCTTTCGCTAATCAGCCTTTTCAATGGTTCTGAAAGCCGCCGCGCTGATTCGTCGATTAAAAATATTCCCTACAGCCAGTTTTTGGACGATGTTCAGCAGGGTAAAGTCTCTGATGTGCTGATTCAGGACTTGGTTGTGCACGGCACCAATAAAGATGGTTCAACATTTACATCGGATTTACCTCCCAATACCGACGTGGTGTCACCTTTACGCAATGCAGGCGTACAAATCTCGGCCAAGCCAAAGCCAGAGCAAACCACCACGATTGGGGGGATCATTGTCGCATGGTTGCCGATGATCATAATTTTCGGTATATGGATTTTCTTTATGCGTCAGATGCAAAGCTCGAATGGTAAAGCGATGAGCTTTGGTAAGTCGCGGGCAAAGCTTTTAACTGAAAAAACAGGAAGGGTTACCTTTGAGGATGTCGCAGGAATCGAGGAAGCCAAATCTGAGCTAGAAGAAGTCGTGGAATTTCTAAAAGATCCACAAAAATTTCAGCGGCTGGGCGGAAAAATTCCAAAAGGTGTTCTTCTCGTTGGCCCTCCTGGAACAGGTAAAACTCTTACAGCGCGTGCTGTGGCGGGCGAAGCTAATGTTCCATTCTTTACAATTTCCGGTTCAGATTTCGTTGAAATGTTTGTTGGCGTTGGCGCCTCACGCGTTAGAGATATGTTTGAGCAAGCCAAGAAAAATGCTCCGTGCATTGTTTTTATTGACGAAATCGATGCCGTTGGCCGTCATCGCGGCGCAGGCTTAGGCGGCAGCAATGATGAGCGCGAACAAACCCTTAACCAGCTTCTGGTCGAAATGGATGGGTTCGAATCAAACGAAGGGGTGATTCTTATCGCTGCTACCAACCGACCTGATGTTTTGGATCCTGCACTGTTGCGACCAGGTCGCTTTGATCGTCAGGTTGTTGTGCCCAATCCTGATATTTTGGGGCGTGAAAAAATTCTGAAAGTTCATATGAGAAAAGTACCGCTCGCCCCAGATGTGAATGCAAAGGTTATTGCAAGGGGTACGCCGGGGTTTTCGGGGGCGGACTTAGCCAATCTTGTGAACGAAGCTGCTCTGATGGCTGCGCGCAATGGTCGTGTGGCTGTCGGTATGGCTGAATTGGAAGGCGCAAAAGACAAGGTGCTGATGGGGGCAGAACGGCGCTCAATGGTTATGACGGAAGAGGAGAAGAAGCTGACCGCTTATCATGAATCCGGCCATGCCATTGCTGCACTTCACATGCCGGCCAGTGATCCCATTCATAAAGCCACGATCATTCCGCGTGGTCGAGCCTTAGGGATGGTGATGCGTTTGCCTGAAGGTGATCGTGTTTCGATGTCGCGTGAAAAACTAAAAGCTGATCTTGTTGTCGCGATGGGGGGGCGCGTGGCTGAAGAATTGATTTTTGGTCACGATAAAGTTACGACGGGCGCCTCTAGCGATATCAAAATGGCCACGGGTATGGCGCGTAAAATGGTGACTGAGTGGGGGCTTTCCGATCGTTTGGGACCCTTGCGCTATTCGTCAAATGAAGAGCATGTTTTTCTGGGGCACTCTGTAGCACAACAGAAAAACATTTCTGAGAGCACCGCCTGTCTGATTGATGAAGAAGTTAAATCTATTGTGGATGAGGCATACACCACATGTCGTCAAATTCTCATTGATAACAATCACGAGCTTGAAGCCTTGGCGCAATCATTGCTGGAATACGAAACACTTTCTGGCGATGAAATCAAGCTTGTGGTTAAGGGTGAAAAAATTGAACGGCCAGATACAGACATTCCTGCCAAACGACCGACACCGGTTTCATCATCAGCACCGAGTTCGCGACCTGGCTCGGTACCAACAAGCGGCGGTGGCGTTTCACCAGAAGCTGCCAATTAAGTTTTGTGTCCAAAATTATGCATGAAGTTCAAATTTAAAAAAGGGGGGCTTTAAATCCCTCCTTTTTAAAACAGCCATAAAACTATTGAAATTAAGTTCATAAATGAAAAGACGTGTGAAGATGCTGACCAAATTCTATATGACATTAGACCCTAATGACCGCGACGTAATCCTTGCAGAGGATGTGGTAAAAGAGGTAATTCGTGACGGCCTTACTTTTTCGCAAGGTGTGAGTTACATCAAACGATATATCGGTATGCCTTCCGAGTCGATGATGCGTGCACCAACGATTGAAGCTGTACATCAATTGCGTACTTATGAAATCGCCCGTGCTCTTAATAAGCAATCCGGCTTTTGGGGTGATGACCATAATGGCAGAGGACATTACTCTGACAACCCTAACGAAGAGTTTGATATCTCGAACAAATATTATCAACAAGCTGTTCGGATCAGTTTAGGTTGTAATGAGGATGGAAAAGTGGGATCGCCCGTTCCAGCTTGGGCGTCCTTAGAGCAAAAAAGAATTGCTCTTTTATATCAGAGTCATCACATTGCTGCGGACGCACTTTTACCCTTGTTTCCCAGTGTACGTAGGGCTTGCGCTCAACGGCATCCCCTTGGTTTTTTTGGGCAATAAAAAGAGGGCCGTAAGGCCCTCTTTTTGCACCATGTGCTTAAAGGTTATGCAATCATGCTGTCGCTCATCATCGAGGCTGCGCGTCCTCTGCCACTCGAGCGACGTTTTGCACTACGTTCCATCGATAGGCTCATAGAGGCAAGCTCCTGTAGTGTATGACGCAAGATGCCTTGTTCTTTAACATCTTCGCGATCGGTTACAACCATATCGCTCAGACGGTTTTCTACCATGTCGATCAACATGAAGATGGATGGTGCTGTTAAACTCATGAGGCCCCCCTCGGTTATCGTTAATTCTCGTTTAGTAAGATTATAATGTCGCATATTGGCTAAAAAAGAATAAAGAAATGAATTAATTTATTGGATACTATAGCAAAAAAGACATATATGGTTCTTTCTAATCTCTTTCTTTAGAAAGAGATTAAATTTTTTTAAGCACCCTCAAAAATATTGCCTGAAATATTAAAAATGACGGCGAAAATGCCTTTTTAGTTTTTGAAATATTAATTTGGTAGCAGCGACAGGATGGTCCTGATAAAAAGCGTGTCGACTCATTATCGTTCTTTTCGGGCTAAATTCGTTCATTTGGTTGGGATGATCAACATTACAAATCATTTTCTCAATCATGCTAAAAATATTGTAATCCTGCATCACACGACGACGGGCCTCAATTAAGGCGGGTAAGCGTTGGGCATAGAGATTGTTCTTGATTGCTGATTGAATCGTCTTTGCTGCCAAAGCAGGATTTTCAAGATCAAGGGCGATAAAGCTTTCTTCGGGAAAATAATCTCCCGCATTGGGTGCACCGATGTAAAAGGGCAGACTCAAACCCAAATAAGCATCCGTGAGCTTCTCGGTAATGTAGTGCGGGGCAATGCTGTTCTCGATAGCCAAATGGTAGCGATAATCATCAATTGCCTCTTTTTTATCATTGAGTGGGTGGCGTCCATGACCAAAAATCTCTATTTCTGGCAGCAATTTTTGCAGCGCGAAAGTAAAAGCAATGCGCTTATTATGCAACGTATGCCGCATGTTTTTGGTTGAGCACAAGGTTGTGATGCCCTTCGTTTTGTGAATAGGATGATGTTTCAACAATTCATCAAATGTTAAGAGATTGTTTTGGTCCTTTTTCCAGTCCATTGGCACGCCGTAATACCAGCGAAGTCCGGGGATATGAAACGTGGTTTTATGATGAGGGTGGGGGACATCGGTTTGGCACGAAAGAATCATGCCGAATTGATCCAAAAAATCGTGACCGTAATTTTTGATGATCGAAGGTTCTGCCGTGACGAAGATTGTATTTTGGGCTGGGCAGGCTAGTTTTTCAATACGTGTCGAGAGGCGCTCGTTGGCGCTGGGCGGCAGGTCGTCATAAACAACCAGCCAATCATACTGAGTCAATTCGGGGTCGACAATGAAACGGCAGGACTGCCATACACCATCGACCCCGATACCCTTGAAACCGGGAATTTGACGTAGCCAAAGCCGAGAATCTCCCGCCTTCATCCCTTTTGCAACAAATTTAACTGTTACCGGTGCTTTCAACGGAAGAACTCATGCTCTGGTGCAGCAATCAGCGCAATTAAGCTGCTGCTTGCTGCGTATTAAAACCCACTGCCTTCATCTTGACTGCTGTATCAAGCATACGGTTGGAGAAACCCCATTCGTTGTCATACCATGAAAGAACGCGAACCAACTTGCCTTCCACGACTTGCGTCTGGGTTAGGTCAAAGGTTGAGCTGTTCGGGTTATGGTTGAAGTCGCCCGAAACCAGTTCATCGCTTTCAGCCCCAAGAATGCCTTTCAAGCTTCCTGAAGAGGTGGCTGCTTTGATTGCGTTGTTGATCTCGTCAACTGTTGTGTTCTTCTTGGCAATAAATTTGAAGTCAACAAGCGAGACGTTTTGTGTGGGAACGCGGATCGCAGTGCCGTCCAGTTTGCCTTTAAGCTCAGGAATAACCAAGCCAATCGCTTTAGCCGCACCCGTTGTCGACGGAATGATGTTTTGCGCGGCAGCACGGGCCCGACGCTTGTCTTTATGAATGGTATCAACCAGACGTTGGTCGCCTGTGTAGCTGTGAATGGTGGACATATAGCCCATTTCAATACCAACAGCTTTGTTGAGAACATAAGCAACCGGTGCAAGGCAGTTGGTGGTGCACGATGCGTTGGAGACAACCAAGTGCTCGGGCTTCAACTGATCGTCATTGACGCCCATCACAACGGTAAGGTCGGCCCCATCGGCAGGAGCAGAAACAAGAACCTTCTTGGCACCCGCTTGCAAATGAACGGCTGCCGCATCACGCTTGGTGAAAATACCGGTACATTCAAAGCAAATTTCAACGCCCAACTCTTTCCAGGGAAGCGCTTCAGGCTTGGATTGGCTGATCATCTTGATCGGGCCAGAGGTCCACTCGCCATTGGTGATGGTCATGATATCGCCATTCAACTCAACAGTACCCGGGAAAGGGCCATGGGCGCTATCATACTTGAACATGTGAGCGTTCATCTGGGGATCACCCAAATCATTAATCGCAACAACCTTAACATCTGTGCGTTTGCTTTCTGCTAACGCACGCATAACAAGGCGACCGATACGGCCAAATCCATTAATCGAAACTTGTACTGTCATTTTTAGACATCTCCTATGGATGATCAGCGCATGCCCCCATGGGCAATGCGTTGGGGGGGAGAATAGGAGATGTTTTCTCAAAGGGGAAGGGTAGAAAACATTTTTTGCCGATATTCTTAAAAATATGGGACTGAACAATTAAGTTTTTTAATGTTAAAAAATAGGGTTGACTTTATCTGCCAAATAACGGTATTTCCCCTCTCACCACGCTTACAGCAGTGGAGGGATGGCCGAGCGGTCAATGGCAGCGGACTGTAAATCCGCCCTCTTTCGAGTTCGAAGGTTCGAATCCTTCTCCCTCCACCATTCTATTTCAAACCCGCCCTTTGTGGCGGGTTTTTAATTGGCAAAAGCCCCAATTCCCGCACGGTTTTCAAATTCGCACGCGTACTGTTAGAGCGTTGGCGTGGGCAAAATTCTCTCTCTTTTCTCGGTTTCTCTCACGGCTTTGACCACTAAATCCGTTTTTGGCAATCAGAGAAAAGCCTTGATTTACCAGCGTTTCCTTAAGCACCAGTTTTCACCCTTTCAAATGCATCATGCTGACGCAGCAGATGATGTTTCAAAATTTTTGATTTAGTCCCGTCATTTTTCAGACGGCCTTTGTACCGGCGTGGAAGAGCAACCAAAAATGGGAGTTTTTCCAGATGTACATATCAAGCCGGAACCCCTCCGACATGACCGCGCAGGAGCGCATGGACGAGATTGCCACCCTATTAGCCAAGGCGGTGATGCGCGGTCAAAATACTGAACTAAATCAACATATTGAGAGAAGTTTTGCTGGACTTCAGGATGGTTCGAAGCATTCATGCGACGACCCGAAACGGTCGGGTCTGAGAACGAAGAAAAAGGCACGCGCATGAAGATTAACGTATTGAAAGAGTATGCCGCGCTGGAAGCGATGACGCCGAAGGAGCTGCTGGTGGAGTGGAAAAAATATTATGACCACCCGCCCAAGAGCCGCACGAACAAGACCTACCTGCTCAATCAGATCATCTATCGCATTCAGGAAATGGCGTATGGCGGATTGACCAAGCGGACGATTGACCGCCTCGAAGCATTGGCCGAAGGCAAGATGGCCAACCAGCGCAAAACCGACCCCAGCCGCCTTGCAGTCGGCACACGCCTCGTGCGCGAGGTCAAGGGTGTCGAGCATCACATTATGGTGATGGATGACGGCTACGAATACCAAGGCATGAAATACAAATCATTGTCGGGTGTCGCCTTTGCCATCACAGGGACGCGCTGGAACGGGAACGTATTTTTCGGCCTGACCAATGATGGAGAGAAGCGCCCATACAATAAGGCGCGGAAGGCGGTGGGCGCATGAGCGAAAAGAAAATACTGCGCTGCGCGATTTATACCCGCAAATCCACCGAGGAAGGCCTCGACATGGATTACAACACGCTGGATGCCCAGCGCGAGGCTGGTGAGAAGTACATCGAAGCCATGCGCGGCGAAGGCTGGCGCATCATTCCCGACCTTTATGATGATGGAGGTTATTCAGGTGGCAATATGGATCGCCCCGCGCTGAAACGTCTGATGGATGATATCAAGGGCGGGCGCATCGATATCGTGGTTGTTTATAAGGTCGACCGCTTGTCGCGCTCTTTGGCAGATTTTGCCAAGCTGGTGGAAGTTTTTGATGCACACGATACCAGTTTCGTGTCCGTCACCCAGCATTTCAACACCAAGGATTCCATGGGGCGGCTGACGCTCAACATTCTGCTCAGCTTTGCGCAGTTTGAGCGCGAGGTCACGGGCGAACGCATTCGTGACAAGTTTGCGGCTTCCAAAAAGAAAGGGATGTGGATGGGCGGCCCGCCGCCGCTGGGCTATGACGTGGCCGACCGCAAGCTGGTCACCAACCCCACGGAAGCCAAGCTGGTGTGCCATATCTTTGAACGCTTCATCGCGCTGGGGTCGGTCGCCCTGCTGGTGGCGGAGCTGAACAAGGATGGATACACCACAAAATCCTATGTCAGCCGCGCCCAAAAACAGGTCGGCGGACGAAATTTCACCATCAA
>JBDHTQ010000006.1:0-153768 GCA_039808765.1 Bdellovibrionales bacterium
ACGACAGTCTCAGATAAATTAACCGTAAAACTTACAGGACTAATCGCAGCGAAAGCAAAGGGCGCACAAAAACAGGTAAGCCCCAAAAAGACAGAAAAGAACGTGATTCTGCTAATCTTATACATGTGAAAATATTACACGAATATACTTATCAATCAAGCTTACGAAGCACTGTATGAAGATCATCGCCCCGATTAATATTCCCGTTTTTATGAGTAGCTTTGAGCACGATAACCTTTGCAGCATGTAACACAAACGAAAAACTGGAAAAAACAGAGCTTAGAAGAAAAGAGCGCACGCTACTTGGGCGATAAACAAGAACCTTTTCGTCTTAATTTTTTAATGGCGTGCCCTAGAGGATTCGAACCTCTGACCTACTGCTTAGAAGGCAGTTGCTCTATCCAGCTGAGCTAAGGGCACGTGATGTCATCACACCATTAAAACTTTAAAATCTGCTAAAGTTCAGATTCTTCTTTTACGTCAAATCGGTTCTGGTAGCTGCGTGGAGTGACCTTGCGCGCATTTGGCTGCTCGACATCGTATGTCCAACCTTGAGCGTCAGCGTGCTCAATTGCCGCCTCTTTGCTGCTGAAGCGCATTTTTACTTGCGGGTCTGTGTCTTTGGAAAGCGGCCAGCCCATCAAAGACTCTGGCAAACGTGCCGACTCTGGCACCCCTTCCAAGCGCCATACCTTCAAGTTTGCGCGACCTGATTGCATGGTTGATTTGGGCGGAAGAAAAATCCGAACGTGCATTTTACATATCCCTTGTAAACTGATCAGGAATGGTCGGGGAGCCGGGATTCGAACCCGGGACCTCCAGTACCCAAAACTGGCGCGCTAGCCGGACTGCGCTACACCCCGTTCCTGATGCGGAAAACTTTGTTTCCCCCAAGTGTGCCCTTGGTTACACAACAAATACTTAATTTTCAAGCCCCCGAATGTATTTTTTGAAAGGAAATTTAATTTCATCCCCCAAATGCAGGCCGCGTGCAACAATTTGCCCTGCTTTTAACTCCACAACCGCCCGAACAGGTTGGGGGGATGAGATAACCGTTAAATCCAGAGGCTGGGCGTTTTCATGAAGAAAAACAATGCGTGAATGGTCATCAATAAAAACCATATCCAACGGAATGCGTGTATTTTTCATCCATAAACTGATAATTTTTGGTGTTGATTTGATGAAAATCATACCGTGATCAGCAGCCAAAACATCCCGATTCATCAATCCGTAATGTTGCTGCGCCACCGTAAGCGGAATATCGACCATAAAAACATGCTTGCGATGGTCTTGTGTTACGATTTGCAACACATCGTGCGGCATGGATACAGGCCGTGGTGCATATTGCCAAGCAAACAACCCCAAAACAACGCCCACAATGAGGGACAGCCATACTCCATATTTAGGCATTACGCCTCCTTATGATTCACTCGCTATTCAAGCTCAAGATTAAGATAATCCAGTCCGGCTTTGCGGGGATAGGGGTCGAGCGACAAAATCAGGTTCTGCACCACAGCTTCACCAAGATCAATAAAACCATCCTCAATCAGTTCAGGAAGGTCATCGTCTTCAGTTTCTTGGGTTGCATTTTTCTTTTCCAACCGCTGAAGGATGGCCTGCTCAGCATAACGCTCAGCCATCTCTTCATCGATTTTTACCAAAATCGGCTCTAAGCTAACCACACAGGCTTGTTCAAATGCTGCCTCAAACTGTCCGCGCACATGGACAACACCTGCTGAATCTGCGGTTATTGTCAATTCGGCCGACAAAGCGCTTAAAGATAACAATTCCAGACGCTTGGCGACAGCATCCCGCTCTTGCACATTTGCCTCAATTTTAACAGTAACACCAAGCTGAGACGCATTATGGGGACGAGAAAACTCAACATGTGAAAATTGTGCGCGCATTAATTGTGGCCTTTCAAAAGTGTGCGAGAAGCTGGCATAGCCTCCCCGCCCTTGTCAAGCGTTGCACGATTAAGGGTGACTTGACAAAAAGCATGAGAGCGACAATTGTCCCCTTGTAAGAAATAACACCGCTATGCCACGCTGGGCGCCGAATGCGAATGTTTAAAATGAGGTCACTGTGATGAATCGCTCTCTTGTCGTTATGCTAGGACTTTCCCTTACAGCTTGCGCGCCGATTGTACGCACGCACGGTAACAGCGTGACTGAAAATGAATTATCACAAATTCAGACAGGGATAAGCCGTCAAGCCGATGTTGCTGCTGTATTGGGCACCCCCTCAGCAGAGGGAACGTTTAACCCAAACGAGTGGTACTACATCAGCCAACGCACAGAAAAAGTAGCATTCTTTGCACCAAAGGTGGTTGAACGCCACGTCGTGCGGATTGCTTTTGATTCTACATCTGGAACCGTAAGTAGTGTCGATGAAATTGATCCAAAGACCGAAGTTGCGGTTTCTCCCGTCGACCGAAAAACACCGACGGCAGGACATAACCTGACCTTCATCGAACAGGTAATTGGCAACGTCGGACGCTTCAATAAGGACGATAAAAAAACATCATCCAATACAGATGAATAATGCCAACAACAGTTCCTCTTAAAAACTAACGCACTGGCGATCCATCTATCCATGGTGGAAGTGTGCCGTTTTGCCAAACAGGAATTGTTCCCTGCACGGTGCGAATAACGTTTCTATGAGCATCTTCCAGATCAACCGAGGCATCCCACAACATTTGTGCGATCTCAAAGGTACTTTTATTAGATTGCTCGGTTTTTATGCGCTCAAGGGCAGTATTCAGCGTCATTACGATTGCCCAATTATCCACCTGGGCCCG
The DNA here is from genome assembly GCA_039808765.1 of Bdellovibrionales bacterium. Lineage (GTDB taxonomy): Bacteria > Pseudomonadota > Alphaproteobacteria > UBA2400 > UBA2400 > JBDHTQ01. Next base: position 2,801 of record JBDHTQ010000006.1, read on the forward strand.
TTGCATTGCCGTTAATAACACTTCAGCACCATCCCTAAACTTCGGGTAATCTGCCGCGCCTTTTCGCAACAAGTCGTTTCTTAGTTTGATCAGTTGTTGAGCAATTGGTAAACGAAAAGCCCGCGCTGGCACATGATAAACATGCAGTGCGCTTTGTACTTTTTTCCCCTGCTGGGTAAATCCCTGCAACTGCAGCGTAACATCCTGACCCGCAAAGTCTTGTGCTGTCCAATCAAAAGAAGCCTGCACGATGCCCATTGCATCTGCTGCGAGGGTATTATTTGGCATCGGCCACGTTGAAACAGCGTGCTTACTACCCAATTCAGCCGTATTTTCAGCAAAAGAAGATGTCACCACCAAACTGACACGCGACAATAATCCAATTGATTCATCCGTCACGCGGTACCGAAAAACCAAACGATGATCATATGTGGCTTCGGGCCGCCCAACAAAAGCCAACACTTCGCGCGTCTCAACACGCGGGGTTGTCGTTATCGCACGTTGCAGCGCCGTTGCAGAAGTGAGAGACGTAAGCACGACGTTACGTACCTGCCCCTGTTCAAACAACAACGCACCCGCCAACACCATTAATCCAAGAACAATGAAACAAAAAAGTTGGCGTGGGTTTTTTCTGTTTTTTGCACACTCTTCCAAAGCGTGCTTACGACGCTGTATTTCTCGACATAAAAGTTGATCCTGTGCTGATCCCATACGATCAGTTTAGGGATCAAAGGTTAATTTTTTTACCCCGATTTCCTTTTTTATGACCGCTGATCGAGGCAGACTTTAAGCCTGCATTCCCAGAATGATCGCGACATAGATATCGAATAACCCGTTATTTTTGGGTAACTTCGCCGTAGCGGTAGAGCCAGCTTTCTTCTAACCGCCATGAAGGAACACGCTGAGGAGGGAAAGAAAAAACCAAGGCATCATCCTCCACACGCCCCCCCATCACCTCCTGACAATTGCCAATCGGTGTAGGTGGCATAAATGTACCATTGGCGCGAACAGCAAAAAGTGTATGCTCTAGCGCACATTTTGGCTTCCCGCTGGGGGTGGAAAACAAGAAAACATCTTCACCAGGCAGCTCAAAAACATGAGAAATACGCGGCAACCCATTACCGCCTGGACTGGCTGCAACCAGTGTACCATTGATCGACAAGCCATATCGACCTGCACCAGCCCGGGTTACATCAACCTTGGCAAACCGAGAAGGTAACTGCACACTGCCACGCAACAAATGGTCGGTCAAAACATCTTCGTAGAGGTCCAATTGATTATTGGCTGCACGCGGTTGATAACGCGAGCCGCCCCGCGCGACAAAATCAGCCAACATCCCGCGTGTTTGTGGCCCCACAACACCATCTACTCTGATCTCTGCATCATGTTGAAACTTTCGGACGGCGGCTTTGGTTTTTCGGCCCATAACCCCATCAATGGGGCCAGCATCATAGCCAAGCAATATTAGTTTTTCTTGCACATCACGCACATCGGCACGCGGCATGGCATGGGCAGGGAGTGAAAAAACGACGCTCAACAGCAACACAACCACCATTACTGGCATCATCACCGGAGCAATCGACAAACGCACATACATATCACAACTCCTTTGCCCAACTTATAGCTTGCCTCTAGCAAACACCACAGGTCGTCATGTTGCAAGATGGAAGTTAATTTATTGTTGCCAAAAAGCTGGTTTGGTCTGGGGTGTGGCTTATTTTTGCGCAGCCCCAGCCAAAACAAGGTCTGATTGCTGGCTTAAATCCTCAGCAACACGTAACCCGACACTCGAAGAAAACCCTTTGGGTGGAACCGCTCGCGCAGCATCCAGCGTACTCATCGACCCTGCAACCAGCGCGGTATCCCGCTTCCATTGCGAAAAATCGACGCGAATAGTGCCACTGTACGTTTGCAACAACGCAACCCTTCCGGCATCGGTCAAACGATAAACGCGCGGAGGAGAAAGCGGGTTATGCACCCATGGCTCAATCAACCCGGCACGAAGACATGCACTTACCATCGCTTGAGAAACAAGAATGCCATTTTTTTGATAGCGTGTCAGCTTTCCCCCCGGCTGCTCCAGACCGGAACGCAACCACACCATCTGATCTTCACTTAACATCGCCCCGGTCGATCCTCGCGACGAAGATAATGACGGAGAAACAGCGGGCGGCATGGAGATATGCATACTTAAAGAGAACCTCATTAATGCTCGGAGCCTCCATATAGCATGACCTTTTCCGGGTGGGGAGATAATTTTTTTAATTTTCGGTTATTTTTTTCAGCTCAGCCAGCACAAAAACAAAAGTTGCGCTTTTTAGCAAAGAAAGCACCCGACATTCAACACCTGTAGCCCGAATTGCGTGATCAATTGCAAAAATTTATTCACACCCGAGCTGCGCTAAAACTTTAAGAAAAACGTCATGCTCCTCAGCTTCGGGAGAAACGATCATATAAGGCAAATTTTTTTCCTCTGCCTTGCGCCATGCAGGCGATAACGGTAACATTCCGAGGAATGGAATGTTGCGGGCCTTTGCCTCAACCTCAAGCTGCGGCAACCCAAACACATGGTCTTTATGACCACAGTTTGAGCAAACATGATAGCTCATATTTTCGATCAATCCGACAACGGAAACCCCAACCTTTTGGAACATGGCAATTGCCCGTCGCGCATCCGCCAACGATAAATCCTGAGGTGTTGAAACCACAATCGCGCCGTGCATACAACCACTCTTGGCCAAGGTTATTTGTGCATCTCCTGTTCCAGGTGGCATATCAATCACTAAAAGATCCAAATCACCCCACGCCACATCCCGCATCATTTGCGTTAGGGCAGAATGCACCATCGGTCCACGCCAGACCAATGCTTGATCAGGGTTGACCATAAATCCAATCGACATCAGCTTGATTCCGTGCTTTTCAAACGGGATCATTTTTTTATGGTCGTTCAACGCAGGGGGGCGCGCCTCAACACCCAATAACAGCGGCTGAGAAGGTCCATACACATCGGCATCCAACAATCCAACTCTTAAACCCTGCTGAGCAGCAACCACAGCCAAGGATAAGGCAACGGTTGATTTCCCCACACCGCCCTTACCCGATGCGACAGCAATCACCTTTTTAACATTCTTCAAAAGAGGTTCAGGAGCTGGGGAAGGTAGCGCTGCAGACGTAAAAATAACCTGAACGATTCGATCAGGATAATGTTTTTCAATACTTGTCTTTAATTCTTGAACAACATTCTGCAAAGCTTCAACCTGCGCAGGCTGAATGTTTAAAATCACTAAAAGCCGGCCCTCGTCCGTCACCCGCACACTCTCTAACAATGAAGGCGGAATTTGATGCCCATTCATTATGTTTTTTATGGCATCAAAGACAATTTTCTCTTGCGGTATTTTTTCCATCCTCTACCTTACCCCCATCGATTAACAATTACGCACGCAAATAAGAGTGGTATAGCGTGTTCTGTTCTGGTTCGCCAGCTTAAGGAGTGAGAATGTCTTGGAATCAAGGGAATGGAGATGGTCCGTGGAAAGGATCGTCAGGCAATCAAAACCCCTGGAACAACCGCGGTGGCTCGAATGATGGCCCCGATATTGATGCGTTTATTCGTAGCTGCCAAGAAAAACTCAATCGCTTGTTGCCCAATGGTGGCAAAGGTCCAGCCGGAGTCATTCTTCCCATTTTTTTGATTGCCTTAATTCTTTTGACTTTTCAAGGTGTCGCCCAAGGGACGTTTTTGGGATTTTACCGCGTAAACGATGGTGAAACCGCCGTTGTCCAGCGGTTTGGTGCCGTGGTAAGAGAAGAACAACCCGGTCTCCGTTGGCTCATTCCCTTAATGGAAAAATATACCGCTGTTTCCACAACAAAAGCCCTAACCCTGCAAATGTCTAGCAACCTGCACCGCAGCGGCGACAACACAACAAGCCGCATGGTCACCCGGGATCTTAACCTGATTGAAATGGATTACACCATTCAGTGGCGTGTGCGCGATCCTGAAAAGTTTTTGTTTAAATTACGTGATCCAGAAGGCACGCTTATGCTTGCAGCAGAAAGCGTTGTACGTGAATACATCGGGCGCTCGACATTCGATGATATCATCCCCCCCGAGCAAAACGATATCCTCAACCCCGTGACCGTGCGTGCTGACGGTACAACCGCAACAGACACATCAAGCACGGCTTCGCTGACGCAACAACCCCCTGCTGCGCAAGTGACCGTTTCACTAAAATCCAGCATGCAGGAGCGCCTGCAAAAACTACTCGATGAGTATGACTCGGGGATATACATCACCGATCTTCAACTCACCCGGCCGGTTGTCCCCGCTCCAGTCAAAAATGCTTATGATGGTGTACAGCAAGCCGGCAACGAGGCAAAAAGCAATATTAATCGCGCTGTGGTTGATGCAAATGCCATCCTTGCGGATGCCCGCGGTGAAGCTGACAGCATTCGTTTAAAAGCCGCAGCGTACAAAACGCAAGTTATTGAATCAGCTCGCGGTGAAGCCGACCGCTTTACATCAGTGCTTAATGCCTATCGCGGAGCTGAAAAAACCACCACCGCACGCCTTTATCTAGAAACAATGGAAGAAATCTTGGCGCCAGCACATAAAATGATTGTGGAAAATAAGCAGGGTTCTGTGTTGCCATACCTCAGCTTAGGCACCTTAATGCCTTCCATTCCCCAGCAAAACAAACCAACAAGCGTCCTCACATCCAAACCGCTTGCCGGAGGCCAATAACATGACCACGCGCACCTTTATCGTTTTAATTTTATTAGCTGGTTTGGCACTTTTAGCGACCCAGTCCTTGTTCGTCATCAACCAAAGTGAATCGGCTGTCATTCGACAGTTCGGTCGTTTTGTGCGAGAATCCAACCAGCCGGGATTACATGCAAAAATTCCTTTCGTGCAAGAAGTGATCAAATTTGATCGCCGCATTCTCGCGCTCGATATGCCCTCGCAAACGTTACTCATTGGCCAGTTGCAGGTTGTTGTTGACCCGTTTACGCGCTTTCAAATTACCGACGCACGCGCCTATCTTAACAGCGTGAGCGGTAACGAAGATGTCTTGAAAGGAAGACTCGAACCGACAGTGAATTCTGTTTTGCGAGCCATTTTAAGCCGCTACCGATTTGAAGATATCCTGTCAGAAAAACGCGACCAAATTATGCAAGAGGTGCGCGAACAAGTCGATCGTGACGTGCAGGCAGCAAACTATGGTATTCGTATTGTTGATGTGCGCATTCGCAAAGCCGAATTTCCCGATCAAGTGACACAATCTGTTTTTAACCGAATGATCTCGGATCGAGATCGCGTTGCCTCAGAAATTCGCGGTCGCGGCACAGCAGAAGCACGCCGTATCCGTGCCGAGGCAGAAGCAACAAGCACAAAACTTATCGCTGAAGCCCAACGCGATGCTCAACGCCTACGTGGCGAAGGTGATGGTGAAAGCATTAACATCATCAATTCTGCCGTAGAAAAGAATCCTGATTTTTATATCTATTACCGTACACTGCAAGCGTACAAAACAGCCTTGCCTGCCGACAATACCACGTACGTTTTAGGGCAAGACAACCGCTTCCTTTCGGATTTTAACACACCTCCTCAGGCCGCACGATGAGCTTATCGCCGGCGCTTCTTGCGGTTGCGATATGTCTCGCATTGGTGATCGAGGGTTTTCTTTACGCCCTCTTTCCCAAACACATGCGAAAAATGCTTATCGTCATGGTGAGCCTGCCTGAAGAAACATTGCGTCAAGCCGGACTTTTTTGTGCCGCACTCGGCGTTGGGTTATTATTTGTTGCCCTTCGTTTTTTTGCGATGTAAATCAATCTTCTTAGCCTTACGAAACTAGACTGAAAGAAAATTCCCCCAGTAATCGTGTAAGGGTATATTCTTCAGCAATGCCTCTGGCTTCATTCTGGCAAATCTTATCAAACATTACTGACGGCACACGAACAGCAATCTGCTCGCCAGGAAAAAGGTGCTGATGCGGATCAAAAAACACCGATGCTTGCACAGTGCAGCTATCGGATGGGGGGGAGGCTTTACTCAATCTAGAAAATCTTTCTACCAATTTGCGTGCGCCATCTGCCGCAGTATCACATTGAGGATTAATCCCATTTTCCTTAATACCGAAGACTAGTCGTACGTTTCTCGAATGTTGAGCATTATTTAGAGATGCAAGGGGATTGGTAGGTACACGAGATTCACCCAGACCCTTTGCCCTCAAAACAATTTTTCTCGCAAGTTCCGAGACTGGTTGAGATGCATGATTTTCTAAAATAGCAATGTCTGGATACAAAATAAAAATAGAAGACTCATCCATTATGCCTTCTGCCAAACTCAAGGCACGAGATGCTATTTCGGGAAAGGGAGATCTTAGCGCAGTACGAATTATATCCTGACAAAAGCCTAAAAATGCGCTGCCATACTGAGTCTCCATCATACGCAAAGCACTGCTTTGAACCCATTCATTTTGATTATGAAGACCAGCCAAAAGCGCGAATTGAAAAGGGTAGGGGTCATCTGCATTGCACATACCGACAAATGCAGACATTTTTCTGGGGACAGAGGAACGGGGATTAAGCACATTATCGACTAACGCTTGTGCGTACGGAGTTTTATCGAATTCACGTTCAATAACGTTACATGCATGAAGCACTACAACATCATCAGGGTGACTTAATGCATGTACAAGAATTTCGTCGGGGCGAGGGGAAGCATCTGTACAGCAAGAAGGATTATCTAAAAAATTTCCTAGAGCGCAGAGTGCTTCATAACTCAATTCACAATTTCCAACTTGCTGTACTGCCTTATCCAAGGAGGGAGCAAAATCTTTAGCCATCCCCCCCCGAGTTGCTCTACAAGCGTTTTGGGCTATATCCGGGTCATTAAAATTAGTAATCGCATGATTAATAAATCTAGTAAATTTATGTTTTTTTTTCATAAATGCTAATGCTTGAAATCCGCATTTTTGCAAATTAGGGTCATTTGATTTTAATGCACATAAAACAAAATTATCCCAAACAGGTTGCTCCAAATGCTGGTATTCGTAACCGTAACGCAATACTGCGTTTGCAACACATACTCTAATTTCTGGCGAAGCAGCCTTAATCAGCTGCGAGAAATCAGACTCAAGAAAATCTATTTTACCATATCCCTCCATCGCATTAATCAGTGCGATGCAACGTTCAGGATCGGAATAGCGATTATTGAATATAGACTGTATCGCTTTTTCATATCTCTGTGTATATGGGTCTCTCGAAAACGCATTCATAGCAGCTTGAGCGATTTCAGAATCAGGATGTAGCAACCCACGCTCAACGATGTTTGTATCGTTAGGGTCAAACTCCCCCTCAAAAAAACTCTTTTTTATTTCCTTGAACCTATTCAATAGGCTCGGTTTATCTGCTGCAAAGAACTGCGCGCCTGAGGAGGAGGACATTATATTTTCTTTCTATTTATATGCGGAATCGTCAGCTTCAAACAAAATTTGATGACGTGATTTAAATTATGTTGCTATTTAACATGAAGAACAATGCAACTTCAAGCAGGAAAAAGGGTTAATCCTGAGGTTCGCTTCCTGCCCCATTCTGACGTGCATGAACCTCTCCGGGACGAACAAATTCAACAAATTGTGTCAATTGATCAAAGCGCCGGTCCAATACGATGTCTGGCTCAACCGCCAAATCAAGCATTTTGTTGCGAATGCTTTGCTCACCGATACCATAATGCTCCCACTGATTTAACCGCTTGTATTGCTCGATTGTTCCTGACGAGACGCGTGCTCCATCAATATCCCATACCGCTGTTATACCCTCAATCAAACGTGCTGAAGCAATATCAACCGCATGGTCACCAATCATCACCACTTCGTTTGGGTCGGCCGAAAAGTCTGACAAAATGTGATTCATGCATCCAAGACTTGGTTTTTTGACCGCACTGGAAAAAATAATGCTGCGCTCCATCAGCAGAATTTTAAACCGATGCTCATGACTGCCCACATCAGGATGCTTCAGGCCACGTAATAAAACACCCTGCTGATCAGCCCGGCAGTAAATACGATCAACCAAATCAGGATGAAATCCACTCACCCACAATCGGTGTAGCACCAATGTTATGGGTGAATCAGAATAAATAACAATGTGGGCGCCCTGTTGACGGACATTTTGCAGTGTACTTTCAACCCCGCGATGAAGCGTTGAAAATCGGTCGCGATCGCGCCACCATTGACGTAAAATATAGTGATCAATTTCTTCATGACCAATGCCAAGCAGCTTTTGTATTTTACCAACACGTTGCGGGCTGAGTTTTTTTAAAAGCGGACTATCAAGCACAACCTGACCCAAATCATCAACGAGGCTGATATTGTGCGTACGCGCCGTATCAACAAGAATTTTCTCTACACTCTCGACCGACATATCGCGCACATACGCAATACGGCTAACCGCACGACGTGTTGCCTGCCCCCATGCATTCCACATATCAACGATAGTTCCGTCGAGATCACTAATTAACAGACTTTTTTTGTACCGAAGACCCATTTGGTTTTTTAACCCTTACCACGCTCTTTAACACCATGCATTAATACATTATTCTGCAGCTTTGTTAATAATTTTAAAATTTCTGCCCAAATAAACAGGAAACTGATGAGAACACGGCAAACGCCATGCTAAATACTCAAGCATCGCTTCACATCACAGGTGTATCGTCACAAAACAGGGATGGGACTCCTAAGCAACTTTCAGCAAATGTCCCATTCCATAATGTCCAAACACACTCTCTGTAATCTTTTGAAGTTGCTGGTTATAAACTATAATTGCATCGCTCATTCCCAGTTTATCCACCGTAGTGCGAAATGGACGCGTGCCTTTTGACATATTGATCAGTGTCAAGACAGCATCAGCAACCAACTGCGGATTCTGTTCTGGTTTATCCGCCAAAGCCTGCTTAAATCCATTAAGTGACATTTCTGGTGCATCCGCCATCGTACCATACTGCTGTGTTCGAGCCGTATCACTGGGACGCAAAATATGATCCATAAACGTCGTCGGAAAACCCCCTGGCTCCACAATACAGACATCCACCCCAAAAGATGACAGCTCAGCGCGGTAATTTTCGCTTAATGCCTCCACTGCCCATTTGGTTGAATTATAAGGTCCATAAAAAGGCAGCGTAATTCGTCCCAGCAAACTGGAAATATTCATCACAAGGCCTGTCTGTTTTTGTCTAAAGTGCGGAAGAATCTCACGCGTAACCCGCACCAGTCCAAAGACGTTCACATCGTAAAGCTTTTTAAAATCCTCTATCGTAAACGCTTCCTGAAGCCCGATAACCCCAAGAGCAGCATTATTTATCAGCACATCAATACCACCATGTTTTTTGAGCGCGCTCTCAACCGCGGTTTTAACACTGCTATCACTGGTGACATCCATTTCCACAATCTCTGCCCCCAGCGCAGATAACTGTTCTGCTACACCCTTGTTCTTGCTCTGCACACCACGCATGGTTGCAATAACGGAATGCCCGTTTGCCAGAAGCGTACGTGCCATCAGCTGACCAAATCCACCCGCTGCACCTGTAATCAACACATTTAACGTCGACATAACGCCTCCTTGATGAGGTAAAGAATAATGCGAAGCTGCACGGGTTTTTTAACGGCTGTCACCGTTCAAGCCCTCTCTTCTTCATGCTGTACTCTATCAGTTATAGGTAGAGTTCGTGTTCCGTCAAGGCACCCCACAAAGATACGCCGAGGCAACAGCCTCTCGCGACCGGTCGACACAACCCGTTTCACGTTTAAAATATTTAGAAAGTTTCAGACATAAAGTAAAACGTGGTGGGCCCGGCAGGAATTGAACCCGCGACCAAACCGTTATGAGCGGTCCGCTCTAACCAACTGAGCTACGGGCCCACGCTAAACAGCAATGTCAGAGCTTCTTACAAGATAAAAACGTGATCGCCAAGTTTTTTGATGCGAGAGGATCTGCAAAAATAGAATAACCAAAAAAGATTAACGATCCTTATTTTGCAGGAGGAAGCCATGCAACGGCATTTTGATTGGGTCCTGTTTTAAAACCAACCCTCGCCCACCCATCAGAACGGGTTTCAATCACCGTTAAAACCATCCCCTGTACCCCTGAATAGGCGGGAGAAGAATCACCTGGCAAATTAAAAAGCGGCACACTGCCCTGCAGCGTAAATTGTTGACCCCTTGTCAAGCGACTGGGCTGCGCAGCGGAATTGCGGGTTTGCTGCTGCACAATCGCAGGTGGATTTTGAACTGTTTGCGCACGGTTACTGCCACTGGATAACCAAGAGCCAATAAGCACCCCAACAAAAATCATCGCCACAGACCAGATCATCACCACTGGTGCAAATTGCATAAATAATTCTTTTTTACCTTCCGGGGTCATGGCCTTGGTGCCATGAATCTCTTCCAGCATCTGATCCATCCGCTTTTTTGATTCTATCAATTCTTTACGGGCTTCTTCCAAATTACGACTGTTAGCCTCAATAATTTCCGCAAGCGAGGATCCCCCACCTGCGCTCAGCCCTTGCTGAACCCCGGCAGCGACAGCCGCATTCAAACCATCCCGATCAAGGTGAAAGGCGGGTAAACGGGCCAAGTGCTCAATTGCCTGAAGCATGCGCTTTGTATCACCAACAACTTGGGTCAAAGTGTTGCTCAGCTCTGGGCTGGCTGCCATCCCTTTGCGCACCTCGGTTTGCAGCCCAACCAACCGCTCTGTCAAAACAGCGGTATGGTTAACAAGCTCTTGAATTGCCTGCGCGGGGGTATGCGTTGCCATGCTTATCCTCTTAGTCCATCACCTTATAGTCGCTCAATCGTAAACGATAAAGTCTTAACAACCGGAAACAAAAGAGCATTGTATCATTTTTTTCCTGACTGTCACCCTTTGGCCAGTGCAGACCAAAAGAACGCTCAAAAATGAATATGATTAAAAAAATGTCAACTCACAACTTTTGACAGTTTGTCGCACATTAACCTGTTTCTAAGGGTTCCCTGCTAAGGTGTAAGAGCGAGATACTTATAGAACAAAAAAAGAATAAAGTTTTGGGGAGAATAGGTTTAAATGTTCCAATCTGTGGAAGTCTTAGATCAGGGTGACCGCTTCAGTAGCTATATCAATGGCTTGGGTAACGATTATCCGGAAGCACATCTACCCTGTATCACCGTAAATCTTGCACAATTAGGTGCAGGGTTGGATGCTTTTGCCCATCCAGCGCCCCTGACCCCCGCATCACACAGCTATGCCCCGTCAGGCGATTCCATTGCTCAGTATCGCAGCGGCATTGAAGCACAAAGCGCTTCAATGAAGGGTTATTGGTCGACACCAATTGCAAAAGTAATTCCCCCCGCCACAACACAACCCACAGCGCAAATTACACCCACTACACAAAGCGGAGTTTCACTTGCCAAGCTGGGCGGCGATGAAGCACCGACGGCACAAACCAGCGTTCAGATAGATCGCTTAAATCATTATGCAAACGCTTTATTTGGCTCACAAATAGGTGACCCCACATCCCCTTCGGCAGTGAGACCTGTCAAAAGACCGGATGTGGTTTAAGCTGGCCACACACGGTCTTTCTTACCATCCTGTGATTATTATCCTTATGCAACAGCTGCGCTTTCAGCGCGTGCTGCACCCTTTTCAGCATATACCGTTGCAGCAACTGCATGAACAACAGCCGCAATACGTACACTTGTTTGAATTTGCTCTGTTGTCAGGCCATGCTGGCGCAAGACGCGCTCGTGACTATCAATGCACATCCCGCAGCCATTAATGGCAGAAACAGCCAAAGACCAAAGCTCAAACTCTTCCTTTGGCGCCCCGGGATTGGCCAAGACATTCATGCGCAATTTGGCGGGTAGCTTGCCATATTCCTCATTTGAGGTGAGGTGTGTAAAACGATAATAGATATTGTTCATTGCCATAATGGCGGCAGCCGATTTTACGGCACCTAATTGCTCAGCACTAAGTTGTCCGGAAAATTCCTGAATTATTGCAGCAATAACATCTTCTTGCTTACATGCTAAAGCGCAAGCGATAAATGTGCCAGCTTTTTGCGCAGGTGTTAATGTTTCATCGCTAGCCAGTGAACCAAGATTCAGCTTCAAATCTTTGGCGTAGTCAGGAAGCAAACTCTTAAGCGTTTCGAGGGTCATCGTCTTCTCCTTTTTGTTTTGTGGTAAGTTAACATCGGTCATTTTCGGGCAAGAAAAAGGGGCGGCTGGGCGCGAATATCCGGCCACCCCTTTCTCTTTAATGCGGGTACAACGTAAATTAAGCAGCCTTAATAACGTCTTCGCCCTTCTTCCAGTTACACGGGCAAAGCTCGTCGGTTTGCAGCGCGTCAAGAATACGGATGATTTCCTGCGGATTGCGACCAACCGTCATGTCGTTGACCGATACATGACGAATGATGCCCTCAGGATCCACAATAAAGGTTGCGCGCAAGCAAACCCCTTCTTCTTTATGCAAAATGCCCAATTCTGTGGACAATTCACGCTTCAGATCCGACACCATCGGGAAAGGTAAGTTATTCAAATCACTATGGTTTTGACGCCATGCCAAGTGAACAAACTCGCTATCCGTTGACAATCCATAAATCACTGCATCGCGATCTTTAAAATCGCTGGTCAGCTTGCCGAAGCCAACAATCTCTGTCGGGCAAACAAAGGTAAAGTCCTTTGGCCAGAAAAAGTAAATCTTCCACGATCCCTTGTTGGTATTGTTGTCAAACGTCTCAAACGCCGTTTTTAAATCGCTGGAAACTACCCCTTTCAAACTGTAGTTTGGAAATTTATCGCCAATCGTCAGCATGTTTTTACTCCTTCATCTTTTTCGTTATGCGCATTTGAACGCGATGACTCTTATTTATGCCACATATATTGTTCGGTCAAATGATATATTTTTGTAGATATGATCGTTTTTTTCGATTATTGTACGATCATGGAAAGACTTCCCAGCGTTCGTCAAATGCAACACCTGTCCGCCCTTGCCCAAGAACAACACTTTGGCCGCGCTGCGGATGTGATTGGCGTCACGCAATCAACATTGAGCGCCAGCATCAAAGAACTGGAAGACACGCTCGGCGGCCCGGTGGTCGATCGTTCCGGTAAAAAAATCACCCTCACCCCATTAGGCGAAATGGTGCTGGAGCCTATCCAAAAAATTCTCGCCCAACTGGTTGACCTGACCGTCGTTGCGCGCGAAAAATCTGAGCCTTTGGGCGGCATTTTACGCCTTGGGATCATTCCAACCATCAGCCCGTTTTTTTTACCACGCTTTTTGCCTGCCTTGCGTGCACGCTATCCCCGCCTGCAGCTTTTTCTTCGTGAAGATCAAACTGCACATTTGCTTGCTCAATTGGAACGTGGCGAGCTCGATGCCTTGGTGTTGGCATTGCCATATGAATGTTCAGGACAATCGGTAACCCTATTTCGTGATGAGCTGTTACTGGTTGTGCAAAAAGATCACCCGCTGACCCAACAAAAAATCATTACCTCCGCTCTACTGCAGGAAGAAAACTTGCTCACCCTGCAGGACGGGCATTGTTTGCGTGATCAAGTGCTATCAGTTTGTGGTTTGGCACGGCCGCAAGCCAACAGTTATGCAGCCACCAGCCTGCATACATTGGTGCAAATGGTGGACAACGGCTTGGGCATAACACTTTTGCCAAAAATGGCGATTCAATCCAATATTTTTGAAGGAACGGAGCTAAAAGCCCTGCCTGTGAGCGATGCTCATGCATGGCGAGATATCGCACTTTACTGGCGCACAGGAAGCGCCCGCGAAGACGAGATGCGTTTGCTTGCCCAACAGTTAAAACGCTTGGTTTAGATCAAAATGATGGCCCATCCGCTGTGCCAGGCTGGGGCATCCACTCAGGCCAGATCACTGTATAGCCATGATCATTCAACGTAAAAACTGTTTGGGATGGATCACGATCAAACGCATCGCGCTTGATCAAAGCAAAGCGTCCTCTCTTTTCACCAATCACCAAATCATTTTGCGCATAAAGCGTGCCATCAGCCGCCTCTAAGTGAGGGCCTTTCAGCGCAAACAGCCGCTTCTTTAAACGTTTGTAGTGGTGAAGCCGCGCCACAATTTCTTGTCCGATAAAACAACCTTTATTGAAACGAATGGCATTAAGCAAATCAAGATTCATCTCTTGCGCAACAGCATCAGGCCATAAAGATTTTGGCACACCGTATTCATACATTTTCTCATAATAGGGATATGTATAATCGGAAAAAGAGCCACCTGAGTGAGATGCTTTATTTTCCTGCGAGACAAATGAAACGATTGCCCGCCAACCAAAATCAGCACAACGCGGATCAGAATACGCTTTAATCGCTTTCTCAAGCGGAATTTCACCCCACCCTGCGATGACACGCCATTCATTCACACGGACAAAAGTGAGTGGGGCACGCAGACGTTTTTTTTCAAACTCCTCAATAAGCGCATCGATCACCCCGTGATCCACATCGATTACTATTTTTTCATGATTATGAAAGCCATCAATCGGCACAACAAAAAAATCAAAACGTACCCGCCCCTGTGGCGACAACAAAGCAGCATAACACGGCTGTTCATGTGTAATGAAATTGGTCAATTGCCGATCAAGAAAAGCAGCGGCACCGGGTCCCTCGACCATCAGCAGCGCACGATCCTCAAGCACCCCATAGGAAGCCATTTTCATGATACGCTACTCTTTAACGTCGTAAATCCGAAGCCTCACGTCATCTTTATCGCCACCACCAACTTTTAAATCTATCTGCGTGGTCCGCGCGCCTTCAGCCTCAATCCATTTTTGCAACAATCGCGCGCGCATAAAAGCACGGAGCCGTGCTTCTCCGGTCCGACCACCCTGCACGATTGCCTCGGCTGTCAACTCCAAACGGCGACCTGGCATCTGCAGTTGCGCTGCCACAGCCTTCACCATGTCGCGGGTAGCTGCATCTGGTTTTGTATCTTTAAGGCGAGTCTGCTGATCATCCAGCATGATAGATTGTTTTGCAAATGTAACCTCAAAACGGCGGTCAGCAAGCATGTTGTTGGCAGGCGGCGCAAGTACCGGCGCAGCCTTTATCGCGTTATCATCAACGGTTTTGGCAGATTTTGCAGAAGCCGACGAAACGGGGGTACTACTTGTAACACCTGCCCCCGCAGCCGGAGCAATTTGCGTGACCGCACGCACAGACGAGTCAACCTGTGACAACGGGTGTCGCTCTGGGGCCAAACGATAACCAGGCAAAGGATCAAGCGCTGCAACAGTTTGTACTTGCGCACGATGTGGAGCAGCATGGGGGGGTGGCGCATCATCGCCTCTAACCATTGTTTGGACTGATTTTTTTGGTGTATTGGTATACGCAGGAGCGCTAGGAGATGTGATACGTGGCTGCACGACAATCTGCATTTGCTGTGCATTTTGTCTTTGTTGAGGCGACACCCCTTGAGAAGAGGCCGCATCTTTTTGTACGTTCTCGTCGTTTTTGTCATGCCCCGTAATTGAGCGTGCAGTCGATTCGATTTTTTGCCCCGCTTTGTTTAAAGCAAAGCTCAAGTCATCAAAAAAATTGGCCGATGCAGGAGCTGCAGCCAACGAAAAAAGCAGCGTAAAAGCAAATCCTCTAGACACGGTGCGATGCATGGCCTGAAATCCTTATGCTTAAGATGCCTGACTAACGGAAGAATTTTCTGTCTTTTTGGGAGGAAGAGCACGTTTCAGTGTGGTTTCGTTGAGGTGGGTGAGTGCAAAACGATGCAATTTACCATTGCTGGCTAAAACACTGCCATCTTGAACTTCTAAACGCTTTCCATCCCAGCGGGTCATTTCTCCCCCTGCTTCTGTCACCAAAAGAGAGCCAGCGGCAAAATCCCACGTTTTGATTCGGTCAGCAAAGTAAATCTCATGACGACCCGCGGCAACATACGCAAGCCCCAACGCCGCGGAACCCTGTTGCCGAAGACCACCAATATTTTCACTCATACGTTGCCATTTTTGCACAAACTCTGCCTGGTCTTTTGGCTCGCGGCTAATATGATCAAGCCCGCACAATGCATTGAGCGGCTCTTTGCGTGCAGAAACACGCAGGCGTTTGCTGTTCAAAAACGCACCGCCCCCTTTTTCCGCATAATACAATTCATCCTTGATCGGATCATACACCACGCCGGCAATAATCATGCCGCGATTCTCTAGCGCAACAGAAATCGCCCAGTGCGGAATACCATGCAAAAAGTTATTTGTGCCATCAAGAGGATCAACAATCCAGCGATACTCAGCCCGCGGATCGCCTTTGGCACCCTGCTCTTCCATAAGGAAGGCATATTCTGGGCGCGCTTTTGACAATTCTGCAAACAGTGTTTCTTCGGATTTCTTATCGGCAATCGAAACAAAATCAGCGGGACCTTTGCGCGAAACCTGAAGATTTTCCACTTCGCCATAGTCTCTTTTCAAGCGATTGGCCGCTTTTTCCACAGCCTTAATCATAACAGTAAGTGTAGCAGAACGCGGCATAGCTTTTCCCCAAATGATAGAACGCACAGATGAACAATGTTGAAGATCCGGCGCGACACTATCAAATTAGCCCAGTGAACGCAACATGTGCGCCTCGTTTGTTTAAGAAAATAATTTAGCAAGAAAAATATATCGCATTATATTATGGTTTCTTGGATTTAATCGGTATTTTTACATTTTTTGTTTGTTTTTTCACGTGATCAGCCAAAGACACGCCAATCCCTTCGAGAAAAATTTTTACCGCACACTGAATACGTTCTTCCACTTCTGCAGGCTTGGGCGATTCGATTAATCCAAGTGACATGCGCCAATGAAAATCACCCATCACGCTGCCAATAAAGATACGTGCGAGCATCTCACGCATCGCATTACTGGCATCTGGCAAGATTTCTTTCAGAAAATTTGCCACACGACGCTTGACAGTTTTTGGTCCGGTTTCGAAACAGCGACGACAAACATCTGCCACGCAGTCTCCCTCCATCACCAAGAGCCGGTATAGAGCAACTGCTTTTGGACACAGGCAAGACGACATAAAAGTTCGCGCCAAATCACAAAGCCATTCCTGCGGCGGTGTTCCTGGTTCGATCGAAAAAGTATCAAGATTTTGCCATGTTCGATCTGCGGCAAATTCAACAATTGCGCGTAACAACCCTTCTTTGTTGCCAAAATATTGATAAAGCGTACTTCGCGATCCCTTTGATCTCTCTAAAATATCACTCAAGCTTGTTTGCTCAAACCCTTTTTCAAGAAAAAGATCCAATGCAGCCTCTAACATTGCTTGCCGACGGACCAATCCTCGTTTTTGCGGCTTACAGACCCCGTTTTTTATCTGGCAATCCATTCCCAATTTAATTCACTCCAAAATTTATCTTGCCACACAATATTATCCAGCTTAAAAGATAACCGTATCGAGTAGTACAGTTTTTCTTTATAGGCGACCCAGCGCGCTTTGTCCAGTTTCCAACAAAAAAAACGCCTAACCGCTCAATGGAGTATAGAATGCCTCAATTTTTCCACAAACCAATTCTTTCTTGTCTTCTTGCTCTTAGCATGATCGGTTTGGCCGCTTGTGATGGAGAAAAAAAAGGTACGACACAAGGTGCACAAGCCTTTCCACCCGGTGACGTGACGTTTGTCACAGTTGCTCCGGAAACTGTAACGCTAACAACCGAGCTCTCTGGCCGCACATCTGCATACCGCTTAGCTGAAGTACGCCCCCAAGTGAGCGGCATTATCCAAAAGCGCCTGTTTGAAGAGGGAAGCGACGTGGAGGCCGGACAACAGCTTTATCAAATTGATCCCGCAACGTATGATGCCGCCGTTAAAAGTGCTGAAGCTGATGTTGCAAAAGCGCAAGCCAATCTTCAGGGCATTCAAGCCCGCGCCAATCGGTACACCGACCTTGTTAAAAAGAGCACCGTGTCAAAACAAGAATATGACGATGTTCTTGCCAGTCTTGCGCAAGCCAAGGCGCAAGTCATGTCGGCACAAGCGGCTTTACAAACCGCAAAAATCAATATGGAGTACACCAAGGTCATTGCACCGATTGCAGGCCGTATCGGCAAATCACAGGTCACTGAGGGGGCGCTTGTCACCGCTAATCAATCGACTTCACTCACCACCATCACACAGCTTGATCCGATGTACGTTGACCTCAACCAATCAAGTGCAGATTTATTGAAAATGCGTCAAGCAGCATCGCTCGGGCAAATCCAACAGGATGACGACAAAAAAGCCAACGTTACGCTTACCGTAGATGGGATTAAGGGTGATTATGATCAGCCGGGCGAAATGCAATTCTCTGACGTAACTGTTGATTCAAGCACAGGTGATGTTCAGTTGCGCGCTGTCTTCCCCAACCCCAAGCTCGAACTCTACCCTGGGTCATTTGTGCGTGCGCGCGTTGAAATTGGCACAAAAGACAACGCGTTACTTGTTCCCAACCAATCTGTTGTGCGCGAACCGGATGGATCGGCTTCTGTTTGGGTAATCAGTGAAAATAATACTGCAGCAAAAAAACCTGTAACAGTGAGTCAAACCGTTCAGGACCGTATGATCATAGAGACTGGTTTGCAGGCAGGTGACAAGGTGATCGTTGAAGGCCTTCAAAAAGTTGCACCCAACGCCCCGGTTAAACCCAGCCCTTATAACGCCAATGACGCAAAAAGCGCGACACCCGCTTCTGCACATTAATTTATACACTTCTCGTTGGGAGGCCTGATGATGCCGCGTTTTTTTATTGATCGCCCTATTTTTGCCTGGGTTATTGCGCTGATTATGATCATGGGAGGAATCCTCGCTATTCGCGGATTGCCTATTGAGCAATATCCGCGCTTGGCCCCCCCTGCTATTCAGGTCTCAACCAATTACCCTGGCGCATCAGCGCAAACATTGGAAAATGCCGTCACCCAAATCATTGAACAAAAAATGAATGGTTTGGATCATTTGCGCTACATGTCCTCGACATCAGATTCATCAGGAAACGCTTCTATTCTCCTGACATTTGACCCGGAAACTGATCCGGATACCGCTCAGGTTCAAGTACAAAACAAACTTCAATTGGCCATGCCCCAGCTTCCACAAGAAGTTCAGCAACAGGGCGTGAGAGTTGCAAAATCGGCACGTAATTTTTTGATGGTTGCTGCCCTTGTTTCCACCGATGGTCGACTGAACGCTGGCGATTTGATGGACTATGTTGCATCCCATCTTCAAGATGATGTCAGTCGCGTCACTGGTGTGGGAGAAGTTATGGCGTTCGGCTCACAGCACGCTATGCGCGTCTGGCTTGATCCACACAAGTTAATTAGCTACAACCTCACCACTGATGATATTTCAAGCGCTATTCGCGCACAAAACGCAGAGGTATCCGCCGGACAAATCGGCGGCTTGCCTGCTGTCCCCGGACAGGTATTGAACGCCACAATCGTGGCACAAAGCCGTCTTCAAACACCCGAACAGTTCGGCAATATTTTAGTGCGCGTCAACAATGATGGATCACAAGTCAAACTCAAGGATGTGGCCCGCGTTGAAATCGGTTCAGAAAACTACTCCACTGCCGCACGCTATAACGGCAAGCCCGCAGCTGGGATGGCTATCCGTCTTGCTGCTGGCGGAAACGCACTGACAACAGCCGATGCAGTAAAGGCGCGCATCGAAGAACTAAAACCATTTATGCCAGAAGGTGTTGAGGTTTTTTACCCTTATGACACAACACCCTTTGTCAAAATCTCTATCGGAGAAGTTGTTAAAACGCTGCTTGAGGCAATCGTATTGGTTTTTGTGGTAATGTATTTGTTCTTGCAGAATTTTCGCGCTACGTTGATTCCCACCATTGCGGTTCCGGTTGTTTTGATGGGAACGGTCGCGGTACTTTACTTCTGCGGATTTTCGATTAATACGCTCACCATGTTTGCCATGGTTCTTGCCATTGGTTTGCTGGTGGATGACGCCATCGTGGTCGTGGAAAACGTTGAGCGCGTCATGAGCGAAGAAGGCTTGTCACCTAAAGAAGCCACGCGCAAATCAATGGACCAAATTACCGGTGCCTTGATTGCGATTGCGCTGGTACTGTCGGCCGTGTTTATTCCCATGGCGTTTTTTGGTGGGTCAACAGGGTCAATTTACCGCCAGTTCTCTCTCACCCTTGTTTCAGCGATGGCGCTTTCAGTGATGGTGGCACTAATCCTCACTCCCGCTTTGTGCGCCACAATGCTCAAGCCTATCGAAAAAGGGCATCATGAAAAAACGACAGGCTTTTTCGGGTGGTTTAATCGCACTTTCAACCGCAGCCGTCGGGTTTATTTACGTGGTGCGAAAGCGTTTGCCACACGTTCGGGACGTTTCTTGGTTCTTTATGCTCTCCTTCTTGGAATTTTGGGATACTTGTTTATTCACTTACCCACCTCGTTTCTACCAGAAGAAGATCAGGGCTTTATCATTGTACAAGTCAACACGCCTGTCGGCGCCACCCAAGAACGTACGGTTAAGGCGCTTGAAAGTGTGGAAAGCTATTTCCTCAATCAAGAAAAAGATTCGGTGGATACTATTTTCACAGTTGCTGGTTTCAGCTTTGCCGGACGCGGACAAAACTCAGGTTTTGGCTTTGTGCGCCTCAAAGACTGGAGCAAACGCGGTAACCCACTTCAATCAGCCAAAGCAATTGCCGGTCGTGCCATGGGAGCCTTTATGAACCTTCCCGATGCACGCGCCTTTGCATTTGTGCCCCCCGCGGTTTTAGAGTTAGGGACAGCAAGTGGATTTGATTTGCAATTAATTGACCAAGCCGGAGCCGGTCACGATGTACTTATGCAAGCGCGCAACCAGCTCCTGGGAATGGCCTCACAAAATCCTGCCTTTGCCATGGTGCGTCCCAACGGATTGGAAGATACCCCTCAATTTAACGTGAATGTCGACCGCGAAAAAGCCAGCGCATTAGGTCTTTCACTCAGCAGCATCAACAGCACTTTATCGGCCGCGTGGGGATCAAGCTATGTGAACGATTTTATGGATCAAGGTCGTGTTAAGCGTGTCTATCTTCAAGCTGATGCACCATTTCGCATGATGCCGGAAGACTTGGGACTATGGCGCGTACGTAATGCTCAGGGCGAAATGGTCCCATTTTCAACCTTTGCCAGTACCTCGTGGTCATATGGCTCACCGCAGTTGGAGCGTTACAACGGATTATCGTCGCGTGAAGTATTAGGCGAGCCCGCACCGGGCCGCAGCTCAGGCGAAATTATGCAAATCCTGGAGGGTATGTCTAAACAACTTCCCAAGGGCATTGGAATTGCGTGGACAGGGCTCTCTTTTGAAGAGCGGTTGGCCGGATCTCAAGCCCCTCTGTTATATGGTTTGTCTTTGCTTGTTGTTTTTTTATGTCTTGCCGCACTTTACGAAAGTTGGGCCATTCCTTTTTCGGTGCTGCTCGTGGTGCCGTTAGGTGTGTTGGGTGCCGTAGCAGCGGTATATTTCCGCGGTTTACCCAATGACATCTATTTCCAAGTGGGATTGCTGACAACCATTGGGCTTTCAGCGAAGAACGCCATTCTAATTGTAGAGTTCGCCAAAGATCTCCATGAAAAAGGCCACTCATTAGTGGACGCAACATTAGAAGCAGCACAACAACGATTGCGTCCTATCTTGATGACGTCGTTTGCTTTCATTTTAGGCGTTATGCCTTTGGCAGTTGCCCATGGAGCAGGCTCGGGGTCGCAAAATGCAATTGGTACAGGCGTAATGGGCGGCATGCTGAGTGCGACACTGCTCGCGATCTTCTTTGTTCCGCTGTTTTTCGTTCTGGTGCTAACCCTCGTTCGCAAAAGGTCTTAAGTCAAGGCTTTAAAAGGAATTTAGCAACAATCTAGGCTCGGCCCCCATTAAAGTTTGATGATTCCTGACGAGAGCGAACAGTGATTTGGTAATGACTGGGTGTAGCTATGGCTGAGTTGTGGATGTTATTGAGGGCGCAGATAAAGCAACTAGCCTGCTTAAAACGAGGCTATATTTGCGCATTGTCGTATGAAGGCGGCATGAACTAAAAGTTACATGCGGTCTGTGACGATCACGGCAAACCTGTCGCCACGGTTCTGACCCAAGGCAAACCAGTTGATTTTGGCCTCTATTGGTGAGATTCTGACGGCGCTGAGGAAGAGGAAAAACCTCTCACTCAACAAAATTCTTGACCAGTTTAGTGAGAAGAAATCAGACCATGAAATATCTGCACGCTTCTAATGACGGCGAATTTATCGTGCAGCCTCGCTGGCCGTACGGACGAGTCGGATTGTCCGAAGCCGCTTATCGGCAGTTGCAGAAAGCTCAAAATGACCTTCTCCCGCATGACCTGCGATTAGTTATCACACGTGGAATGAGTATGAAGGCAAAGCGCTTAAGATCCTACACGCACTAACGCGACTTCTTTCGGGGACCTTGTTTTGCCTGCTTTATCCGCATCGTCTTAAAGAAAGCTTTGAAAGGGATTTATATATTTAACTAGCCAAAATACTCTTGACTAGCCATTAAAAGTTGGCTAGTATGATTCATATAAACAAGGATATGAGTCATGAATAAGATTGAAACCGTTAGCCTGTATGAATTTTTTCAAAAATTTCCAACCGAGGAATCGGCTCGTTTGTACTTTGAAAGCAAGCGTTTTAAGTATGGCGTGTATTGCGCTCATTGCGGTAGCGTTGAAGTTTCAGAGTGCAAAGACCACATTCCCATGGCTTACCGTTGTAAATCTTGCCGTAAGCATTTCAGTGTAAGAACTGGGACTGTCCTTGCAGAATCACGCTTGCCATTGCAAAAATGGTTGATGGCTATCTACATGATGACAACCGCCCGCAAAGGTATCCCTTCCACACAGATGGCCAAGGAATTAGGCATCACGCAAAAAAGCGCATGGTTCCTTGCGCAACGTATTCGTGAAACATGGATGAGTGGCAAAGGTAACGGCGATATGGGGCCAAGCGTTCAAGTGGATGAAACATTCATCGGCGGAAAAGAGAAGAATAAGCACGCTTCTAAAAAACTTCGCCAAGGCCGTGGCTCCGTTGGTAAGACAGCCGTTATCGGCGTGACCGATGGTAACGGCAGAGTGCAAGCCCAGCCGATTGCAAATGTTGATGGTCCTACCGTCAAAGGCTTTATCGCCGCACACGTTGCAGAAGGATCAACGGTTGTTACGGATGATTTCCGCGCCTATCGCGGCATGACAGGCTATAATCACAAAACCGTAAAACATTCCGTTGGTGAATATGTCCGCGAGCAAGCGCATACAAACGGCATTGAAAGCTTCTGGGCTTTGCTGAAACGTGGGTACTACGGAATTTACCATCACATGAGCGAGAAGCACCTGCACCGCTATGTAAACGAATTTTCATTCCGCCATAACACGGCAAATGTCGGAACTATGGGTTTCATTTCCATGACAGTTGAAAAAATGCAAAATCGCCGTCTGACATACAAGGAATTGACCCATGCCTAAAAAAGACAATGTGATTGAACCGATTGAAGATGATTTTGATAATGTCGTAGAGGCAGTAGCAAACCCTCAAAAAGGACTAAAGGAAATCACCTCAAACGCTAGTAGTATCAAGTACTTAGCGCCAAAATACGGCTCTAAGGAAATCACCTCTCAGCCTAGCCTAGATTTGGGTATTGAAGTAGAGCGCGAAATTGACGGTATAGGAATGGGCGTTCTAGCCGATGGAACACCGTACCTAAACCAAAGGGGGCTTGCAGCCCTTTGTGGCGTTCAGAATGCCCACATAGGAACAATTAGCTCGCAATGGAACGAAGAGCCGTTAAAGCCACGCATAGCCTCTATCAAAGGCATCCTAGAAAAAGCAGGTTACTTTGCCCCATCTGCTCATATTGAAATTCAACACAAGGGAAAAACCAATTTTTGTTATCCTGCTGAAATTTGCTTGGCAGTGTTGGAATACTATGCGTTCGATGCAGGTTCAAATTGTCAGCCACAGGCGCGTGATAACTTTCGTCTCTTAGCTGGCTCCAAACTTCGTGAAATGATTTACAGCCAAGTTGGTTACGATCCAACGGGACGCTATAAAGATCGCTTTAAAAAATGGCACGAAAGGATTGCACTTAATCATCAATCGGCACCAAAGGGATTTTTCTCTGTGTTTAATGAGGCCCACACAATCGTATATGAAATGATACAAGCGGGAGCTGACGTAGGCGAAAAAACTGTGGTCGATATTTCTATCGGACAGTGTTGGGCCAAACATTGGGATGAACACGGCCTAGCAACAAAATTCGGCGCGCGTGAGCTTTATCCTCACCGTTATCCGGATTCACATCCACAAGCAAAATCAAACCCTCAAGAGGCGTGGTGTTACCCGTTGGCTTCTCTAGGAGAGTACCGCGAATGGCTTCAAAACGTTTATATTGAGGGCGGAAAATTTGCCAAATACATTGACGGAAAAGTTAAGAAAAAAGACCTTCCTCCTTCTGTAGCACAACTCGCCATTGCCGCAGTAGAGCAGAAACAAATAGAGGCGAAATAATCTGCTTTTCATACGTTGATAATTTGGGAAAATGACTCGACTCCGTTATGGAATCTTTTTAAATTGAAAGGGCCGATTCGTTAAGTTGCGCTTCCGAACCGGCCCTGTAGAATCAATGTCCTTACAATCTAGGACACCATCAAAAATTTTACAAGTGGTACAAAAGCGAAACCCCACAACTACGGAGTTTTTCGTGAAGAAACCTTCAAGAAAAATGACGGCTGAACTGGTAAAAATGATAAAGGACTTGCTGAACACACGCCAATATCACCAGCACCAGATCGCCGCCATCGTAGAAGTTAATCAAGGCCGGATTTCAGAAGTGAAAAACGGTCTATGGGATTGGCTTCTTAATATACAAGCTAGACAGACAAGTCTACTTTAATTTTAAACCTATCGGAGTCAGCCCTGCAAGGGGCTGATTTCCTTTATTCAGAATGGCTAGATAGGTATATAAGTCCCCTTTGAAATATTTTCTTCTAATGGGCATGCCCTAAGCGGAGACAACGTCGATATAAGCATCGCTCATAATGGCAATCCCATAAAACTTTTACCGCATGGGGCCTTTACGACCCGAAAAACTGTTCAAAAGATCCAAGACCATCATCGTCACATTTTGACCTTGGTTAGAGATGCGCTTACAAACAACGGTTTCTCAATTCATCAGAACAGAACGGAAGCCCTACAGATTCATTGTCATTTACGTTGCGGTGATAGCGGAGAAACATCACTCAAAGAACCCTTAGACCCAACTATCGATAGGACGAAATGATGTGCTCGTTTTTTCTTTTGACGCAAATATATCGTCACAGATGATCTCTGCGATTCCACATTTTCGGGATTTGCTTTAGCAAGTATATCTCATTTTCAATGTCAAAAAACTATTCTTCATTCTATCCTTTGACAAAATAAATCACAAAAAAAGAGCGGGATTTCTCCCGCTCTCTCTTTATTCCTGTAAGTTTCCTTACGAAGAATTAGAACGCTGCTGTCACGTCTGTTACGAGAACATAACCATCATCAGCAGTTTCACGGTCATAGAAGGCGAGGTCAGCACCAACGGTGAGACCAGGAGCAACCGTGTATGTACCTCCAAGAACTGTGGCTTCGTAATCACCCGAGCTGAGTTCAGCTGAGAGGTAGCTTACGCCAACGCCCCAAGGTCCGTTTTCATAGGTCAGACCGAGGTTCCAGTTGTTGTTGTCTGTACCGGAAGCAGCGAGTGAGTCGCCATTATCCGTGTAAGCGCCGCCGAATGTCCAGCCCATGTAGCCAGCTTGTGCGCCAGCTGTCCAAGCGCTGAGGTCTTCTGCGCCAGCAGCATTGGCATCACCCATAACGTAGGTACCGCCAACTTTGAAAGCTACACCGGAGTATTCTCCTTCATAGCCCAAGCCGAGTTCTGCTACGTCACTTGCCAATGTTGTTGAATCAGTCAGAGCGACTTCTTCACCCATACCGTTGTTGTCCTTCATTTCAGGAGCATACGATACACCAGCTTGGAAGCCCATGTACTTCGGTGTGTAGTAGGTTACTTTGGTAGCTGTATCTGAATCCATCGCTGTGAAGTTGTGGTCGCCACGATCGTTCAGAGCGTAAGGATCAACACCAGTCTGCAGATAGTCATCATAGCTGCCATTGATCTGGCCGATACCAACTGTCGGAGCAAAAACAACGAGCTGTGAAGCACCGTCGAGATCACCCAACTCTACACGTCCCCAACCACCTGCGAGATAAATGCCAACATCGCTAGCATTATCTGTATCGCTGGTTGATGCGTTAAGAACAACCTTGGCACCATATTGTAGACCGTTGTCAGCTGTTGCATCAGCATTTACATGGATTTCAGCTTCAGACTGGAAATCACGTTCACTGCTGTTTGCTGTATCATCATCGAACATAGCGGCTTGGAAAGCGGTGAAGCCACCTACTGTCACTTGGAGTTCGGCTTTAGCCGGGCTCGCGAAGGCAGAGGCTGCAATAATCGCAGTCGTTGCCAGAAGAACTTTCTTCATTACTTACCTCCTGGGTGTTTGCACATGTGCGTGGCCCAAGTTGTTAACCGTAGTGATACAGACAAGGCCACCAGCCTGCACCACCAATACCGCGGCCTCAGAAAGAAGCCTTGGTTTCTAGGACGAAGACATATCCACTGTCACCCGTTCCCGTAACTTTATCGCGATCATAGAAAGCCAAATCGGCCCCCGTTGTCAACCCACGAACAATTCGATAGCTGGTACCAAAGACCACGGCGTCATAGGTACCGCCCTCAGTTGTGCGACCGCCCTGCAAACCATAATCTTCTGTCAAGTAGTTTACAGCGAACCCCCACGGACCGTCGCGATACGTTGCGCCGAAATTCCATGCTGTTTCGTTATCATCCGTCAAACCAACGGCATTATTGGAGTCGCCATTATCAACATAACCGCCACCAACGCCAAAGCTCTTGTAATAGACGCGTGCGCCCAAGCCCCATGTCGTAACATCTTCACGACCAGAACCATTTTTCGCGGAAGCAAAACCACCCGCAAACCCCGTTGTTACACGAAAATCGCCGAGTTTGTCGCTGTAACGCAAACCATACTCAAAAAAGTCACGTTGGTTGCCAACGTTATCAAAAAGCTGAACCTCTTCACCCGTATTGCCGCTACTCGCTTCAGGTACATATGAAACACCGGCCTGCCACCCCATATACTTAGGTGTGTAATAGGTAATCTTGGTTGAATCATCTGTATCAAGTGGCTTGATCATACCACCCCCGGTGTCTTTAACGTTACCGGCCGGGCGTGACGTAAAGGGAACATAATCAAGATAACGACCGTTCAACTGACCGATCCCAACAACAGGAGCCATAACAGAGAGCTGGTCACTGGCACCATCATCATCACCCAGTTCCACACGACCCCAGTCGCCCTGCAGGAACAAACCGACTTCGTCCGAATTGCTGGTATCGCTCGTAGACGTCAAAAGCTCAACCTTAGCACCATACTGCATGCCATTATCGGCTGTATTAACTACATTGACATGAATTTCAGACTCTTGTGAAAAATCGCGCCGACTGGGATTCGCAAGGTCATTATCAAAGGCCCCAGCGCGGAAAGCAACAAAGCCTCCCAGTGTTGTTTCCATCTCAGCTTGAGCCGAAAAAGGGGAGGCAATCAAAAGCGCAGCCAGTGCGACAGAGCCGCGTAGAAATGATGGGCGCATATTCTCCTCCTTTTATCCTAACAAGCAATCTTTAAGACCAAACATCATACCCGCAGAGAAACTGTGTCGCTGCTTTCTTCCCCTTGATACGTTGCCCGAGCTTGCACAATCAAATGTATTCTCGGTTTGCGACAGATTCCGGAACCGTCTGTGGCATTGATGTCACAAATTATTAACAACCCCCCCCTATTACCACTGATTTCGCGTTTTTATCCAAATAGAAAGGACGCTTACCTGTGCATAAATGAGCGCTAATCCGATTTTTCTCTTTTTAATTGGACTCCTTGCGTTTAATAAAACATCCTCTGTTGCCCGCTAATTTTACCGAGACCCCAATGCCTTCCCTAAAGTTAACATCACTCCCCCATGCCCTTGTTGCAAATCTTGATCGCGTGCTTTCACGTTATGATGAACTGTCGGCACTTTTGTCGTCCAGCACGCTTTCGGCGGATCAGTTCAACCGAATGTCAAAAGAGTATGCTGACCTGACAGAGCTAGTTGAAGCTGTGCAAGCACTTGGCAATCAGGAAAGTGCCATGGCTGATCTTGAAATCATATTGAAGGATAGCACCGACCCCGACATGAAGGCTCTGGCCGAAGGTGAATATTACGAGATAAAAAACACATTACCAGGCCGTGTTCGCCAGATTCAGCGACTGCTTTTGCCCAAAGATGCCGCAGATGAACGCAATGCTATTCTTGAAATACGCGCAGGAGCAGGCGGAGACGAAGCAGGTTTGTTTGCCGCTGAGCTTTTTGACGTTTACCACAAATATGCCGTACGTCAGGGCTGGCGTTTTGACGTGCTGGAAATCTCGGACACCGGAATTGGCGGATACAAAGAAGCCTCAGCAGAGGTGAGCGGGCAAGGTGTTTTTGCGCGCCTAAAATTTGAATCAGGTGTTCATCGTGTGCAACGCGTTCCCAAAACAGAATCCTCCGGTCGGGTGCACACATCAACGGTCACTGTTGCCATATTGCCCGAAGCACAGGAAGTTGACGTCAAGCTTGACGAAAAAGATTTGAAGGTTGAGACCATGCGCGCCAGTGGTGCGGGTGGTCAGCATGTAAACAAAACCGACTCAGCCGTACGCATGACCCACTTACCAACCGGCCTCGTTGTATATATGCAAGAAGAAAAATCACAGATAAAAAACCGAGCCAAAGCACTTAAGATTATCCGTTCCCGTCTATATGAAATGGAACGTGAGCGGCTGGCACAAGAGCGCTCAAGCACACGCAAAAATCAAGTCGGCACAGGAGACAGAAGCGAACGTATTCGTACCTATAATTTTCCCCAGGCGCGCGTTACGGATCATCGTGTTGAGTTTACATCCTATCAGATGGCAGAAGTCATGGCCGGTGATCTGGATCCCTTCATCGATCGCCTTATTGCCCAAGACGAAGCCGAACGTTTGGCCGAAATGAGCGCAGAGTAACCCGGGTGAGCACAACCTATCACGATATCGAACAAGATTTGATACACGCGTTTCGTGCTGGCAAATTGGCGACACCTGATATTGATGCTCGTTTTTTACTTGAGGCAATAACCCAATACTCACGCGCACAATTGCTTTTAGCGCGATCAATGCCATGCCCGCCACAGATGGTGGATACACTTCGCGCCGCATGTGAGCGACGCTTGAAAGGCGAGCCAGTTGCGCGAATTATCGGTAAAAGAGAATTCTGGGGGCACTCGTTCAGTCTTAGTCCAGAAACACTTGAACCGCGACCCGATTCTGAATCATTGATCGAATTGGCCCTTACCCACTTCGCCGACCGAGCCAAGCCTTATAAAATTTTGGATTTAGGGACGGGCACAGGATGTCTTATTGCTGCACTTCTAAAAGAATTTAGACACGCCCTAGGTTGGGCAGTAGATCGCAGCTTCGGGGCGATTCAACAAGCAAAAAAAAACTTTGCGGCTCTAGATTTGTCCGAACGCGTGATCTGCATCAACGGTTCTTGGGCGGATGCGCTCAGTGGTCCGTTTGATTGCGTCATCAGCAATCCACCCTATATCCCGCAGCACACACACTTATCACGCGAGGTGGCTAACCATGATCCTGCTCTCGCACTCTTTGCAGGATGTGACGGACTAGACGCCTATCGCACACTCTTTCCTTCACTTGCGCGGCTGCTTAGCCCCGAAGGGTGTGCTTTTTTTGAGTTTGGTATTGATCAAGAACTCGCGCTGCGCAAACTCGCAGGTGAGCACAGTCTCAACGTAATTGCCGTGCAGAAGGATTTGGGGGGGCTCCCCCGTGTCTTGGCCGTTAACAGAGGTAAATAAGCTTTATTTTTTGCGCACTGATTTTTCTTCTTGGAATGAAGACCAGAAACAGCTAGTGTGGGGCAACGGTCGGGCATGAGACAACTCTGCACGATGCGCTGCCTACCTCTTATGTGTGAACAATACGCAAAATGTTGAGGCAGATTTTGTTTTTCGATGACTGTGTACAGATAGGTGAAAGATAACGCGATCACACTTGATGCATCGTTAAGCGCAGTTTACAGACTTCCTTAGAAAGGTATGTTATGAGACGTTCACGTGGACGAAGTAACGGTACAAATCCAAACCTTGGCCAAAATACCACAAACAGTGCTGGCAATTCCGGCTATTCTGCACCCAGCATGCAAAACAACAATGGACGTCGTAATAACGGCGCCCCTAATCGCCATCAAATTTATGATAGCAATGGCCCCGAAACGCGCCTTCGTGGCGGTGCGCAACAAATATTCGAGAAATATCTGGCACTCGCGCGGGACTCACAATCCGCTGGTGATCGCGTAAAAACTGAAAGCTACTTTCAGCACGCAGAACATTATTATCGCCTTTATCTCGCCGCCAATGAAGCAGCAATGGAAGCCAATGCGCGGATGCACGCTTTGAATGCGCAAAACCAAGCTGCTTATGCTGAGCGCCACGAAGACCCAGCAATTGAGAACATGCATAGTCATGAGGATGATCGTCAGCCGCAACCCATGCAGAACTACGATGTAGCTTCTTACAATCGAGAACAACCCTCAATGCCGCCGATGGTGCGCACCAATGAGAGACCCACTATTCAGGATCCAGCTGACATGCCTCAGCCTTCACTTGAGGATTACGCCCCCAAGAAAGAAGCTGCCTCAGCCTAATTCTTTATTGTTTTCTCATTAAGGGCCTCCCTGCGAGGCCCTTTTTGTGTTTATAGAGCAGCTTCTTTGAAATTGCTCTCGTTCGCTCGAGCGCATCTCACGCAGATAGATCGCGCACTGCTTTCTTTCTTTGACGCAAATAAATCGCCAAAGACGGCATCTGCTACCCCATCTTTTCGGTATTTAAACGCGGGCGCATCTTCCGATGATAAGACGCGTTTTTATGAATCAGCATCTTGCGGTTCACGATGCTGTTCAGTGATTATATTGAGAGATTCATCCAAAGATGGAATCGCGTTTACAGCAATACGAGCCATGGTTACGCCAGTTTGACCTTGGTATTTACCGGCACGATCAGCATATGTCATCATACACTGATCAGATTCAAAGAAGAGCAATTGTGCAATCCCTTGATTCACATACACACGCAGCGGTTTGTTCAACATGTTATGCAACTCAAGCGTAATTTGACCCTCCCAACCGGCCTCAATCACCGTGTTTTGCAAACTCAGCCCACACCGTGCATAGGTGCTTTTATCTTTCACAAGCGCAGTCCAGTTCGGGGGCATGCGAATATATTCCATTGTGTGGCCAAGCACAAACCCATGTGCCGGAATGTCGAAATACCCATTTTCCGAGACAACAATCTTTTCGCCACACTCAGGTTTTAGAGCAAGAGGATCAAGAACATTTTCGGAAGATGACATGTTCAAAAGGACGAATTCACGCCCCAAGCGAACATCGTACCCATATGATGAGAGCCCGAAGGAAACTATACCTTTTTGACTAAGTTTTTGGGAAAAAGGTTCAATCATGCCTGCGAGACCGTATTCCTGAATCTTGAAATCTGGAACAATCATGCGCTTAACCTTTCTGAATATACCACAGATAAACGCCTTGGAGAGCGTACAATATTTGAGGAGACGGTAAGCGATAAAACAACGTCCGTCAACCGACCAAAACAGACAATCCCACACCTTTAGAAAATCGTTAAGCAGGTGGCATCAGAATAATCGTAGGCACCAAACAAAAAAGTCGTCTTCTTATTTAGCCGCTATCTTGCTTCAAAATCAGAATAAAATTCCCCTCAACTATGTTCGACTTGCCAAGATGGGTGAACGAAGCTAGATCATGATGCATCCGTCGTCATGGTAACGATGAAAGCACGCCCTATCTTTTCAATCTAATCGGACGAGGTCGCTTTGTTCACATTCATAAGGAACACTCCGCTCTATCTAAAACTTGCAGCTCATTGGTTGAAGTTTAACAGCCATGGCTTGAATGATGCCCCATCTGATCGCGTGACAGGCCTGTCTTCTTTTCAAGTTTACTGGATTCTCATTCCCCTCGGAATAGTTTTTACTTATATTGATCAGCTCCCTTTTTTTGAGCATTATCACGTTTCAGCGTTCGCATATCTTTCTGCTCAAACCATCGGGACGGTTATTGCTCTTGTTGCAGCTTGGGGGCTTGTTTGGCTGCTGGCTGAGAGTCAAAATCTTGCTGAACGCTTTTGGGCGTTTGTTGTGGTTAGCAATTGTTTCAACTTGCTTTGTACGCTTCTGTTTTCTGCCCCGTTTATCGCTATACAAGAGTCACACATTTTTACAATTAAAGAACTACAGGTTCTTGCGAGCATTCTTTACATTTACCTCTTCGTTGTTCAATGGTTTGTTGCATGGAAGACGTTGCGCTGCTCGCCTTTTTTAGCCATGGGTTTTTCAATTATCGTACCGATGATCGCAACAATCAGCAGCGACTTCGTTGACTTAAAACTTTACGGAACTCTTCGCCCCAATGAACAGGCATGGTTTGTTCTAAACAACAATCCATAAAAGATTCACCCCAATCTCCTTGTGCGTGCATAAATTACACGTATGCTGTTGAATTTTATTTTGCTGCGGCACACAGTGTCTGTTATAGGGCAGTTTTATGATTTTGGCTTTTTCGCAAATCTCATAAAAAAGCAAAAAGAATTGTCGTTAAAATTCAAACAACTGCGCCCGAAAAAACGCTCACACCTCTGTCCCTCACCTGCGAAACCAAGCGTTTTAGCGCTTCTTTAACCGTCTTCAGCTAAAGTAATAAAAGAGAAACCATAACATGATCATCATGTTTTCTCACCTGTTTTATCTCTAAAAGCCTGAAGTTTTCAGTGCTCCGTCGTTGCTCTTTGCATGGCGATAGGCATTTGTGCGCATTTTTTGTCTACGAGAAAAACGGGCGAGGAGCACTGGCTATCAAGGGAGCTGCTATGAACGTGTCGTTTATTACAAAAATGCCCTTTTACGTTGGCCTTGCGTCGCATTGGTTTTTTTTGAAAGATACAGGGCTGCGCACCACACATATCAAACGGGAACGCGGTTTACTTTCTTTTCAATTTCTCATCTTCTTGCTGCCACTCACCCTTTTCATAACCTATTTTGAGCAGCAACCTTATTTTCAACATTATAATGTTCCGGCTGCCTTATGTCTCTTTTGGCAAATGGTCGGCTATGTTTCAGCAGTCGTGCTAGGATGGAATGTGGTTTGGCTTTTTGCACGCTCCCAACGGCTTGAAGATCGCTTTTGGACATTCGTTTTTGTCTCAAATTGCTTTGCACTTTTTTGGGGACTCGCTTCTCCTTTGGTGTTTGTTGTTATTCAACACGGCCATCTTTTTACCTATGAAAACTTTCAGATTGTCGCAGCCGCCATTTATCTCTATTTGCTTGCTGTGCAAGCTTATATCGCTCTTAAAGTTTTTGGTTGTTCGCCGTTTGTGGCATCCGGACTAGCTATTATCAACCCGATGATCGCCACAATAATCAACGACTTCGTGAACATCAAACTCTATGGCGTTGCAAGACCGAACGAAGAAGTGTGGTTTTCTTTGCTCTATAACAGTTTATAAAAATCTAAAAAGAAATTTTTTGAAAACACCGATTTTCTGGTCTCCTCATGTTCAGAGAAAACTGTTGACATCAACATCCGTTTTCTCCTAGCCTGAAGCACATGAGCACTTTTACCGTCATCTTTTTTCGACGATAACGCTACCGCTTTATTAACTGAAGCGGGTAGCGCACAGGCTTATTCAAATCTCAAATCCTGATTGCGTTATTTTTTTATCTTTTCTTCGTAAAAGCGAGACGCACGATGGATAAAACAATACCTTATACACAATTGCAAACATGCACTCTGAAATCGGGCACGCCGTATTCGCTCGCAGACTTAACACATTTGGATGTGCCTAGCATTTTTAACAACCAATGTTGCGTTATAGAGGCACTCCTTCCTCACCAACGTAGCTTTATTTTACCCAAAAATAGAGAGGACTATCTCCGCCACTTTGAGCAGGGACATAAAGCAATAGGCTGCTTTATTGACGGAAAACTCATCGGGCATTCCCTTGTTTACACTCCCAGATCATCAGACGAGGGCACAGGCATGGTCGATATGCCTGACTTTCATCATGATCACCAACAGACAGTCGTTATCAAGAACACCTGCGTTTTGCCCCAATGGCGTAACAATGGTCTTGCAGGACAAATGGCACGGTTGTGGCATAACCCTTTACTCGCAGGTGATCGCACATATTGTTTGGCAGAAGTGGCGTATGGCAACCTGCAAAGTCTAGCAAGCTTATTATCTGCCAATTTCTTTGTTGTTGGCATGGGGACAGATCCCGATGACCAAACCATCGTTTTTAACATGATGGCTCGACATCATTCCTCGCAAGCAAATATAAATAAATCAGATGAATGTTTATACCTCTCTCTTGCGGGTGGTCCTGAGCAAATTGCCAGCGCGCTTAAACAGGGCTACCATGGTGTTAGATGCCATCGGACAAGCTGCGGCACTCAACTGGTGATGGCACGTCAGCAAATTTTTGAATAAAAGGATGCAACGATGCCAATACGAGACGAAATTATAGCGCTGGCCAAAGAAGCCACCCTTTGGCGGCATGCCCTACATCGAAATCCACAAACTTCTTATGAAGAGGTTTTTGCGCGCGATATGATCAAGCAAAAACTCTCGGCTTGGGATATTCCTTTTGAAGAAAACTGGGCAAAAACAGGTATTGTCGCAACACTTGAGGGGCAAAATAAATCATCCGGCAAAACAATTGGTTTGCGCGCGGATATTGACGCTTTAAACATTATTGAGAAACAGAACAAACCCTGGGTCTCTCAAATTCATGGGAAGATGCATGGTTGCGGCCACGATGGCCACACAACGATGCTGTTAGCAGCGGCCTTTTACTTGAATAAAAACCCTAATTTCAATGGAACAGTTCACTTTATTTTTCAGCCCGCCGAAGAAAGCGTCACCGGGGCCATAACAATGATTGAAGAAGGACTCTTCACAAAACATCCTATGGATGCTGTTTATGGTATGCATAATTGGCCATGGCTTGATGCGGGAAAAATTGCGCTTTGCCCCGGCCCAATCATGGCCAGCGATGACGTTTTTTACGCGACTTTCACAGGAAAAGGTGGGCATGCCGCCATGCCACACCGCACGAAAGATCCCATTCCTGCGCTTGCGAGTGCTATTCTTGCTATCCAAACACTTGTCTCACGCGAGATTGACCCAATGGATACAGCTGTTATCAGCATAACAAATATTCATGCGGGCACAGGAGCCGACAACGTTCTCCCTGATCAAGCTGAACTGGTGGGATGCGTGCGGTCGTTAGAGCCTGAAACGCGTGCAAAAATTGAAACCCGTCTAAAATCAATTCTTGAAGGTGTTGCTCAATCCTATGAGCTCGATCTTGAGTTCAAAATTGATCGCCTGGTGATGGCCACGGTCAACGATGCACAACAAGCCGCATTTTGCGCACAAGTCGCCCGCAATGTGGTAGGAGAAAAAAATGTAGAAGCCCACGTTAAACCAGCAATGACAGCTGAAGACTTTGGTGCAATGCTGGCCGAAGTCCCTGGCTGTTATATTTGGCTCGGACAAAGTTCGGGAGATGTAACAGCATGTTGCAACAACGGTTTGCATGCCTCAAACTATGACTTTAACGACGACGTGATTGCAATCGGGTGCGAATATTGGGTCAAGCTTGTTGAAACAGCACTTCCCTTGCTCAATAATACAGAAGATTAAATTATTAAATTTGCACTCGCTGTCTGTTTCTCTTTAATCTCTGGTTTAGATTTTCTTATCCGCAAGCTAAGCCATGACCAACACCCTGTTTTCCAACCATTGGCTGGCCCACGATGAAAAGAAGAAGAGGTACCTATGAAATTTTATTTCATCCGCCACGGGGAAACAGACTGGAACAAAGAAAAGCGTCTTCAGGGACGTACAGACATTCCTCTCAATGATGCCGGGCGCCAACAAGCACGCGACGCACTTAAAAAAATTATCCCCCTTAATCTTGATCTGATTGTCAGCAGTCCGCTGATGCGGGCGAAAGAAACAGCGTTGATTATCAACGAGGCACTTCGTCTGCCGCTCCATTTTGATGATAATCTGGTTGAGCGCCACTTCGGTAAAATCGAAGGGATGAAGCAAGATGATATCAAAACATATCCTGAACATGAGCTTTTCGATCAGCAAACACCTTTTGACGCATGCGGACAACGAATTCCACTAAAAGCGGAAACAATTGAAGCCGTTGCTGAGCGTGCATACTTTGCTCTTACACACCATCTAGGATTTTCTTCGCATAAAAACGTTTTATTTTGTGCACATGGTGCCTGGTTTCGCTCATTGGTTTTTTCTAAAACCGGTGAGGTCTTACACCCCAATAATGCCACACCTTACTTCTGTGATTTTACCGCGAATCCAATTGTCAAAATTATTGATGATCCGTCACATTAATGGTGGCGTAAAACGCACCGATAAAAATCCCGAAGAGATTTCTCTCTTCGGGACAGTACGATGACGCAATGTATATCAGAAAAATCCTTGCGGTTTCATGCTATAACTGACCAGCAAGTTTTTCGTCTGTTGATAGTGAGAAAGCATCATATGATGCGTTTCACGACCAATACCTGATTCTTTATACCCACCAAAAGCCGCATGCGCAGGATACGTGTGATAATTATTGGTCCATACCCGTCCTGCCTCAATTGCACGACCTGCACGATAGGCCGTATTCATATCGCGGCTCCAAACACCGGCACCTAAGCCATAAACCGTGTCATTGGCCAGCGCGATTGCCTCGTCGAGTGTTTTAAACGTGGTAACGGATAAAACAGGACCAAAAATCTCTTCCTGAAAAATCCTCATTTTATTGTGGCCATAAAACACCGTCGGCTCAATATAAAAACCACGGTCCAATCCCGACGATGGACACGATGCAGCCCCACCTGTTAAGAGCTGTGCGCCCTCTTTTTGACCGATATCAACATAGCTCATAATTTTATCGAATTGCTCCTTGGACGCTTGAGCACCAATCATCGTTTCGGGGTCGAGCGGATGTCCACGCTTAATCGCCTGAACACGTTTAACTGCCCGCGCGATAAAATCTTCGTAGATATCCTCATGGACCAGTGCGCGGCTAGGACAGGTACAAACCTCTCCCTGATTGAGCGCAAAAAAAGCGAACCCTTCAAGCGCTTTTTGTACATAGTCATCGTCATGGGCCAACACGTCGCCAAAGAAAATGTTGGGGGATTTTCCTCCTAGTTCAAGCGTGATATTGGTTACGTGGTTGGCTGCGTAGCGCATAATTTCTTTGCCGACAGATGTTGACCCCGTGAAAGCGATTTTCGCAATGCGCGGACTTGCGGCCAAAGGCTTGCCGACTTCCACACCAAAACCGTTGACCACATTCAACACACCTGGAGGAAGAATATCTTCAATGAGTTCAAGCACAACAAGAATAGATGCTGGTGTTTGCTCAGCAGGTTTAAGGACAACACAGTTACCAGCAGCAAGTGCGGGAGCCAGTTTCCATGCGGCCATGAGGATCGGAAAATTCCAAGGAATGATCTGCCCTACAACACCTAACGGCTCGTGGAAATGGTACGCAACCGTATCATGATCAAGCTCGGACAACGTGCCTTCTTGTGAACGAATACATCCTGCGAAATAACGGAAATGGTCTATGGCAAGAGGGATATCCGCATTCATTGTTTCGCGAATCGGCTTGCCATTATCCCACGTTTCAGCCTCGGCAATCAGCCGAAGATGCTCTTCCATCCGCTGTGCAATTGCCAACAAAACACGGGAACGCTCTGCGACACTTGCTTTTCCCCATGAGGATTTTGCTTTGTGCGCTGCATCCAAAGCAAGCTCCACATCACTTGCATCTGAACGCGGAATAAGACAAAGCACTTCCCCTGTAACTGGTGTAATGTTTTCAAAATATCGGCCAGCAACAGGAGGCACCCACTGTCCTCCAATAAAATTCTCATATTGCTTTTTAAAGCTTGATTTCACGGATGATGAGTTTGGCATGAAACCCTCCCTTTCTTTTTGAAAGTTCGTTTAAAATTCAATATTTTTTTGTGTCGTTTTGATATCATTTTATCCCTTAATTTTATTTCTTTATTCCTGATACGCAACAGGGATAAAACTACGCATCACAAACAAATTATCTCAAACGACTATTGATAATGTGTTATGTTATTTTATTTTTCCGTGATAAATGATTTAAAAAGAGCGCTATATTTTAGCTATTGCGCGCTGCAAAAATTGCACTGCAAGAAAATCATTTCCTTTTTGTTGCAATGCAACACGCATTATTGCACATAAAAAATTTGCGCTCGATGCACGATATGCTTTATTTTGACCAACAACGTGACTATAAAGTTTTTATTGTTAAATATAGGTTTTATAATGCGAAGGAGATCAACGTGTCAGGCCAAAATGATAAACCTAATTCCTCATTGAGAATGAAGTTTTTTGGTGTTGCTGCCAAAGCAATCAAGATTGCTGGCGCTGCCGCTCTTTGCACCTATTTCCCTGAACTTCCTTACAGTCTTACCTTGATCGCAATGGCTAAATTAAATATGGATCACTTTCCCCATTTTCGCCTTTTCAATTTACCCCGGGATAATGTCTCAAAAGTTGCCTCTCGATTTTGTCTGCTCGCTTGCTGCAATACTTGTGCGGTTTTTGCACAACTTGGTTTTATTCCTCAGTCATGGCGCCTCCCTGATGGCCAACCGATGCTCAACTATTTGTCCGCAGGAAAATCAGCTTTTTTAACTCTCGCGTGTGTTACGGTCGCCTGTCTTGTTAACCGTCAGCATCAGAAACCCAACTAAATCAAAGAACAACCAAGCGACCAAAGCCCGCACGAGCCAAGAAGCGGGCCAGAAACAAAAACACACACTATCTTTTCTTTTTGGGTCGATAAACACTCTCTTTTGAGTGGTTATCGCCGCAATCAATGAATGGCTCATGTCCAAAAATTAATTAATCTTGTTTTAATCTAAATAATTGCTTTGATCTTAGCGAAGCTGATAGCATCAAATCAATATTTTAAGATGGAGAAATAAATGGTCGGCTTTTACAAGACGCTTAAACCTGACGATGCGATAGCGATGTTAAAAGAAACCGCAGATACTCTCAGAAGGCGACATAATAATTTAAAACCCGATTTTTTTTGTAAATTTGATCTTGAGGATTATGTTCATTGCCATATTCATCAAGGTTTAACAATGCGCAGCACTCATAACCCAGAGCACGATGCCGCGCAATTCAAGCAGGATCTGCTTGAATTTTTTGATAAACACGTGCCATCCCAGAAAACGACTGTGATATCAATTATTGAAGATCAAACTACTCGTGTTATTGATAGGGCGCATCAAGCCGCTTTCGATTTCAACGAGCTTTTATTATATAAAGACAAAAATAAAATACCAAAATATCTTTATTCTGCCGAGTATAATTATCATAAAACCAATTTGATACAGTTTTTAAAAGCCTACAATAGTAGCGTGTCGCACATAATTTGCAGAAAGGGTTGTGCGAAAGAATATATAGATTTTATGCAAGAAAAAGACCCCGAGTTTAAAGATTTTATGTACTTTTATGCCCAAGAATTGAAACCTATACGCATAAATATTAAAAACCAACTTTTTAAGTGTGTCGATCAAATTGATAGCGTTATTGATGAAGCAGAAAAATACAAAAAAGCACATACCAATCATGATAATCAGCATGTTTTTGCTCAAACGATGACAGAGCTTGCTCTCCATTATCAGAAAATCAACGATGCTTTTTCACTTATTAATGACGGCTCTTCGGCAATAAGCACCGATGTAAGGAGTGATTTTAATGATTATGCTGGGATGAAAGCTGGCTACGTTAAAAAACTTGTAACGCCCGATTTTACTTCAGGCATAAAGTATGTTCCGCCATCACCATATGTATGTGCACGAATTGCTGGATTGAGAAACCCCAGCCCAGCAGAGTGCACACTAACATTAAATGGAAATTTAATTTTTCGCGCCTACACCAGAGTGGGGCTATTTCTTAAAACGCATCTTATGGAGCGCTATAGGGGTATTTCACCCGATTATACACTTTACCCGTCATTTCAAGAGGCTTTGGAGCGTGTCAGGTCTGAAGGTGGCAGACCGTTAGCGCGCATGATGAGCGCATTAAGAGGACATACGATCATGTAATGCCGATAAACACTCTTCATTTAAGGAGAGTGTTTATTGAATTTCAGATTTTTTAATACGGCATCTTCGGGCGTTTTTTAGTCATTCAA
Organism: Bdellovibrionales bacterium; assembly: GCA_039808765.1. Lineage (GTDB taxonomy): Bacteria > Pseudomonadota > Alphaproteobacteria > UBA2400 > UBA2400 > JBDHTQ01. The sequence goes on from JBDHTQ010000006.1 coordinate 43,392, forward strand.
TTCTTCTGGTTTGTTTACAAGGCAAATTAGGGCGTAACTCACAACCATCAGCAAAAACCAAGAACCGTACTTGCCAAACGAAACGATGGCCCAAGCAACATGTTGGTTAGGGTAAAGCCACGTCTTTGTTAGCGTCCCCACATTCTCGGCAACCCACACAAAAAAAGTAGAAAGAACGAGCGCGAGCAGGATTGGCATACGCCGATATTCTTTCCCTATGCGAAAATAAATCCACGTCCGACAAAATAATAAACCCGTCGCAACAAAAAGAATGAAGCGGCAATCATAAACAAAATGATGACTGAAAAAATTAATGTAAACAGCAGCGCCCAGCACAAAAATTGTCCATACAGGAGGATGATTTTTGTACTTGAAGTCAAAAATATGGAATGATCGCGCAATGTAGCTGCCAATCGAGGCATACATAAATCCTGAAAAAAGTGGCACACCGGCAATGTGAAAAATACTGGCTTCGGGATAAGCCCATGAGCCATAACTCGTCTTAAAAATCTCCATCATGGTACCAGCGGCATGAAATATAAAGATTACCTTCGCCTCATCAATTGTCTCTAGCCGAAAAAAAATCATAAGAAACTGAATAACAACGGCTGAAATGAAGATAAAGTCATAGCGCGCCAGCAACGCATTCTGAGGGTAAAAAAAATACGTTGCAATAATCAAAAAAACCATAAGCCCCGCAAAGAGACAAGCCCAAGCCTGTTTTACACCAAAACATATAAATTCATATGCAAACGCCCTTGATGAATTTTGCATGGCCCACATCTCAAGCCCCACCAAACAGCGCTGAAGTGCTTTATTTTGACAGAAGAAAAATGGTGAAGAAATGGTCATAAATTGTCCCGTTTTTTGCTTTATTTAAGCGTTTTCATGGCAAAAAAAAAGCACCACTTCAAGCACAAAACTTTCGCTTTTCAATTTTTCTCTTTATCTCACGTAAAAAGATCGCGCCTTGTATAATCGATCGCTTTGTTTTTAGCAGTAACCAACATCGTAATGGTTTTAATGCGAGGCCAATTCCAAAGGCTCAAGCCCGAGACGCTGGAACAATTCTTCGTCTTTTTGCGGAATCTGATTATCAGCGGTCAAAAGCTTTTCGCCATAAAAAATTGAATTTGCTCCCGCCAAAAAACATAAAGCCTGCATTTCATCAGACATCGCCTCCCGCCCGGCCGACAAACGGATGAAAGACTGGGGCATAAGAATACGGGCGAGTGCAATCGTTTTCACAAAATCAAACGGATCAACATCCTGCTGACCCGCCAAGGGCGTTCCCGGAATACGAATCAACTTATTGATCGGCACTGATTCAGGTGGCTCAGCTAAACTTGCCAACGTAACCAGCATTTTAATGCGATCATCGTTAGTTTCACCCATGCCGAGAATGCCTCCACAGCATACCTTTAAACCGGCACCGCGCACCTTGTCGAGCGTGTCGATACGATCTTGAAACGTTCTTGTCGTGATGACTTTATCGTAAAACTCTTCCGATGTATCAATATTATGATTATAAAAATCTAGCCCTGCTTTCTTGAGCCGCTCTGCTTGCCCTTCTCGCAACAAGCCTAATGTAACACATGTTTCCAGCCCGAGCTTTTTTACTTCTGACACCATACTGCACACTTGATCTAAATCTTCATCACGCGGCCCCCGCCATGCCGCCCCCATACAAAAACGACTTGCACCTGTATCTTTTGCACGCTTTGCAGCCTGCACAACATCCGCTAAAGCCATGAGCGGCTCTTTCTTGATACGTGTTTCATAGTGTGCTGATTGTGGGCAATAAGAACAGTTTTCGGGGCAGCTTCCGGTTTTTATGCTTAAAAGCGTACTGACCTGAACTTTGTTGGATGGAAAATTTTTTCTATGAATTGTTTGAGCGTCAAAAATAATCTCGCTTAATGGCGCATTAAAAATTGATTTTGCTTGCTCAAATGTCCATTTTTTCTGCATGCTCGCCCCAAACTTTATACAAGGTAAACGGATGTGTAAGACGTAAGAACGATAAACTCAAAAACACTTCAAAGTTGCAGCGAACATTACACACCAAGAAACGCGCGTCAAGAAAACGCTTATCTTATCGATCTTATTTCCAGAATGACCCAACGAGTGCGTATACAAAATTAGACTGTGCTTCGCAACGCGCTACCCTGGCAAGGGAACAAAAAACATAACGCCATAACTTCTTTACGTGTACAGCAAAGTTATGGCGTACTGTGTGCTTATTTTCTTGACGTAGTAAACGTAAAACACTAACTCTTACTCTGTTTTTATTTAAACATATAGGAGGAAAGAAATGTCTTCATCAAGCGAATTTGATAATGTTGAATATAAAGCTTGGAAAAGTCTTAAAGCAGCTCAAGTTCAGCTGAGAAAATCAATAAGTTTTAGACAAGTAATAATACAAAAAAATTTGCGTACGGCAAGGCATATTCCTAATCCAGATTGTGTCCCGACACCACATCACAAGCCTCATAAAACCCGTTTTTTTAATAAAGTTAAACTATTATACTTAGACAGCTTACTCTTGATAAAAATTCAAAAGATGATTGAGCTATCCGAGAAAGATCCGTCAAAGTGTGCGCGCGTTGTGGCGTTATTAAAGAGCACCGGTGATGTTAGACCAAAATTTTTTTCATCGTATGTGATGCATCGTTCATGGCTTCCTGTTGCTAAACGCCAACCTAATCCGGATCTGCTTCGGGTTTTGATTGCCAACCACTGTGTGTCCTGCCTTCGCCCTGAGCGACTAGATCCACATACTGAACCATGCCGATTTAGTCCGAATCCACAACTTGACGCCTTAAAAGTTTTTATCAATGGCTTAATCCAAGAATTTGCGACTTCTACACAAGCCCCCGTGAATCCAGCACTAAGAGATGCGGTTTTTATGGGTATTTGTGACGGTGTGCTACGGGCGCCGAATGCCAAAAACGCCTCACAACTCTACGCTAGTTTATCGACAAAACTTGGAGAGCGTTATACGGTAGAATCACCTGTTGTTGAATACTTTTTGTGCGCAGGGCGTGCACTTTTAGATCGCCCACAACACCACTTTATTAACGCGCAAAAGGAAAGATATGCTGCCTCAAAACAGTATGACCGTTCTGCTATCGCGAACGCGATGCTCTATGCTGTACGTCTCTCTGAGAGAAAAATGATAGGCACTCTTTTACTCGTACTTGGGGCTGAACACCCCCCACTTGATGCGACACAACTCTATTCTATGTCGTTACAAAAACTTTCTCCTGAGGAAAGATACACAGCTGTACATCTCGCTCTGAGGAATTTGAGACGCAACGTTGATGGGGCAATCCGTACCGATTCTGGGTCGATGAATAGTCGTTTAGACGAGGCATATCCCCTTCTTCGTTATGCTCAAAAGATTGTGGTGTTAGCTGGCCTCTCCCCTGAAATGCCTTTTGCAACAAAAGAAATTTCATACAGCCCCCCTGCTGAACCTTATGCTGATCCAATAAAAACCTGGGGTTTGATGGGAGAAACGAGACGTAACGGCGCCCATATCACGTATTGCTTTACTCATCCTTATGAAGATTTTGACCCCTCACGTGAAGATATAACTCGTTCAGTTATGGTAACCCCTGCCGCACACCCCCCATCAGCATCTTTTTTGCAGCTGGCGCGCATAGGTTCAAAAATTCCTGAAGCTATGGCGGATGCAATTGATTTGCTTTATGCACAAAGACAGGGTGTTCCGGCCAGAGCCCCCTTTAGAAAAGTGGTCCCTCCTTTTCTTTCGGATCAATAATTTACTCTCTGAAAACAGAAATTAATTCCCCCTCACTCATTTCACAAAAAAATCAGCCGTGATCGTTTTTTGATCACGGCTTGATTACTATCCATCCACGTCATCAAATACAAAACTGCTTGCGGCTTTTTCCTCTTTCAAAACCCCCCCTGATTGCATGCGCCACAGCTTGGCATATTGACTGGTTTGATTTTTAACAAGCTGCTCATGCGTACCGTCTTCAACAATTTTACCTGCATCTATGACAATAATTCTATCCATTTGGCGCAAGGTAGACAAACGGTGAGCAACGGCGATTACGGTTTTATTTTCCATAATTTCCTCCAATGCGAACTGAATGGCGTGCTCGCTTTCGCTGTCCAGTGCTGAGGTAGCCTCATCCAAAATCAAGACCGGTGCTTGTTTCAGAATGGCACGCGCAATACTGATACGCTGCTTTTGACCACCTGAGAGTTTTACACCGCGCTCACCCACATACGCCTCATACCCTTTTCGGCCCTCATTATCTTCAAGCGAGAGGATAAACTCATGAGCACTGGCTTTTTTCGCCGCCGCGATCACCTCATCCATCGTGGCATCGGGTTTACCGTACTGGATATTATCAAAAATCGAACGGTGAAAAAGATAACTCTCCTGCGTTACCATGGTGATGTTCTGGCGCAGGCTATCTTGTGTTACTTTCGCAATGTTTTGACCATCAATCAGGATCTCGCCTTGCTGTATATCATAAGCGCGCATGAGCACGCTGGTAATTGTTGATTTTCCTGCGCCACTCCTGCCCACTACACCAACTTTCTGGCCCGCCGGAATCGTGAGATTAAAGTTTTGCAGCACCGGTTTTGACATTACGTCTTGGGCTCTGTCATAATCAAAACACACATTTTTGAACATTACAGCCGCGGCGTTTGCATTGGCCTGCAGCGCAGGAGCCTGATCAATATTAACAATGCGATGCGGTTTTGTCAGTGTGTCAACACTTTCTTGCACATTCCCAAGGTTATCAAAAACATCCGAAGTTTCATACATAATCCAGTTTGACTGAAACGTTGCCTGCAAGGCCATGGGCAGCGCCATCGCCGTTGCGGCCACGCCCGCTTGTCCATTCATCTCAATCAGCTTGAATCCGATCAGTGCTGTCGAGACAATGAGGGCAACATTCATCACCTCAAGCACCAAACTCATCAGACAGATTGTGCCGGTCGCCCTTCGTAAACTTTCACTATGCACACGAAGATGGTCAAGAGCGCGCTGATCTTCGTACTGTGTGCGCGCAAAATATTTGATCGGAAGCGCATTCGTAAAACTATCGACCAGCTGCCCCATAAACGTGCTGAAGTCTTCGGAGTGCACACGTGACCGCTCTCCAACTTTTGGAGTAAAATATATTAGCACAATAATATAGCACACCAACCAAACACTCAGCGGCAATCCCAACCAAATGTTTTCCCGAAAGAGGAAATACAGATTACTCACAGTAAAAATCGCTGCAAACCAGATGGCACTGATCGCTGATTTTACCGCATCGCGCAGACTGGGGCCCGTTTGCTGCAACTTATTGGCAAGACGTCCGGCAAAGTCGTTTTGAAAAAACGACAGGGGCTGACGCACCGTATACCAATATAATTGATGACGCACCATATTGCTCACATAGGGCGTGTAAACAAGCTGGTAAAGAATTTCGCTGACAAACCCCGTGAAAAGGCGCACAGCCACTAAAGCAACTCCCAGCCAGATCATAGCCCCTCTGTAGTCACCTTGGTCCACCAATGCGCCGACATACCAGTACATAATTGAAACCAAAATCCCAAAAACCCCTTCAATAAGGATAATTCCAGCGATTAAACCTTTTATCTGACGCAAAAAGAACCAGATAAAAGGCCATAACCGTGTTGGCAGATGTGTAATTCCCTCTGCGGGAAGGCGATCAATATTCAGCCGCGCATAGCCATTAAGCGTGTGAAATAATTTTTTTAATTTTGTAAACATAGTAAACCTCGTTCTTCTTAGTAAGGAAGAAGCCTGATAATCGTTAATTTTTATAGAAAATTGCCAATTGTCAGCCCTTTGTGTGCTGACATGGAAAAACCCCAGTTTTTATTTTGCTTGACCAACTTAAACGAAACGCTCACATAATTACAAGTATTTTTTATTACCACCCCAGCGCAACGATGGCAGAAGGGGTTAAATCATGATAGCACCCATCAAACGTAATTGTTCCTTTTTCCAATACGTACAAGCGGTCAGCAAGATGCGCGGAAACATGTTTGTTTTGTTCGCTTAACAAAATAGAAAGCCCCGCCTGCTTCAATTGCCGTATCGCCTCAATCAAACTTTGAACAATGATAGGCGCTAACCCTTCCGTTGGTTCATCAAGTAATAAGCAACGTGGATTGGTCATAAGGGTACGACCCAACGACAACATTTGTTGTTCACCTCCCGAAAGGTGCCCACCCAAACGATTCTTTAGCTCTTCCAATTTTGGAAAAAGCGCATAAACGCGATCAACGGTCCATGATGAGCCAAAAGCACTTTTATCAAAAACATCAGCTGCACGCCGCCCCGTTTCAAGATTTTCCCTTACCGTTAATTCACGAAAAATTCTCCTACCTTCAGGCACATAGCCCAAGCCCAATCGCGCTCGTTCATAATTTTTAAGTGTATTTATTTTCTTACCATTAAATAAAATCGCGCCATTTGTAGCAGGTATAGCGCCGATAATGGCCTTCATCATTGTTGTTTTCCCAGCACCATTACGCCCCAAAAGACCAACAATTTCACCCTCTTTTACACACAATGAAACACCGCGTAAGATATGCGCTTGGGCGTAATAAGTGTCCAGGTTTTCAACATTCAGCATTATTTTCTCATCTGCTCAATCTCTGCATCTGATGGAAAATAATTTTTCCCTTCTTTATATTCTGCATTGATAAGAACCGGCTTTCCGTCAACGATCGCTGTCTCACCAATCCAGATTCCGTTCGTGGGAACATTATCGATATCGCGCACTGTAATGTCACCAAACAGACTGTGCTTGACCTCAAGATTTTTTAGAGCAGCAATCAACGCATCTGTCTCTACACTCTGCGCTTTTTCAATCGCAGCACAAATCACCTGTCCTGTCAGATAAGATTCAAGAGCGGTCATCCTCACATCTTGGTGATAAAGTTCCATATACTTTTCTGCAAAGCTTTTCATGTCGGGTGTCAGCGGATGCTCAAAAGCCGGCATGCCTGTTGTTATGATCCCCACAGGGAGCGAGCCCCCCATTTCAGCCATAAATTCCGGCCGTCCGACGTTATCCCCTACAATCAAGACTTTATCTGTAAGCCCACGCTTTTTTGCCTCTCTTAAAAACTGTACCAGATCTGAGCCCCACAAGGATGTGTAAACAGCATCAACATTGCTTTGCAAAAGAACATTGACGACACTTCCTGCATCAATCTTGCTTATTGGGGTCCAAAGCTCTTGAACCCATTGTGCTTGCGGCTCATACTTTGCGAGGTTTGTTTTAAACGCTGCAATGTTGTCTTGGCCCCACGCATAGTTATGGTTGATTGTTCCCCATCTCATTTTGTGCTGTTGTGCGGCCCGCTCAGCCATCATGGCGTTAAAACTGTAAAGAAGTGGCCCTGCACCGCGATACATATAGTCATTGCCTTGCTGCCAAACTGATGTATCCGAATTAACGCAAGCCGAAATAAAAATCATTTTATGCTGTTGTGCATAAGATGAAAAAGCCAGCTCAATATTGGCGAGATTACACCCTGTAACAATATCCGGTTTTTCAGTAAGCAGAAGTTGCTGAAGTTTTGTCACTGCTGTTTCAGGTTTGCCCGTATCATCTGCGTGTATAATTTCAATCGGTCGTCCAAGCACACCTCCTACACTATTTTGAGCATTGATCACCATATCAAACCCTTGTCGCGTGGGCGTTGTAAACGCAGCACCTGAACTGTAACTGGAGATATCAAGAATTTTGACAGGTGTTTTTTCTCCTGCATTTGCCAAAGGAACAAACAAAAGCATCGAAAGGGCAAAAAGTGTCATCCGCATCATTTATTTCTCCACCGTCGCAGAAAATGATTCAGGCGTTGCTGCCAAATCTGAGACGTTTAAAAACTGTGTAACATCAAATGACCCCTTACCATCTTTATTATGGGTATAGCCCACCCAATAATTATTATAAACCTGTTGCTCTTCCGGCCGCATCGTCAAAAGGCCAATCGGACTTTCAATCTGCAAACCACGCAACGCTTCTACGATACTCTCGCTCTCAAGATTTTTAGCCTTACGTAAAGCCTCAATAGAAAACTGCATAATTTTATAACCGTCATATGAAACCCCATCAGGCTCTGCATGATAGCGGGCGACATAGCGGTCGCGAAACGATTGAGCGGCTTGAGAATCAGGATGCGTGGGAACTCCAACACTAAACCAGCCTTCAGGATAATCAGCTCCCAACTCGCGAATAGCAAGCGGTGTTCCAACCAAATCTCCAATAACAAAAACATTATCAAAAAAGCCCAGTTTTTTAGCTGCGCGAACGTACTGGGGAAGATCGGATGTGAAAAGCTGGTTAAAGACAGCTTCTGGCTTTGCTTTCTTTAAAACGAGAATCTCTTCTTGCGCATTTATTTTGCCCAAGTTTGGATAACGTTCTTCAACAAACTCAACATCAGGTTTCAACTTCAGTAATTCTTTTTTAAAGGCTGCTGAAATGGTGTGACCGTATTGATAATTAGGCGCAATGATAGCCCAGCGCTTAAAGGGCTTATGCGCAGCTTCTTCTGCAAAAATACGTGCATAGACATCAATACACTCCATCGTAACAAACCAGTACGGATTTTTATCACGACCAATTAAATCGCAAGCTCCCCCCCATTGCTTGAGAAAAGGAATTTTATTCTGCTTCGCGTAATCACTCACAGCCAATCCCACGTGATCCAGCCCAGCTCCAATGAGCATCACCACATGATCACGCATGACTAAATCTTGGGCAATCAAGACAGCCTTGGCGGTATCAGCTTGATCATCGCGGGAGATTACCTCAACCTTGCGGCCATTCACACCTCCTTGCGCATTGTAGTCATCAAGCGCCATTTGCCAGCCGTTACGAAACGGATATGAGAACTCTGGTGCGCCAGTGTAGCTCATCATTTCTCCGATTTTTATAGTGGATTCTTCACCATGCGCTGGAAAAGAGAAAAGGAATCCCAAGAGCAAAAAAACTATTTTTTTCATTTACCGTTCATCCTCTTCACCAAGATAAAGTAATTGTACGTTTTTGTCTGCGCGAATATTTTTTGGCAACCCTCGTGCAATAATTTCTCCCCGATGCATCACAATAACCCAATTGGCATAATTAAAAACAGCATCCATGTCATGCTCTGTAAAAAGAACACCAAGGTTACGCTCGCGTGCCAACGCTTGTGTGAGCCGCATCAAAGTATCACGCTCTTCAATCCCCATTCCGGCTGTTGGCTCATCCATAAGCAGCAATTTTGGATTGAGCGCCAACGCCATAGCCAATTCAAGCCGCTTGAGGTCACCATAGGCTAATGTCGCTGTAGGCTGGTCAGCAAGAGCATGAAGGCTCACCATCTCCAAAAAACCCATTGCATCAGATCTGTGCTGCTTGTTTGCACAGCCCCACAGTTGTTTCCATTGCTGTGAAGAAGAAAGCAAAACCATCTGCACATTTTCAATTACTGTCATGCTCTCAAATGTTGCCGTAATTTGAAATGTACGTGCAATCCCTAATCGCGCCAAGCGGCGTGGTGAAAGTCCGGCAATGCTAAGCGCCTCCGTTTGTGCACGCGGAATTGCACCGGCTTTTTCAAGCTCAATGCGCTGTTCTGTGTTAAGAGCAAGAGGATCATAAAGAACCCGCCCCCCATTACTTTTTAGCTGACCGTTAATGCAGTTAAAAGTGGTGGTTTTTCCTGCTCCATTCGACCCGATAAGCGCCACCAGTTGTCCGGGACGGACATCAAATGAGATAGAGCGAACAGCCTCGACCCCGCCAAATGACTTATGTAAATTTTCTACTTTCAGTAGCGCAGAATGAAGCATTATAATAAACCACCTGTCGATCCTGACACACCGAAAACACTCACCTTTATAAGTAAAAAACGAGGTGATATGTCTATCGCATGAGTAACTGTACACCTCTCACAAAAATTGCTGAACAAACTTATTTTAGATCGTCGCGTTTTATGCATTCTTTAAGCACTCCGCTTTTTCATACTTTTTATTTTTCGATCTATTGTGCCGACAATTCCTTCTGGAAAGAGGATAACAAGGGTCAGAACAACTGCACCCAAAAACAACCGCCACATCTGTGTTTGCCTACTAATCTCTGATTCAAGTGCGATGTAAAGCCCTGTTCCAACCAATGGACCCGTTAGGGTGTTAACCCCTCCCAATAGCGTCATGATGAAAGCCTGCATGGTCGTGTTAATTTCCAGCACGGTGGGAAAAACACTTCCCTTACTATACGCAAAAACGCCCCCTGCCACCCCCGCAAATGTTGCCGAAACAAGAAGTCCGATGTACTGAATGTGGCGTGAGGGTAGGCCGATTGATTCGGCCCGCTTAGAATTGTCTCGAACTGCGCGCAAAGCGTATCCAAAAGGAGAAAAAATTAAATGCCTTAAATATAAAATACTAGCGCCAGTAATTACCAACACAAGATAATAGAATGTATTTTTATCCGATGCCCATGAAGGCGGCCACACCCCAAGAATACCGTTATCTCCACCTGTTAATTCATACCATTGAAAAACAACTGCCCAGACCAATTGAGCAAAAGCAAATGTGAGCATACCCTGATAAACCCCCTGCAGTCGCACACATACACTACTGAAAACAGCAGCACAAATTAACGCTGCAAAGGGCGCAAGCACAAGCGCATAGACCATGGGAAGGTCATAAAATTTTGTCATCAGTGCAGCCATATATGCACCCGCACCGAAATAGAGCGCATGCCCCAGAACACCGATCCCTCCCGGACCCAATATAAAAAGCAGGCTCATTGAAAACAGAGAAAAAATTAGCATTTCTGTTGCAAGCACCAAGCCATAACTGCTGGCAATCAGCGGCACACAAACAAGAAAAATAACGACAAAAAGTGTTGTTATGTGCGCAACCCGTCCCGGGGGATATAGCACGGTCCTCGGCAATCCTGACGTCGATGATTCTACGCTGTCAACACGACCAAAAAGCCCTTGCGGTCTGTAAATTAACACGGCGGCCATAATTACAAAAACAATGACAAGTGTAGCTTGAGAAAAAATAAATACGCAAAATGCTTTAATAACCCCAACAAGAAAAGCTGCCAGTGCTGCACCTCGCAAACTCCCCAAGCCACCAATCACCACAATCACAAAGGCCTCAACAATCATCGACATATCCATGCTGAGCGAAACGCTTTGTCGGGGCATTTGTAATGCGCCCCCCAAACCAGCTAAAAAACTTCCCATCATAAAGACTGCGGTGAAAAGCAATTTTTGATTGATCCCCAAATTTGCCAACATCTCACGATCTTCGGTCGCTGCCCGAATAAGAACACCAAATCGGGTTTTGTACAAAAGCACAAATAAAAACCCAAACACAACTCCAGCCAGCGTAATTAAAAAAAGATCATAACTGGGAAACGGCTCGCCTAATATTTGTATTGCGCCATCCAGCCCCGGCGCCTGAGGACCAAGCTTATCTTCCGGCCCCCAGAAATAAAGTGTAACATCCTGAAATATCAAAATAAGGGCAAACGTCGCCAAAAGTTGAAAATTTGGCGGAACAGCGTAAATTCGCCTTAAAATCAATACTTCAAGCACACCACCAATAAGGGCCGTTGCCCCACTTGCCAAAACAATGCTCAGCCAAAATGAGACCCCTTGATCTCCTAAAACATTGGTTAGCGTAAAGGCAATATAAGCCCCCAGCATGTAGAGGCTGCCATGAGCAAAATTTAAAATGCGGGTCACACCAAAAACCAGTGTCAACCCACTGGCGACTAAAAAAAGTAAGGCTGCGGACGACAAACCACTTAAGAATTGAATTACCAAAAAACTCATGATTTCCTATTTTTTGTGTGCCTCACTTAACTTATAAGACCGTTTTCTTTTGTCAATTAACAAGAGCAAGACACAGCGCGAAAGCAATTGCTGACCTTCTCGGATAGAGATGATCAGCATACCGACAAGTCTATACAGGGGTGTCCGCCCCACTGCTTTGCTCTTGGATGGACACTACGGAGATTAGCGAACACGGTACTACCCAAATTTGCTTTCGCTAATCCCAGCATTTTTAGCAAAGTCCAACTACAGTCGCAGTGAAGGAAAATTCTATAGAGGCGTATCTGTGGGTTAACTCGGTATATGCGACAACACAGCTTTGGGGGTAATAATTTGTCACCAAGCCACGGACTGTGTGCTTACCGGAGCGGTTTGTTCTCGTTGACCAAAAACCTAACCCATTGATTTAATGGTGCTGAAGCGGGGATTTGAACCCCGGACCTACTGATTACGAATCAGTTGCTCTACCACTGAGCTACTTCAGCGAGTGGCGGAAAAATAGCGAAAACTTACCGAGGATGCAAGTCTTCTCTGTCTCTCTGCAATTAATTTGATTATTTTTTATGGCGTTGCAATTATTCACCGCACTGTTTATCTTTTTATAGCACTGACTGAACATGGCTTCACTCTTCAAAAGGACATCCCTTGCCTCTTAAGTCTTCCTATATCATTCGCATCGCCTGTCCCATACAACATTTACAAACACTCCCAGCGGCATCTGACTATACTTTTCTTAAAAACCAATCTCCTTCTTTAGCTAAAATCATTGATTACCTTCAGAGTCTTAAGTCACCCTCGTTAGGCTATGTCGGAAATTATCGCGCAGTTTGTGAACTGCAAGTAGGCTATGAGACATATACCCCACTCGCTGGTGCTCATCCAACACTGGGATCCATCGACAAAGAATCATTCTTACCCAGCATTTATCTTACGACCTATGCCGATGGCGCAATCGCTTTCTCAGACATAGAAAAAATAGTTGAGGAAATTGTGGCCTTACATGAATGGGAGCACCCTGTTATTGAGGTCACAGACCCACAAGGACAGACAAAACTTTGGCAAAAGTAGGCAGCTTCTTTTTTCTCAAAACAATTTAATGGTACACTCTCGTACACGCACGGCAGAAAAACTGCATTTTTTAAAACACGACTTTTCATAATCTTTTATGCTAAATCCTGTGTTAAATCTAAACCAAGTGCTCAAAAAAACAAACCCCCCCGATTTGGAAGGGTTTGCTTCATAAATTCATCGTACTTTACGCACAAAGCGCAATACGCTCAGAAACTTTATTTCTTCTTCGTGCTCTTTACAGCCGATTTTTTAGCCGTTGTTTTTGCTTTCACTGCAGAAGAAGACTTTTGTGTTTTCTTCGGGCTGCTTGTTTTGGCTGTTGTCTTTTTAGCAACTGGCTTTTTATTGGTTGCCGTTTTTGTAGCGCTCTTTACCTTGCTTAATGCAGCTGTTGAGCGTGCGGCTGGTTTTTTGGCGACCGTCTTCTTTGCTGAGGACGTAGCTTTTGTCGCTGTTTTCGACGGCGATTTTGTTGCTGACTTCACATTCGACTTAGTGGTTGCCTTTGTCGATTTAGGTGTCGATTTGGTGGCAGACTTAATAGTCGGCTTAGCAGACGATTTCACCGTAGACTTCGTTGTGGATTTCGCCGGTGTTTTCTTTGCTGTTGCCTTTGTTGTTGCCTTTGTTGTTTTTTGGCTCGCTGCAGTTGTTGCCTTCTTCGTCGCTGTCGACTTGGTCGTTGACTTGGTCGAGGTGGGTTTTGCTGCGCTTAACTTCGTCGGTTTAGCTGCTGCAGACTTGGTTTTGCTAGAAGTGGCTTTCACCGAAGTTGACTTACTCGATTTTGAACCCGTCGCGCTTGACTTAGCGGACTTGGTGTTTTTGGCATTTGACGATGTTGCCTTTGACGCAGAAACTGCTTGAGCTTTTGTCGTCGCGCTTGACTTGGCCGACTTAGTGTTTTTGGCATTTGACGACGTTGCCTTTGACGCAGGAACCGTATTTGCATTCGACTTTGCTGATTGGGTCGCCTTTGGCGTATTGGCATTGGTAGTCAACGTTGTCACATTGCTGGACGACGCTGGCGAAGATGTGCTGTTATTTTGCGTGTTCTGTGAAGCAGTCGCAGACGACTGAGTCGTATTTGTATCAGAAATATTACTCTGTTGTGATTGGGGCTGCGCTTGTGCCGTTGATGTTCCGTTTTGCGCATCGGACGATGTGTCCGGCTCGTTCGACGTGATATCTTGTGGCATTGGCCAACCATGATGCATAGATTCAACCATTTCTTTTACCTCCTCAGCATGTCCGTTAACAGAAACCTTGCGCCAAATATGGCGAATTATCCCTTGGCGATCGATTAAAAACGTGGTCCGCTCGATGCCCATACCTAGTTTTCCATACATATTTTTTTCTACCCAGACGCCATAGTCTTCACAGGTGTGACTGTTCGCATCTGAGGCAAGGTGAAAATTAAGCCCGTATTTTTTCATAAAGACAGCATGGCTCTCTACTGTGTCTTTACTGATCCCGATAATTGCCGCATCGAAGTTTTCGAATGATGGCAAAACGTCACGAAAAGCACAAGCTTGCGTCGTACAACCAGGCGTATCGTCTTTCGGGTAGAAATAAAGGACGACCGGTTTACCACGCATATTGGAAAGAGAGACCATGCCATAAGGCGCCAGTGGTAGAGTAAAATCTGGTGCAGGCATCCCAACTTTAAGATTCATAGAGTCCTCCACTCCTTCTGCGACTCGCATCCTTTGCGTGTTATAAGGTGCCTTGTTTTTGTAGCTTGTCAAGCGCCTAACTGCTATGACAACCCTTCAACGCATCCTTTAATGTGAATTTCTTGCAAGAATGTGCAAGCACCTTACAGTGAAGGAACACCGCACGATGCAGGAGATTGCGAAGAGTGGCTTGGTTTAGACATTGTTTGATCATCACACTAGAAATTCTGGGCAGCCTATTAGCCGGATTACTGGTGTTGGCTTTGGTGTTCTCATGGCGCGTAGCACAAGGCCCCCTAACGCTAAAAACACTGCAACCCTACATGCTCAAAGGGCTGCAAGAGGCCTTTTATCCATTTGAAATATCAATGAATTATAACAATCTGCACTGGACTATGCATCGCTCATCTTTGGGGTTTATTGCCCACGATGTTCGGCTGAAGGATGGCGCATTTGAAGTTGCTAATTTTCCGGTCATGGATATTGGCTTTTCTATCCCGTCCCTGATTTATGGTAAACTTGCACCTAGCCGCATTCGCCTTGAAGGGCCAACGGTACATTTCGTTCGCACACTAGACAACACAGTGCAAATGAATCTCGCGACCTCTGATGCACAAACGCATACTACCCCGTCGTCATCGACACCTTTTCATGACTGGGTAAGCCAACTTGTAGCGCCCCCCGGTCATGGAAAAACATTAAGCTCCTTGCAACGATTTGAGATTAAAGACGCGCACATTGAATTGAGCGACTATACGCTTGGAGTGCGCTGGCGTGCGCCGCGTGTCGATATCTTAATGAACAGAACACAAAGCGGTATGGGGGGCAGTGTACGCTTTGAGACTGATCTTATTACGCAAAAACCCATTCTGACGGGCGTTTTTCTTTATCTTCAAGGAACCAACGATCTCAAATTTTCCCTCAACTTGAACTCTTTCAACCCCGCGTTAATGGAAGGGCTATCGCCCGCTTTCGCTGATTTTGCACGACTGAACTTTCCCATAAAAGCACAACTCACGGGACGATGGGCCTTACCCCTTGGCCTTAACCAGCTCGATTTTGACGGAACCATTGGCGAAGGCACGCTTGGCCTACAGCCGGATCAGCCCCCCTTAAACGTAAAATACGCACAAATACAAGGGACGGTCGATCGGCAAAATCGCAATATCACGGTGCATAATCTCTATGCTGACTTCGATGGGCCAAAAGTATCCGGTGCCGCCTCGATCATAAAAGAAGGAGAAAATGCTGTTCTAAGCGCTTCCTGCACAATTGAAAACATGCCCGCCCAAGAGCTTTCACGCTATTGGCTACCCAACTGGGCAAAAGGCGCCAGAGATTGGGTAACAACCAACATACAGGCCGGGTTAGTGCCAAAAGCAGCAGCAGATGTTGAGCTAAGCATTCCACTAACAGGGTCTGGCAACATTCATCCACGCGCCCTTTCCGGCCAGATGACGCTGACCGACCTCACTGTCAATTATTTTAAACCGTTGCCCGTTGCCACGCAGGCAAGCGGAACAGCACGCTACGACTTAAACGGTTTTTACATCACTGTCGATGATGCGCACGTTGGCGATTTAACACTTTCTAAAGGATCAGTTAACCTGACAGGATTGGCAGACGATTCCGATCAAGCCGATATCAATATTACAGTTAAAGGCGATTTGGCCGACCAGCTGGCTTTGCTCGATCACCCCCCGTTGCGGTATCCTTCTCGCCTCGGTTTAAAAAGCGATCTCACAAAGGGAAATGCCGTTACTCAAGCCCGCTTTATTTTTCCGCTCTTTAAAGATCTGCCAAAAGCACTGGTCGCTGTTGCTGCTGCCGCAAAAATTGATAACGCCGAAATCCCTCACCTTGTCATGAACCAAGGTCTGTCAAACGCCAACCTGTCCCTTAAACTGGATGGTGCAGGCATGCAGATTGATGGCAAAGGAAAACTTGGTCCTGCTATCACTAATTTTACATGGAAAGAATCATTTCTCGACGATGTTCAACCACGCACGACAATTAAGTTCAAGGGAACAATGGATGAGACCGCACGTCAGGCCTTCCATGTTTCCTGGCCGGAAGTCTTGTCCCAGTCTGTTGATGTGACAGGCACCTACACACACGCATCAGACTCACCGGCCCTTCTTGACGCGAATATCGACTTTAAGGAAGGACGCGTTTTTCTACCCTGGTTTCCATGGGAGAAAAAAACAGGCGATGCTGCCGCTGGCCATGTTACCGTATCAATTGACCATGGAAACGTGCAAAGCGTCCCCTCTTTTTCGTTCAAAAACAATGAAGCATCTTTAGCCGGTTCTGCGACGTTTTCCGACAATAGTCGGTGGCAAAAAATTACCCTTACTACCCTCTCTCTGCCAAACAGCAAACTGACGGGAACCATAGAGAACAAAGGTCCACAAAATGGACTTGCTCTCAAATTTACAGGCACAAAAGCCGATGTCAGCGGGATTTTTGCAGACACCACACAGAATAAGGACACAACAGAACAAGCCCTAGACAAAAACGCACCCCCCCCCACCACCAGTGATCTGCTGACCCCATTAGCGCTTGAATTTAGCGTTCAGGACGTTATTACCGGACCCAATCTGTCAGCTACCCATCTTGAAGGACGAATGGAGCGCAGTAGTCGGGGATGGACATTCCTTAATGTCCGAGGTCAACTTGGCCCGACTCAAACGCCCTTCACGGCGGAACTGGTTCCCACGCCCACAGGACGCCGCGTTTTTGTTGAAAGCCAAGATGGTGGGCTACTGCTTTCAACATTTGGCGTCATGAAAAATATTCGAGGGGGTCGGCTTCTGGTCAAAGGGGAGGGGCAGGGCGTAGGTCCTGTTACCGCTCGCCTTAACATGCATGACTTTACCTACTTAGACGCGAAAACCCTCAAAAAAATTGCTCAACAAGCAAAGCCTCAGGGTGTAGACGCCCTTAGTCGTGCGGATGGATTGGATTTTTCCCGCATGGAAGCCGATCTCATCTATTCTGAAGATCGCTTGCGTTTAAAGGATGCGCGGCTGCAAGGCGAATTGATGG
Source organism: Bdellovibrionales bacterium (assembly GCA_039808765.1). GTDB lineage: Bacteria > Pseudomonadota > Alphaproteobacteria > UBA2400 > UBA2400 > JBDHTQ01. The sequence goes on from JBDHTQ010000006.1 coordinate 61,049, forward strand.
GCCTTACCATTGGTGGTGATGTCGATTTGCTCCATAAAAAACTCGATTTGGAGGGAACTTTTGTCCCCCTTTATGGACTAAATAATCTTGTCGGCAATATCCCTGTGGTGGGTTGGCTTTTAACAGGCGGCAATGGCGGCGGCATTTTTGCCGTGACCTACACGGTTAAAGGCCCCATGTCTATGCCTGAAACCTCGGTCAACCCGTTATCTATGCTCACCCCCGGCGTTTTGCGCGAACTGTTCTTTATCGACAAGGAATAAAAACTAAGGTACCATCCCACAAACTTAATAAAGGAATCCTGCATGCTTGAAAACACGTCGATCGGTTTTGATGGTCTCACAATTTTTGTCTTTGTGTGTATCGTCGTGATTTGCCTCTTAATAGATCTCTTTTCGCATCGCAAAGACAAACCCGTTGTGCTTAAAGACGCACTGATCTGGTCAGCCGTTTGGGTGCTCGTTTCTTTGGGCTTTTATGCCTACCTCATTATTGAATTCGGGTATGAGCGCGCAGCCCCATTCCTAACAGGTTATCTGCTTGAAAAAGCTCTTTCCGTAGACAACCTGATGGTTTTTGTTGCTATTTTTGCCGCTTTTGGCATCCCCGATGGTATGCGCCACCGCGTATTATTTTATGGTGTGTTGGGGGCCATGCTTTTCCGCCTTGTGTTTGTCGGCTTGGGCTCGGCACTCTATGCGCTTGGTGCATGGGTGGACATTCTCTTCGGTCTCATCATCGCGTGGACAGCCATTCAGATGTTAAAAAGCGGTGGAGACGATGAAGAAATTGAGGACTACTCCCACCACTGGTCCGTACGCCTGACGCAAAAAGTATTCCCGGTATGGCCAAAACTTTACCATCACAACTTCTTTGCACCTAAACATGCGGTTGATCAGCTCAAAAGCCTGCCGGAAAATGCCGGGGTCGTGATTAAGCGTCACGGCAGCTTTTACGCAACACCGCTTTTTCTCTGCCTTGTCACGATTGAAGTGGCCGACGTAATGTTTGCTTTTGACAGCGTACCGGCCGTTATTGCGGTTACAAAGGATCCGCTGCTTATTTATACTGCCATGATCTTTGCGATCCTTGGGTTACGTCAACTTTACTTCGTTTTGGCTGCTTTACAGAAATATCTCGTGCATCTGGCCAAAGCGGTTATCTGCCTGTTGTTCTTTATTGCCGCTAAACTGATGCTATCGGCTGCACATCACTTTAATCTGACCGATTACACCATTTCAGCCAACCACAGCTTGATTGTCGTGTTGAGCATTTTGGTTCTGGGAGTATTGGCCTCTTTTATATTCCCTTCGAAAGAAGCCCCTGAGGACGATAAACCACAACAATAAAGCACAGCCCCCTCAAGCAAAAACCGTCATCTTCACGATGACGGTTTTTTTGTTACTCATTCTATCCTTGATTTTAAGCTGCGAGTGCAGTGAGCGCTTTTAACCGAGGGATACACAAAGCACTTGTTAACCCAGGCAGGTCGAGCCCTCCCTCAAATGCCTGCGCCAAAGCGCAATGCGTAAGGGTTTGTGCCCCAAAACATGCCAGCACTTGTGCTGCAGCTTCGGCCCCTTCACCGTCTAACAAAACCGGCACACGTGCAAGCCGCGCTGCCAAAATTGCTCCAACCATAGCGCAAAGATCTAACCCCCCATGTGCTGCCAAAGTTTCAAGGGGTTGGTTCGTCTCAGCCAAAGCCTCACTTAAGGCCTTCAATGTTGCTGTCGCTTCTTGGCTTACGCTGGCCAATGCCAATAAATCCAAACCAGGCTCAACCGCCATCATACCATACGCCATCGCATGCGCCGCCTCTGCTTCGCTAAGGGCATGCTCCGAACGAAAGTCACGACACGGGTGATCGCTTTGTAAATCATAAACTTGCAAATCGACATCAAATGGAGACAGCGCCTTCACTAATGGATGGTCAGGTTGTTTTAGCGTATCAATTATGGTGTGCTTTGCCTGCGCTTTGGCAGGCACAGGATCGCCAGAAACGCTTTGAGAGTTGTATGAAGCACAAAAAAGCGCAACACGCACACGATTAAGCGTTTTTATTTGACCGGCACTGCGCGCCAGCCAGCTCAACCAATCCAACCGTTTGGCATCAAGCGGCAAATTTGGCAACACAACCGGCGCAAGGGGTGAAAGATGGTCAATAATTTGCCGAACTTCGGCAAAGCTGACTTCTGTCGTCATGCGTACTGCTGAATTTTGTTGAGCGGCTGCCCGTGAAGATGTCGCGGTTGTCATGGTTAACCCTTTTTTACCTTGCGGTGGGGTTTAGCATGCTGAGCAACGCTGTAAAGAAATAGTTTTGTTATAAGATAAAAATATCGTCAATAACCGCTCCTCCACAAAAATTACTTACCGTAAGCGTCATTCTTTCAAAAACACTCTACCTAAGCGTTGCTGTTTTGCATCACCAAAAGAGGAATACCCTTGTCTTTTTCGCGGCGCAATATATATTGCGCACTGCAGCATGAGTGTGCTGCAAGCGCCAAAAATGTCATTTTCGGCGTTTCCTCCCATATAAACTGTGGGCCGCGTTGATCGCGGCCTTTCTTTCTGTTATATGTACATTTTTAGCGTCACGGGCAAAGCGTTATCTTTTAAAAATTATTTTTTCTACCGTTTTTTTCCTATTTTGTTAATCTATGGATAATATAGTTATGGTGTTTTAAATAGACGGAGACGTTAGGTGTTTTAATAAGCCCTAGCAAAAATGTTTTCGTCGCGGCATAACGCAAGGGTTATGAATTGGAGGAGTGGGTATGGATTACAAGGTGCGCAAAACGGACAGCACAACAGAAGTGTTGTTAAGCGGGAGACTCACCTTCACGGATCATGAGCAGTTCCGAAGTGTGATGGCGCTTTTTGACGAGCCAATAAAAGGCCAACGTTTCGTTTTTGATCTTTCTGGTCTCGAATTTGTCGACTCCAGCGGTCTCGGCATGTTTCTCATCGCGCGAGACACGGCTGACAGGAACGACTGTCAGTTGGTTTTGCGCGGCGCGCACAATCAAGTCCGGAGGATCCTAGAAATTGCCAAATTCGGCACAATCTTCAACATTGAGGACTGAGGAGGCCAACATGGCCGTTTGTCCAACCTCACGCCTCTATGCTGAAGGGGTGGATGCTGAGGCATTGACAAAAATAGCCCAAGCAGGCGTATTTCAGGCAACCCCTGTTGGCTCGTTTCCAACGGATCGCACTGAGAAGAACTATGCATTGGTCAGCAGCGATCAAGCAGTGAATCTTTTTCCATTACTCGCAAAACCTTACGATGGCTTTATCGAATACATCAAGGGTGAAGATACGATTGATGAAGAAAGCATGCTTGTTATGCATGGTGCGATGATGGGGTTCTCGCTTTCAACTGCGACAGCCTACCAGAATGATAGTGCCGCACTTGTCAGTGAAGCGCTGCTTGAACGCGGTGTTCTTTCGCCGATGCGAAAATCTGACGTCGAGCTGGCTTTGCACGAAGCAATTTCCAATGCTGTCGTTCACGGAAACCTGTCCGTTCAAAGCAACATGCAGGGTGAGCTGGCAAAATTTGCCCAATTCGCACAAGAATTACAAAATCGCATGAGTTCTCCTGATGCCCTAAAGCGCGTAGATATTGCTTGCACATGGGATCATGAATTTCTGGATGTTGTTATTATTGACAAAGGTCGTGGCTACGACATGTCGATGCTGCCCAGAGATGTCGACCCCTTTGCCCCTGCGGGCCGTGGGTTGGCGATTATCCGTTCTCTTGCGCTGTCTATGACCGTTTCGCAAGGCGGTCGAATTTCAACCCTTAGGTTTTTGACATGACAGATACCGCACCAACTGCTGAAAACATTACACCCCTCCATGGCGGTGACATGGAAATGCAGTTACGTAATAGTCGCGTTTTGATTGTTGATGACAGCAAATTCAACCGTCAAATCTTGGCACGTTTTGTTGGCTGGGCGGGCGTCCAAAATATTGAGTTTGCAATTGATGGTGTAGATGGACTTGAAAAAGTAGAAACATTCCATCCTGATCTCGTGTTGATTGATTTTGGCATGCCGCGGATGGGTGGCATTGAAATGACCCAAAAACTTCGACAAAACCCTGCCTATGCTGATCTTCCCATTCTTATTCAGACAACGCTCAATTCTGACCAGCAACGCGTGGCCTGCTTTAAGGCTGGTGCGACAGACATCCTCTCTAAACCGGTCAATCCCGGTGAGTGCATGGCGCGCGTGCGCCTGCATTTGGAAAAAATGCTTCTCCTTAGCGAAATGCGCAGATTTAGGGAACGCGTTGAACAAGAATTGCGCTTGGCTCAAGCCATGCAATCCTCGCTTATTCCGGATGAACGTAAAATCAAAAGCATTGTCGAGCCGCGCGGCTTCGCCATTGAATCGCTTTTTGAACCCTCCTCCGAATTGGGTGGCGATTTTTGGAATATCTTCGAGCACAGTGATACAGCCGTCGGCATTCTAAATGTTGACTTTTCTGGTCACGGCATCAATGCCGCCATCAATACATTCCGCCTTCATACCATCATCGGTCGCACCCCCACACAGGGACGTTTGCCCGGAGAATGGCTAGCCGAAATTAATGCTGGCCTAAAAGACGTTCTTCCCACGGGGCAGTTCGCAACAGCCTTTTATGGCATTTTTGACCGTGCGACGGATACATTAACCTATGCCACAGCTGGTTCGCCCAGCCCCGTTCTAGGACGCCCCGATGGCACAATAGAGCTACTTGATGCCAGCGGTTTATTTATGGGCGTTAGCAAACGCACAACTTACCAAGATAAAGTTGTTCCGTTCCCACCGGGGTCGTTTCTCTTCACATACTCTGATGCGCTGATCGAAGAAGAAGTAGAAGGAAAAGAAGGCCTAGGAGAATCAGGCTTGAAGCGCGTGATTGAAAACATCTTGCTTGAAAAACCCGAGCAGCCGCTAAAACGTTTAACAGGTGAGTTTTTTAGCACTTATAAACACCCACCATTGGGGGATGACTTAACGTGTATCTGGATGAGCAGGCTGAAAGACCCTCAAACCTCAACTTGATCCACTTTATTTTCGTGCATCTTACTAAAATTATATGTAATAATTTTGCGTAACAGCTAAACCACTTTGTGATCGTGTGGAGTAAGGAACAACAAGTGTCGGTCCAACCCGAAAAAATTGATAACTTTTTGGCCGATGCTGTTGAATCTGCCGGTGACATTGCCTACGAATGGAATCTTAAAAACGATCAGCTTTTATGGGCTGGCAGCATGGCCGGTTTAGCGCGATTTGGTGACTTAAAAGCAATTACCTCGGGAACAGCACTTTCCGCACGATTGACGGCTGATGACCTGATGTTGCGCCAACAAGCTCTTGAAAAGCACCTGTCGACCCGCATCCCGCTTGATTGCGAATACGGGATTCGCCGTTCAGATGGGCAGTTCTCATGGGTTCATGACCGTGGCGCAGCTGTTTTTCAGGACGGTCGCCCTGTACTTTTGCGTGGTATTTTACGCCTTATTGATCAGCGTAAAAGCCGTGAAGTAAAAGTAGGCATGGGTGCTTATTTTGATCTAGTCAGCGGACAACGCAGCGCCGAAGTTCTTCAAGATCTTCTTGCAAATAAAATTTCAACCGCAATGCGCTCCCGACTGAGCGGCGCTTTCTTATATGTCGGTATTGATCATATGAATGAAGTGGTCATCACGCATGGCAAAGATGCAGCAGATCGGCTGCTATTTGATGTGGGCGAACGCTTAAACCGCGCCTTACGCGGTGGCGACGTAATGGGGCGCATTCATGCCGATCGCTTTGGCATTGTGCTCTCTAATTGCACCGCAACGGAAATGCCCATGGCTGCGGAACGTTTGCTGCGCGCTGTACGAGATGAAACTTTTAAAATTCTTGATCAAGACATTCATTTGAATGTGACGGTTTCAATCGGCGGCTGTAACTTCCCCGATTATGTTCGTACCGTTCCCGATGCCATTGCGCTGACAGAAAACGCAATGCGCCGCGCCAAGGCCAACGGACGTGATTGTTTTTATGCGTTCCAGCCCGATGAAAATGACCGCCTCATTATGAAACGAGCAGACGAAGCAGGGCATCAAATTATCAATGCTGTTCGTGATCATAAAATTATTTTTGCGTATCAGGCAATCTGTAATTCATCAAGCCTAAAACCCGAGTTTTACGAAGCGCTTTTAAGGATTAAAAAACCAGATGGGCGGATTGCAGGCGCTGGTGAATTTGTGCCCGACCTGGAGCGTAGCGGCCGCATGTATGTGCTTGATCAGCACATTCTCGAAATGGCGATTGAAGAACTTAAACGCTACCCCAACATTCGGCTGGCCATAAATATCTCGGGGCTCACAGCCTGTGAACCAGACTGGATTCGTCGCGCCGAGGCTCTGCTTCGCTATTCTCCCGATATTGCAAAACGCATGACCATCGAAATCACTGAAACAGCAATTTTACGCAATATTTCTGCATGCGCGCGCACCATTGATGCAGCCCGTGACTTGGGTTGTCTGGTCGCACTCGATGACTTTGGTGTCGCCAATATCACCTATCGTGAACTTCGCGCACTTTCTGTTCATTTGGTAAAAATCGACGCCATGCTGGTGAAAGGCGTTTATATGAACGCCGTAAACCACGCCGCCATCCAACAGCTCATCCGTATAGCTAAAGATTATAATGTGCAGACCATCGCTGAAGGCATTGAAGATGAACGCGAACTTGTGGTACTGCAAAACATGGGGGTCCACTACATTCAAGGGTTTCTATTGGCAAAACCCACTATTGAGCGCCCGTGGCTGCAACCCCCTAAACACGCTGAACCGCCTGTTTAGCGTAAATTTCGAAAAATAGGATCGAAAGAAACCATCTTTGACAACGTATTTGCGTTAAAAAACAAAAGAAAGCACGTCTATCTCAGGGTCCAGATTCTTCACCCTTATATCCTTATTTTAAAGCGAAGGGTAAGGGTGTTGTTGGTTGCTGCACACGCAGTGTCCAGTGTCGACAGTGTAATTGGGAATGATGTGATGGTGGTTGAACCCACCTTATAGCTCTCTAACCCGATTTCTGTCGCGCGAGAAGAAAGCTTGATACCAAGCTCGATACAGCCGCGCTCGGGAACTGCTGCTTGATCAATATCGACAAAGTTAATCGGGCTGGTCAAGTTTGGAACCGCGACAGTTGTTGATCCCTTATAAGGATTATAAATCGTTGTAATTGTGCCCGACACACAGTTAGCCGGACAAGAATCCTCTGGAAAAACTTTTGCTGTACGGAGTGTTGTGGTCATCGTCGCTGAAACCACTTGTGCCGTGGGCAGGGCGCGGCTCACGTAATAGTTACGAATATTATCGACCAGACGAAGCGTTTGCTGCTCCAAAGTTGTGGCCAGAACGGCACTCTTGGTTGAGCTCGCAATCGCCCAAATCCCCCCGACAACAACAGCAATGATGCCCAAGACGATTGACATCTCAAGTAATGAAAAAGCTTTATGTGAATGTTTTTTGGCCATCATACTTTATTTCTCCACTTCCTTACATTAAGCAAACATTAGGGACTATGAACAATCGAAGCGCAAGGGCTGAGTTAAAATATTTAAAATCACTAATACCGAATGCAGAATCGTTGCAAACAGGACACACTTAGCAAAAAGGTGGGGAAAAACACCCCAACATCAAAAGCTTTGCGTGACCTGAAGGCGCGTCTGGTTTATTCCCTTGTTAGGGCAACGCATCGGTGCTTTGCCCATAAAGTTTAAGAGTTCGGGAAGAGGACAACCATGACCATCCGCACGACATTGCTTGGAGCTGCAGCCGCGATTGCTATCGTGGTTCCTGCTGCTGCCTTCGCCGACGAAGGCTTTTACCTTGGTGCTAACCTTGGCGTTAACATGCCGGGCAACGCAAATTATGAAGACTCAACTGGTGAAGCCAGTGTTGATACCAACCTTGGTTTCAGCGGCGCCGTCTCTGCCGGTTATCAGTTCCAAAGCAACTGGCGTGTGCAGGCCGATTTAGCCGCTCGCATCAATTCCGTTGATGAGATCACGGGAACTGGTGCAACATCCCCGTTTGATGGTAACGTAGATGCCTACTCGTTGCTCGCTGATGCAATTTATGGCATTCCGACAGGAACGAAATTTACACCTTACATCGGTGCCGGTCTCGGTCTTGCCGTTGTTAAGGCGCGTAATGTTCAAACCGTTTTGGGCACAAACGTAAACGACACTGATGTCGTGCTCGCGTACCAAGGGATCGCCGGTATCGAATATGATATCAGCCCAACATGGAAGGCTTCTTTAGATTACAAGTACCTCCGTACAGCTGATCCGAAGTTCGAAGCTGATAACACGTCTGAAGTGAAGACAGACTACGAAGATCATACGATTACAGTTGGTCTCCGTTACCTTTTCCCGGCAGCTCCTGCTCCGGCTGAACCACCAGCACCAGCACCGGTTGCTGAGCCCGCTCCCCCCCCTCCGCCATCCGTGCCGAACAACTACATCCTGTTCTTCGACTTCGACCGCTCTAACCTGAGCGCAGATGCTGATCGCATTTTGGCTGCAGCCGCATCTAATGCACAGCAAGCACGTGCGACAACCATTGAAGTATCAGGTCACACTGATCGTTCAGGCAGCGATCGCTACAACATGCGCCTCTCGCAACGCCGTGCTGACGTTGTGAAGAAAGCTCTGCTTGCGCGCGGTATTCCTGCTGAAGAAATCGTCGTTACAGCTGCCGGAGAAGGCAGCCCGCTGGTTCCCACAGCGGACGGTGTACGTGAAGCACAAAACCGTCGTGTTCAGATCTTGCTCAAATAGCATACTGAATACCGAAAACTTAAAAGGGCACCCATGGTGCCCTTTTTTGTTGCTGTTTTTTAGCTTTATTGCCGAGAGAAACCCCCGACACAATGGAATTGCACAAACCCGGTTTGACAACGTATTTGCGTTTAAAGAATAAAACAGAGCGCATCTATCTTCGAGAGATGCGCTCTAGACTGCTTTTGCACCATATTCAGTAAAAAACACTACCTTTTTGATCTGCTAATTCAAACATGCTATCCTGAGCGCTGAAATGTTTTTTACTGTTGGAAGTAAAAGCAAATTAACCATCCTGCTAAAAAATCACTCTTGATCTCGTTTCATCTAATACCTATGATGCACCCCATACTCTAACAGAATAACCTATCAACCAAGGATCTTATAAAATGGTTTTATGTGTAAAAAGAACCACCACCGTTTTAGCCGCAGCCGCGTTGGCATTTGGTCTTACAGCTTGTGTTACCCCGCCGGATGCTGGAAATGGGTATGATTCAGGTGGGCAAGGGACTTCCGCGAATGATTTATGTAGGAAAGCATTAGAGTCCTATCACAGTCGCTCGCAAGCTCTTGCCAGAACGATGCCGAGCCCATACTTACCACGTCAAAAAATTACAGCAAGCTGTGCCCAAATTACTGCGGCAGGCGCTGAAGCGGGGAGGGATGCTCAAGTCGTTTTAAGGGCATGTCGTAGTGCGGACCAACGCACGAGAGAAATAGCTGCAAACGAAGTTAAATTTCGAACTGATGTATTAAGGTTTAATGTCGATGCCTGTGCCCCGCCACCTGAAACTGTAACGAGATGCTACCAAGATGGTGGGACAGATGGCCTGTTTGACATAAACACCGGTGAACTTTTAGACACTCGCCCTTCGGTTACATGTCAAGCAGTAAAAAATGGGGAACATGAGCGCTGGAAAAATAACTTTACCCTTCCTGGCGCTATGAGCCCGCCCAAGTTTCGAACATATGGTAGTGGGGGGAGGGGTAATCGATAGCGCGTGCAGACGCGGCGATTTTGCCCTTGCCTTTTATGTAAAATGACCAAAGATAAAAGAGGGTGAGTCACGACGACTCCCCTCTTTATAACCTATGTCTACAACCCGCAATACGCAAGGATGCATGATGATCCAGTTTAGTCACCGCCACTATCTTTCATTCATCTTACGATCCTCAATTATCGTTCTTGCAGGGTGTGCAGGGCCTGTGGGATACCCTTACAATGGCCAACCACAAAGCAGCGGGGGTTTGATCACCCTTGAGCCAGCCCCCCAAGATCAAGGCAGCTTTGATACTAAAGACTCGCGCGATTGCAAAAAAGTTGGAGACGCAGCAACACGTCGTGATAACATTAATCCCAAGTTCAACCCTAAAAAACTAACCGCAGCTGAGCGTGATTACATCAGTGAAATTTATAATAACTTCCCTGAAAAACTTTCAAAGAACTGCCGCAGCACTATTTATGCGGCTTCACTTGATATGCGTCGCTTTGAACAAAATGAGCGCAAATACTGCATTAATGCAGCTCATGATTATCAGGGCGGAACAGCGATTGCGATTGATATGCGACAAAGAACATGGCAGCGCATCGTCAGCCGAGCATGCAACAACGACTTCACCACCTCAGACAATCTTTATCGCCCAGACCCCCGCTATCAGCAACGACAACCTGTCGATGTCTATCGTCCACGCGACAACGCGATGAGCGGATTGACTTTAGAGGAATGGAATGCCGTACTAAACGAGTTTTCTTATCACGGCCAACCCACTAACGATGCCATGGTATACGACGAGGGCTATCAAGATGGTTACCAAGATGGTTCATATGGCTCTCCCTAAAATAAGGATGAGGGGTCCCTAAAATTTTGTTTGCCAGATTGCTTGGAAAAAAAACAACCTCTCAAACTCAAAATTTATTTACGACAGCAGGTGAATGCGTTCATGTGCGGCGCAATCACCGCACACGGGTGATTCGACTTTCTTTACACCCTCAGAGTTTACAACTAATGGTCAGCGCACCAAAGTGCGTCTCTCATCAAGAAATTTTAGGTTTTGTCCAATCGCAAGAGGCATGGATCGCAAAGCAACGCAGCAAGGCATGTGTTGCCGATCTCTTTGAACCAGATAAAAGCTTTCAGCTTTTTGGCCAAACCGTTTTGCTTCAGCACCAACGGTCACACCGTGGAAAAGCTCTTTTTCAGGATCAGAGACTGATTATTGGCGGCGATGCATCTTTTTTTGCGCGGCGCGTAAAGGATTTTCTTTGTGAAGAAGGTCTTGAACGCTTTCGACAAGAAGCTGATGTGTTTGCGGGCCAGCTCGGTGTCACAATTAAATCCCTCACGCTGCGCGATACGATCAGTCGCTGGGGCAGCTGCTCTAGTGATGGCAAAATCAGCTTGTCTTGGCGCTTATCCTTGATGCCGGTAGAAATTGCCTCGTATGTAGTCGCTCATGAAGTTACACACTGCAAAGTTCATGATCATAGCCCAAGCTTTTGGCAGGCGCTATCAACCCTAGTGAGCAATAGCGCACAAGCACAAGCTTGGCTTAAATTTTATGGCCCACAGATCATGAAACAGGGTTATATTCCGCACAAATGACAACCTGCGGAATGATTGGCAAACGCACACTCTTTTGCTAAAAGAGAGTCACAACACTTCATCGATAAGGATTATTCATGTCGGATCAACCCTCAACCTCACTTCAGAACGCCATTGAGGGCGTTTATACCTGCCTTCATAACAACAACATTGATCTTGATCAGGCCATTGCGGCTCTGAAAAGAGTGATGACCGAGGGACAAATCAAAGAAGTTTCGTTCGAGCCGAAGCGACTGGCCCAAAACAACCGCTCTGGCCGAAAATTGATGCAGGCTTATTTCCGCAAACGCGGGGTAACAGTTTGTTTTAGCGAAAGCGAAAACACCATCGAAGCCAAAACCTCACAGGGATAATATCGGGGAGAGAGGACGCATGGACGAACTCGCCACCCTTATTCGCCTTGCCAAGCTCAATCTAGATGAAAAACGCAAAGCACTGGCCGATATACTTTCTGACGTTGATCGTGTTCAACAAAGGATTGATACACTCAAGATTACCCTCGAAAAGGAACAAAATCATCCTCCGGATGTTTTGGAGGGCGGCCTCACACGCGGCGCTTTTATTCAATCAAGCCTCAAAAAAATTGAAGCTCATGAAGTCCATAAACATGAGCTCATGCAAATTGTCGAAGCGCTGCAAGAAGAAATTCGCGTTGCCTTTGAAATCCTTAAACGTTACGAGATTGCCGCTGAACAACGGGATTTAACAGAAAGAAAAGAACGCCTAAGACGTGAAACGAAAATCATGGATGAGGTAGGCAGTCGATCAAAAAATGCTGATTTTATTGCGCCGCCGCACACAGAAGAAGTTGATGAATAATCACTACTCATTCGGCAAAACCGAATTTTGCAAAACATCTCGGACCAAAGGTAACGTCACGGCACGATGAGACAAAAGTGCGGCTTCATCAATCCGCTGCACCAAAGTTTGTACCCCAAAAAAAGACCGCTCAAGGCGAGGGCAAAGATAATCAAGCACGTCAGAACCGACAATCAATTGACGGTTAGCAAAGTACTTTGCTAAAAGAATATGTAAAAAGTCATCATCGGGAAAAGTAATGTCCACAGCGGGCAGGGCACGCATCCTTGATTGCAGATCAGGCAATTTTATAAACCACTGCATCGGGTTTTTTTGTGTTGTCAAAAGAATTGATCCCGCACACTGTTTAAGGTGATTGAGCAGATGAAAAATTTTTTCTTCCTCACTCTCATCACCAAAAAACACGTCGACATTCTCAATAACAACATGCTTTGGGGCATTTTCCGGTGTGGGAATATCTTCAAGAAAAGCAGCCTGACTTATTTTTGCCCATTGATGCGCAAGGTGCGTTTTTCCTGACCCGCGCTCACCACACAAAATCAGCCCGCCGTTTGACCACTGCGGCCAACGCTTAACCCATCCTAGCGCAAGCGCATTGTGTTGCCCTTCGATAAACTCTTCATCGTAAGAAATGCTGGTTTCAAAAGGGAGAGCTATTTGATTCATCTCGTCACCCTTGAAAAATGATTATCGCATCATTGTCCAATAAACATGGCGGATTTTTTTAGGCTTACGATGAAGGGCGTAATAGGTGCTGTGCAGATAACGATTAAGCAGAAAACGCACCAATACTCCAAACACTGCAGCAACCGGAACAGCTAATAACAAGCCGATAAATCCAAAAAGGTATCCTCCCGCCATCAAGGCAAAGATGATCCAAAGTGGGTGTAAGCCCACGCTTTCACCAACCAGTGTGGGTGTTAAAAAGTTCCCCTCAACAAACTGGGCAAACACAAAGATTCCCATGACTATCGCCACATGGGTAAAGTCACCAAATTGAAAGAGAGCCACCACAATAGCTGTCACAAAGCCAGTGGTAGACCCGACAAGCGGAATGAAGCTGATAACACCGGCCATAACACCAATAAAAATCGCGAAATTCAGACCAACCAAAGATAATGCCGTGCCATAAAAGCACCCCAAAACAAAACAGACCGTAGCCTGACCACGCACAAACCCTGCAAGAGTCCGGTCAATTTTCTCTAGTTCGTGACGAATAACAGGCGCATGCGCCTGCGGCAGCCAACTATCAATTTTGGCAATGATGTTTTGCCATTCTTTCATTAGGTAATACGCTACAATAGGCATGATCAAGATTAAAGAGATCAAGTTGATAATTGTAGCACCGCTTTGCCATAAACTTTCGAGGATAGTTGATCCAACTGACAGAATTTTGCCGGTATATTCACCACCCACCTGTTGCAGGTCCTGCGGTTTTGTCCCCGGAATTTGACGCATAAAGCTCTGAAGTTTTGGCTCTAAATACGTTTTTGATTCGTTGATATAGGTCGGTACTTGATGAATGAAATTTGCAACCTGCTCAATCAGTAACGGGCCGAGCGCAAATGCTAATAATATTAGAACAACCCCAAAAACGCCAAGCACTAACAATGCAGCTCCCCAACGGGGAATCCCCCAACGGGTAATTTTTTCACAAACTGGATTCAAAAAATAAGCAATAATCGCCCCAAAAACAAAGGGCATCAAAACCGGCCCCAGCAACCACACAAACAAAACAAAAAGGAAAAAAACGCTAATCCAGAAAGCGGCTTGGCGTGCGACTGTCGGTTTTTCAGGTTTGATATTCATGCATGCACGCTAGATCAATTTGAGCAGAAAAGGAACATTAACTTACTTTTTTTCGTTAAAAATCTGCCTTGTTTAAGGGCATTCCTGATTTTCACATTTCATTACCCATGCTTTTGATAGTTTTTCCATAAGGCTGTTTTGTTCCAAACGCTGGCGAAGCATGGAAAAGTCCACAAAATCCAAATTTTGATCCTGATCACTACAGGAAAAAACAATTTTTTCTTCTCCTGTGTGTGGGTCCACATGTCTTTGCAAGCACTGTGCACAAATCTCTTTCATCATGCACTGCATGGGTGAATTGATCGATCCAATAGCAACATGGGCAGGATTAAGATACGATGCCAAAGCCCCGTTTGCCGCTCGCGCTTGCGCCACCGCACGCATTAATCCATCTGAGCCAATGCACACGATACGATCAACTTCCCGTAGATTAATTGCACCCTGCGGCACTTCTTGTGCATAACGCAACAAGGCTTCAATCATATTTCCCTTAAAACTGATATCGTGCGGACGCACTGGGTTACATGGCAAGACACCCTCATCACAGCACCAGACAACTTGGTCACAGGCTGCTTCGATTTCTTCTACTTTGTAACGGTCACTCAATTTTTTGTATCCGGCAAAATAAAGAACACGACAGCCTTTTTCTCGACACGCCTTGCCAATCGAAAAAAGCACCGCGTTACCCAATCCCCCGCCAATCAACAAAACCGTCTCGTTATGTGGTATATGGGTGGGTGTACCCGTTGGCCCCATGAGAATGACTGGCTCATCCTTTTTCAATTGCGCGCTAATGAAGCTCGACGCCCCAATGTTTAATACAATCAGAGAAAGCACATCTCCCTCTACCTTTGCACCGGTTAATGCGAGACCTTCCATCATAAAAACTGTTCCGTTACGTCGCACGGCGTGTTGCTCAAAATTTTGCAACCGGTAAAATTGTCCTGGTTGAAACTTTTGCGCGGCGCGTGGTGCTTTTATTTTTATTTCAACGATATTCGGCGCGAGGGTGATGACATCCACCACATGTGCAGAAAGTTCTGTTTTCATTTTGGTCAACAATTGAGCAGGAGCAGCATGCTGAGGTGCAGTTTTGGCCAAAATCTTCGTGACAAACGGATAGCCTCTCAAAGCACTGGCCATCGCTTTGACCACGTTGCCCGCAAAACTGGGATGCAAATCACCAAAAAAACTTACCCGATGACCCTTCATCAATACATGCACGTGGTCTGGTTTACTGCTGGCTTGCGGCATGACGGGATGATCATTTTCATCAACTGCCTGAAAAAAACGTCCCTCGACCATAATTCCTTTATCTTCACGCGCAAGAACAACATTAGGCTGCGTTCCGGCTGCAACCAAAACCGTTCGTGCCAACAATTTTTTTCGCACATTATCTCTTGATTCAATCTCAAGCGCCGCAACATGACCCTCTGCATCCACCTCAATCGCCAAAGGCTGAGCGTGATCTTGAATTTTAATTCCCTCCTGTAGGGCCAATTCAATTTCTTCATGATTAAGCGTGTAAGCAGGAGACTCTTTTATGTCCCTTCGGTAAGCAATAGTCACGCCGCCCCAGTGATTAAGCAAAGCAATACGCTCACGAACACTCTGTGCATTGCGTAGCGCTTGGGCATGTGTAATAAATTTTTGCGCTTTCTCTTTTTCTCGCTCAGTAAGAACTGAATCAAAAGCCCCGCCAAGTTTCTCATAGCGCTGCAAAAATTTTTCCACCTGCACAGGATAATAAGCCAATGCCTCTGTTGCCGTATCGATAGCAGTCAACCCTCCCCCGATCACGACCACAGGCAGTTCGATTTCCAAATTTGCCAAATTGTCTTGCTTGGCAGCCCCTGTCAATTGTAGCGCCATTAAAAAATCCGAGGCCTGACGCACACCTTGTGCCAAACCATTTTTCATTTTTACCAACGTGGGCCGACCTGCCCCCATGCAAAGCGCAACATGATCAAATCCTGCCGCAAAAATATCGTCCAACGTCAGTGTTCCACCCATGCGCACGCCGCTGGCATACGCAAATTGCGCGCGTCGCTCTAACAACAATCGAATCAGCTTGAGGTTATTTTTATCCCAACGTACCGTGATACCATACTCGGCAACCCCACCGAAACCAGCCTGAGTACGCACATTTAAATCTTCTCGTATGTCTTCTATGTTTTTAATGGGTGTTTCTAAAAGCGCGTGCTCGAGAGGCTCGATTTTTAACCCGTCTATGGCCATCACATGATGACCATCGTTCATTAAATGATGCGCGAGTGTGAAGCCTGCCGGACCCAATCCTACCACCATCACGCTATATCCACTGTGAACCCGCGGGTAGGGATGGGCAAAGTTAAGCGGATTCCAGCGTGTAAGCAGGCTATAAATCTCAAATCCCCATGGCAGAGACAAAACATCTTTGAGCGTGCGGGTTTCGGCTTTGGGAATATCTACCGGTTCTTGTTTTTGGTAAATACAGGCCTTCATACAATCGTTGCAAATCCGATGACCCGTTGCAGCAACCATTGGGTTATTAATACAGATGGTCGCCAAAGCAGCGATAGAAAAACCCTTGCTTTTGAGTTCCTGAAATTCGGAAATTTTTTCTTCTAACGGGCAGCCATTGAGCGAAACGCCTGCGGGGTTGCGTTGAAAATGGCCCGTTGTGCGATCACGTAAACCTTTTGAGCAACTATCGCGGCCCTGATGCGCGCACCAGATGCAATAGTTTGTTTCAGCGAGCGCTTCTTCAAGTGATGGACCTTGATCTGTGAGCGAAAAACCACGACGATCACGCAAAAACGCGCCGCACAATCGACCTGCTTCATCTTTTTCAAAGTGAACCAGTGCGTCATAATCGATTTTATGTGGCAAATGAAAAAGCAATCCATTTGCATGTTGCGCTTGACCAGTCGGTGTAAAAAGAGCCCAGCATGCATAGCTTAAAGCCTCACTGAGTTCGGCACTATAGGTGTCTTCATCATCCAGCCAATGATTAACTTGCAGGGCATAATCCGTTTCATCCCACACCCGGAGAGGTGAATATAAATGAAGGTTATCATGTTCAACTTTTGCAGCGCGACGCTGAATAAACAAGCGTTTAACACGATAGAGTGGAGCGAGCGCGTGATGGCGGGCTTGCAGTGTGAGGACGTCATTTTCGATATGAAAAAGTTTAGCAATAAAATCTTCAAGGTATGGACCAAGTGTTAGCAACAACTCTAATGCTTCTTTAGCGAAGACGGGGGGCTGTAGACGAATCTGTTTTAATTTCTTACCCACATCATCCGGCAAAAACGCAAGAAATGCATCATCAATTTGAACAAGTCCGTCACGCCGATAAAGATCAGGAAAAGATAGATTATAAGCTAATTGTAAGGTCATGTTTGAGCTATAGCATTTTTTCTAGGGTAATCAATGTATGTCAATTTTATTTATGGTCAGCTTGTTTGCTGTTCACCCTTGGTGGGTGAAATCGTTCCGTTACCTTGTTAAGGAAAAGGGAGTCCTTATTGTGAAGAATTAATCCCAAATTCTGAACAATAATCTCGAGAAGAGGATGAAGAATCTCGATTTCACTTTTAGCAAAATCATGCAGCACATAGTGGTGCACTAAATCTTTATGCCCCGGATGATCTATACCCAAACGTACACGTTTATAATTTTGCCCCATGCATGTATCAAGCGAGCGCAAACCATTATGGCCACCATGACCGCCACCGCATTTAATGCGAATTTTCCCCAGCGGTAGATCGAGTTCATCATGAAAAACGATAATTTTTTCGATCGGAATTTTATAAAAACGAGCGACTTCTGCTACGCTTTGACCAGACAGATTCATATACGTTTGAGGTTTAAGCAAAAGAACGCGCTCATTATCAATCGTACATTCTGTCAGCAACCCCTGAAACTTGCTTTTCCAAGGTGCAGCACGCGCTTGGTCGGCAAGCATATCTACAACCATAAAGCCAAAATTGTGGCGCTGACGCGCATACTCGCTTCCGGGATTACCCAATCCTACGAGTAGCCACATCAGCGCCTCAACCTTGCTTCACGTGGATTACTTGCCATCTTTCTTGGCAGCCGCAGGAGCAGCAGCCGGTGTAGCAGCTGGCGTTGCGGCCGTCGCTTCTTCAGCAGCCTTTTCATTCATTTCTGAACGAACAGCAGAAGGTGCTGCAATGGTTGCAATGGTAAAGTCTTCATCATCATTGTAAAGTGTAACACCTTCCGGCAATTGCAACATACCGGCGTGAATTGAGTCGTTGATCTCAAGACCGCTCACGTCAATATTCAAATGCTCAGGAATTTGTGTCGCCGCACACTCAACTGTAATGGTATGCAAGACAACGTTCAACACACCCCCGCGTTTAAGCCCTGGCGACTTTTCTTGATTGATGAAGTGTGTTGGCACCTCAACACTCAAACGGGTCTTGGTGTCGATGCGCAAAAAATCAACATGCAACAACATTTCTGTAACAGGGTGACGTTGTGCGTCGCGGGCAATGGCCATATGCGATGTTTTGCCGATCTTGATATCGAAAAGATGCGTGAAGAAACCGGGTTTACGGCTTAGCAACTCCAATTCCTTGGCATTAAAAGCCAAAAGAGCAGGGGCTTGTTTATTACCATACAGGACGGCCGGAATCTTACCCTCGCGACGGGTAGCCCGGGCGGTCCCCTTGCCGGCCCTCTCGCGCTGTTCAGCGCTCATTGTTACTGTTTGTGTCATTTACTTCTCTCCTTGTGGTCCTGCCTCCAGGGGTGCAGGCACCGTTGCGCCACGCAATAAAACTTTTTCGCTGCCCCGTGGCATGGCATGCGAAACATCCCTTAGTCGAGCAGCGTAGAAACCGATTGTTCTTGACTGATTCGACGAATAGCTTCCGCCAAAAGCGGAGCCATCGAAACGGCGCGGATATTCCCGGCGGCTTTGGTCGGCTCAGTTAGGCAGATGCTGTCGGTAATAACCATTTCTAAGAGGGTTGAGTCAACTATTCTTTGCACAGCTTGCCCAGAAAGAACACCATGTGAACAATAAGCCAGCACCGCTTTTGCGCCAGCCAGACGTAAGGCTTGCGCTGCATTCACCAGGGTTCCCGCACTATCAACGATGTCATCAACCAATATACATGTTTTATCAAAGACTTGGCCAATAATATTCATAACCTCTGACTCGCCAGGACGCTCGCGCCGCTTGTCAACAATTGCCAAATCAACCCCCAGACGGGTGGCAATGTGGCGTGCTCGCACAACCCCCCCCACATCAGGAGAAACAATAAGAAGCTGCTTTAAATCAGAAAAATTCAGCTTGATATCTCGAACAAACACAGGGGCAGCCATCAGGTGATCGACAGGAATATCGAAAAAGCCTTGAATTTGGGTAGCATGCAGATCTGTTGTTAAAACCCGGTCTGCCCCTGCAGCTGTGATAAGGTTTGCAACCAGTTTTGCCGAAATAGGACTCCTTGGGGCTGATTTGCGGTCTTGTCGTGCATAACCGAAATAAGGCAAGACCGCCGTAATGCGACGCGCCGACCCACGCCGCAAGGCATCAATCATAATCAAAAGCTCCATTAAATTATCATTGGCTGGAGCGGATGTTGATTGAATGATGAAAACATCTTCCCCACGGACATTTTCTTCAATCTCGACAAAAATTTCCATATCTGAAAAACGACGAATTGTGGCACGTGTTAGGGGAAGCGATAAATGTTCGGAAACGGCCTGTGCTAAGGGTATATTGCTATTACCCGTTACAATTTTCATTCTTAAACTCCCTTAACGTCGGCTACAGCAGCTTTTAATTAACTCTTTTTCGGCAAGAACTGTATGCGAAATAATTGAAGTCGGGAATATTTTTTGTTAAAAAAACACGTTTTATTTTTAAGTGAGTTGGCATGCAAATCGATCGAAACAATATCTCCCTTACGGCGATTGCAAAAAAACTAACTCTTTGCTTCGCCTTTTGTTTAACGGGTTACGTAGCACTTGATCCTGCCCTCCAAAGCGTAACTAAAGTTTTTTTGGATGCTCAAAAAGGATTAGGATTAACAACCTATCGTTTTCCCTCGCCAACACTTTACAACACATCTCCGCTAATGACCGCGGCCGCGTTTGCAGAAAAAGAGAACGCCCTGCTTCAACGACATAACAATAAATTTACATGGCAAAAAAACAATGTTCTGACCGACTATCTTGATGCTGTAATAAGACGATATTACCCACAATTTTTCATTCAAGATCAGCCACGGTATTACATCACATTAACTGAAAATTTTTCACCCGACGTCTTTAAAAATCGTATCGCTAAGAGTTTTAATAGTTTTCCGCGAGCAAATAAAGGGTTCTGGGATCAAACATTTTTAGATGCCGATAAACTAGAAGAAATATATGCGTCATACAGCATTTTTGCGCATGAACCACAAACCCTTAAAAATATCCGCGGCATAACACAATCCCTCAATAATGATTTCTTACCTAAAAATTGGGGAGAACCGTTTTTTTCTGTTCTCGAAATTAATTCACAAGCCGTCTGTGACGGTTCAATAAATTATGAGACGCTATGTACACCTCATCCAACACCAATTGCAGATTTATATCATCATTTTTATCTTATTAATGTGGGTGTTCATGAATTAACGCACCTCATTAGTGCACTAAGCGGTGATATGGTGGCCAACACCCGAGATAAAAGACGCTATGCCATTCACTGTGATGAAAACAGAGCCCGCGCCATGTCTGCAATTTTTCTTCTTTCACATTACGGCGATGATGCCTACCCTTATATAGCAATTGAGCGAGCGCAGGATTCAATGATTATTCAGCAATTAAATTACACGGATTCTTTTCAAAAAAACAGCAGCCCTCTGGCGCTATCGGACCAAACCTATGAGAATATCATTCGAGCCTATAAGGATAATCCCGCACGATGGAAAAACCTAGACTGGGCCGCACTTCTAGCAGAAGCGAATAAATTTAGTGCCCCCTTGTCTGAGCGTGATTTTTTGCGCATGGATTACGCCACAAACAAAGCCAGTTCAAGAGAAGAGCTTACAAGTGATTTGTTTCATTCGACGCCGGATGCGCCGCCTGCCAACGATCCTCTCGCGATTTACTTTGATCGAGCTAAACTCCATCAATTGGCCGTACCGGACGACTTGGCGCTGAAAAAACTACGAGAGATAACCAATTATCCTTATCTACAACAAATGCGGAACAACGGTATCCTACGAACAGCTGATGTAGCAAACATCCCTTCTTACACAACAACGATGTTGCCAGCACATCCACGCGAAAAGATGCTCGGCACAGGAATGCACTAGTAGAAGCCCCTAAAACACGAAAGCACAGAGACCATCGTTGACAGCGTATTTGCATTAAAAAATAGAATGCCAGAAAGTCTATAAGCCGGGTTCTGTCCTGCTTGCGCAGGGGCGACCATTCATCTAGGAGGTCTGTTGCCAAACCCCTCATGCAACCAACCCGAAAGACAGCAGGAACATCCGCTCGACATCTCACAATGTCTTGTCTCTCCTATTCGGTTTTGCTCCCGGCGGGGTTTGCCCTGCCAGCCATGTTACCACGGCCGCGGTGGGCTCTTACCCCACCTTTTCACCCTGACCTCGATCAACGAGGCGGTTTGTTTTCTGTGGCACTTTCCCTCAAATTGCTTTGGCCAGCCATTAACCGGCGCCGCATGTTCCTGGAGCCCGGACTTTCCTCACAAACACAATTGCGCCTGCGCGATCACCCGACTTTCTGGCTAAACTGTTGTTACTCATTTCTTGCAAAAAAACAACGGTGTCGTAACGGCATCTTGATAATTAATCAAATTTAAGCTGGCGTTGAAAAATTTTTTCTGTCAGTTTTTTTTCATGAGTGCCGTGGTAGGAGAATTTTGTTCATTAACTTTAAGTGAACTCGCACATCGCGATCCCGTGCTGGCTGCCAAGCTTTTAATAACACAAACACGCGAGTCAACCGTTTGTTTTCTACATCTTAAGGGTCGCACAATTTTAACCCAGCGCTTTAATGGGAAAGAGAAGGGAAATGACCGTTCTGGATCAAATGATGTTATTGTTTACTTAAACGGTTTTCGTTCAAATCCCGTGGGATCATTTCTCGGTTGGATTGGACCCGTCGCGAGAGAGCATCAGATTGATTTTATTCGCTATACCCATCCTTGTGTCCACACTGGACAAATGGACTCTTTTAATTACGCCGAGGCAGTGGACGATGTCTTGACTGTGATGGATCACTCAGGTGCTGATCGCATTGTGCCAGTAGCCTTTTCCTTTGGTGGCGGACTGCTTCCTTTTGTTTTTAGTGCCCTACAAAAGAATGGATGCGCTGACAAAATTGCCGGTGCTTTGTTAATTAACCCTGCCTACCCCCCCATTATTAAAAAATATCTCATGAATCAAAGAGGTTTTGATGACTTTATGAAAGATCAAAGCAGAAAAAGCTTTGATGTTGGGCTTGTCAATGGATTGGTTAGATATCGCATGCCGCGTGCACAATGGCAGGATATCGAGGTAAATGCACAACGATTACAATCGACAGAGACGCTCTATGAGGGTAATCCCGCCCCGTCCTTCCCGATCATCGTTTTAAAAGGTGAGAGAGATTTTTTGAATTGCATCACTGAAACTGAGCAAATTACACGCCACCTCTCCAGTCGAGAGCCGGATATCATCGCCATCACAAAAGGTGGCCATTGGTTAAAACCTCAAACCATGGTGGCAAGCCACCTCTCGCGCCTCTTGACGGCAATAAAATAGTTTTTTAACGTCGATTTGCAACACACTTCCCTCTTACGCTCTCAGCACGTCTTTTTCTCTCTTATTTTATATACCACAATCAAGGATTTTATCATGAACTCAAGCATTTCAGCATTAATTCGCATTGCGAAAGTCAGCAAACCGGTAGCGTTTGCTGGCTTTACATCACTCATTGCATCCCCTCGTTCTTGCTTTACATGTTTGGGCGGCTCCTCGCATCCAATCCTCGTACAAAAACGTCCCGCACTCAACACAGCCTCAGATTTGTGCGTTGTTTTCATTAGCGGTTTTCATGGACGACCTTTTGGATCATGGGGCCTTGCAGATTTTTCACCCGATATGGCTGCGTATCGCTTTCTTCAACCATCTTCGATTAAGCAAAAATTTGACTTTAACGACATGGCTAAGAGTGCTGCTCTCGTGCTTGAACAGGCATGCAATGAGCATAATAATGTTGTCGTGGTTAGCGCATCTGCAGGTGCAGGCTTGACGGAAGGCGCCTTTAATGCGCTATCACAAAATCACCGTCAGCGCATAAAAGGATTGTTTTTAATCAATCCAGTGGGTGCAGACAAAGTACTGGAAATCTTGCTAAATTACAGAGATTTTCCATTACTTGCCCGTGGTGATATTGATGTAATGCAGGTTAAAATGCAAACCCTGCACCGCCCCATCCAGGTGAGAATGAGCCAGGTTCAAGCCCTTATGGAATACTGCCGCACACCATATCCGCATTTTGGGATGGAAAAAGACCTCGTTACCTATAAGATCAGCGGTGGAAAAGACCCGCTTGCAGGTATTGTTAGTTGCTTTAAGCACCCTGCATCAATTGCAGGTCGCGTTTTCAACCATAAATTACCCGATCAAGGGCACGCTTTACCGGCCGGAGCATTGAAGGTAGTGTACAGAAGGTTTCTATGGCAAGCAGTCGGACAGAAATACTCGCATCTTTAGAGTTTAAGCACCTCACACAACCACTGCAGAATACTTCTGGTTTCTGAATCTGCAACACCGTCGCAAGCGCGCGGGCGATAGTGCCGCTGAAAAGCAATGAGCGCTGCTGGAAGATCTGTCACATCATACCCAATACGCTGGAGTTTTGCACTGATATCTCCTTCTGGTGGGAAAGGGTAAGGGCGAACAGGAAAGACACCAAGGCCTTCCTCTGCCATTCTTTTCCAATCGAATTGTTCTCCCGGATCCCGTTTGCGCGCTGGAGAAACATCACTGTGCGCGAGAATGTTTTCAGGCAAAACATCCCATCGCGCCTGAATGCTTTTCGCGAGTGATATGAGGGCAGACATCTGCGCTTCCGGAAACGGTCCGGGCGTATCTTCCGGATCCGCTTCACGCTCGAGTGACCATGCCAACTCAATACCAATAGAAAATGAGTTGATGTCGCTTTCTCCTTGCCACATGCTCTTTCCCGCATGCCATGCGCGTTTTTCTTCCGGCACCATAGAAAATATAGTTCCATCAGGAGTAATTAAGTAATGAACGCTCACCTCAAGCGGTGCAGTTGTAAGCAACGTAAGTGCCGTGTCCAAAGGTAGGCCGATACTATGAATGATCAAATATTTTGGATACGCACCCGACGCGCGCTCGCCAAACTTTTGCGTGGGAAGATGTATCATGGAAACCCTTGACCGATCCTTTTTTTATCGTCATGACTGGTGGGATGGAAATAATGCCAACCCTTTTTAAAGCAGCCCGCGAAGCGATGCAAGCCGGTGAAGTGCCAGTCGCAGCGGCCGTGGTTGACTGTAGCACAAACAAGGTAATTGCGCTGGCAGTTAATCGCGTTGAGCGCGATTGTGATCCAACTGCGCACGCTGAGATTTTAGCATTACGCGCAGCAGCAGCACAGCATCAAAGCCCGCGCTTGCCCCAGTGCGACCTCTATGTAACGCTTGAACCTTGCACACTATGTGCAGCTGCCATAAGTTTTGCCCGCATTCGTCGCCTTTACTTTAGTGCATATGATCCTAAAGGGGGAGGCGTTGATCATGGTGCGCGTTTTTATCAGCAGCGCACCTGTCACCATAAACCTGATGTTTTTGGCGGCTTGGATGAGCAGGAATCGGCACAGCTCCTTAGACAGTTTTTTGCAGCTCGGCGAAAGGATCAATCCGATGCTCAATGGTGATGGCGATAGCTTTTTACCGATAGAGCCCACAGCGACTGCAGCGCAAGAATGGACTGTTTCAATGCTTGCTGTACGCATCCGGAAAATGCTGGAACAGAATTTTGCATCCCTCCGTGTTAAAGGTGAACTAAGCCGCATCACGCGCCATAGTTCGGGTCATATTTACTTCGATCTAAAAGATGAAGATGCCGTTATCCATGCAGCATGGTTTAAAGGCTCACAAAAAGCAGCAGCAGTCGCTCTGCTTGCTCAAGGTGCTGAAGTGGTGGTCAGTGGTCGCATTAGTGCATACCCCCAACGCTCAGAATATCAGCTAATCGTCAACACCGTGACTTTAGCCGGACTTGGTGCATTGCTGCAAAAAATCGAAGAACGCAAAAAACGCCTGAAAGAGGAGGGGCTTTTTGACGAGAACCGCAAAAAAAAGCTGCCCTTTTTACCTCAACGAATTGGCATGATCACGTCGCCTACAGGCGCAGTGATTCGTGATATGCTGCATCGTTTGCGTGATCGCTTTATGCCCCATGTGCTCTTTTGGCCCGTCACTGTTCAAGGAGAAACAGCCGCTGATCAGATTCGTGCTGCCCTTGAGGGCTTTCAAACAATTTTTCCACCTGTCGATGTTATTATTATTGCGCGCGGAGGCGGTTCGATTGAAGATTTGATGCCCTTTAACGATGAAGCTTTAGTGCGGTGTGTTGCTAAATCACACATCCCTGTGGTTAGTGCAATCGGCCACGAAACAGACTGGACATTGCTTGATTTAGTCGCAGACATGCGGGCCCCCACACCCACGGGTGCGGCTGAAATGGTCGTGCCCGTAAAAGACGAATTGTTGCGTATGCTTGCTGAACGCACATCGCGTTTAGTGCTTTCCGTTCAGCATCACATGAAACACGCACGCCAACGCTTAGAAATTCAACATCGTGCACTTACTCACCCGCAACAACTCCTTGAAAATAAATCACAGCTTTTAGATGATCGTACATTGCGCTTAAGTCAGGGTCTTAAAAACTGGTTGAGTGTGCAAAAAATTCGTCTGGCACGCCTTCCGCCCACAGCGCTGATTCATCGTTTGCTCCCGCTCACGGCTGCCCTACAAAACCTAGAACAACGATTCAATCCAACACTGATGCAACGTCGCCTTTCCCGGCATCATCAAACGCTTGATGAACAGCATCGGGTGCTTGACCTATTATCCTATACAAAAACCCTGGAACGCGGTTTCACTCTCGCTCTTGATGTAGATGGGAATGTAATAACACGCGCCCAACATGCGCCTCACGACATGCGATTACGCTTTATGGATAATGAGCTTCTGGTCACAAAAAAATAAACCAATGCACTCATTATTTTGAGATTATTCCTCGTATTCCCCCCGAGATAAGCGTGCTGATGTCAAGCAATACACGGGTAAGCTGACGCGGCTTGCAAACCAGATAACAAGGCTGCCATGAGGGCTCAAATTTCTCTTTATATGAACGAAGCCCTTTAAAATTGTAATAGCGCTCACCATGGTTCGCAAAAATCCGTGCGACCTGTGCCCAGTTGCCCGCAAGCGGATGATTGGGCAATCCAGATAAAGGTGCAACACCCAAATCAAAAGAGGAATATCCCTGCTTTTGTGCATAAAACAAAATATTTACCAGCAAATAATCCATGCAGCCATTCGGTGCAGCAGGAATATAGCGCATCAAATCAATACTCATTGTTGCTCCTTTTGCGCTGGGCCATATATTGGCAAAGGCAACAATACGATCACCTATTCTGACAACCGCAACAGGAAAATTTATGATATAGTCGCGACTGAAATTTCCCAACGAAAAACGTTTTTCTCGTGTTTGATGTTGCGCCATCCACTGATCAGAAATCTGCTCGAGTTCATCAATTATGGCGGGAACATCTTCAACTGAAATGACATCAAAACGACCGCCTGCTTTTTCAATACGATTACAACTTGTGCGCAACGTACCCTTCTTTTTTCCCTGCAACGAAAAATCAGTCAAATCAACTGACGCCGATTCACCAATTTTATAAGGATAAAGACCAAGATCAACATAGGATGAAAGCTGATTGCTGCCCACCTGATAAAATGCCGGGCGCCCGCCAAAAGCATCCACCATTTCTAAAAACTTCCAGTTTAATTCGATTTTTTCATCCCGCGCACCGATCGGCTCACCCAATGCTGCCCACGTATGCCCCTGCACTCCATACATCAAAAAAGCACTCTTTTCATCGTTCCATAAAATATTTTTATCTCCGGTTAATGCAATCCACCCATGATAATCAGGCGTATTTTTTAAGCTTGTCTTGATTTCCGCCAATTCAGCTTGATTAGGCAAAGCCTGTTGTATTTTTGCCGGATGCAAAAGGTGCCACAGACCAAACATCAATGTAACAACCGCAGCAGCCATCCACGCGCGCAACGACCGCGAGACCTGTGCATGCAGCTCAAGCTGCCACCACAGCTCGTTGCTGTATTGGACATGCCGATAACTAAACAAAAGAAGCCAGAGAGATGCACTCAGCACAGCACCAATTGCTACCCACCATCCCGGGGTTAAATGCGACGACAAAAATGAACCCCGTCGGTAAAATGCTCGTTTGCCAATCAACAGAATGAGCATGTTAAAAAGCAGTATCCCTGCGGTTGTAACTTCGAGGCCTTTTATCAATGATAAAATAACGCCGACAGCAGATAGCATTATAGCAATCCAGCGCGCCTCACGAAGGCGTTGGTGCAAACCATGGGCAATCAGCAACATCACAAGCCCGACTATGCTGGCCAAAAGGTGAGAGACTTCGATAACCTGCAACGGAAACCATTCTCCTAAGGTCGCCAGATTGCTGTGCGGTACAGGTTTTGTGCCACTTAAAACCAAGACAGCTCCCGTTGTCGCGGTCACAAGTGCGCTGCTAAGCGGGGCAATGGGTGTAAGCCATTTTCCCGCTTGATTGAATGTTGAAACCTCACTGATGGCAAAAACGGTTGATGCCACTAAAAATGGAATCAAGTAGTAGACACACCGAAACAATAGTAAAGCACCAACAACACCAGGCACCAGCGGAATAGAAGGAGACAGCAGCAACAATATTGTTGCCTCAAAAACACCAATCCCACCCGGCACATGGCTAATAAGCCCAACAACAATTGCACAGACAAACGCGATCACAATGGTTAAATAGCCAACGTTGAGTGTGGCAGGTAAAAACGCATAAAGTACTGCTGTACACGCCAACAAATCGATACACGACAATGTAATAAGGACCAATGTAAGCGATACGCTTTTTTTATCAATCGTCCGCCCCATCATCTGCATCGGCTTTCCGCTTAAAGACCACCCCAGAAAGGTACCGGTACCGAATAATGTTACCCCCCCCAGTGTACGCCACAAAGCCTCACCACCACCAAATTCTTTAGCCAGATGATGCGGGGCATAGGTAATCACGGCCGCAAGCAGCAATAATGTTGCGGCACCAAAGCCGGATGAAAAGACGATTTGTGACCGTGTAACGTCTGCCAAGGACAATCCTTGTGAACGATAGAGGCGATAACGCAGCGATGTTCCTAAAATCAATCCAAATCCAGTGGTATGGACAATTGCTTGACTCAGAAATGAAACAATCCCCGCCCGCATAACGGGAATATTGAGTCCAGTGACTCGCAGCGCAATATTTTCGGTTATCATCAATGAAAAGTAGCTGATCAATGTCATAAAGCCTGCCAACATAAGTTGACGCTCACTGATCGCATTCAATTCATGGACAATATCGCTATAATGAATTTTTGAAACAATTTCGTGCAGCGTTTTATACATCACGATAGCAAAAATAAGCCCCAGAATTGTTGGCAATGCCATACGAAGTGTTTCAGGAATTCTCATTTTGCCGATCCATGTTGTTTATGCCAAAATTCAACAATCGCATTTGTTAGTGTTACATAATCGCCATCAAAATGATGCCCCCCATCAAGCTTAACGCGATGCGCTTTATCAAACGTGTGGTCACTACAAACCTCATCGTCACCGTCGCCATAAATGCACTGAACCAGTTTTGGATTGATTTTGGCAATTTCTGGCAATGTTTTAAACGTACTATCGCTTTCCATGCCCAGCCACCCCTCAACATGAAACTGGAAGTCTGCCGTATCTGACAATGCAAGAAGGCTAAGCTGCTCAATCTTGTTTTTTTCTTCTTGCGATAAAAGATTATACACAGAGGGTAAAACATCCGCTCCAAATGAATACCCAATGAGCAAAACACGTTGTCGATGCCAAAGAGCAGAGTAACCATCAATCATGCGGGTTAAATCTTTAGCAACCTGCTCTGGTTTTTTTTCCTGCCAAAAGTAGCGGAGCGTATCAAGTCCCACGACAGCAATGCCACTCCGGGATAATTGCTCACCGATCGAACGGTCAATATCACGCCACCCGCCATCACCAGACAGAATAATCGCAAGCGTGTCACCATCGGCTTGTGAAGGCAAAGCGGTAAGTGGCAAATCATTTAACCCGGCAGGATCATCATTAACAGAAGAGAGATACTCTTTAATTATTAGAGCAAGCGGTGGACCATACAGCCACAGTTTCCATTTTTTAAAATGATGGTTCTCGTTATCCGGTGCCCAGACAATCGGATTTGATGCTGTGCTCTCACGACTGAATTGCCAAACACCGGGCAAGCTCTCTGCCTGAGCATAAGTAAATCCTTGCCCATTTTTAACCTCTGTAGGTGTTGCGCCCGGGCATAACGCAACCTTTGTGGATAAAACATCAACCGGATTTAAGGCCAATGCGCCTGCTATTGTTACATTTGGCGACTGGCTCAACGCAGCATATGATAACGTACCTCCCTCGCCAATCCCCGCAAGCCAAGGAGTGCGGTAGCGCACAAAATTTAAATGACGCTGAATTTCTTTAGAGTATTCTTCAATCTCAGATATCAGATAATGGCAGCCGTCATCACTCTCACGCAGGTTTTTCAGATATTCCGCCAAGTCTACCCCAACAACAACACCCCCTTCTTTACTGATGGCTTTGGCATTTTCCTGTGCTTGTTCATTCCAGCCTGCTGCGTCAGAAAAGAGGAAAACAACAGCGCGCGCATCTGAATCTGGTGTGAAAAGATGAACCTGACCCATTCGAGTTTTACTGTCTTCTTGTTTTTCACTCACACGAACGCAGCCGGTCAACAAAAATAAACTGCACAGCACGCCCACTGACAATTGAGTAAATGTATTCACAACTAACCTCGTCCATGATTTAAAATTCATCGCTATCTTATGCCGCGCGCATCATGAATGGTAGGAATATTTAGCGCCTATTTTGTCTCATGCCAAAGAGTGCGAGATGGTGTCTCAGTTAAAAACGTTCCCTGTAGGCCATGTTTGAATTTGGTCCAGTGTTGTGATCGTGATTGCTGGACCGTTTTGTTGACGAACCCACCCCCGCACAATGATGCGCTTTCCCTGAAGTTGAGCCAGATCATGCTTTCGTGCAATGGCCGCCGGCACCATGAGTGTAAAATCAGTTTTCCAGTCTGCCCCGAAATTCAGATAAATCATTTTTTTTATACGGACGACATTAATCACCGTACCATCCACCACGCCCCACGCATTAATTCGCGAACCAATATCATTTTTGGAAAGCAACCTGCAGCATTCATTTGCCCATACACCGCGCTGATGAATAAGCGCATCCCATTCGGCTTTTTGCATAGCAATCGTATCTCTTTTGTCTTCGACCAGACGTTGTGCTTGTCCTGCGCGTAACCATTCAATCCGAGGATCGGGAGTAGGAATGTTTTTTTCACCCCAACGGGTGTTAACTTTTTTGCCGCTTGTTTGTTCGTGCAATACATTTTCTGAAAACCTAATCACACCGGGATAAAAAAAGCTTGGCGCAGCAATTGGGCTTGCTGGTGATGTTTGGGCCATTACCCCCACCACACCACCAATACCCAAAAGCCCAATGAGCAAAGAGATTTTAAAAATTGAAAGTGACATTAATCTTTTCACGTGAACCATCATGCCCTTCCAATATCATTTCCCATTATTTTATAAAAGGGACCATTAGCACCCCATTCGCTTGAGTTCTTTGCTTTTTTTCTTGACATTTACTGGCCTTCTACGCATAGTCTGCCCCCACAAGGCCACCTAAAGGCAGTTTCTGCCTTGGCCTACTAACCTAATGTGACGGTCGATATATGCCGCAAACCGGTTGTTTTCGTTTACACTAAAATCAGGAGATTGTCCTTTGAGTTCTGCCATTAACGGAGCAAATGTTATCCTTTTAATTGCCAATGGTTTCAATGAATCTGAGTTTGCCGAACTACAGCGCGCGCTTTTACGAGCTGGCGCCAAGCTCAAAACTGTAGCGCCAGAAAATTCACTGGCTAATGGTTGGCTCGGCACAGGTTGGGGTCATTATTTCCCTGTTGATATGCACATCGGCGATGCTTTAGGTTCTGATTTTGACATGATGGTTTTGGTAGGCGGCTCACGCTCTGTAGCAAAACTTCAGCAAAATCCACATACAACCCGCCTAATCGGCCATTTTTTTGATGCTCAAAAGCCAATCGTTGCGCTCAATGAGGCCGTTAGCCTCTTATGTTTACCCGGGCGTATTAATGGGCGGCGCATCGCAGCCGACCCCACCGATGCCAAACTGGCAGCTTCAGGTGCGCAGATTGCAGCAGAAGGCGTAATTGTTGATCGCAATCTAATGACCGCTCAAGAAAATAATGTAGAAACAGTTATTAGCGCCACCCTTGAGCATCTTGAAAATACAGCTGAATTGGTTGCTGCTTAATTAGCATCCTATTGTTTGATCTATAAAAAAGGGGAATAAAATACTTCCCCTTTTTTTGCGTGTGTGAGATGGTCGTGCAAGACTTTTCTCATCCTTCTGCGAAACACGAACCTTTATGATACAGTCATCATCACGTCGTATGGACCAAATGTTTTTAAAGGCCGAAGTGATTAAGGCGGGAGGACAATCCTATTTTTTTGCCGTGTTTTGTTTAACACTTGCCAGTTTACTATCGCTTCCACTGACATGGTATCTCAGTCTTTTGGTGGGAATGGTTTTACTTGGACAAACACAAATTTCATCGTTTTACATTTTACTCACCCTGTGGGTAACGCTTGGGTTGTCGCGACTTTTTTTAATATTCGTCGGCGAGCGAATCGCTATTACGGTTGCGGCAAAGGTCCGTGTTCACCTCCGTCATCAATTGTTCTCAAAGTTATTTTCGCTTGGACCAGCTTACCTCGCACAAAAAGAAAGTGCATCACTCACAACACTTCTCGTTGAACAGGTTGAACTTCTAGAGCCATTTGTGGCGCGATATTTACCACAGTTATATGTGACTGCGTTTTCATTACCCGCAATCATCTTTGTGATGATTTTTTTTAGTCCCTTTATTGCGCTTTTATTGACCCTCTGCGCTATCATGGCTCCCATTCTGATGATTGTTGCCGGCTTAGCAGCACACAAGAAAAGCATTCAGCAACAAGAAACATTCAGCAAATTAGGTGGGCTATTTCTTGATCGCATGCGCCATCTTGAAACTTTGCGGATTTTCGGTGCTGTTGAGCAAGAAAAGAAAGTACTCCAAACATCCTCAACTCTTTATCACAAAAAAACCATGGCGGTTTTACGTGTCGCATTTCTGTCGGGATTATCGCTTGATTTTTTATCTGTCATTGCGCTGGCACTCGGAGCATTACATATAATGGGGTTGGATGTTCATGCGCAAAATGCACTTTTTATTCTTCTGATGATTTCAGAATTTTTCGCTCCATTACGAAAATTGTTGCTTAGTCATCATGATCGCTCCAATGCCTTAGCAGCAACGGCAAAAATTCGTGAGGTGCTGATGCATGCCGATACAACCGTTTCAAAAATGATGGGGCCGCATGTTTCTCTTCCCGAACCACTCTGGACGCCGACTATTGATTTACAAAATGTAAGTTTTACTTATACGGATCGCACAATCCCTGCACTTGATAAATTTTCCATGCATATAGAAGGAGGGGCCTTTGTTGTCTTATCCGGCCCGAGCGGTGGAGGAAAAAGCACTGTTCTTTCTTTGCTGATGGGCTTTATCCAACCTCAAAGTGGGTTGATTGCGGTGGGTAATTGCGCCATTGAACAAATTCACCCTCAACAGCGCACACAGCTTTTCTCATGGATCGGCCAAAACACGCGTCTTATGTTTGGCACGCTCAAAGAAAATATTTTATTCGGCTTAAAAACAATTGATCAAGCTCAGTTGGAACGCGCGCTTGAGCAAGCTGGCCTCACCACCATCATTGAGTCACTCCCTCATGGATTGGAAACAGTCGTGGGTGAAAATGGTTTTGGCCTTTCTGGTGGACAGGCACAACGGGTAGCGCTTGCACGTGCACTATTACGTCAAAGCCCCATTCTTTTACTGGATGAACCAACCGCTGGGCTTGATGAGGAAACGACGCTTGATTTTCTCAATTGCCTTCTTTTACTCAAAGGGCAGCGCACCATCTTAATGGTTAGTCATGATCTACTGGCACAACAAAAGGCCGAAAAAGTCATTGTATTACCGTATACGCAAGGAGAAACCGTCTGATGCGTACGCTCTTCTCGGTTCTCTCGCTTTTTAAACGCGATTTTTTCTGGCTCTTTCTCGGCTACATTATCAGTCTAATCGGTATTGGTTGTGGCATTGCCCTATTGCTGCAAGCAAGCGGTGTGGCTCTAAAACCCACTGTTTCTCCCCTTATCGTGGGAGGATTTGCCAGCATCCCGCTTTTAAGATTTTTTTCGCTGGGGCGCGTTGTTACGCGTTATCTTGAGCGTCTTATTTCACATTCTGCGATGTTTCGCGTCATTGCTCGTTTGCGTGTTTGGGTTTTCAATCAGATGGTTCCACTTTCACCTGCAAAACTCGGACATGCACGCTCTGGCGATCTGTTAAACCACGTGACGAGTGATGTGGATGCCTTAGATGGTTTGTATCTACGTGTCATCATTCCCTTTTCGATTTTCTTTACACTTACGGCAGTCGGATTTTTCTATCTTTGGCCCATCCATTCATTTGTTGCGGTGTTATTGTGCCTTATTGTGCTTATTTATGTTGTTTTAAGCGGATTCATTGCAAATTTTCTGGGGGCGCATGCTACGGCTCAAAGCGTTGAATATTTAGCCCAATTAAAAATTATTGCACTTGATGGTTTACTCAGTATGAAAGAACTGTTGGCCTATGATCAAGTTAGTTTGCAACAACAACGCTTGGCTGCCATGAGCGCGCAACTCGCCAATGCCAAACGTGTAGAGATGCGCGCGCAGTCCCTCGGCACCTTGCTCTCAATTTTTTTAATGATTGTACTTTTTGCTCTTCTTTTGATCTTTGTTCCGGCTCTTTATATTTTGCCCTGCATTCTCGCTTTATTCTTTATGTCCGAATATTTTTTACAGATTTTTCAATCTTTTCTTGCGTTCAAAAAATCAGAAACAGCGGCTAAGCGTCTTTTTGACCTGACAGATCAGGCAACATTGTTATTAGAACATTTTCCTGCCGCACCGTCTTTCGCGCGTGCTGAACACCTCACCTTTAAGGATGTGACGTTTGCCTATCCGGATCGCATCAAACATTCTCTTGAGGCTGTTAATTTTTCGCTCGCGCAGGGCGATCGTGTAATGATGGTGGGCAAAAGCGGCTCGGGAAAATCGACAATAGCCTCATTGATAATGAAATTTTGGACGCCACAAAGTGGACAAATTTTTTGGGGCGACGCATCCTACACCCAATTGGATGGCGATTCTTTGCGTGCAAACATCGGTTATCTTTCGCAAAGAACGCACCTTCTCTCGGGTTCAATCCGAGAAAACCTTTTACTTGCACGCCCCCATGCACAAGAGGATTTTCTCTGGCAAGCCCTTGAGCAATCCGAGCTAGCTGACTTCGTTCGAACATTGCCGCAAGGTCTAGATACTTGGGTGGGGGAAGCCGGTGTGTTGCTTTCAGGCGGGCAGGCCCGTCGGCTTGCGCTCGCACAGATAATACTCAAAGATGCACCACTCTGGATTTTAGATGAACCAACTGAGGGCCTTGATCGGGCGACAGCCGAAGCAATTTTAGCAACACTTAATCGCACCACACCCAATACCGCGTCTCCCAAAACAATTTTGTTCATCACCCACCAGCCTGAACTCGGTAAACAATTGAACATAACGCGTGTTTATCATCTTAAAAATGGCACGCTGAGCGAAGATTAAGTGCAAACATGCTCACTCTTAATTCTTGTGCAAATCCCAAAGCAATGGAATCGCAAAAACAATCGATGACAATATATTTGCACCCAGGATATAAAACAGTTCAGGTCTTTCTTTGGGAGATTTCACGCTAAACGTGCGCCATCTTATGTTTTTTGTGCGTATCGCAAATGAGGAAGAGTGAAAAAAAATGGCCCTGCGTGAACTGAAAAAAGTAAACAATATTGTTTTTTATTCCTTTATCCATGCTTGTAATTGCACGACGTTGAGATCAGCGCTACGTTGATCATCGTAGTGGCTTAAATTGCCTTATCTGGATATTAGCGTGGACAAAGACAAAAAATCTTCTCAAGTTGAATCGCAACAGCAAGAATGCGAAAAAAATTCGCTGTGCTGCTGTTCGATTGATCGGCGCTCGTTTCTTCAAGGTGCAGCAGCAGGTTTAACGATTTATGGGCTTGCGGCAACGAGTGAGGTGATTGTTGAAAATCTTGATTTATCTCAAGCCGATATTCGCACCGCGTTACAAACTGTAATTTCTTCTTCTGGCGATCTTGATCTTGATATAAGCACGATTGCTGAAGGTCAAACACTTGTAAAAATGTGGCAAGGAAAACCCCTTTTTATTCATCATCGCACACCAGATGAAATCTTGCGCGCACAAGCCACGCCATCGCCAAGCCTACGAGAGCCAGAAGACGATTCTCATCGGGTTAAAAATGCTGCATGGCTTGTGGTGCAGGGGGTTTGTCCTCATTTAGGTTGCATCCCCAAAGAAGTAACAACCCCTGAAGGCACAATCACAGGCTGGATTTGCCCTTGTCATGGCTCACGTTTTGATGAATCGGGGCGCGTTCTTAATGGCCCTGCACCGCATAATCTCGCTATTCCTCCGTACTTTTTTGCTTCAACCTCCCGTTTGATTGTGGGACGCGATTCATGAAAAAAAACTCTGCGTTTTCTTCAGTTTACCTCCACTGCCGTGTAACGACAAAAGCGATGTGTGATGCTTTTTTATCCCCTTTTTTTAAAGGCATGGGAAAAGCTTCAGCATTCTTTCTTTTGCTGTTGATCATCACGGGTCTGTTGTTAGCTTTTCACTTTGATCCTGTGAAACATGGGCTACACGATTCTCTTCTCGTCATTAAAAACACTCTTCCCTACGGTTGGCTTATTCATTTACTTCATCAAATGGCCGGGCATTTTTTCTTTCTTGCGGTGTACCTTCACCTCGCTAAAGCTATTTACACGGGTGCCTATAAACCGCCCCGTCATGGTGTATGGTTTTGGGGTGTCTTCCTTTATTGCATAATGATGGTCGCAGCTTTTACTGGTTATGTTTTGCCATGGTCGCAAACTGGCTACTGGGGAGCCACCGTGATGCTCAATATGGTTCAATCTGTTCCTTTTTTTGGCCCTACACTTTATGCTTGGATTGTTGGAGGCGCCTCACTCGGGCAAGAGACCGTTGCTCGGTTTTTGTACATTCACCGTTTGCTCCCCGTGCTTATCGTACTTATTGTGTATGTCCATGTTAAAAAGTTGCGCGATATCATTAGCACCCATCCCGAACTTCAGCACCCCCCTACCACAGCAAAGGATTCAATTAATAATCAAAAAAATATTCTAATTTCTGCTTTCTTTTGGCCTTCGCTTGCTTCACGCCAAAACTTTTTTTTGTTCCTAATTCTGATTTTTGCTGCATTTGTCACTTTTTTTCATTCCGAATGGTTTAACCAGCTGGGATCGACAGTACGTGCCGATCCCTTACAAACGCCCGAAACCATTCGTCCGGAATGGTATTTTCTTCCATTTTTTGCTTTTTTGCGCATATTTACGCATGACCTATGTTTTGGATCATTCGTTATTGAAGCCAAGCTAA
Organism: Bdellovibrionales bacterium; assembly: GCA_039808765.1. Taxonomy (GTDB): domain Bacteria; phylum Pseudomonadota; class Alphaproteobacteria; order UBA2400; family UBA2400; genus JBDHTQ01. The sequence continues at coordinate 98,179 of JBDHTQ010000006.1, forward strand.
TAGGAATCTTGGCAATGTGTTCATCGGTGGGAATTTTGTTTTTTTTACCGCTTCTTGAGCGCCATCGGCTTTATTTAGCCCACGCACGCCCCTTCTATTTTATTTTGCTAATGATTTGGTTTGCTGCGATTTTTGCACTCGGTTTCAGCGCCACTTACCCTCCTTCCACGATGCTCTGGCTAGGGCGAGTGAGCGCAGCATATTACTTTCTTTTTTTACTGGTCTTTTGTCCACTGATGTCTCACTCGAAAGATTTTGTAAAATGAAAAAGCTTTCACCACTGTTCGTCGTGCTTTTTATTTTAATCCTTATTACCTGCATACCCCGATTAAGCGCAGCTCAACACCCGACAGTAAATGAAAATCAAGCTGTGTTTACCACCACGTTTATTCCCTCCGCCAACAATAATATTTTAAAGAAAAACGAAGAAAAAGTAGGGGCAAAAGTTATCGCTTATCTGCTTGTTTTTTTGGTGGTTGTGCTTTTGATGCGCACCGAGTCTGAGAAAAGGAAACGAGACAAATAACATCAAAAATCAAGCACGGCGTAATGCTCTGACGGCACAACACCCGCCATTGTTTCAGAAAGTAGCGAGCGGAATGACGGACGCGATTTAACGCGCATATACCACATGCGTGCATCTTCATGATCGGTCCAAGGAACATCACCAAGGTAATCAATCAAAGAAATATGCGCAGCAGCAGCAATATCAGCCAATGAAAATTCCTGACCAGCCAGCCAATTCCGGCGCTCTGTCAACCAGCCAATGTAATCAAGGTGCAAATGAATATTAGCAAGCCCTGCACGAATTACAGGGGCATAGGTGTTACCGGTACGTAATAGGCGCTTTATCAGTTTTTCACCAATGATATTTTCTGTCACTTCGCGGGCAAATTTTTGATCAAACCACTGTAAGAGTCGCCGTGTTTCGTTGCGCTGGTCAAGCGATGCACCAAGCAAGCTGGCATCTGGCTTTGTTTCGTCCAGGAATTCACAGATCGCAGTATCTCCAACCACCGAGGAGGTTTCATCAATTAACAGCACTGGCACTTCGCTGGCAACATTGATGGCCGTAAACTCTGGCCGACGCAACCAGTAGCTTTCCAGCGAGATTTGGCAAGGAATGTTTAATTCAGCCAATGCCACACGAACTTTACGCGATCCAGCAGAACTTGGATGGTGAATAAGCGTCCAGACCATGCGTTTTTCCCTTTCGCAAAACACTCCCGGTAAAGCGTTTTATTGATAGTTACGGCATACATTCATATATATTCTTCAGCGCAGCGTTGCGTTACCGTGGTTTAAGTAAGCCTTTTTCGTGGGGTTGGTAAAGGGAAAAATATTTTTAGGAAAAGAGGGGGGCGTGCATCAATTCGATCTGATTATTTTTTGCGCGCAATGTTACATCAATCCCAATGGGCAAGGTCGTGCGATGACAGCAATGTCCCGCCGGAACGTTATACACAACCGGAATGCCACGCGCAACAAAATGGCTTAACGTTACCTCCCGTGGCGTCATACCGAATGCAGGAGGGCCTTTATCCTCTACGCCATCCAAACTGTTGATCAGTACGCCTTTTAATGAATCAAGCAATCCGTTGCGCGAAAGTTGGACCAACATCCGGTCAAATTGATATAGATCGCTGCCAATTTCTTCAATGAAAAGAATTCCGCCGGAAGGTATTGCTGTTTTAGTGCCGCAGCTGGTCGCCAGCATAGACAAATTTCCCCCCCATAACCTTCCAGAAGCTTCACCGGGCACGATCACTTCACACTGCTCTTTGAAAGCAGGCAGGTCAGATGGTATGATTCGCTCACCTTTTAGGACGGCCCATAAATGCTGCCAGCTTTGCGCCGAATCATACAGGGCTAAATCTGTAATCATTGGCCCATGAAAAGTTGGAAAGTCACATCGCAAGGCAATCGCATTGATTAGCGTTGTGGCATCACTATAGCCAACAAACGGCTTAGGGTTAGTTTTGATCAATTCATATTTGATGTTATCAATGTAACGCTGTGTGCCATACCCACCACGACAACATAAAATCGCGCGAACAGATGAATCTGTAAAGGCATCCTCCAAAGCCTGACGTCTTTCATCATCCGTGCCGGAAAAGCGTCCATAAATTCGTCGTGTTGCTTCGGGCACAAATGGAACAAACCCAGCTCGCTCAATTTCCTGACAGCCTCTGATCAAACGCTCTTCATTAAATGCATTGGCTGGGGCAATAAGAGCAATCTTATCCCCAGCCTTGAGCGACGTTAACGCTTGTGGCATTTATTTCTGATCCAGAGGATCTTTCAGTGACTTTTGCAATGATTCCTCGGCTTCAGTTTGCTCGACCGATGGCGTGGTATCATCAGCTTTGGAAACAACTTCCACTGTTAAAACGGCACCATGAAATGCCACTACTTTTACAACAGAGCCGACGGGTGCGTCAGGGCCTTCAACTTTCCATGTTGAATCCCCCAGTTTGATTCGGCCAGAACCATCCTTGATAGCATCAACGATTGTAAAAGTCTTTCCTACGTACTGAGCAGAACGCAAATTAAGCAGCGGCTGTTCACTTTTAATGGGATTTCGCTTCATAAATTTCCACGCAACAAGCACCATAATGACGGAGATAACCGCATAGATTATGAGCTGACTAGAACTCGCCATGAACGGGAGAACAGAGACAATCACGCCTGTGCAAAGCGCAGCCACTCCAAGCCAGAGAAAAAAAACGCCGGGAGTCAAAATTTCCAAAGTTCCCAATGCGGCCGCCAGCACAAACCAGTGCCAAAAAACCAAACCGACTGCTTTTGTTGTTTCATCCATTTTATGTATTCCCACGTGTTGAAGGAACGGAGCCACTGCGGCGTCCCTGAGTTGGATCATTAGGCGACAAGTCGTCTCCTGTACGATCTTTCCCAAAGGTTTGCTTGGCAAGCTCAGCAATACCCGCAATTGAACCGATAACTGATGACGCTTCAAGTGGCATCAACAATGTTTTTTGATTGGGGGAGGTCGCAAACTTTGACATCGCTTCAACGTATTTTTGCGCAATAAAGTAATTCAGCGCTTGCACGTTTCCGCCTGTAATTGCCTCAGACACCATACGTGTTGATTCTGCTTCGGCTTGAGCTAAACGTTCACGAGCCTCAGCCTCTCTAAAAGCAGCTTCTTTTTTACCCTCTGCTTCAAGAATTGCGGCTTGCTTTTGTCCCTCTGCGCGGCGAATTGCATTTTCGCGTGCAGCATCTGCTTCCAGAATTGTAGCGCGACGATCACGCTCGGCTTTCATCTGTCGTGCCATACTTTCCACGAGGTCTCGCGGCGGCGTTACTTCACGAATTTCGATACGGTTAACTTTTACACCCCACGGTGTTGTTGCTTCATCAACCACCCGCAAAAGGCTTGCATTGATTTTCTCACGCTCGTTGTTTATTTCGTCCAGTGTCATGGACCCCACAACTGTACGCAAATTGGTCATTGCCAAATTCAAAATCGAGCCTGTTAGGTTGTTAACTTCGTAAGAGGCATTTGCGGCATCAAAAACTGAAAAGAACACGACAGCATCAACCCTCACCATTGCGTTATCTTTCGTAATCACTTCTTGCGAGGGAACATCCAAGAGACTTTCCATCATTGTGATTTTTGAACCAATGGTATCAAAAAACGGAACAATAAAATGCAACCCAGAATCGAGTGTATGGGTAAAGCGCCCAAATCGCTGTACGGTCCAATTCTGGCCTTGTGGAACGCGCTTGATCGCCATCAATACAACAGCAATCGCAAGTACAACCAAAACAATGGAAAACTCAGAAAAACCCATGATTCCCTCCCAAAATATACGGTATCAAACACTTGCGCTCTATTATGGTGCGTTTACTTTGGATTGCAAAGCTTAAAATAACAACCCGCTAGAGCAAATCCCGAAACGACGAGATCTCATAAACCATCTTTGATAAGGTATTTGCGTTAAAGAACAATTGAGAGCGCACCTATCTTTAAGACATGCGCTTGAGCAACAAAAGAATAAGTGCTTATTTATAAAATAAAGCAGCTTTTAAAGCTTTTTGGGTTGATTAAGTGAGATAGGTACGCGCTAAATCCAGTGCGCGGTTAAAGTCAGGTACCATGGAAATACTAGCCTCACCGTTACGAACACCCATATTACGAAGCACATAGCGTGGTTGTAATTGCACACCCGTTAATATAATTTGTCCCCCATGGCGGCGAACTTTATCAAACACGCCCATCAACGATGCCACGCCACTAGCATCCATCATCGGCACTCCACGCATTTGCAAAATCAAAACCTTGGGATGATCGCGCATTTCATCAAGAATATCGTTGATCGTTCCAGCTGCGCCAAAGAAAAACGGACCATTGATCTGATAAACCTCTACACCTTTTGGAAGTTTGTTAAATTCAGGCAGGGGAGCGGTGGGGTGCTGCGGGTCTTCTTCTCCTTCATCAGCTAGCGGATTTTTCTCGGTGGTCACAGCGACAACTTCTGACATACGGTGCATAAACAAAAGCGCAGCCATAACAACACCGGTAGCAATCGCCGCTGTTAAATCAACAAAAATCGTAAGCAGGAATGTACTGATCAATACCAACCGATCGCCCAGTGGCGCTAACATTAGATGTCGAAACCGCTCAACCTCACTGATGTTCCAAGCCACAATCACCAAAATTGCAGCCAAACTCGTCAGCGGAATCCACTGTGCAAGAGGCGATGCCACCATCAAAAACAACAGGACAAAAACAGCATGCATCATCCCCGAAACAGGCGTAAGCGCACCTGAACGAATGTTTGTCGCTGTACGTGCAATGGCACCAGTCACAGGCAAACCTGCAACCATCACGGATGCACAGTTGGCAGTTCCCTGCGCGACAAGCTCTATATTAGAGCGATGATGGTGACCAGTCATACCATCTGCAACAACAGCAGAAAGTAATGCCTCAACCCCAGCCAAAAAGGCAATCGTTAAGGCACTGGGAAAAACCTCCTGAATTTTTTCAAAGCTAAAAGCGGGAACATGCGGCATTGGCAAACCCGTCGGCAAAGCACCAAATTTACTTCCGATTGTTGCCACATTTAAGGGCGTCCCCAGCTGTTGAGCAATCCAGACCGCAAACGAACCGACAAGAACACCAATCAAAAAAACCGGCCAACGAGGCTTAAAATGCCGAATGGTTAACATAACGGCTAAACTGGCAAATCCGACGATCACCGTTGACATTGACACGGTGGACAGGTGTGATCCGTAAGCCATAAGCTGATGCACAACATCGCGTGGTGGTGTGGCTAAGTCTGACAAATTAAAACCTAAGAGCTCTTTTAGCTGCCCCAGAAAAATTGTTGCCGCAATTCCTGATGTAAACCCTGTAATTACAGGATAGGGGACATATTTGACATAACTACCAAGTTTTAAAAATCCCGCCACAACCAAAATCAGGCCAGCAATGAAGGTCGCAATCAGCATACCATCATAGCCATGATCCAGAATAACATTGAGCACCACGACGATGAATGCTGCTGTGGGTCCACCAATCTGAAAGCGACTTCCGCCCAATGCTGAAACCAAGAAACCACCAACAATCGCTGTGATTAAACCTTGTGCAGGTGTTGCTCCCGAAGCAATCGCAATCGCCATTGCCAGCGGCAAAGCAACCACGGCAACCGTTAAGCCCGAAATGCAGTCGGTCGCAAATTTTTTGAGATTATAGTTCTCATGGAGCGTGGTCCAGAGTTTGGGCACGAGTAAAGAGTGGGAAGGGGCAGCTTTTGTACTCATGGTCGACTCTTTGGATACGTTGGCGGTTATTGAAGCGCGCACAATGACCTTTTCAGTGTTCAATTACAATGGTTGCGTGCTCGCACAAGATGCGACATTTTGTGCCAATTACAAGATTATTTCTGTACTTTTTCAGTGGTGTGATGACTCAGAAAACATGTCTGGAGCAGCTTGCACCAATCGCGTTCCCTCCGGTGTAACGCGATAGACAGCCAACCCTCGTTCGACGATCCCCGTGTCATGTAAACGAAAAATACCATCCACCCCACTAAAGCCTTGAGGATCAGTTAAGTGTTCCACACGAAAAGGGGCTGCAGGATAGTTTTTAGCTAAAACAACGACCAACGCCGTGGCATCGTAGGCCAGTGACGAAATAGGGGATGGAGCATATCCGTAGCTCTGTTGGTAGCGGTTAATAAACGCCCGACGTTGAACCGCCTCTGGTGCGGGAAAAAACATCAGCGGTGCAGCAGTCGCAGTGCTAGAATTCAACGATTCCCATGTTGATAATCCCAGCAAATAAGTGTGCTGCATTTCAATCCCCGCAGCGCCCAGCTGAGGAATGAATTGCACCAGTTGACTAGGGGCGAGCGGTGCAAAAATAGCATTAATGCTTGGATCATTTTTAACATTTTGCGTAAAAGCTACCGATTGTGTAATAAAATTTGCTGCATCAAAACGGACGGCAGGAGCCAAAGCGAGGCCGAGCTGGCGCGCATGATCATCAAAGCTTACGGCAATTGTGTCTCCATAGGTTGATTGTGGAATAAATGCGGCAACCTTTTGTACACCTTGCTGTTTGGCATACGTTAAAATGCGCTCAACTTGCTCATCTGGCGCAAATCCAAAAATGAACGTGTTGATATCCCCTTTATCGGTGTTGTTTGATAAAGATAGAATTGGAATATCACGTGTCTGAGCAATGGGGTCAACTGCATCCAACTCGGCACTAAAAATAGGTCCAATTAAAATTTGCGCGCCATCGGCAATAGCTTTGCGCGCTGCCTGCGCCGCCAAAGCAGGATCGCCTTGCGTATCATACATCAGCAGCCCTACACCATCTGCATTTGATTCATAAAGTGCGAGTTGAGCCGCTTCTACCATACCCTGACCAAGTTTAGCTTGCGCCCCACTAAGTGGTAACAACAACCCTACACGCAAAGATGCATCTGCCGCAGTACGCACCGGGACAGACATTTGAGCCTCAGGATGAGCAGAGGTCTGCGCAGGGCCGCCTGTGGTGCGCACCACAGGCGCACACCCCGCCGCGACCAAGAGAAAAAGGCCTAAAGCTGTTTTATTTATAAAATAACTTGTTTTACCCATCATATCCTCACTCACTCTTGCGTTACAAGACATAGCGCGAAATGAGGGCACTTGCTACCCCCGATCCGAATGGCTTGTCGTGTTCACAAACAAAGTTTACCCAATTGACGAAATGGAGATGAGAAGACAAAGTGCCGCTATGAGAACAAACACTCCCTTAACTTGCGGCCTGTACTTAATTTCAACGCCAATCGGCAATTTGGGTGACATTAGCGAGCGCGCATTAGCAACATTTAATCAGCTTGATCTGTTGTTGTGCGAGGATACGCGCGTTACGCGCAAGCTTTTGTCTGCGTATGGCTGTGGCGGTATTCCACTCGAAACCTATACTGAACACAACGCCGTTGAAATGCATGCACGCGTTTTGGATGCACTGTCAAAAGGGAAACGCATCGGGTTGGTTAGTGATTCGGGAACGCCACTTCTGTCTGATCCTGGCGAACGCTTGGTTCAGGCAGTTCTTCAGGCAGGATTTAATGTATCGGCGATACCAGGAGCCAGCGCCGTTTTGACAGCGTTGTGCTTATCGGGACTTTCGACACGGCGTTTTTTCTTTGCTGGTTTTTTACCTAATAAAAAGGGCGCCCGACGGGATGAGTTGGCTCAATTATGCGCAATTCCCGGCACGTTGATTTTTTATGAAAGCCACCATCGCCTGCATGACACGTTAATCGACATGGTCGACATTTTAGGCTCCAGAAATGCCGCTGTAGCCCGTGAGCTAACCAAGATGTTTGAAGAGGTGATACGTGCGCCGCTTGCTGATTTGGTAGATTATTATCATGAGCATACCGACGTGAAAGGCGAGTGTGTAATTGTTGTTGCCGGCGCCTCGACCGAGGGATTATCAATGGATAACATCGCACTGTTAACACTTCTTAAAACCGAGCTTGAAACACGCTCGGTCCGCGATGCCGTAGCCCTTGTTGCAGCTCAATCAGGACGACAAAAGAAAGATGTTTATGCTCTGGCCCTTCAACTCAGCAAAGAAGACAAATAACGGTCTTACTCATCTTCAAGGCTTGCGCGCTGAGCGTTTTGCTCTCCTTTTTTTACGCCTCAAAGGCTATCGCCTTTTAGCACGTCGCTTAAAAACCCCAGTGGGAGAGATTGATCTTTTAATGCTGCATAAAAATACTCTGGTCGTGATTGAGGTTAAGTATAGACCGTCATTTGACGTGGCTGCTGGGGCCATATCTCGGCATCAACAAAACCGCCTGCTAAACGCAACGCAGTATTATCTCGCACAACATCAGTATCATATTGATAAAACCATTCGTTTTGATGCAATTTTGGTTGCACCCGGTAAATGGCCCCGGCATATTAAAAACGCTTGGCAGCAAATACCTTACTAAAGGTTCACTTATGAAAAAATTTATTGGGCAATCGCTTAAGCTTACGATCACACCTCTTGACCCGTTGGAACCACGCCTTTTTTTGCAAAATTACGCCAAAGCATTTGTCAGCGGTTTACTTATTGGTGGCCTTTTGGTTGGACTAAGCGTGTGTACAATCCAAATAAATCAGCCCCCCGCCGATCATCCTCTCGTTGTTTCGATACCCACCGACCCAACTCAGGTGTGCAATGATATGGCCCATGAGCTGCACTCAAAGATGCAAACACTGCAACAACAATTTGATCAATGTCGTAAAGCGCAATTGTCTGCACCTGTTCTTTCTCCACCCGTTGATAATTATCATACTGATTCTGCCAAGCCTGCTGCGACGTCATATGATGTTCACTCACCATCACCGACAATTCAATCTTTATCACCAGTAACATCTCCCACTACGGCTGAAGCCCCCTCCAGGAGTTCTCACCCTCTTACTTCCATCATCACCCCCCCCTCATTACCGCCTCTTACGCATCGAGATATTTCCGATGATCTTCCCAGCGACACGCATGTTCCACGCCCCCCAGCACCGCCTGCCAAATTGCGTACAAGTCCCTCTACAGCCAATATTTCCCCTCCAGCGATCACCACGGATGAATCTTTTTCTGGCAAATCATTTTTGCTTGATGTGGGTGAGCAAAAAAATCTGAAAACCGGACTTAGCGTGCGTCTTGTCGCTGTGAGCAACCGCAATACCGGACAATTTTGCATCATTGGTTTAAACAATGATCAAGCACAACGAATTGCCTCTGGCTCAACTGCTATTTTAAGATCATCGTCTGGATTATCTCTCAAAATTTTCACCAAGGCCGTCACAGCTTCGCGCTGCCAAATCACGCTGCCATAGTTATTTGAGGGATAAAATCATTCTTATTCGTGGTTACGCTTAAGCTCGTTACACGCAGCCTCATAAACCTGCAGAACCAATTCACAGTCACGTAAAGCGCGATGCGTACCATCAACCGGCATACAGGCTGTTTTTGCAAGTTGATTGAGTTTATAACTGGGCAATCCAGGCCATGCTTGACGTGCCATACGCAATGCGCAGGAAACCGAATTGTTAATTGTTAAGTCATAACGCTCGGCTGCTTTATCAATAAACCCCATATCAAACGGCGCATTAAAAAAAACCAGACGATGGTCTTTAACAAACGCCAGAAACCCTTGTAGAGCCTCTTTAATATTGAGGCCGCGGGCGGCGAGTAAACCTGACGATAAACCAGTTACTTCTGCTACCCGAGTTGAAACTGCGTGCTCAGGAACAACGAGTGCATGGAAGCGTTCTTGTGTTTGATTTGCTCGATCCACTAAGACAGCGCCAATTTCGATGATTTCATCCTCTTCGGGGCTGAAACCTGTTGTTTCAAGATCGACGATAACAAATGTCTGTGGCAGGTACGACTTCGCCGGGACGTCTTGGTCGATATAAGAATGTGCAAACATGAGGCCCTCCGCATTTTTGTGCAGGGATTGCCTCGCGAACAGGGGGGACAAATCCCAACACCTTTTCTTTATCTGCGCAACCATAACACTTTACGGGAAGATTGTCTCACACGTTTTTAATGATATTTGCATATGGTTTTATATAATCTACTTGCAGTTAGCTAACCGAGGCGTTATAAACCGCGCACATTGGTTTTTGCCGACTTGTCGGAGTGTAGCTCAGCCCGGTAGAGCACTTGCTTCGGGAGCAAGGGGCCGGAGGTTCGAATCCTCTCACTCCGACCAGTGAAAAACATTCGCTGCTGCTGTAGCTCAGTGGTAGAGCACTCCCTTGGTAAGGGAGAGGTCGAGAGTTCAATCCTCTCCAGCAGCACCATTTCTCATCGAAGAAAACCAATTCCGCACCTTGGTGCTCATCGTTATCTATTCCCACTTTTTTACGAACCCAATATGCGTACCCACTGCTACAAATCCGCATTTCTCATATACGCGTTGCGGACCTGCTCCTAATCCTGTCAGTATAATAAAATAAGGGTCTGATCTTTTTGCAGAAACCTCTTTAACTGTCTCGGTTAGGAGAGACCTTACAATCCCTTGTCCTCTATATTCTGGGTGAGTGCCAATTGCTTGAAATCGACAAAATTGACCATCCCAAAATACGCCGAGATCACAAACAAGTTTTTTTCCATCAAATGCCCCCATCCATTGTCCGTTTCCCGCTTCGGTAGCACGACGAGCAGCTTGAATTCGTTTGATCACATATTCATTTTTTCCATCATACATTTTGCGACAAAGAAGCTGATTGCCAAGCGCTTGCTTCCAGTCCTCTTCCGTTTCAATTTGTCTGAATGTTATAAATCTGCACTGGTGGGGAATTATATTTTCAACTTTTGCGATCAGGCAGGCATGAGCTTCAAAATGATAGCCTGCAGCTTCAAATTTTTTGCGCAACCCATTCGACGTGCGGTGCAGCTCCAGGTTATCGTTATATGAAAAAACAAACCGCTTATTGATGTAAAATAAGTGCTTTTTGTGCACGCTTTCCAAATGTTCAAGCGACCAATTTTCGGGATGATCAAGGTGAAAAAAATTACCCCAGTAAAATTCGCTATTCATAGGATCTGAGACAATACATCCACCGTCTATCTCTTCAACATGTCGGCAAACGCGATGAACGATGAGTTGCCCAAACATTGGTAAATCATCTGCATCGATACCATGAAATGTTTGAGTTTGTTTCATCTTCATCCATTATCAGCACCCTAATTTTGATTCTACGGCAACCACGATAAGATTTTATTATGAGTCTGTATCAAAAAAATTTTTGCTATTAACAATTTCTAGGGGAAGGGCTGGGGGCTGCCCGCCGAGATATTTCTGTAAACTTTCAGACTGGCGCCGCAATTTTTCTTCGTACCCAAGCACCAAAAGTGTATTGCCACTGGCAATGCCTATATCGTTGCAAAATTCGCCATTACAAAAAACATCCATTTCACTCAACGGACCTGAGCGATCATCCACACTGTTTTCTCTAAACGACCAGACATCCATCATTTTTTGCTCATTCCATGACCACAAAAAAACAATAAAGTAATGGCTGTCTTGCGCGCCTTTATGCTTTTTCACCACGCTTTTAACATAATTTTCCAGTGCTTCTGGCGTAAAATCAGCATAGGTTTTTTTTGCATCGACATCCGGCCAAACAATAATTTGCTTGCCGTCCAAATAAAAATCCAAATTATTGTAAAACGAGTGATTGGGCTTATACGGAAAACCCAGTTTAGGTGAGTGTCCTTGATCCCATAATAATAAAAAAAGCTGATGCTGCATACGCGCAAAACCTTCGTCTTTGATCAATGTGATCTGCTCACGATTATAAAATGCAACTGTATCGTCAAAAATAATTGTTTCATTCTCAATCTTTGTAAGGGTTTCAGGCACATAGCGAAATGTCATAACCTGATTGATAAAGTTTTCGTTTTCAGAAAAAGCGGAAAGTTCTGGTTGATTAATTATCTGCTGAACTTTTACGCCTTCTTCTAAAAAAACGGCCCGCACTTGCTCAGCTTGTTTGATTGACATTATGTCATTCAAGCTGCCTTTTTCATAAATCATCACCTGCTTGCTTTTTGCACGGCCTGATAAAAGGGATAGTTCATAAAGATTTTTTGGCGTGGCAGGAAGTATTTTTGTCAGAGTCATTGATATGATCGTTTTTACAATGGTAACAAGCACACCATAAAGCTTCTTTTCATGAATAACAACGATCATCAGCCCGGTTTTTTTGACCTTATTGTGATGATCCACTGCGAGGATAATTGCAATGCACCGCTAAAATCAGCTATAACCCCTGCATGATGCAAAAATTTGACGTAATTGTCGTGGGTGGAGGACATGCTGGCTGTGAAGCTGCAGCAGCCTCGGCACGCCTCGGCGCTAAAACAGCTCTTGTCACGCACAAACTCTCGACCTTAGGTGAGATGAGTTGTAATCCCGCTATTGGTGGCTTGGGTAAAGGTCATTTAGTTCGCGAAATCGATGCACTGGATGGTATTATGGGCCGTGTTGCCGATGCAGGCGGTATCCAGTTTCGTATGTTAAATGCGAGCAAAGGTCCTGCGGTGCGTGGATTGCGGGCGCAAGCTGACCGCAAGCTTTATAAGCAAGCTATGCAGACACTTTTGTCGTCCTATCCTAATTTAACATTGATTGAAGCTGCAGTTGAGGATTTGACGCTCGAAAATGACCGTGTTACAGGCATTATTACCGCGCAGGGTGAACATCTTCTTTCGGGCGCGGTGGTACTGACAACCGGAACATTTTTGGATGGTCTTATTCATATTGGCGAAGAGCGTAAACCAGCGGGAAGGCATGGTGAAGCCCCCGCAATAGGCTTATCTAAAACACTGAAAAGATTGAATTTCCCTGTTGGTCGTCTCAAAACAGGCACGCCCCCTCGTTTGGATGGCCGTACCATAGATTGGGATTCTTTGGATAAACAGGGCGGTGACAATCCACCCATTCCCTTCTCAACATTAACAAGCACAATTACCAATCCTCAAATTGAATGCGGCGTAACCTACACCTCGTCTGAGGGACATTCAGCTATTCGCGCTAACCTGCATCGGGCGCCGATGTATAGTGGTCAAATTTCGTCGACGGGGCCACGCTATTGTCCTTCAATCGAAGACAAGGTTGTACGCTTTGCTGATCGTGAACGACATCAAATTTTCCTTGAACCTGAAGGTCTGGATGACGACACTGTTTATCCCAACGGTATTTCAACCAGTTTACCGCGAGATGTGCAGGATATTCTGGTGCATTCAATACCCGGCCTCGAAAAATGTACAATTTTACGTCACGGTTATGCAATTGAGTATGATTATTGTGATCCACGCGCACTTAAGCCTTCGCTTGAATCAACGAATCTATCAGGATTATTTATGGCTGGCCAAATTAACGGGACGACTGGATATGAGGAGGCAGCGGCTCAAGGGTTGTTGGCTGGTCTTAATGCTGCGCTTTGCGCCGGTGCTGAAGGGTTCGATTACAAGCCTTTTGTTGTTGATCGAGCAGAAGGATACTTGGGTGTTATGGTGGATGACCTTATTCACCATGGTGCGCCTGAACCTTACCGCATGTTTACCTCGCGTGCGGAATACCGGCTTTTACTTCGCTCGGATAATGCCGATCAACGCTTAACACCGCGTGGATTAATCCTGGGATGTGTAGGCACTGAACGAGAACAACATTTTATCGCAAAAATGGAAAAGCTTGAGCGTGCCCGTCTTATTGCCAGCGATATTGAAACAGCATTAAGTCCGAATGAACTTGTGTGCCATGGACTCATGATTAACCAAGATGGCGTGCGCCGAAGTGCTCAAGACTTGTTACGTTATGCCAATATTTCTATGGATCAAATCATTGGATTATGGCCCGCACTGGGCGCGTTTCCGTCTGATATTCTTGAGCAAATCGAAATTGATGGTCGTTATGCAGGCTATTTAGGGCGTCAAGAAGCTGACATTCACGCTTATCGCAAAGAAGAAGAGCTTGAGCTCCATCAAGACATGGACTATCAGCTGGTTGGAAGCCTTTCAAATGAATTAAGGCTCAAGCTGTCTAAAGTTAAACCCCGTAGTCTTGGTGCTGCTGCCCGTATTCCAGGGATGACACCCGCTGCTCTTATATCATTGATGCGCTTTGTCAAAAAGCATAAGGCAGCGTAATTTTTCACTTTTACGTATTTTACTTGCCTTCTAAATTCACTCCGCGCTAAAACGTGCCAATGAGTGATGAGGGCCGACGCAACTTTCTCGAAAAACTTCCCGTTTCACATGAAACGGAAAAAAAACTCGTGCTCTATGCCGAGACACTCAAAGTATGGAATAAAAAAATCAACCTTGTAAGCCCCTCTACCATCCATCAGCTATGGGAACGGCATTTTTTAGATAGTGCTCAGCTAACAGAGTATATTCCCGAAAATATTCAAAAGCAGGGTGACATAGGTTCTGGCGCTGGTTTTCCCGGGTTAATTATGGCGTTATTATGTCCCCATAAAATTGAATTGGTTGAAAGCGATCAGCGCAAAGTGGCTTTTATGCGGGAAGTTTCACGTTTAACCAAATCCACGCACGTTACCTTTCAAGCAACACGCATTGAAAAGGCAATACCAATAAAGGCAGATATTATTACGGCTCGCGCCCTCGCATCTTTAACAAAACTCATCGATCTTTCCATTCCTCACTTGAATGAGGGAGGCACATGCCTTTTTCTCAAAGGAGAAGATGTCCAAAAAGAAATAGACGAAGCAGAAAAAACTTTTAGCTTTGCGCTGGAGACATTTCAAAGTAAAACCAGTGACAGCGGCGTGATCGTGCGGCTGAGTGAGATAAGGAAAAAGTAATGACGAAACCCCGCATTCTCGGCATAGCCAATCAAAAAGGAGGCGTGGGAAAAACCACCACCACGATCAACCTCGCAACAGCCATGGCCGCAGTTGGCAAGCGCGTTTTATTGATTGACCTTGATCCTCAAGGCAACGCTTCAACAGGTGTGGGCATCCCCATGACACAGCGCACGCCTGGTAGCTACGCTGTTCTTTTTGGCGATTGTCAGGTGGAAGAAGCCATCAAGCAGACGTTGGTACCAGGATTAGATGTTATTCCCGCTGCCTCTGATTTAGCAGGAGCTGAAATTGAGCTCGTTCCCGAAGATCAACGCGAATACTTTCTTTCAAGTGCGCTCGAACAAGCCCAAGGTTATGACTATATTCTTATCGATTGCCCACCCGCATTAGGACTTTTAACACTCAATGCATTAGTAGCTGCCGATGCAGTGATAGTGCCATTACAATGTGAGTTTTACGCGCTTGAAGGATTATCACACCTCCTCAAAACCATTCAGGTTATTTCACGCAACTTGAATCCAAAACTCACGTTGCAGGGCGTGGTTTTGACAATGTACGATCGACGTAATAGCCTTTCACGCCATGTACAGGAAGAAGTAAGAAATCACTTTCAAGATAAAGTGTACGAGACAGTGATCCCGCGCAATGTACGTATTTCCGAAGCCCCCTCTCACGGTAAACCCGTTTTGATTTATGATTTTAAGAGTGTTGGGGCACAAGCATACATCCATCTTGCAAAAGAAATCCTGCAACGCGAAACTCAAATTCTTGCCCAAATACAGAGGGAGAACGCTCATGTCAACCACGGATAATTCAGCTGCATCGCCACGAACACTCACAAAACCAGCTCGTCGGAGTGGCCTGGGACGGGGGCTGGGCGCACTTTTAGGCGAAGCTGAGGAAGATTATGCGCAATTGTCCCCTCAAAACGCCTCATCGAGAGAGCGACGCACCGCACCAATCGAGCATCTGGAGGCTGGGCCCTTTCAACCCCGTCGAATATTTGATTCGGAAGCTCTTACAGATCTTGCCCAATCAATTCGCGAGCATGGCATCATTCAACCTATCGTCGTTAGGCGTCACCCACATCAAGAAAATCGCTATCAAATCATCGCTGGAGAGCGCCGGTGGAGGGCATCACAGCAAGCTGGATTACATGAAGTTCCTATTTTAATCAAGGAGTTAAGTGATGGCGAAGCTCTTGAAATTTCAATTATAGAGAACGTTCAGCGTGAGGATTTGTCACCAATAGAAGAGGCCGACGGCTACCAACGACTTATTGCAGAATATCATCACACCCACGAAGATTTAGCCCGCATTGTTGGCAAAAGCCGCGTTCATATAACAAATACGCTTCGTCTTTTAAAACTGCCAGAGAGCATAAAAGTTAAAATTGATCAGGGAGATATTTCTGCTGGACATGCACGTGCGGTTCTTGCAGCAGGGGGGTCAGAGACATTAGTTGAGCGCATTATTAATGAAGGGCTATCTGTCCGCGAGGCAGAAAATCTCGCCCGCCAAAGTGAGGCCGCACAGGCAAAAAAACCCCGCATTAACCACAGCAAAGACCCAAATACAGTTGCATTAGAACGCGAAATTAGTGCGGCTTTAGGTTTGCGCGTAACATTGGGTGGAAAAGGCCCGACTGGCACAGTTACAATCCACTACCAAAATCTTGATCAGCTCGATGATGTAATGAAGAAATTATGTGCTGTTGGCTCATAAAGATTTTAAATGTCCGCAGGGATCATTTAATTTTTTAGGGTACATCATCAAAATTCATTGCCACACCAGTCAGCAATCTGGTTGGTATCTTATGTTTTTTGAAAAGCGTCACAAAATCCCAAAATGATGGAATCACCGAGACCATCTTTGACGACGCCTTTCTGTCAAAACAATAAAACCGCCCTAGATGAAGTCTTCTGAAGATGATGGGCGCCAAACTTGTTGAGCGTAAAGTTGCTTTAAAACTTGGCCTGGCCAATCCTTATTAGCAAGTGGTGAAGCCGGGGAAGGGTGCAAAATATCAGCAAACCTCAAAGTTGGAAATTTTTTGCTCAGAGCGACCTCAGCTTTTTTCCGCGCATATTTACCAACACCCACCACCCATTCAGGCTCAATTATTTCAGTCACATCACGAAGATATTCATCACACTGGTTTAAGACTGGTAAAATTTCATTCGCCGCAATTTTATCGGGCGTAATATTGCGCGTTTTATCTAAAAAAGCGAGGGGACAATAGTTGAAGATAAAATGGTTATTTAAGAAAGCATCTGCAGTTTTAAAATGGTCAATAAAAAAACCCCAGAAGCGACGACCACTTACTTCTGAACGCTTACATAACAATCCTTCGATAGGGCGATAAGGACTTGTCAGAGCGGGTGTTTGAACCGTACCCACCAAGCCAAGCAAGTTTTTAACAGCATTTACTTCGCCGAAAGGGATACCAGTTTGAACCATACCAAACGGGCCGGGATTCATCCCTAAAAATATGATTTTTTTTCGCCCGTTGCCATAACGCTCTAAATAGGCATGATGTAAGGACCATGCATACTGCAAAGGGTTATAGACGTGTGTGACGGGAGCAGAAAAAACGGACCCGCGCCCCACCTCTTCGGCAAAGCGCTGTGTGCGTTGAATAAGCTTCAAAGACATGGGTTTACTGATTCATCGACTCGAAGAAATCATTGTTACTCTTGCTGTGTTTAAGCTTATCAAGCAAGAACTCAATTGACTCAACAGTTCCCATCGGCATGAGGATTCGGCGAAGAACCCACATTTTACTGAGCGTTGATTTATCGACCAGCAGCTCTTCTTTACGCGTCCCTGATTTTCCAATATCAATTGCAGGGAAGGTCCGCTTATCCGCAATCTTGCGATCCAAGACCAATTCGCTGTTACCTGTTCCTTTAAACTCTTCAAAAATCACTTCATCCATACGACTGCCAGTATCAATCAAAGCAGTAGCAATAATGGTCAGTGATCCACCTTCTTCAATGTTACGGGCCGCACCAAAGAAGCGTTTTGGACGCTGCAATGCATTAGCATCCACACCACCTGTTAAAACCTTACCACTTGAAGGAACAACAGTGTTGTATGCGCGCGCTAAGCGGGTAATTGAGTCGAGCAAGATCACCACGTCACGTTTATGTTCAACCAAACGCTTGGCTTTCTCAATAACCATTTCTGCCACCTGAACGTGGCGCGATGCAGGCTCATCAAACGTTGAAGAGATAACCTCACCTTTAACCGAGCGTGCCATATCCGTCACTTCTTCGGGACGTTCGTCAATGAGCAAAACAATTAAGTATACTTCAGGATGGTTGGTGCTGATCGAGTGCGCAATGTTTTGCAGCATCACAGTTTTACCAGTACGCGGCGGGGCAACGATCAAGCCACGCTGGCCTTTACCCATCGGTGCAACCAGCTCAATCACACGTGGAAGATAGTTCTTTTTTGTGGGATCAGCGATTTCAAAGTTGAGTTTTTTGTCCGGAAAGAGCGGGGTCAAGTTGTCAAAATTGATACGATGGCGCACACGATCTGGATCTTCAAAGTTGATGGTGTTTATTTTTGTCAGGGCAAAATAACGTTCCTGTTCTTTCGGTGAACGAATTTCCCCCTCGACCGTATCACCTGTGCGCAATGCGTGCTTGCGAATATGAGCAGGGGCGACATAAATATCATCCGGACCAGGTAAATAATTTGATTCAGGTGCGCGCAAAAATCCAAAACCATCCGGCAAAACTTCAATCACACCTTCACCATAGATTGGTGTTCCGTTTTCAGCAAGTTGCTTAAGGATAGCAAAAAGCATATCTTGTTTGCGCAGCGCACTGGCGTTTTCGATTTTTAATTCTTCCGCAAAAGCCAAAAGCTCAGCTGGAGTTTTTAATTTTAATTCATGGAGATGCATGGAGTGTTTTTAATCCGTTAGGAAAGACAAAGGGAAACAGTCCGACTGTGAATGATGCCCACCTGAAGAAAATTCAGATTTTTAGGAGAAACCGCAGACATCAGCGGCTGTAGACGGTCGTATACTACTCCATGATCCATGCAATGTCAAAAGTTCTTTTAAGAGCGCGTCAAATCCTTAAAAAGGCTTAAAAACAGCCAAGCCAACAATTAAAATCAAAATAAATGTTGGTACTTCATTGAAGATACGAAAAAATTTTTCTGAGTGAGGGCGCTCATCCCGGGCAAAAGATTTGCGATAATGCGACAACATGCCATGAAACCCCATGAGAATTAAAAGAAGGGCAAATTTAGCATGAAACCAGTGTGTGCTTATAAACCACGCCCCACCCAGTTCATAGATCATTCCGAGACCACCAACCCAGGTGCAAACCATGGCGGGGGTCATGATAATTTTGTTAAGTTTATATTCCATTATTTTAAAGAGCGCAGATGATTCTGATTGGGGCTGAGTGCGGCTATGATAAACGTATAAACGCGGAAGATAGAAAAGCGCTGCAAACCAAGCCACAAACGAGATGATGTGAAGCGCACGAAAAAAAAGATAAAGCGTCATGCTATGAGCCCCTTATTGAAGCTGCACACGGGCAGGCCTGCCACGCTTCCCCACAGCAGCTGTGCGGAAAAAAAAGAACTGTTGGAGATGTGCAGGCTTGTGCAACAAGGTCAGCAAGACCACTGATAAATTGTGGTGCACACCCCAGTGCTGGCACTCGCGCATAGTACGGAACACCTGATGCATCCGCAAGCTCACGATATTCAATATCCAACTCGACCAAAGTCTCAGAATGTTCTGAAACAAAGGCAATTGGAAGAATAACCAGTGGTCGCTTTTCTTTGCCAGCACGGCGAATTTCTTCTTCAGTCGAGGGCTTAATCCATGCAAGCGGGCCCACTTTAGACTGATATGTATTGATCATGTCGCTTTCATCGCAGGGCTCACCAGATAAGGCTAAAACGTGTGCTATCGCTGATCGCAAAGCTTGAGCCGTTTGCTCACAATGCGACTGATAAGGATCTTTGCGCTGTGTAATTACTTTTTGAGGCAGCCCGTGAGCAGAAAACAAAATTCGCGGTCGACCATGTTTTTTTGCTTCCTCAATGTGAGGACGCGCAAGTGCACAATAGGCTTCAATGATAGCTGGCAAAACAGGGTAACAGCAAATGGACGTTTTTTTGGAACGTTCCTCCGTTGAGAGAAAATGGTCCATTTGCGAAAATGATGATGCCGTGGTGGTGGTCGAAAATTGAGGGTAAAGCGGAAGATAAATAATTTTATCGGGCGCAAATTGATGAATGTGTTGCGCAACATCCTTGGCGAGGGGATGCCAGTAGCGCATGATTATAAACGTGCGAAATGAGTCGTGAGGAAAACGTTGTTTTAATGCGGCTTCAAGAGCAGCAGACTGAGCTTGTGTTTCTTCAAGAAGAGGACTTTTTCCACCAATTTTTTTATAAATTTCTTTAGCTACCGGCGCGCGTCGTTTTGCAATAAACCATGCAAGCATTGTTCTGAACGGTTGTGGGAGAGAAAGAATAGCCGGATCATTAAACAGATTAAACAAAAACGGCTTAACTGCTTCCAGCTGAT
This sequence comes from Bdellovibrionales bacterium, assembly GCA_039808765.1. Classification (GTDB taxonomy): domain Bacteria; phylum Pseudomonadota; class Alphaproteobacteria; order UBA2400; family UBA2400; genus JBDHTQ01. The sequence continues at coordinate 118,607 of JBDHTQ010000006.1, forward strand.
CAGGGCCGCCAAGGTTAAACAAACAAACAGCTATGCGTGCCATTAAATACCCTTACCGCTTAAGTAAGCGCGCTAATGCTTCAACATTCTCGACAGGCGTTTCTTTATTGATTCCGTGCCCTAAATTAAAAATAAACGGGCGCTTTTGTGTAAGCGATAAGATGTTTTCAATCGCTTTTTCCATTTCAGGCCCCCCTATGCGCAATAATTCAGGATCAAGATTACCCTGTAAAACAACTTTGCGTGAGATGGCCTCCACGGCCCATGCCATATCCACACCTTGATCGAGGGAAATTCCGGTGACACCTGTTTGTACAGCATAGGTGTTTAAATATTTTACGCCCAGCTGACGTGGAAAACCGATGATCGGGAGCTTAGGATATTTGCTCCGCAAAATCATGACAATAGCGGCCGTTGGTTCAATAACCCATCGTTGTACGTTATCACAACTGCCGGCCCAGCTATCAAACAACTGGATGACGTCCGCCCCTGCTTCGATTTGTCCTTCAAGATAGATCAGGGTTGCCTCAATAATTTTATCAATCAGCCGTTCAAACCCAGCCGGATCACGCGCCGCGACAGGATTAATGTCACGAAAATTTACACCTGCGCCTTCACGTTTGATCATGTAACAAGCAATGCTCCACGGACTGCCAGCAAAGCCGATTAATGCTTTGTCTTCACTCAACTGGCTTTTAACCCGACGCACCGTTTCAAAAATCGGTTCAACTTTTTTGATATCGGGATTCAGTGCGTTCACATCCAAAGAACCAAGCTTTGGGCCTTCACCTTCAGCAAACGTTACGTCCTGCCCCAGCATGTGTGGAACGATTAAAATATCTGAAAACAAAATTGCAGCATCCATATTGAAGCGACGCAGGGGTTGCAGGGTCACTTCTGTGGCGAGTTCAGGATTGAGGCAAAGATTAAGAAACCCCCCTGCTTTTTCTCGCACCTCGCGATATTCTGGCAAATAACGACCCGCTTGACGCATGAGCCAAAAAGGGGGCGGGATCACTCCATGATCCGTAAGGACAGATAAAATCTTATTCATGGATTTCTTATGCCCTGTTGTCTGTTTCTCGTCTAGAGGGTTCATCGTGTGAGTGTACAGAGGGGCATCACCCAACTTCTTCTTCCTCTTATATAAATATATATATTTAGGTAGAGGTAACTGTTGGGAGGTGGAAACATGAGGATAACTCGATGTACTCAATATTATCCACAGACTCGGCTGCCTTCTGGAAGAAAAAGAGAACACGTCATGCGTTCCTTAATTATTAACAGAATTTAACACTTTTGCGGCCACGAGTCGCAATTCGAGTCTTCCACAGGCTCGACTCGGCTTTAAAGGTTAACAAATGGTTACTAAAGACTCGGAGAATGAAAAAATGGTTAATGGGGATAATTTAACCCCTTAAGCGTAAATCAGTGGTTATCCACATTTTATCCACAGTAACTGTTTCAGGCCACATCGTTTGATTGCATGTAGAAAGACGTGTATGGTGACCCAAGGAGAAGGGTTATATGAAAATTGTCGGCTTAACGGGTTCCATCGGTATGGGGAAATCCACCACATCGCGCCAGCTTAAACGCATGGGCTATCCTGTTCAGGATGCAGACGCGGTTGTGCACCAGTTAATGGAACGGAATGGAGTCGCGGTGCCCGCGATCGAAAAAGAATTTCCTGGTGTGACGGTTGACGGAGCTATTGATCGTGAACGATTGGCAAAAATTGTTTTTGCTCGCGCCGCGGCGCTCAAAATTTTAGAAGGAATAATATTCCCTTTTGTATTTAAAGAGCATGTTTGGTGGATTAATCATATGCGCGAAAATAAGCAAGCGATCGTGTTTTTGGATATCCCTTTGCTGTACGAAACCGAGTGGGATGCCTATTGCGACGCTGTAATGGTTGTCAGTGCTCCCGCTGAAGTGCAACGGGCACGCGTTTTGGCTCGTCCCCGTATGACAGAGCAGCGCTTCAATGATATTTTATCACGTCAGTTAAGCGATGAGCAAAAGCGTGCTCGTGCAGATTTTATTATCAATACGGGCGAAGGATTGGGTAAAAGCCGCCAGGATTTATTGCGAGCGATTAAAGCCATTCTCAGCCAGAGTTATAAATCAAAGCGCAGAAAGGACCTGCCCAAAGATGTCAACGCGTGAAATTATTCTTGATACTGAAACGACGGGTATGGATCCAGCCAAAGGCGAGCGAATCGTCGAAATTGGCTGTATTGAGCTGATTAATTTGGTCCCCACGGGACGGACATTTCACAAATACCTTAACCCTGAAAAAGAAATTTCAGCTGAAGTCGTTGCTGTTCATGGACTGGATAACGAGCGTTTAAAAAACGAACCTTTGTTTGTTGAGATTGCTGGTGATCTTGTTGATTTTATTGGCGATGCAAACATTGTGGCGCACAATGCTTTTTTCGATATCAAATTTATTAATGCCGAATTGGCGCGGTGCGGATATGCGAGCTATGAGCCTAAACAGGTTGTCGACACTTTGATGCTAGCGCGTAAGCGTTTTCCGGGTGCTCCTGCATCGCTGGATGCTTTATGTAAAAGATTTGGAATCGATAATTCCAACCGTACACTGCACGGTGCATTACTCGATGCGCAACTGCTGGCTGATGTTTATCTTGAATTAAAAGGGGGTAAGCAAGCAGGGCTTGGTTTAGATGAAAGTGCGGTGGATGAACCTGCTGATGTGAATGGGGCCGCTTTGCAGCGATCACTTCGGCCTGCTCGCTCCTTTGTTCCTACAGCCGACGAACTGGAAGCCCATCAGGCGTTTATCAAAAAGCTGACGCAGCCACTGTGGCTAAAACAACAGGAAAGTGAAGCCGCAATAAAAGCGATACAACAAAACTAAAATCTAAAGATATTTTTGTAAAAAGTTGTAGCTTCGATTGTTGGCAAGTGTTGCAGATGATTCATCATAATGCACACCTCCCTCACGCGCGAAGGCATGATCCATGCTTTCGTAAAGATGATATGTAACAAGTTCATTGCGTTTAAGAACAGGCTCATAAATTTTGCGCAGTTCTTCCGTGGCATATTTGTCTTCAGAGGCAACATGCACCATGAGGGGATGAGTGATTTTTATAAATTCATCAACAAAATTTTCCAGCCCCACGCCATAATAACTTACGCTGGCATCAATTTTAGTCCTGCACGCCATCATCACCGCCAGGCGGCCCCCCAAACAATATCCAACACATCCGACCTTGCCATTTGAAAGAGTATGGTTACGCAACCAATCCATTGTCGCGGTAAGATCATCAATGCCTTTGTTTTGGTCAAAGCCATTCATGTAGGCAAAAGCCTGATTCCATTCTTCCTGAGTTTTGTCTGTGAGGACAACGCCTGGTTTTTGCCGCCAAAAAAGGTCAGGGCAAAGCGCGATATATCCCAAACGCGCATAAACCTCACAAATATGCCTCATCGTGTCGTTAACACCAAAAATTTCCTGAATAACGATCACACAAGAAGCTTTACCGTCAATAGAATCAGGAAGAGCAAGATATCCGCTAAACGTGCCGGAGCCATCGGCTGCATTGATTTCAACAGGTGTCATGTGAGATCCTCCATAAAAGTGATGTAGCATATAAAAAGTCTCTGTCAAAAGGCTCTTGAATAAAAAGCGCGCATGCGCCACAAAAGCGCATGAGCCATGCAGATACAATCTTTGCGCCAGCCACCGGGTCGGGGCGAACCGCTATCGCTATTATTCGCATAAGCGGAACAGCATGTGCGAGCGTGATGAAAAAGTTTATCGGACGCATTTTGCCCGACCGAGAAATACACTACGTCACATTAAAAGAAAATGATGAGGTTATTGATCGTGCAATGATGGTGCGTTTTGCCAAGCCAAAAACATATACAGGCGAAGACATGATTGAGCTTCATGTTCACGGTAGTCCAACAATTCTTTCGCGTGTGAGTGAGTGTTTGCTGCATATGGGATTAAGGTTAGCAGAGGCAGGAGAGTTTACACGCCGTGCGGTACAAAATGGTAAAATGGATCTTACCGAAGCCGAGGCCATTGCAGATCTTGTGAATGCAGAAACAGAAGAACAACGTAAGCAGGCGCTTCGACAGATGGGGGGGGCGCTTAAAAAAATTTATGATGGTTGGAAAGAGCGCTTGAATCGTACACAGGCTCACCTAGAAGCTGCGATAGATTTTGCTGATGACGACCTTCCTCCCGCGCTGAAAGAGGGAATTGAATGTGAAATAAGTCACCTGATTAAAGAGATGAAATACCATCTTGAAGATGGTCATCGTGGTCAACGTCTGCGGGATGGAGTGTATGCGGCGATCATCGGTGCACCCAATGCAGGTAAATCATCCCTACTTAACCTAATCGCTAAAAGGGATGTTGCTATCGTAACATCGCAAGCGGGTACCACCCGCGATGTGTTGGAAGTGCCATGTGATTTAGGGGGATACCCTGTTACTTTAGCTGATACCGCCGGCTTGCGCGAAGCGAATGATATTGTTGAAAAAGAAGGGATAAGGCGTGCCCTGATGCGTGCTAAGGACGCCGATTTCAGGGTGTTGGTTTTTGATGCTACACAAGAACGCTTAGACGATAAAACTTTTGAGCAATATCAGGAAGGTGATATTGTGGTGATAAACAAATGTGATCTTGCTCATCCTTCATCATTACCCAATATCGGTTGGCGTGGAGCAATCCCGCTTTCTACAGTGACAGAAGAAGGTTTTTTTATGTTGCTTGCAGCGCTTTCTGCACGGGCTGAAGAATTGGCTGGGTTAAACAATACGCAAACGCTGACCCGAGAACGTCATCGCAGTGCCGTTAATGAAACGCTGGAAGCGCTTGAACGCGCCATGACAGCACCGCAAATTGATTTAATGGCAGAAGATATTCGCTTGGCTAGCCGCCAGCTGGGACGAATTACGGGTCAAACCGGCGTAGAGGATTTGCTCGATATTATTTTTCGCGACTTTTGCCTTGGTAAGTAGCTCCTGCTAAAAACCTTCCAGGTGGTTCAAAATTTATTTTAGTGTTGACGTTAAGTTTAAGAATTATGCAAAAGGAGAGTATTTTATACGAAACAATCTTTACGGCGGCATTAAAGACTCCGCTTGATCATTTTGTGCTTAGCACCGATCAACTGTTTACTCTCCAAGGAATAATGGACACAGGTAGTCGATGGTAAAAATGATGCTTTAACGATGCAGCAGCCCCTATCATAAGTCCCTTACAAAGCGCCTCACTCAACGCACGGCCAATATGATTAGTGAACCGGCAAAATCCATCTTTTGCCAACGATAGTAGACGAAAAAAAACACTCACTACCACCCGCAACAACATATTGTCGCCTCGGGGAATATTGCTTTTCTTCAACCTTAGATGAATAAAGATATTTATTCGCGACCCGTTTTAGAGAGCAAAGTCATTGTTGAGCGCATTGTCTTGTCGAAGAAAACATTGGCCAAACGTAATTGATTTTGCATTAGAACATTCATCAAGTCATATTGCCGTTTTTGCAAAGCAGCACTTTCTTCCATCGCTCGTGTAAATAGCTCGGATTGTGCTCGTCCCAATTCTTCCATTTGTTCATGTGACGCGGTAAAATTTGGGAACAAAACGTTCGGCATGTTCATGATTGACTCCTCACCGTGGGAAAATTCATATTGGTTAATATAGCAGAGGTTTTTAAAAATCCCAATAACAAATATGAATTGGTATATTTGACAGTTTAAGTCAATTTTTACTGTATGTGCCAAAAGGAATGATGAACTTCGGAAATTTTTTTGTAGGTTAACTTGTTGTTCTTTTGCATCTAAAGCGCATTTCCCAAAGATTGACGCGCTCTGCATTATCTTTTTGACGCAAATACATCCTCAAAGAGGGCATCTGCGATTTTATCCTTTGGGAATTTGCTGTAACAGATGTTTTTGTTGTTAAAAATTGGCGACCCCGAGAGGATTTGAACCTCCGACCTGCGGTTTAGGAAACCGACGCTCTATCCTGCTGAGCTACGGGGTCGGCGTGTGATGCACAAGCTATCTTGCCTGTCGCATTCATGCAAGTAGATGCATTAGAAGGATAGATTTTTTTTATTAAGAAGATGATAAGCAGCATTAATTTCTTTAAGTTTCTCGCCTTTTTTTCATCATTAGCGTGATGATCAGGATGAAAATTTTTTACAAGTCCAAGGTATTTTTTTCGCAAAAATTTCGGATCAATGGGCCATGGGCAATCAAAAAGCTGCAAAGCATCAATAATATTTTTGTTTAAATGGGACGGATAATTGTTTTTTTGAGCGGAAGGAGTGTGTTGAAAGCGAAAGGAACCAGCGCGCTTTAAAAGTTCCCTTTCGCGTGGAGCATTGTTTTTCGTATTTGCCCCTTTAGCGAGAGATGGGTGTACTCCCTCACCAAACAGCAGTTCTCTTTCATGTTCGGGCACGTCATCACCAAAATGCCATCGGGAATTATAATCACGCACATGATTTAAGCAGAACCAAAAATATTTTTTTAAATTATTTGAGGATTGAGGCGCGGGATAAAGGCCAGGCTCAGTACAATCATGGTAGTGGCATCTTTCTTCTGCAGATTTATTACCCCATCGTGACGATAAAGCCTCTTTCTCGCTGATGATAAACGTTCTGCCTGTGTTTTTTTCATTTTATCCCTCTTTCTTTTCTTAAGAAGGTGTATAATCTAGACGGTATCAGTATCTTTTGTGGTTAAACTTTAAAGCTATTCCTTAAATATTTTAAAGCTATTTCTGCCAGATGCTTAAGGGAAGCGTGGCAAAAGAATGTCTTTGCAACCACAGGATGTACTTTAGTTTTTTTTACAATCTATACTTGCTAAAAAGTGAAAAGTAATACATGTTTAAAAAAACAGGGGGAGAAAATGTCAAACAACAATGACGTTACCATTGAAAAAGCACAGGTTTCAACAAGCGACCACAATATATCACTTGTTTCACGGCAAAGTAATACGCGGCAAACCTCTGCACTGATCAGCCGGAATTTGATTATTCGCGGGCGCCGCACGAGTGCTCGTCTTGAGCCAGATATGTGGGTAGCGCTGTATGAGATTGCTCAACGTGAAGGCCGAAGCATTCATGAAATTTGTTCGATGATTGATCAAACAAAACCAAGGGAATGCTCGCTAACGGCAGCTGTGCGCGTCTTTATTACTGCTTACTTTCGTGCTGCGGCAACCGAGGAAGGTCATGCACGAGCAGGTCATGGTTTTGGTAATGTTAGCTTTCCACAACCACAAACTGTGCCTAAGCGTTTTGCCCTCAAAAATGGAACAAGCGGTTTACCTTGGCGGTGACTTAAGTCTTTTTGTTCCTAATTTATGTGCTTAATTGCTAAATCTTGATGAACATGCTACCTTAGTTAGGTGTGCGGATGGAGGTCAGGATGAATGCTGTTTCGAAAATTTTTCTGAGTCTGCTTCTTAGTGTTCCAGTCGGTTTTGTTGGCAGCATTGGACCAGGCCATGCTCAGGATGTTTTTAATCTACCTTCAAGCAATGATGAAGAAACAGATAATGCGGGAGAGCCAACAGGCAATTCACCATCAAACCCAATTTATTTGCCTTCAGTAACCCCCCCCACACCGGAAGAAGAAAATGCTCCAAACACCTCTGAGCCGCTTTCGTTACCCGAAGCGCTAAAGATGGTTCCTGAAGGCAGCATAAAAAATTTTGATGGTACGCCGATGAAATTTCCAGTGGGCACAATCACTGAGAAAGCCTTACGCGAACAAATGATTAGGGAGCCTAGTGAGGAAACAAAACAGCGCATCAAAAATCTTGAAAGCATCGCTGCATCTACCTCAACCCAGGAAGTTGCAGCGAAAATGGGAATTCCTCCCGATAAATACAACCAATATAAAGCTGCTTTTGCCAAGGCAAATAATCTATATCCACAAATTCCGGATCGCTCGGCCAATCCGTTTGTCTTGATTGAGTTTATTGGAGAAGCAAAAAAATATCAGATTGCGCTCAGTAATTATCTAAGCAAAACCTGCGGGTTAGAAGGTGCTGGGGTAATTTTTGATACTGTATCATTTGCACAAGATGAAAAACTGAAACAAAATATCAACTCCAAAGTAGTGCAGCCAATGGGGGCTGTCTTGAATGCACTTTGTAGCGATGCTAATGCCAAAAAGGATTTTAATGAAATTTTTATCATGCTCCGGATCATTAATGACTCAAGTGTCAAAGATGTGAAAGTTGAATCAGAATCGGGTGTATTTTCACTGTCAGCAGATTTTAGCAATGCAACACCAATTACTGTTTCCGTCGCGCGTGATGGTTTTGTACAAGGTATAAGAGAGGCAAAAGAACTAAGGGATAATCCTGATAAGCAAGCAGAATTACTTAAAAAGATGCAAGCGCAGGTTTCTAAATTGGGGCTTGGGCCTGAAGCCCTTGAAGCGCCGCCAGAAACGGTTAAAGAATCAGATAATGAAGAGGAATCAGAAGAATAGTTTTGTTGCCATCAAGCTGTTTTATCAAATTCTATGCTGGCATGCTTCACCAACATCGGGTAAGGTCGCCTAAGTCAAAACAGTTTTAAGGCGAGTGAGTCAATGGCAGGAAGTGTAAATAAAGTTATCTTGATTGGAAATATCGGTCAGGATCCTGAAGTCCGCACCATGCAGAGCGGCGATAAGGTTTGTAGCTTTTCTATCGCTACATCTGAAAGTTGGCGTGATAAAGCCAGTGGTGAGCGTAAAGAAAAGACGGAGTGGCATAATATCTCCATCTTTAATCAAAATCTTGTCACGATCGCCGAGAAATACCTCAAAAAAGGCTCAAAAGTATATTTAGAAGGTCAGCTTGAAACGCGTAAATATACTGATAAAAACGGCATAGAAAAATATGCGACCGATGTTGTGTTGCGCCCATATCGCGGCGAACTGACCTTGCTTGACAGTCGTTCGTCTTCGGGTGAGGGGTATGCTGTCAGCGGTACACATGAGTCTGAATCAGGGGAGGGTTCTGATCGTACCAAAGCCGCGCTCTCTCAACGGTCTGTACCGTCGCATGCCCTTGATGATGATATCCCGTTTTAATGAGTGCGGGAATGGGGAATGACCAAACAGTAGACTTGAAAATTATTTTAAAAGCATTGGCTTTTGCCGCACATAAGCATCGCGATCAACGTCGTAAAAATTGCGAGGCAAGTCCGTACATAAATCACCCGATTATGCTTGCAAATATTCTGGTTAATGAGGGCAATGTGCACGATAGTACCGTAATTTGTGCTGCATTATTGCATGATACATTGGAGGACACGGAAACTACATTCAGCGAGCTGACTGAGCAATTTGGCGCAGCGATTGCTCATATTGTGCTAGAGGTGACCCTCGATATGACCCAGCCGATGAAAGTGCGCAAACAAGAGGAAATTGATCACATTGTAAAAGCCAGCCCTCAGGCCCGATTGGTGAAGCTAGCGGATAAAATTTGTAACTTGCGTGATGTGTCGGCTTCACCACCGGTTGAGTGGTCGTTGCAGCGTCGTAAAGAATATTTTGATCATGCACAAAAAGTCATCGGAAAGCTGCGTGGAACGCATCTGATGCTAGAAGGTATTTTTGATACGGTCCTAAAGCTTCGTCCCGAACTTTAAAGTCGAGGGGGTATAGAGATGTACCCCTGTAAAATAATAATCATCGGGATTAAAAACTCGATTAAGCGCTCAACCGACATAATAAGAAGTGAAAAAGCCAGCGCCATGAGTGGGGTTACATTTAATGTGACCATGTTAAAATACCAAAATATGGCAAAGAAAATAATGTTAAGTAATAAAAATAAAAATTCCAGATTGGGGTTTAAGTAACTCAAAAAGGCAAGAAAAACAAAAACGACTGAGATAAGGAAATTCAACCAATTTTGAATCAACACATACGTTGCAAAATTTGCAGAATGGCTTAGCGGCCGTGGTGGATATTTTACCACAAGAAGTGTAGCAAAAACCACAATCGTAAATTCCAGAAGTGCGATGCAGAAAACCTGTAAACGATTATCGATTTTAAGAAGCAGCGAAAAATCGGTAAAATAAGCCATGTAATATGCGTATATCGGTAAGATAAAGAAGTATAATGAGAACGAGCGCAGAGCTGCGCGGGGATCATCTCCAAAATAGCGCACGCCGTCTCGGTTCATCCTGAAAAGCAGGGAAAGACCATAGAGAGATTTTATCGATTCATTCAGTCGAGGAAGCCACACGAAAAAAATTCTCCATGAAATTAAGATAAATGGACTCGGTTCGATTTAGTGCATCGCGTAGGGCCGAAGAATCTTCAAAGAGGCTGACCACGCTTAATGATATGCCAAATTCTGCGGTGGGACAATGCTCAACAAAAAATTGACCATACGAATATGTTCCTACTGTTGATAAGTGGGGTTCTGAATGGGTTACGCTTTCAACAGCTTGCGATAACATTTCAATATAAGGACAAGGCGTTGTTAGATAGCTTTCATACGGGCAATCAAATGTAATTTCATGGAGGCCTGCATATTCAGTACTAATCAAGTTGATGGCTTGTGCAAGGCTTTCAGCTGTGTGCAATGAATTAAAACGAATATTAAAACGTGCAGTCGCTTGCTCGGGTATGGTGCTTAGTGCAGGATTATTGACATCAATAGACGTTATTTCAATGCGAGATGGTTGAAAATAAGGAGCGCCATTATCAAGCGGTGTGTATTGCAGCATGATAAGAGTACGTAGTAAGCGCGGAATCGGGTTATCGGCAATAAAGGGATAGGCCACATGCCCTTTACGGCCATGAACAACAAGATGCGCATTCAAACTGCCCCGACGCCCGATGGTAACGGTTTCTCCGAGGCGCCTGTCACGTGTTGGTTCGCCGATTAGACAGGCGGTTGGTCGAGAATCGTCAACAAAAAGACCATCAATAATCGGTTTGATATGTTCGGGAGAAATTTTACATTTTCCGAATGTGAGTAAAAGTGACAGTCGAGCGTTATTTGCATCAATTTTTTTCATAACGGCTTGAAAAGAAGATAAAAAAGTTGAAAGACTAGCCTTGGAGTCGAGTTGCTCTTCCTCGCTTTTAAGGGTGGCAAGGTGGGCGACATAAATCAGATGGTTTTTTCCCTTACCCCAGCTTGCGATCAGGCAGCGGCCGGCAGTGTCAGAGGGGAGGTGTTGTTTTTTGATTGAGAAACCGAGGCTTTCGACGTTATTTGTGGCAATCTGCTCAAGGTAATCCAGCGCTTCCTCGGGTGTCTTTTCAGTGAGCAGTGATTGCGTAAGGGAAAAGGTATCCATTTGGTCTTTCTACTTTCTTTTGCACTTTATCTTGCATCCCTCAAAGTTTCGTTAACGAAATGCTCACCGTTTTTCGACTATTCTAAGAGAGTGGAGAATTGTTCGTGAACGATCAGTTTAGCTCATTTGTCACCTTGCTGGAAGAAGGACAGGAAGATCTGTGCCCGGCACAGGCTGCTTTTACTTTACGCCAGTACCCTGGTCCAGCACTATATGTTTCGCCGCGTGCACAGCCAGTTGCCAATGCTGTGGCCGCCGAGCTTTTTGAGCAAAAAAGCGATTGGTGGCATGATGTTGAGCCTTGGTTGGATACCATCTTCAAGTTAGGCAAACGTTCGCCTTTGGTGGTTAAAGTGATGCGGGATCCCGCACCAATTATGGTGGAATGGATTGCGCTCCCGATGGATGATGAGCAATCCGCGGTTATGTTGGGTCGCAACATCACACTGGAAAAGAATTTACAGGAAGTTTTGACTGAAAGTCGCGACCGTTTTCGTGATTTAGTCGAGCTGATGGCTGATCTGGCATGGGAAACACGCGCAGATGGCACCTTTTCTTATATCGCAGGGGGAAAAGCTTTGGGCTACACCTCTGAAGAGTTACTTAACATGCGGGCGCGTGATTTTGTTATTCGTCAACCGCTACAGATTATCGATAATTTTGAGACAAAAAATCCCTATGAAGGTAAGGAGCTGATTTTGCGCCGAAAGGATGGTACCCAGGCGCGTATTATGATGTCAGCGCGTCCCCTTTTTACAATTATGGGGGAATGGCGAGGTGCGCGCGGTATTTGTCGCGATGTTACGGAAGAGCGCGAGCGTCAGGCCGAAATGCTGCATATGCAGCGTCGTGATCGATTGGTTGCCCATTTTGTGAAGAGTTTGCGTGAGGCTGAACAATCACAAGAAGCTTTAAAACGGGCTGCAACCGAGGTTGGGGCTGCGCTGGTGGCTGCGGGGTGTGGCATTTATAGAATTGATGCGGAGAGTCAGGATCTTGATTTGAATGCAGAATCAGGCGGTGCCTTACCAGAAATCGTCAAGCGTTATAACCGGGCTTTTATTGATCAGCAAGAAAGCATGGTTTATGACTCGCTTAATTCATACTGCTTGATGGGCGTTCCAACCATTCACGGTAATAAGCTGACGGGTTCAATTTGGGTCTGGCGACCGAAAAGCTTAGGTGAATGGAACGAAATTGATAAAACATTATTGCGAGAGATTTCCGCTCACCTTGGCATTATTATTTCGCAAATCGACTATCAGGAGCGCTTACGCATTCTCTCCGAGTGCGATGGTTTAACCCGGTTACTCAACCGCCGCAGCTTTATGGAAAAACTGAACGTGCGTATGGCGGAAACGAAAGAACCATCGGCGTTGTTCTTTCTTGATATGGATAACTTCAAGCCTGTAAACGACACATATGGGCATCAGCGTGGCGATCAGGTGATCAAAAGTGTTGCGAAGATTGTCAAGAGTTTTGCCAAGAAGAATGATTTGGCCGCAAGAGTAGGTGGTGACGAATTTATTTTGTGGTGCGATGGTGTGAACGAGAGCGACGCTGAAAAAATTGCGCGTGAACTTGTTTTACAAGCAGAAGGATTGCGTATGACAGCACCATCCTTAACCCAACCTTTGGGTCTTTCAGTTGGTGTCGCAATTGCCCACCCGGGCGACCCAATGATGAATTCGTCATTGCTGATGGAGCGTGCTGATGGCGCAATGTATTTTGCAAAACGGGGTGGAAAATCAAATTGGTCGATTTTTGACAAATCCACACCTGATACATTTAGTCCTGACTTTCCGCCGCACCAGCGCAAAAGCTCTTAAATCAGGGGAGATTCGCGGGGTTTGTCTAGCCGACTTGCGCCAAATCTTTATTGGAAGAGGCAGGGACTTTGCTATCAATATTTGTTGTCGGACGACCAATCGATGAGTAGCGCAGGCCAATGCGCGCCATGTCTTTTGGTCGATAAATATTTCGTAGATCAACAAATACAGGTTGGTTGAGCAGCTCTTTTACCCGAACAAGATCAAGCGCCTTATACTCGTTCCATTCTGTGATCAACACCACGGCTTCAGCGCCCTTAATACATTCATAGGCATCATTTGCCCATGTAACGTTTTGAATAATTTTTTGTGCTTCACACATTGCTACAGGATCGTGGGCATGAACGAAAACCCCTGATGCTTGAAGCGCGTGAATGATGTCAATAGCTGGACTATCACGCATATCATCCGTATTAGGTTTAAAGGCAACGCCCAGTACTGCAATTTTTTTATTCTTCACATCACCTTGAACGGCATCAATGATGCGTTGGGCCATTTGTTTTTTGCGCTCATCGTTGACAGCAATGGTCGTTTCAATGAGTTTAATGGGTGCACTATAGCGTTGCGCTGTACGTACTAATGCCAGAGTATCTTTAGGAAAGCACGATCCACCATAACCCGGACCAGCCTGCAAAAACGGCATGGCAATGCGATGGTCGTGGCCAATCGCTTTGGCAACATCCTGAATATCAGCGCCTACTTTTTCACACAGATTGGCAATTTCGTTCATAAACGTAAGTTTCATGGCGAGAAAAGCATTGGCGGCATACTTGCTCATTTCTGCCGTTTCACGCTGTGTAAAAAGCAAAGGAGCTTCGCGACTGACCAGCGGTTGGTAGAGTGCCTCGATGACACGTTGAGCGCGCAAAGAGTTACAACCAACCAAGATACGGTCTGGTTTCATAAAGTCTTCAATTGCGCAACCCTCACGCAAAAATTCAGGATTGGAGCACACATCGAACTCATTATGGCGGCAGTGCTGCTGCATGATTTTTTCGATCTCACTCCCGGTGCCGACAGGGACGGTGGATTTTGTAACGATCACACAGTATTCGGTAATGTTTTCAGCAATCTCTTTGGCAGCGGCAAAGACGTATGAAAGGTCGGCATGTCCATCCTCATAACGGGTGGGGGTGCCCACAGCAATGAAGATCGCCTGCGCTCCTTTTAAGGCGTCTTGAAGTATCGTGGTAAAGTGAAGACGCCCAGCCGCAACATTATGTGCAACCATTTTATCAAGGCCAGGTTCATAGATGGGGATTTGTCCGTTTTTTAAGCGTTCGATTTTGCTGACGTCTTTATCAACACAGACAACGTCAATGCCCATTTCAGCAAAACAAGTGCCTGAAACCAATCCTACATACCCTGTACCAATGACTGCAATGCGCATAACAAAAATCCTTTTGGTGTATTAGAGTGAAAAGATGAAGGGGTTATACTGCACCGCGTCCTGTTAAAACAACCCCTACAGTACGATATAAAATATCAAGATCAAACCAAAGGGAGCGGTGTTGTACGTACATGCGATCATAATAGATTTTATCTTCGTTTGTTCCTGAACTGCGAATGGTAACTTGCCATAAGCCTGTAATGCCAGGTAGAACACTTTGACGCAAATGCAAATCATCATCTGAATAAGCGTCTAAATCATAATCAACAAACACCCGCGGACCAACCAAACTGACATCGCCGTTGAGAACATTATAAAATTGTGGCAGCTCATCAATCGAGTATTTGCGAATAAAACGACCGATAAAAGGCAAGATACGAGGGTCATTTTGCAATTTATAACGGGCATACCATTCAGCGGCAGATTCAATGTCATTTTCCAGCAAAACTTCAAGGCGCTTTTGGCTGTCTTTATACATGCTGCGCAATTTCCAGATGCGGATGGGTTTTCCACCAAGGCCCCGACGATATTGGCTATAAAAAATGGGCCGTCCGTCGATAACAAGAATACAGAGTGCGACCACAACAATCAGCGGGAGTGTTAACAGTGCAACGATGCTGGTGAGTGTTACATCCATCAATCGCTTTAGTCGTAATTGCATCATTGAGTGGTGAGGGGAGGGAGCATAACCAGGCGTAGCTGGTGGCCAAAGTTGCATACCATCGACAGGTAAAACCACCGAGGGTTGAAAATCGTTACATGGTGATAAATTCGCTACCGGTTTTAAGCCAAGCTGCCAATTTTGTTTAAGAAGAAGCGCCATTGTACGACAATCAGAAGGATCTCCTTGCAAACACACAGGTTTTCCCCATACTCCTGCTGCATGAAGAAGAGATCGACTAACATCTTCAACCAGCGGGGCGCATAAAAGGTAAATAATACCCATGGCAAAAACGATTAATCCGTCTTGAACATGCCATAAACACACGATCAATGATGATGCTAATAAAATGGCAGCACTCACACTCCAGCGTTGTTGCAGACGTTTGGCGAGGGGTATGCCTAAGCCGGGGTAAAGTCCTAAGCGGGTCTGAACCACTAAAATTTGTAGGGCCGACAATCCCATCATAAAGGGGGCCACAACCCCATTTTTTTCTGCCATACCGAGGTAAAGGGATGTTATTTGGCTGGTTAAAATAAGCATGATAAAAAGCAGAACATCAGCTGCCATCAAAACCCAGCCGTAATGATGAAAAAAGCCTGTATGGGCGGTGGTTTGTAAAAAATGAGACCAGTGTAAAACACGACCGCTGAGGGGGGGAACGAAGGGAATGCTCGATGGTGAGTCCGTCACAACGGGTTGGGCAACAACGTCCAGAGACTGAACTTGCGTGCTCATTGCCTGCCCCCTAAGGAATATTGTCTAAAACATAGACTTTGATCGCCGCGTATGCGTAACCCGACACAAGTTGTAGACATCTAAAAGGATCAACTCAAGACGAATCGCACGCGCTAAACAAAAAATTGTAACTATCGCGTGAATGACACACTTTAAAAAAGAGTATTATTGCGTGTTACTTTTTTCTGGAAGGGAGTTCGCCAGGATGGGCGCGGTTTTTGCACCCCTTAAGATCGCGTCCAGCGCCAATGTTTTACCAATCGCCGGGTCTAAAACCTTACGGGTTTGTGAAACAATAAATGCTGTGACCGAAGCGGCAATATAGGCGCGCTCCATCATTTCAAAAATTTCGGCTGAAGCAAAAAAATCTTCGATTTGCGGACGAATGCGCGCCAAAACTTCAAGAGGATCCATAATCAGGCGATGTTGATCGGGAATATTTTCTGCCCAGCTCTCAGTTGAAACACTTAAACCCTGCGAAAATAAAGCGTTGATAAAAACATCCGAAACTGTGAATTTTTGATCACCCTCAAACAATGAACGGTTAACGTCTTCGTTAATGATTGTCGAGCGCGGGGGCAGGTCAGTTAGATTTGCAATGTGGGCTCTTAAAACGCATTCGCCCACCAATGTGGCTGATGTTGCAATGGCTGTTTCGGCGTGCACCCCACGTTCGTTGTGAAGTGTTTCAATAATTAACGTAGCCAGCCGCTCCACAACCGCTGTATGCGAGTGTAAATCGAAAGACTCTTGCGTCACCCTAACCTCCCTTATTTTCTTTGTCTTAATCTATGCATGAAGACGAAAATGGCGCAAGCAAAGAATATTTACGTAAAGGAAAACAAGTCGTTCAATCTTTTTTGGGGAATGGCACAACATTAGGCCCAACTCTATTCGTTGTGAGGGGATCCGTCACAGCGCGCCTAATAATTTCATCAATTGAAGGCCATGATGACGGATTATGTTGATTAATGGCATTGACAAATAAACAATAATGAAAAAAACAATAACCATCGGATGTGTTGAATTGCGCACTCCACTTTCTTTTTTTAAAACCATCGGTGTCAGTTGTGTTATGAATGAAGGGGATCATTAAAAAACCCTTTTTCCCCATGAAAGACGTAGCATTGTCCATCCAGCTACTTTCTTCGGGCAAACTTATGGCAGGTGGAAAAATAACATTTACAGAAAGAGAATTGATATCTTTTGATGCCTCACATTGTCTGAGAACAAGCGCAGCAGTTGCAGTCACATTTTCTGGGCTGGAGCCACTAAACCAAAAAAAGAAAGTCTTGGAGCTATCCATATTGTCAACGGATTGATTATCCTCATCAGATGGTTGATTAGCGCTAACGAATGAAGATAAAGAATTATTGGTTTTGACACTATCTCTAAGCTGCTTAGGCAGATCAGAGATGCCTCTCCTATAGGCGGATAAAAACACATGTGCCTCTTTGTAGTTTGCAAAACATTGACTGAAAGTAATTTTATATTCATCTGTCATTTTATACCTCACACAATAATTAGAAATTGAATAGCCATTGGCTAACAGAGAGAGGGGGTGGGGATATAACAGGAAGAAAGAGTCCCTGTATGCCTTGGCTATGCATCACTTCTAAGTCCCTTACTGTTGGTAACGCGTACGTACTGTCCAAATTTTTTGCATCGACAGCTCTTTGAAAAATACCACAGGCAATACCATACCAAAACACTGCCTTAGCATGACTGGGTTGAGTGGATTGGTCAAAAGAGACGTGAAGCAAAGCATAATCTGGATTGGGTACAGCTGATCGTGTTATCTCAACCGGTAGCGCGACCTGATTCATCAGGCCGCCCACGACGCTACACCATTTGTTGGCTTGCCGACCGTGCACGTAAATTTGATCTGGGTCCAATCTCTTTTCAAGGCGCGGCATAGCGTGCGCAATAAACAAGGACATTGCGACAGCGGAAGGGGATTGCGCCCACAAATGACAACGACAGATAGTTTTGGCGGAGAATTGTGCATGCCTACCGCCAGTAATACGAAAGACAGAGGCGATAGGCCTCATTTCTTGAGAAATTTCGCATCTTACTTTCAAAAATTCAGCCAAGGGGTTGATTTTTCTCCGACCTCTTTGAGCAGCATCAGGGTCCTGGTGTGTTGGAAGAAAATGGCTAAAATAAAAGCAAGGAGGCATTTTTTTCTACATTTCTAGATATGTGTCGAAAAGTGTTACGTCAACCAATACGGTTTTTTCAATCACAAAATTGTTATGATTGAAAAAATTACAGTCTGTTCGGTTTTTAGCAACCTAATTTAATGGGTAGCCATAAAAAGTTTGACTCTCGAGGTGTCTATCGCTACAGTCGGCGCGTTTTCTGGAACTGGGAGCTCTCCAGCCCTCCGGGTTCGTTCGTCCGCGAGTGTCGCGCACGGACGCGTTTTTGCTTGGGGTTATTGGGTGATAAATGTTTGAATCGTTGTCGGATAAGTTGGGTGGAATTTTCGACCGTTTGCGCGGTCGTGGCGGTTTGTTGAGCGAAGCCGATGTAACGACAGCATTGCGCGAGGTACGGGTGGCATTGCTAGAAGCCGATGTCTCTTTGCCTGTTGTTAAAGAATTCACCCAAAAACTTCAAGAAAAAGCGGTTGGGCAGGAGGTTTTAAGGTCTGTCACTGCGGGTCAGATGGTCGTCAAAATTGTTCATGACGAATTGCTGGCACTCTTAGGGGGGGAAGGAGAGAATTCCCTCAACCTGAATGTTGTGCCGCCAGCCACTTTTCTCATGGTCGGATTACAGGGATCAGGTAAGACCACCACATCGGGTAAAATTGCCAAGCGCCTGATCGAAAAAGAACGGAAGAAAGTTCTGCTCGCCTCACTTGATACCCGTCGCCCGGCAGCACAAGAGCAATTGCAAATTCTGGCACAACAAACAGGTGCTGGCAGTGTGCCAATAGTTGCTGGGCAACAACCTTTAGAGATCACGCATCGAGCGCAGGAGATTGCCCGCAAAGAAGGTTATGATGTTCTGATTCTTGATACTGCTGGCCGTTTGTCCATTGATGAAGAGCTGATGCAGGAAGTGGCAGCTGTGCGAGATCTGGCCCAGCCGCAGGAAGTGTTGCTGGTTGCTGATGCAACAACAGGGCAAGAAGCGGTCAATGTCGCAAAAAGTTTTCATACGCGAGTGCAGGTCACAGGGATTGTTTTGACCCGTATCGATGGTGATGCGCGTGGTGGTGCGGCACTCTCCATGAGATCGGCAACAGGCTGTCCGATCAAGCTGCTGGGGGTTGGTGAAAAACTGGATGGCCTTGAGCTTTTTCATGCGGATCGTTTGGCTGGACGAATTTTGGGCATGGGCGATGTGGTGTCGCTGGTTGAGCGCGCTGCTGAAACCATTGATCGTGAAGAAGCTGAAAAAATGGCCCTTAAAATGGAGTCAGGTGCAGCCTTTACTTTTGATGATTTGCTTGCACAGTTGCGTCAAATCAAAAAAATGGGTGGCATGGGCGGCATGATGAAATTTTTGCCTGGCATGGGAAAGATTAAGGAAAAAATTTCTGAAGCAAAGTTGAACGAGAATGTGATTGCGCGCCAAGAAGCCATTATTCTTTCAATGACGAAGCAAGAGCGCCGCAACCCCGATATCATCAAGGCTAAACGCAAACAACGTATTGCTGGTGGCGCAGGAGTTGATGTCCAGGATGTAAACAAACTGCTCAAGCAGTTTGAAGGCATGCGTGACATGATGAAAAAAATGCAAAAAATGACCAAGCAGCATGGGGGGCTTGCTGGTCTAATGAGCAAGTTTAGCGGTGGGGTGCCTGATTTACCCCCCGATTTCAAGTTTCCAACCGGTGGAGGGGGCTCACCCTTTCGCTGAGGATTTTGTCCCTTCCTCTGCGGGAAGGATGGGGGGCAAAAATTTTTCCCGCAGATGGTATGTTGTTCAATCAAGTAAGGAGTAAAAAATGTCAGTTAAATTACGTATGGCGCGTCATGGTGCAAAAAAGCGTCCCTACTATCATATTGTTGCAGCCGATAGCCGTGCCGCTCGCGATGGCAGCTATTTGGAAAAAGTGGGTTCCTATAACCCTATGTTGCAGCGTGATAATCCTGAGCGCGTTAAGCTTAATGAAGAGCGTATCAAATATTGGTTGAGTGTTGGTGCCCAGCCTTCCGACCGTGTTGCCCGTTTCTTAGGTGAGGCAAAGATAATTGCAATGCCTACCTATTCGGAATCGCCAAAGAAATCAGCTCCGAAGGCAAAGGCTCAAGAGCGTGCAAAAGAGGCGGCTTCTAAAGCTGCCGCTCAGTCTGCTGAAGGCTAAGAACACAATCAGGGAATCTTGGCTTGCCTCACGCGGGTGCCAAGATTCCTTTTTTTATAACCGATTATCTTTGGGGTTTTTCTCCAATCACGAGTTGTCAAATGAGCAAGCTTGTTTGCGTTGGTAAAGTTTTGGGCGCTCATGGGGTGCGCGGTGATGTCAAAATTGCCAGCTTCATGGAAAATTCCGAAGACATTATCAAATTTGGTCCTGTTTATGACGAAAAGGGACGTCAGCAATGGACAATCACCTTGGGCGCATGGCATAAAGATCACTATTTAGCGCGGTTAAGCGGGGTGCAAACGCGCGAAGAAGGCGAGGCATTGCGCGGCACAAAACTCTATATTTTTCGCGAAAAACTGCCAAAAATTTCCGACGAAGACACCTTTTACTACACCGACTTGATTGGACTTGATGTTCAGCTTGAAGATGGAACAATTTATGGGACCATTCGCGGAATACAAAACTATGGTGCGGGGGACATCGTTGAGGTTTTTCGCCCACAAAATGGTAATTTTGAAGGCGGTCCTGAAATGTTTTCCTTTACAAAAGCTAATTTTCCGAGCATTCATCTTAATGAAGGTTATGTTTTATTAACCCTTCCTGAGATTAATGAGTGTGAAAATGAGTCGTCAGATTGATCTTCTACAGCGAACACCCACCCCACTAAATGGTGATGACCTGAATCATCTCTCAGGTCTGCGTCAGGTGGCTCTTCCTGGTGCACTCGTGCTTGTTTTTAACCAACATGGCGAGCTTTGTTTGCTTCAGCGTGACGATAGTCCTATGCATTGTTTGCTGGGGGGGCGGCTTGATGACGGCGAAACCTTTGCGAAGGCATGTGTTCGGGAAGTTCATGAAGAAACAGGTGCGGAACTTTCTTCCGAAGCTATTGACCCACTTGCTGCATACCATATGGGCTATGATGAAAATCCTACTGCTGCGTATGGAAGACTCTATGCCGCAAGAATTGATACGTCTCAAACCAAATTTGTACTCGGAAATGAAGGAGTGGGGTTAGCGTGGGTTTCGTGGAACAAACTTCCAAAAAATACCTCATTTCCGCAAGCGCTTCTGCTTAATCGTGTGAGTGATGTGATAGAGCGGTATCTTGAGGGCACTGCTATACCGCGAACGACTGCAGAGGTAGATTCTGTTGTTCATGTTTGTATGGCCGCTGGTACAGCGATGTCCAATTTTAATAAATTGCAGATACATACAAGACGTGAGCTTTTACCGTGGCGCGACCACCCACATGTGGTGAAGAGGCGTTTTGAGGGTAAGCTGATCTTTGATATTGATGGTGATGGCTGCGGGATTGAGCCTGTCTCTAAAGCGCTAGAATTAGCGAGAGTTTAAAAATGGTTGTTCACTTTATTGGCTCAAATAACACAGTATGTTTTGCACCAGAGTTATTTTGACGTTAACAGTCTTTATTATCAGTCGGGCATGCTTGTTTTGGGCGTTGAGAATGTTTGAGGAGATAGTCGATGGGTGAAGATGTGGTGAACAACATAAAACCCAAAAAACCAAGAAAATTAAAGGGCTACCTTATTCGTTTTCTGCAGAGCTACTTAGAGCTGAAGGCTTTTGAAAATCTTGGCGTTGTCAGCGCATTTCGATTGGCGAGCCATGACAGAAGCCCTGCAGCTTTGCGCAGAGCTTTTAAGAGCGCCGGCGTAAGAAAAATTGATTTTGGATATATTCCACAAGCGCTTCAACTTGCAAAACATTGGTTGGAACACGGTGAATATGATCCTGCATTGATGAGAAGGCTTCGCCCGAATATGCAGCGTGCGCGTAATAATGCTGAGCGTGTCTTGAATGTATTGCAAAAAATTGACAAACCGAAAAAAAGAAATCCACCTGAAACTGTGTTTTCCAGAGCGTGGACAAGAGTGAGCCCATTAACGCTTACACTGTTATTTCTTTCAAGTAGTGCAACAGAAGATGATCGTAAATTATTACAAGGGTTTATTGATGCGCAACAACAAGCGTGCAAAGCGCCTAGTCATGGTGCAGGTCAATTATTCAAGAGGCCGAGACGCGTAGTACGTCGTTCTTGGGGGGTTACGTACTAATCGATAACCTGAAGAAAGCATAGGCAACCAAATTAAAGCGCTCCGCTTTAATATCCTCGTCATTCGCTGGAACTTTATGAGGATGAACGAAAAAAGCTTAAGGGTCGGTGTTTCTCTTTGATAAACACAGTTAGACATAAAAAAATGACATTAACGAGTCAATCCTTATTCATTTTTCTCACTTTTTTACATGACATGCATGTGTCTTTTAGGATAAATGGCATGAGCAGGTAAAAATGACTCCTTGGCAGGCTACAATTTTAACTCTTTTTCCCGATATGTTTCCGGGCATGTTGGGTCATTCTTTGGCAGGGCAAGCGTTGGAAAAGGGCATTTGGAGTCTGAAAGTTCTGGACATTCGTGCATTTTCCAGCGATAAACACCGCACCGTGGACGATACTCCCTATGGTGGGGGGGCTGGCATGGTGATGAAACCTGATGTGATCGACTGCGCGCTAAGTCATGCGCGACAGGATTTTGCACAGGGTCGTGTGGTATATCTCACACCGCGTGGACGTCCTCTTACCCAAAAGATGGTTGAGGATTACGCCCAATCCGCAGGCTTAATTGCATTGTGTGGGCGGTACGAGGGGGTCGATCAGCGCGTCTTGGAGGCGCAGCAGGTTGAAGAAGTGAGTGTTGGAGATTTTGTCCTGTCGGGAGGAGAACCGGCAGCGATGGTTTTAATGGATGCGTGCATCCGTCTCTTGCCTGAAGTGATGGGAAACACTGAAACGGTAAGAGAAGAGAGTTTTAGTGATGGATTGTTGGAGTATCCTCACTACACCCGTCCCGCGGAATGGGCGGGGCTAAAAGTTCCCGAGGTGCTGCTCTCCGGGCACCATGAAAGGGTAGCGGCGTGGCGTCGCACACAGGCCGAAACGGTGACCAGAGATCGCCGTCCGGATTTGTGGGAGAGATACCTTAAGGAACAATCCTTGAGGATCAAGTAAGAGCAAAAATCACCTGCGATGCGCTCTGGCACCGTGTCGCGAACTTGAAAGGAAGTAAAATGAATTTGATTCAACAACTGGAAGCCGAACAAATCCAGGCTTTGACCGAAGGTAAGACCATTCCCAAATTTTCACCGGGTGACACATTGTGTGTGAACGTGAAGGTTAAGGAAGGTGAGCGCGAACGCATTCAGCGTTTTGAAGGTGTTTGCATTGCACGTCGCAATGCTGGTCTTCACTCGTCTTTCACAGTACGCAAAATTTCGTATGGCGAAGGTGTGGAGCGCGTTTTTCCGCTTTACAGCCCGCGTGTTGACAGCATCACGTTAATTCGTCGTGGTAATGTCCGTCGTGCAAAATTGTATTACTTACGTGATCGCCGTGGTAAAGCCGCGCGTATCGCTGAGCGTACAACCGGTCACAGCTTGAATGAAAAGACTGAAAAGTAATTTCTTCAAGATTAAGCGACTAAGGCAGAGTTTTTTTAGCTCTGCCTTTTTTGTTAGAGCAAATCCCGAAAAGATGGGCTCGCAGAGACCACCTTTGACGGCGTATTTGCGTTAAAAGAATAAAAGAGAGTGCATCTTGGAGATGCGCTCTAGGTGTAAGCAAAGAAAAAAAAGTAATATAATGATGGTTGCGTTAAATCATCGGCATTTTATTGATCAATAAAATTTTTTCGATTATATGCATGCAAGAATCAAAATTGACTGTGTGCTGGGGTGGATAAGATGAAAATACGACTGAAAAACGCCCCGAGGAGAAATCTTTATCTGATTCCGGCAAGCTGCTTTTTTGGCGGAATGACATTTTATTATCCTGTCGCCGTTCTTGCTTATGCGCAAATTGCCGGATCTTTTACAGCCGCAATGAGCGTATTTTCAATCTATTCACTGTCCCAATTCTTAATGGAGCTTCCAACCGGAATACTGTCCGACAAAATGGGAAGAAAGAAAACAATCATTGCCGGTAGTATCTGCGAAGTGTTGGCTACGATATTGTATGTTGCGGCTTTTGATTCTCCTCACGGATTATATATCTTACTGGCAGGGGCTTTTTTGAACGGCACCTCTGGAGCGTTCTTTAGCGGCAATAATGAAGCCATGCTGCATGACTCCCTTACATATTACCGGCAAGAAAAGTATTTTGCTCATTTAATCGGACGGCAACAGTCAATGGAACAACTGGCTTTGGCTTTTACCGGGCTTGCTGCAGCTTTTGTCTTGTGGCTTGGGTATGGCTATAAAATGCTTTTTATCCTGACGCTTGCACCAGTCATTGCCTCACTCCTCTGTGCGTGGTTAACCATTGAACCGATAAAAAAGACAGAAAGCGAGCCTTTGCCCAGTTTGCACCACTTCGTGAAATCGTTAAAACTAATTGTGCAAAACAAGACACTGCTTTTGCTAACGATAGCAACTGTTTGGCGCAAGGGATGGGGTGAATCTAGCAATAATCTTATGCCTGCCTTTATTGGCTCACTGTGGTCGGAAAAGAATGTACCTCTTTATCGGACCATGCAAAGCATGATGGGGTTTGTGACCTTTTGGTTCTCGGGAAAAATCGTGATGCATTTGGGGTATGCCCGTGCGCTTATTTGGTCAGAAAAGATTTCAATGATTGTTGGGTGCACTGCCTATTCGCTGAATAATATGATATCACCCTTTCTTATGATTTTAACGCAGGTGACATATGCGATGCGAATAACAGCCACCAGCAGTTTGCAGCAATCTCATTTTTCTCAAGAGCAGCGAGCAACCATGGGATCTGTTATCTCATTCCTCGAATCTGTTTTTAAAGCGTTTTGTCTGCTTGTTTTGGGTTTTTTAACAGATATTTTTTCACCCACTCATGCTTTGCTGTTCACACTCATGCTAACTATACCGGTGCACCTTGTTTATAAAAAAATTTATCGGGATGATATGATTCACGAGAAATAAAGAAAGAATCCTATGGTTTTTATCTACTCCTTCGCTCGCTTTAATTGAGAGAAATAAAGAATGTTGAAAGCTCGATCTCTCCATTCGATCTATCGCAATATTTTTCTGATGAAGCTGATGGAGTTTAGCGGCAGCTTGCGTTTTTATTATCCGATAACCGTTATTCTTTTTGAAAAGCTTTTGGGCTCTTACACTGCAGCGATGATTGTGATTGCGACGATTGAGGCTGTTCGCTTCATCCTTGAAATTCCAACGGGTATTCTCTCCGATAAAATAGGGAGAAGGCTCACGATGGTTTGTGGTGCTGGCAGCGAGGTGATTGGTACAATTCTTTACGCGCTCTCATTTTACAACCCCCATTTATTATATGCAGGTGCGTTCTTTTTTGGGGTGGGAGGCGCTTTCTATAGCGGCAATAATGAAGCAATGATCTATGAAACACTTGCATCGTGTCGGCGAACAAAGCTTTACCCGATTATTCATGGCCAAATACAAGCGATGGAACAATTCGGTTTATGCATCACCGGCGTTGTTACTACATTCATTCTTTATATCAAAATGCCCGAACAAACTGTTATGTTGCTCACACTGGTGACGATCACGATTGCGCTAATCGGCAGCTTGTTTTTAATTGACCCGCCCTCATACCATAAAACGCGAGGCGCCCTAACAACCTTGAATCACTTCAAGGTTGCGCTGTTAATGGTTTTGCGGCACAAAAACTTGCGCCTGCTAACAATTGGAACTGTTATCCGCACCGGATCAGGCAATGCGGTTAACTCATTTGTTCCTGGTTATGTTGCGACGGTTTGGCCACTGTGGTTAACCCCAATGTTTAGAACGCTGCTCAATGGTATCGGTGTGATTTGCTACTGGTTTATCAACCCGATTGTGCGGCGTTATTCTATGTTACAAATTTTGACAGGGGCAAATATTTATAGCACCACCTTGGGGTTGCTGGCCTACACTGTAAATAACGCCCTATCGCCATTTATTATTTTATCGCAAAAACCAGCTAACACATTACGCATGACGGCAACCAGCACGTTACAGCAGCAAATGTTCAGTGACGAATACCGCTCGACCATGGGGTCGGTGATTTCACTTTTCGGCAGTATATTTAGTGGGCTTTGTTTGGTTTTAGTGGGATGGTTGGCCGATCACATTGGTCCGGCTAACGCAATGATTGTCATGATTCTTATGGGCGTACCCACTATCTTTATCTATTCATCTCTTTTTTCTAGAGAAGACAAACTGACACCGTGATTATAGCTCGGTAATTGTCATGACCGGAATGCTTTCAGGGATAATCAGAGTGGCTTCAGTTTGGTCTATAATTTCTTGAACAGTGAGGCCTGGCGCACGTTCTTTGAGAAGCATGCCTTCCGCAGTTGGCTCAAGAACGGCCAGATCCGTTACAATCAAACTGACAGGGCGGGCCGATGTAGGCGGAAGGGATAATTTATGCATAATCTTGGAAACACCTTTTGCGCAGTGTTGCATCGCCACGATCACGCGTTTTGCGCCGGACACTAGGTCCATGGCGCCGCCCATACCGGGAACCAATTTACCGGGAACCATCCAATTGGCGAGAAGGCCTTGCTGATCCACCTGCAATCCGCCTAGCACCGTCATGTCCAGGTGTCCACCGCGAATAAGTGAAAAAGAAAATGCGGAATCAAAACTTACCGCACCTGGCAAAGCAGAGATATATCCTCCACCCGCATCGGTTAAATACGGGTCTTCCATGCCCTCGGGCGGCGGAGCGCCAAAGCCGATAATGCCATTTTCGCTTTGAAAAGAAACGTGCATTTCCGCTGGCACAAATTGTGCTACAAGCGTAGGCAAACCGATTCCCAAGTTAACCAGCATGCCGTCCCTTAGCTCTTGGGCAACCCGACGGGCAATGATTTCTTTTGTATCCATCATAGTGGACGCTCCATCAAATAATCGACAACAACCCCGGGTGTGCGAATGGTATCGGGGGGAAGAATACCAACGGGGACGATTTCATCAGCTTCGGCGATTACTTTTTCGGCAGCGAGCGCCATAAGCGGATTAAAGTTTGTTGCGGTTAAGCGATACGTTAGATTAAAATTGTGATCAGCTTCGCGCGCTTGAATGAGTGCAAAATCAGCACGTAGCGGCTTCTCAAGTAGATAGGTTTCACCGTCGATCTCGATAGTTTCCTTCCCTTGGGCCACGACCGTTCCCACCCCGGTTTTTGTCAAAACACCGCCTAAACCGGCACCTGCTGCACGAATACGCTCGACCAAGGTCCCTTGTGGTACAAGTTCCACAGTGATTTCACCACTCAGCATTTTTTGTTGTGTCACAGGATTAAGCCCAATATGTGAGGCAATAACAGTGCTCACACATCCCGCATCGATCAGCTTTCCGATGCCGACACCGGGTCGGGCCGTATCATTGGCGATCACAGTTAAGTTTTTTCGGCCCTGTGTGATGAGGGCGTCAATAATTCTTTTTGGTGTGCCTACCCCCATAAAACCGCCAATCATCAGGCGAGCGCCATCGGGAATAAGGGCGGCGATTTCTTCAACGTGGAGTGCTTTACGTGTCATTTAAACCTCTTTTACATGGTTGAGGTTGCTTCGTGCATATTGCAACACGGGATATTTAACGATCGATGAAGAAAAGAAATGCAAAGCGACAGAACAGAAAAAATAAATAAGGACGAAAGTATTCCTTTTGCTCTCGTCTTTTTGTGCGCTACGGGATAAACAGAGAAAATCATGAGTGTTGCCTTTGATCCTGGGCTAAATAGCCATTCACTTCTGACGGAAACAGAGACCGACGATACCACCGAAGGGTTGGTGGCGGCTCGCTCGCTTATTACCATGCGCTGGACTTCAATTTTAGCGCAGCTAACATGTATTTTGCTTGCCAATTATGCGATGGATGCCAATTTGAGTCTGCCTGCGTGTTTAGCAACCGTTATGGCGGCCTTGGTGTTGAACGTGACGGCGATTGCTCATCGTAAGCAGAACCTTAAATTGAGCGCCCGGCATGCAACGCTTTATCTCGCTTTTGACGTGCTTCAGCTCTCATTGTTGTTTTATTTAACCGGCGGACTAACTAACCCTTTTGCACTGTTTTTGCTTACTCCTGTTGCGCTTGCTGCAGGTTTGCTGCGTTTTTGGGCTGTGGCAAGCTTAACTGGACTAACCATTGCTTGCCTTACCCTTAATGCCATGTGGCATCTCCCTTTGCCATGGGTGAATGGTGCCTTGGAATTGCCGCCACGCTACACGTGGGTGGTGTGGTTTACATTGGTTTTGAGTGTTATCTTTATTGCTTTTTATTCGTGGGGTGTCGCTCGTAATACCCGACGAATGCGGCGCGCGTTGAATGCGGCCCAAGTTGAGTTGGCCTCAGCCAATCAAATGACAGCAATGGGAGCTTTGGCTGCTGCCGTTGCGCACGAACTGGGGACGCCACTTGCGACCATTTCTCTGGTTTCTCACGAGCTGTTAAAAGAAATTTCGCCCCGCTCGAGCATTCGCGAGGATGTTGAATTGTTGGTTAGTCAATCCGAGCGGTGTCGTCAAGTTTTGGCGGATTTTGCCCGTAACCCTTCCGCAGAAGGTGGCGATCCTTACAGAATTGTTCCTCTTCTTGCGCTGTTAGAAGAGGCGGCTTCTCGGCACAAGGTGGGCGACAAGCAGCTGATGGTTGGAACAGACCAAAACAATGGCGTCCCGCTTATGGTGAGCAGGCGTCCAGAATTGATGCATGGAATCGGTAATTTTGTGCAAAATGCTTTCCAATTCGCCAAAACTACCGTTACCATTCATGCACAGTGGACAGAGACCATGGTTCGGGTCACGATTATGGATGATGGGCCGGGGTTTTCCTCGGGCCTTCTCCAAAGGGTCGGCGAGCCCTATATTTCGACCCGTGCTCATTTGCGCACTGGCCATATGGGGCTTGGTGTGTTTATAGCAAAAACATTGCTTGAAAGAACCAAGGCACGTGTGACTTTTAGCAATAAAAATAAAGGCGGCGCGTGTATTACTGTTCAATGGCCAAGAATCGCGCCAATATTTGCATCGATGGAGGTTAAACATGATGAATTCTGAAACAGCGGCAGCCGCGCCTGTCGAAAAATTAACATTTAGTGGTGATCCAGCCCGTAGTTTGTTGATTGTTGATGATGATACTGTCTTTCGTCAACGTTTGGCGCGGGCGATGGAAAAACGGGGATTTGATGTCATTTCTCTTGGCAGCGTGGCAGAGGGTATAAAAATTGCCAAAGATCAGCCCCCCACTTTTGCTGTTTTAGATTTACGCTTGACCGATGGCAGTGGCCTTGATGTGGTTGAAGCTGTTCGCACAGCCAACCCCGATTGCCGCATTATCATGTTAACCGGTTATGGCAACATTGCGACTGCTGTTGCGGCTGTGAAAGCGGGTGCCATTGATTATCTATCAAAGCCAACCGATGCTGATGCTGTGGAGCGCGCTTTATTGGCTGATGGTCGGAGCTTGCCTGCTCCTCCGGAAAATCCGATGTCGGCCGATCGTGTGCGGTGGGAGCATATAAACCGCGTGTTTGAGCAATGTGATCGCAATGTGTCTGAAACAGCGCGTCGCCTCAAAATGCATCGCCGTACACTTCAGCGCATCTTGGCGAAGCACGCTCCCAAGGACAATGAGGTGCAAGAAAACTAATCGCAAAAATTTAGGGACGATAAAAAAGAGATTGATTCTTTGGTGATTTTCGTCAAACAAAAGAGAGTGCCCTCTGCCCTCTCTTTTGTTGTGGTCTTATGACTCTCTCCGGCCAATTTTCGATCGACTCAAAACGATTCTTTACACTTTTGCTGATTGCATTGGTGTGGACCAATCTTGCGCTCAATGTTCGTGCAACCGCACTGCAGGTTTTAAGCGCTGATCAAAGCTGGATAATGGATAATCACCGTGGCCTGGGAACAGACTATATTGCGTTTTGGAGCGCAGCTTATCTGGCGCGTACGTCCCATCCCGAAGATGTGTATGACAATGACAAATTACTGCAGGAGGGTCATAAAAAAGCCATTCCTTCGAGTGACGATGTGTATGCCTGGTTTTATCCCCCCATCTTGCAAATGTTGATGATGCCTTTTTCTTATCTGCCCTATGTTTTATCATGGGTAACATTCGATCTGTTCAGTCTCGCTTTTTTTCTTACAGTTTGTTGGCTTATTCGCCCCAAGGGGAGCAGTGTTCTTGTGCCTCTTTCGTTTGGCGGGGTTTGGTACAGTTTAATATGTGGACAAAACGGCCTTTTATCGGCTGCTGTGTTGGGGAGTGGTCTTTTGTTGCTTAAAAAAGGGCGCATTTCATTGGGTGGAATGGTTATGGGGGTTCTGATCTATAAGCCGCAAATTGCATTGGCATTGCCGTGGGCTGTGGTGGCACAAAAAAAATATTATCCGGCAATACTGACAGCTGGCTTAATGGTTGCTGTTCTTACAGCACTTTCCGTCCTCGCTTTGGGAACGGAAGTGTGGGTCGTTTTCTTTGTGTCATCAAGACGATTAGCAGACGTTCTTTCCATCGGGCAACTGCCGCTCAGTAATATGATCTCCACATACAGTGCGTTATGGCAAGCCGGATTATCCCCCTGTTTAAGTTTGTCGTTTCAGGTAGTGTGCGCTGCCTTTGCAGCGATAAGCGTTTTTGCGTTATGGCGACAAGAAAAAATCTCTTTTAATGACAAAGCGGCAGCTTTAATCATGGCTGTGCTTTTAACATCTCCGCACCTTTTTCAGTATGAATTCCCCATTTTTGCACTCGCTTTGATGTTTCTTTGGCTGGAAGGTGAGCGGCGTGGTTGGGGTGTTTTTGAAAAAGCAACCTATTTTATTCTTTATGCTACGTTGCCTTTAATTCCGTATTACTGTGATCCTGTTATTTTCATTCTTATGATGCTTTTTCTTTTGTGGCGGTCGCGTCGTGATGCCACGCTGGCAACAAATGCAAATATGGTAAATTAATCCTTGTTGAGAAAGGCATTCATATGAAAAAGACATCACTTTTAACCCTAGCACTCTCGGCTTTTTTTGTTGGGATCGTTCCCGTCTCGGTGCACGCTGAGCCGGTCTTGAAGGCCGCCGAAAACGATTTTGCTTTCACCCTTTCTGCGCAAAATAAAAGTGATCTTAAACGTGTGGAAGATTATCTTAATGCGCTCCCGCCACTGAGAGGCAAATTTACCCAACAAACAGACGATCGGCCGGATGTTTTGAAGGGGGATATTCTGTTGTGGCGCCCGGGGCGGCTTAAGATTACCTATACACAACCTGTTGGTGATTTTATTGTTGCCGACGGAAAAATGATCTATCAGTGGGATTCTCAACTTCATCAGCAAAGTCAGACGTCACTGGATAAAACGCTCGCTGGTGTTATTTTGCGAAAAAATCTTTCTTTCGCCGGTGATGATGTGACAGTTATTCATGTTGATCACCCTTCTGAAAATGAGCTGGAAATTGCATTGCGCAGTGCCACCGATCCAAATGCAGGCACAATGACTTTGGTTTTTGATGATCAACCCCTTGTTTTTAAA
Organism: Bdellovibrionales bacterium; assembly: GCA_039808765.1. Classification (GTDB taxonomy): domain Bacteria; phylum Pseudomonadota; class Alphaproteobacteria; order UBA2400; family UBA2400; genus JBDHTQ01. Next base: position 150,399 of record JBDHTQ010000006.1, read on the forward strand.
GGATGGCGAGTCTTGGATGCGCAAAATCTGGTTACGACGGTTGATTTAACAGATATAAAAACCGATGTAAATTTATCTAAATCAGATTTTGTTTTTCATAACCCTGACTTTGGTTTGGGTACGCGCCGACAGTAATTTTTACACGAAAGGGCCACACTTTTACCTTATTTGAAGGATAAAGGGTTAAAATTGCTTGTTTTGAGTGCGTGATTGTTTAGAGTCGAAACAAGATATGTCCAAAGGTAAGGGTGGATGCGGAAGCTATCGCTCATAACGATCCTGATACTGGTTTTTTGCGCCCATAACACTGCAAACGCAGATGGCGTCGACATGGCAAAAACCGTTGATCCGCAATTACAGGAAATACTACAAAAAACACATGAACCAATTGAAAGCTCAACTGAAAACCGCATTGAAACACACTTGAACGCATTGTTTGGCAATCTGGAACGCATTGGCTCGGCTTACAATGCTGAGGGGGGTGGTGGTGCGGTGCGTGCGGCGCTTTCGTCCGTATGTGATTATGCCTCCAGCCAATTGACACAATTGGTCAACCCTGCTCAGAACTACCTTTTAGATGCAGTCTCATCACACAATGATGGTGAAGAAGCCCCTTCACAGCCCATTTTTTCACGGTTGGCCCAAGAGGGTGGCCAAAATACACTGACATACGCCAGCAGTGCTTGTTACAGCCTTGTCAATGGTTCAGAACTGAGTAGTGGTTCTGGTTTCAATGCTCAAACTATAAAGCAAACCGCCTTGCTGGCCATGGCACAAGCGGGGATGCAAGAGCTTAAAAAAACCAAATTGCCGTTTATATCAAAGCTAGAAGCGACGGTTGGGTTTGATGATGGAAAGCCCTACATTTCAGCCTTAGCCGTCCAGCCCCTGTGGGAAGACAAAAAGCTTGGTCGTTTTATTTTTAATCAGACATCAATAGTACCTCATGACGGTGATCTTAATTTCAATACGGGTTTTGCTGTTCGGCAGCTTTTTAAAAATGATACACTGCTATTAGGGGCAAACATCTTTTTTGACCGGACGTTGGATCAGGGTCATAGTCGCATGAGTGTCGGTGTTGATGCTGAAACCGTAAATTTTGGTTTTTCGGCTAACCGCTATCTTCCCTTATCAGACTGGAAGAGTTTAGATACCTATTACGAAGAACGAGCGATGCCAGGATGGGATGTGCGCTTGGATGCTCGTCTTGCCGACTACCCCAGTTGGAATGGTTTTTTAAGAGGATATAAGTGGCAGGCTTATGGCCGTGAAAACAAGAGTATTTGCGGGGTTGAAACTGGACTTGAGTGGACACCCATTCCTGCCCTTACATTTACTGGTGCGATCAATCAAGAGCGTGGTTCTTCGTTGGATGCCCGGATTGCCATGACGTTTAATTATCGTTTTGGTGACAAGCTCGGGAATCAAGACACGCCCATGCGCGTGAACAGCAAAAGCGTAGCGGACCGTGTTTATCGCCGCGTTGAGCGTGATAATATTGTTCGGGTTGAAAAGCGACGTAAGCTTTCAACTCAGCTGGGGGTTCTGGAAACAATCGGTTCGAACACAGTAAGTGATTTTGATGGAACACGTCGTGTAACGTTAGGCACTCCGGTGCTGATGCCTGCCACCGTTACTGTAGCCAATAGTCTTGGGGCTATTGTCCGGCTTGGTTTTAAAGACGGAGCATTTTTGACGATTGCTCAGGGCAGTTCCATCAGCATTGATCCGAGCCATATAAGGCTCCTTTCTGCCGGGGCTATACAGTATGTATCGGGAAGTGTCACGCGTACAGTTACAGTGCCAGGGGGTGTTATCACTTTATTAGGTACGGATATTGATGTGGTGAGCAATGGCACCACCACCACTACACGTGTTCGTGACGGAGATATTGTCATTCAGGGTAATGTCGCTGGCGAGCTAAGTGCCGGTGTTGGTGAAATGGGTGAGATTGTTTCTGGTGTTGTAAATGGGGTTGCTGAAGGGTCGCCAACATATGAAGCGCATGAAGCGGCTATTGTAAACAAGGTTAGCTGGGTCGGAGCAGAAATCGCTGGTACAAAAGTGGCACCATATGTAACTGAAGCACCTTCCGTTGCTGAAGAACGTTTGAGCATCGGTCAAGTGATAAAAATTCGCTTGCACTTTAATGAGGCTGTTCAAGCTCAAGGCGGCATCCCGCGCCTGCTGATAACAATTGGAGGGCAAAGTCGTTATGCTGATTTCGTAGGAGGGGGAAATACGACAGATTTGCTTTTTGGTTACACCATTCAGAACAGCGATTCGGGACTAAATTCTTTTGTGGTGGAAAATGTTGAGCTCAACGGTGCGACTATTTCAGGAAACAACAAAGAGGCAATAATAGCAATTGTTCCGTCAACAATTACTCTTTCTGCCAATATTAATGATACGACACCGCCTTCAGGGTATGTTGCGGCGTTTACAACAATTCCAATTACACAGGCAAACGATAATGCCGTCGGATTTCAAATTACCAACGCTGAAGTGGGGTCAACCTACACGTACACACTTCATGATAGTGGCAGCCATACGCTAACTGCAACAGGTATGGTTAATACTTCAACTGTTACTGTTTCTGGATTAAATCTTACAAGCTTTAATGATGGGACAATTACGCTATCCGTCACGCTTAAGGATGACTCAAATAACGTCGGGAGCATTGCAACTACGACCACAACAAAAGATACGCTTGCGCCATCAGGATACAGTACGGTGTTTGTGAGCGATCCCATTACACTAAGCAATCAAACTGCTGTTGCCTTCAATATCAATAATGCTGAGATCGGTGCTGCTTATGCGTATACCATTAGCGATGCAGCCAGCAATACAGTGGCCGGTACGGGAATGATTGGTGCGTCGACGCACCCTGTGAGTGGTGTGAATGTATCAACACTGAATAATGGAACACTAACGCTATCTGTCAGATTAACGGATGGTGTTGGTAACCTTGGCGCAGCCGTAACCGATACGGTTCTTAAAGACACAAATGTGCCATCAGGTCATAGCGTGGCGTTTACCACGGATCCGGTCGATAGCGCGAATGTCAATGCAGCAGCATTTAGAATCAGCAATGGTGAAATTGGTGCGGCTTTCAGCTACACCATCAGCGATCCAGCCAGCCACGCTGTGACGGGAACGGGCAATATCACATCAAGCAATCAGCTGGTTAATTCATTAAACCTCAGCACCTTAAACGATGGAACACTGAGCTTATCTGTGGTCTTAACAGATAGCTTGGGCAATGCTGCCACGGCAGTGACCGATACGGTTGTTAAAGATGCGACAGCACCATCGGGCCAAAGTGTTGTGTTTACGACAGACCCTGTGAGTAGCACCAATGTTACGGCGG
>JBDHTQ010000007.1:0-121254 GCA_039808765.1 Bdellovibrionales bacterium
CGTATCGATGACGGTAAAGCTGATTGCACCGATTGCGATGGACGAAGGACTTCGTTTTGCGATCCGTGAAGGTGGACGTACCGTTGGCGCCGGCGTCGTCGCCAAAATCATCGAGTAATTTGGTTAACTTAGAAGTAGGGGAATAGGATATCATGGCGAACAGAATTCGCATCCGCCTCAAGGCATTTGATCATCGCGTGTTGGATCAGTCCACACGAGAGATCGTAAACACCGCCAAGCGGACAGGCGCAGAAGTACGCGGACCTGTTCCTCTGCCGGTTAAAATCGAGCGTTACACGGTCAACCGTGGTCCTCATATCGACAAGAAGTCTCGCGAGCAGTTCGAAATTCGTACGCACGCCCGCATTCTTGATTTGGTTGAGCCAACGCCGCAAACCTTGGATGCACTCAGCAAGCTTGAAATTGCTGCCGGTGTTAGTGTTGAAGTGATCGGGCAGTAGTCAGGTTACTGAGGAGTTATATAATGCAACAACGTACCGCTTTAATGGCAGTCAAAGAGGGAATGAGCCGTATCTACCGTAAGGATGATGGCGTTTCTGTTCCGGTTACTGTCCTAAACGTGTCGAGCTGTCAGGTGACTGGCGTTCGCACACAAAAAGATAATGGTTACAGCGCTGTTCAAATCGGCATTGGTACCAAAAAAGCTAAAAACTGCAGCAAAGCAGAGCGCACAAATTTTGCGAATGCTAAAATTGAGCCTAAAGCCAAGCTGATTGAATGCCGTGTGTCGGAAGATGCAATGCTTGACGTTGGTGCTGAATTAAGCGCAGCGCACTTTGTTCCCGGTCAATACGTCGATGTTACAGGGATCACCATTGGTCGTGGTTTTGCCGGTGTTATGAAACGTCATAACTTCTCCGGTTTGCGTGCGACACACGGTGTTTCTGTTTCTCACCGTTCACATGGTTCAACAGGTTGCCGCCAAGATCCCGGTCGTGTTTTTAAGAACAAAAAAATGGCTGGACACATGGGTGCAACCCGCGTCACAACACTCAACCTTAAGGTTGTTGATGTTGATGCAGAGCGTGGCCTGATTTACATCAAGGGTTGTGTTCCCGGAGTAGAAAAGTCTTTTGTTATTGTTCGTGATGCCGTGAAGCGTGAGCGTCCTAAAGATGCTCCATTTCCCGCTGCGCTAAAGAGTGCGACACAGTCGCAGGGTGGTGAGTAATGAAGTTACAAGTTCTCTCACTGGATGGAAAAGTGGTTGGTGAAACCGAAATCAGTGACGATGTAGTGTCGCAAGACGTTCAGCGTGTTGATATTCTTGATCGCTATTTCCAATGGCAGCGTGCGAAGAGCCGTGCTGGTACGCATTCTACTAAAACCATCTCTGGTGTTAGTGGTACAACCAAGAAGCCTTTTGCACAAAAGGGTGGCGGTCGTGCACGTCAGGGTTCATTGCGTTCTCCGCAATTCCGTAAGGGCGGTATCATCTTCGGACCGGTTGTTCGTTCACACGCTTACAGCTTACCGAAGAAAGTTCGTCAGTTGGCATTGAAGATTGCAATTTCGACAAAAGCCAAAAACGGTAAGTTGCTTGTTCTGGATCAGGCCAAGACAGATACTCACAAAACCAAGACTTTGGCGACGCAGCTGAAGAAACTTGGGATTGAATCTGCGCTGATTATTGACGGTGCGAATCTTGATCTGAACTTCTGCCGCGCTGCAGCGAATATTCCGCACATTGATGTGCTTCCGGAAATCGGTGCGAATGTTTATGACATCCTGCGCCGTGAGACACTGGTTTTGACCAGAAATGCGATTGAGCAGTTGGAGGCTCGCCTGAAATGAGTAAGACAGAAACAAAAGCAAAGCCTCTTACTGAGCGTATGTTGAGTATTCTTGTTGCTCCGGTCATTACCGAAAAGAGCACAATGGGTTCTCAATACAGTCAGGTCACGTTTAAAGTTACACCTGACGCAACAAAACCTGAAATCAAGGATGCTGTTGAGACAGTTTACAAGGTTAAGGTTAAGTCGGTGAATACCACCATTCTGAAAGGGAAGACAAAACGCTTCCGTGGTGTGGCTGGTGTTCGCTCTGATGTTAAAAAAGCAATCGTTACCCTTGAAGCCGGGCAACAGATTGATGTATCCACGGGCGTATGAGGAGAGTAAATAATGGCACTCAAGACATTCCGCCCCACCAGCCCCGGTATGCGCCAGCTTATTCTGGTAGACCGATCGATGCTCTTCAAGGGCAAGCCGGTCAAGGCGCTGACGGTTGGTTTAACAAAATCTGGTGGGCGCAATAATACCGGTAGAACGGTAATGTTTACCAAAAGTGGTGGACACAAACGTTCGTACCGTTTAATCGATTTCAAGCGTAACCGTTTTGATGTTTCAGCGACAGTTGAGCGTCTTGAGTACGATCCAAATCGTACGGCTTTTATCGCATTGATCAAATATACTGATGGTCAGCTTTCTTACATCATTGCACCACAACGTTTGGCGGTGGGTGATACGATTATCTCTGGTGAGAAAGTGGATATCAAACCTGGTAATGCTTTGCCGTTGCGTAGCATTCCTGTGGGAACGATCATTCACAATATTGAGATGAAGCCTGGTAAAGGCGCTCAAATTGCTCGCTCAGCAGGTGCTTATGCGCAGCTGGTTGGTCGTGCAGCTGGTTATGCTCAGATCAAGCTTAATTCTGGTGAGTTGCGCTTGGTTCGCTCGGATTGTATGGCCACAGTCGGTGCTGTATCTAACCCGGATCACACCAACACGTCGATTGGTAAGGCGGGTCGTTCACGCTGGTTGGGGATTAAGCCTTCTGTTCGTGGTATTGCGATGAACCCGGTTGATCACCCTCACGGTGGTCGTACCAATGGTGGTCGTCACCCATCCACACCTTGGGGTAAAGTTACACGTGGTCGCAAGACTCGTCACAACAAGAAGACTGACGGGATGATTCTCCGTCGTCGTCATCAGAAATAACGGAAGGTTTTCATGGCACGTTCAGTCTGGAAAGGCCCCTTTGTTGACGGTTATCTGATCAAGAAAGCCGAAAAAGCCAAAGCGAGCAAAAAAAATGAAGTGATTCGTATCTGGTCACGTCGTTCAGTAATTCTGCCACTATTCGTCGGTCTGATGTTTGGTGTGCACAATGGTAAAACCCATGTTCCTGTACTCGTGACAGAGCAGATGATTGGCCACAAGTTTGGTGAATTTGCTCCGACACGTACATTCCATGGTCACACGCCGGCCGACAAAAAAGCAGCGAGGAAATAATGAGTAAGGCTAAATCACTTCGTCCGGTGGCTGATAACGCGGCAATGGCGCGTTCAGAATCTATCCGTACAAGCCCCACCAAGTTGAATCTTGTTGCTGCATTGATCAGAGGAAAAACAGCGGACCAAGCGCTTGCATCGTTGAGCTTTTGCCGCCGCCGTGTTGCCCAAGACGTGAAAAAAGTCTTGCAAGCAGCCATTGCGAACGCAGAAAACAATCATCAGCTTCGGATCGACCTCTTGTACGTCTCGCAAGCCACAGTTGGTAAAGCTATGGTGATGAAGCGTTTTCACACACGTGGTCGTGGTCGTTCTGCGCGGATTGAAAAGTTCTTCAGCAAGCTCACAATCGTTGTGACAGAGCGCGAACAACAGGCGCCTGTTGCTAAGACGAAAGCCGAGAAGGAGGCTGTGTAAAATGGGTCAAAAAGTTAATCCAGTTGGATTTCGCCTTGGAATCAATTGTACCCCTGATAGTCGCTGGTTCGCAGATGGGGACGATTATGGTGAACAACTTCACCAAGATTTCGGCATCCGTCGAATGCTTGAAAAACGCCTGACAGGTGCTGGTGTTAGCAAGATCATCATAGAGCGTATGGCGAAGAAGATCCGTGTGACCATTCACACTGCACGTCCCGGTATCATTATCGGCAAAAAAGGTGCCGATATTGAGAAGCTTCGTACAGATTTGTCGAAGTTTGTTGGTGGTAAAGAGGTTAGCCTCAATATCGTTGAAATTCGTAAGCCGGAAATTGATGCACGTCTTATTGCTGAAAACATTGCACAGCAATTAGAGCGTCGTGTAGCTTTTCGCCGTGCGATGAAGCGTGCTGTTCAATCCGCACTTCGTTTGGGTGCCTTGGGTATTCGTATCAATTGCAGCGGGCGTTTGGGTGGTGCAGAAATTGCCCGTCTTGAATGGTATCGTGAAGGTCGAGTGCCTTTGCATACATTGCGCGCTGATATTGACTTTGCCCGTGGCACGGCTCAGACAACATATGGCAAGTGTGGTGTAAAGGTTTGGGTTTACAAGGGCGATATCATGGCTCACGACCCACTGGCCAAAGACAAGCGCGTTGCCATGCATCAGGGCAGTGGTGAGAGCCGCCAGTCCGATAAGATATGAGGAGAGTTGACAAATGTTGTCACCAAAACGTACGAAATACCGCAAGGCTCACAAGGGGAGGATCCACGGTCTGGCCAAAGGCGGTTTTGAATTGAACTTCGGTTCTTTCGCATTGAAGGCTTTGGAAGCAGAACGTGTTACCGCACGCCAGATTGAAGCTGCTCGCCGCGCAATCTCGCGTGAGATGAAGCGTCAAGGTAGAATTTGGATTAGAATTTTCCCAGACTTGCCTGTTACGCGCAAACCACAAGAAGTGCGTATGGGTTCTGGTAAAGGGTCGGTTGAGTATTGGGCTTGCCGGGTTAAGCCGGGTCGCATTCTCTTCGAGTTGGACGGTATTCCACGCGAAGTTGCAGAGCGGGCGTTCATTTTGGCGTCTTCCAAGCTTCCTATCAAGACCAAAATGGTTAGCCGTATTGGCGAGGAGGAATGATGAAGATTACAGATGTACGTCTTAAGACAGACGACGAGCTCAACGAACAGTTGATTGAGATTGCCAAGAAGCAGTACAATCTGCGTTTTCAAAAGGCTTCTGGCCAGATGGAAAACACAGCTCAGGTACGCACATTGCGTCGCACAGCTGCGCAGATTAAAACTATTCAGGGTGAGCGCACGCGCAATGCCAAAGTTGAGACAAAAGCAGCGCCATCTTCTAAGAAAAAGAAAGCGGAGTAAGGAAAAATGCCCAAGCGTATTTTGCGCGGAACCGTCGTGAGCAACAAAGGTGACAAGACATGTGTTGTTCTTGTTAGCCGTCGTGTGAAGCATCCGCTGTATAAGAAATTCATCAATTCGAGCAAAAAGTTTATGGCTCATGATGAAAACAATATCGCGAAAATTGGCGAAACTGTCAGCATTCAGGAGTGTCGGCCTATCTCAGCGCGCAAGCGCTGGATATTGGTCACCACCTCTGATAATGGCCAAGCCGCTTAGGTGGGGAGACGAAAATGATTGGTGTAGAAGCAGTTCTTGAAGTTGCTGATAATAGCGGTGCGCGTAAAGTCCGATGCATAAAGGTATTGGGTGGCTCACGACGCCGTTATGCGGATATCGGGGATGTCATTAAAGTCTCTGTTATAGAAGCAGCGCCAGGCGGAAAAGTAAAAAAGGGTGAAGTTTTGAATGCGGTAGTGGTTCGTACGAAGAAAGAAGTTCGTCGTGCAGACGGGAGCACAGTTAGCTTTGATTCGAATGCCGCTGTTGTTCTTAACAACAACTTTGAGCCGATTGGGACTCGCATTTTTGGTCCTGTTACTCGTGAATTGCGTAGTGAGCGCTTTATGAAGATTGTCTCATTGGCGCCGGAGGTGTTGTAATGATTGCTAAAATTAAATTGAAAAGAGGCGATCAAGTGATCGTTCTTGCTGGTCGCGATAAGGGCAAAAGCGGCGAGATTATTGAGGTTTTGCGTGAGGAGCGCCGCGTCAAGGTGCGTGGTGTGAATATGGTTAAACGCCACCAGCGCCAAACGCAAACGCAAGAGGCTGCAATTATTGAGATGGAGGCGCCGCTTCATATTTCTAATGTTGCATTGCGTGATCCCAAAACGGGTAAGCCCACACGCATTGGATTTAAAACGTTGGATAATGGCCAAAAAGTACGTGTTGCACGTACTTCAGGTGAAGTTATTGATCGTTAAATCCTAAATTTGTACTCAAGGGCTGATTTATTACTGGCTTTTTGAGACTGTTTTTGTTATGGAGTGTGTCGTCCGTTGCAACGTAAGTGTAGGTTGCAACGTTTTTTGAAGAAGGTGAGGTAAGGCATGGTTAAAGCGACGAAAACAACCAAGCCGCGCTTGCAAGAACAATACTCGAAAGAGATTGTTCCCGCTCTGATGAAAGAGCTCGGATGCACCAATCTGATGCAAGTTCCGCGACTGGTTAAGATCACGCTGAATATGGGTGTCGGTGAGGCCACTCAAGACAGTAAAAAAGTTCAAAAGGCTATGGAGGAAATGACGTTGATCGCTGGTCAACGCCCTGTTCCAACCAAAGCGCGTAAAGCTGTTTCAACATTCAAGCTTCGCGAAGGGCAGACAATCGGCTGCAAAGTAACCTTGCGCCGTGATCGGATGTATGAATTCCTTGATCGGTTGATCAACATTGCCTTGCCTCGCGTTCGTGACTTTCGCGGTGTGAATCCCAGAGGCTTTGATGGTCAGGGGAATTACAACATGGGAATCAAAGAACAGCTCATTTTCCCTGAAATCGATTACGATAAAGTTGATGATGTACGGGGTATGGACATCACCATCGTAACAACCGCAAATACGGATGATGAAGGCCGCGCATTACTGCGTTACTTCAACATGCCGTTTCGCAAATAAGCGAGGAATTCATGGCTAAAGTAAGCATGATTGAAAAAAACAATCGTCGCAAGAAGCTGTCACAGAAGTTTGACGCCAAGCGCCGTCGTTTGTTGGAAATTGCACGTAATCGTGATTTGCCAGCTGAAGAGCGGTTTTCCGCTCAGTTGAAGCTTGCGGAATTGCCACGTAACGGCAATCCCACCCGCATTCGTAACCGTTGCGAGATATCAGGTCGCCCACGCGCTTTTTATCGCAAGTTTAGAATGTCTCGTATCGCTCTGCGTGAATTAGGCTCACAAGGTCTTATTCCCGGGCTCGTGAAAGCTAGCTGGTAAGGAGGATACAATGCCATTAAGTGATCCAATCGGCGACTTGCTGACGTGTGTACGCAATGCTCAAAACGCCAATTTGGCGAAGACAAGCGTGCCTTCCAGCAAAATGAAAATTTCTGTTCTTGAGGTTCTGAAACGTGAAGGCTACATCCGTGGTTTCTATCAGGGTGAAAAGAATGGTTATCCTGTAACGATGGTTGAACTCAAATACTCGGAAGGCCATAAGGTTATCCGCGAGATCAAGCGCATCTCCACACCAGGACGTCGTGTGTACTCGGCAATCAAAGACTTGCCGAAGCATGCCAATGGTTTGGGTATCTGGATTTTGTCCACGCCTAAGGGTGTCATGTCAGACAACGAAGCACGCGCAGCCAATGTTGGTGGCGAAGTTTTGTGTAGTGTATTCTAAGAAAGGGAATAAGCGATGTCACGTATCGGTAAAAATGCCGTTCATATTCCCTCAGGTGTAACGGTAACTATCACAGGCGATCTGATTACGGTTAAGGGTAAATTGGGTGAAACCTCCGCAACTGTTAACAACCTTGTTAAGGTTACAATTGACGGTCAGGATGTTCATGTCAGCCCGGCTAATGATACGCGCGAAGCACGTATGATGTGGGGAACAGGACGTGCCTTGGTAGCAAAACTTGTAAAAGGGGCGACTGAAGGTTACACCAAGTCACTTGATATGGTTGGCGTTGGTTACAAAGCTGCCATGCAGGGGAATGATCTTGTTCTCAACCTTGGCTACAGTCATGAAATTCGTTTATCACCTCCTGCAGGAATTAAAATTGCTACTCCTAAGCCAACTGAAATTGTTGTGACCGGTATTGATTCACAGCAAGTTGGTCAAGTTGCGGCGCAAATTCGCTCTTACAGAAAGCCAGAGCCCTATAAAGGCAAAGGTGTCATGTATCAGGGTGAGAAGATTCTTCGCAAAGAAGGTAAGAAGAAGTAAAGGCAGGCAAGAAAAATGGCTATTAAACCTAATCAACAGCATTCACGCCGCCAGCAACGCGTCCGTGCACGCATTCGTCAATTGGATTCGTCCCGTCCACGTCTTTCTGTACATCGCACGAACTGTCACATTTATGTGCAGGTCATTGATGATACAAAGGGTGTGACACTGGCTTCAGCATCCACATTGGATAAAGACTTGAAAACCACACTTAAGGCAACCGGCAACAAAGAAGCTGCCCAAGCTGTCGGCAAGCTCATTGGTGAGCGTGCACGTAAAGCTGGTGTTGAGTCTGTTGTTTTTGACCGTGGTGGTTTTCTCTTTCATGGCCGTATCAAGGCGTTAGCCGATGCTGCACGTGAAGCTGGACTGGTATTCTAAGGAGTATATGAGAGATGGCAAACACATCTGAAAACAGCGCTCGCGCAGAACGTCCAGAACGTGCAGAACGCGGTAACCGTCCGCAGCGCAATAATAACGCTGAACGCTCTGCCGAACGTCAGGAAGCTGGCGAAGAGCTGCTGGAAAAGCTAGTTGGTGTAAACCGCGTTGCAAAAGTTGTTAAAGGCGGTAAGCGTTTTGGTTTCGCGGCAATTGTTGTTGTTGGCGATGGCAAAGGGCGTGTTGGTTATGGAACGGGTAAGGCCCGCGAAGTTCCTGAAGCGATCCGTAAGGCTACTGATGTTGCAAAGAAGAAGATGATCCGTGTCCCAATGCGGGAAGGTCGCACACTTCACCATGACGTTAATGGTCACTACGGATCAGGCCGTGTTATTCTGCGTTCGGCTCCGGCCGGTACGGGTGTAATCGCTGGTGGTCCGCAGCGCGCAATTTTTGAAGCGCTCGGCATTCAGGACATTGTGGCAAAAGCTTTGAACAGTACAAACCCTCACAACTTGATCCGTGCGACGTTTGACGCATTGGAACAGGTTCAAAGTCCTCGCTCTGTCGCATCACGTCGTGGCAAACGTGTGAATGAAATTTTTGGTCGCACTGAAAATTCTTCTTCGCACGAGACTCAATCATCTGAAGGTTAAGGAGAGGAATAATGGCACCAGCTAAGAAAAAACAGGTAGCAGCCAGCTCTACCCTGACCATTACCCAAACCAGAGGTTTGAGCGGTCGCACTGATCGCCAGATTGCGACGTTAAAAGGGTTGGGATTGAGCGGTCGTCACACAACGCGTACTTTGCAGGATACTCCGGCAATTCGCGGTATGATTGAAAAAGTTAAACATCTCGTCAGCTTATCCGAACAACAAGATTAGCTGTAAGCGTATGAGGAGAGAGCCATGAAGCTCAATGAAATTCGCGACAATCCCGGAGCGCGTAAGAAAATGATGACCGTAGGCCGCGGGATCGGTTCCGGTAAAGGTAAAACCTGTGGTCGTGGTGGTAAAGGCCAAACAGCTCGTTCTGGCGTCTCGATCGGGAGCTTTGAAGGTGGTCAAATGCCTTTGGCACGTCGTTTGCCAAAGCGTGGCTTTAAGAACATTTTTTCAAATGATTACGCTGTAATCAACATTGGTCGTGTTCAAAAAGCTGTTGATGCAGGTAAAATCGATTCAAAGCAAACGATTACGTATGAAGTGTTGCTTAAGGCAAATCTTTGCTCTAAAGCGCGTGATGGAATTCGTTTGCTTGGCGTGGGTGAGGTTTCTTCAAAGCTAAATTTTGAAGTTGCAGGCGCTTCAGGCTCGGCGATTACTGCCATTGAAGGCAAGGGTGGAACGATCAAGATTCTAGCTCGTCATCCTGTTGAAACGGAAGCCGCTTAGGCTTCCGTCCATTTTTATCTAGCCTGATGTTTTCTTTCACGCTAGACTGCATTGTTTTCCAGACCCTCGTTCGAGGGGCTTTCCTGATAGGGTCACGTCATGGCATCAGCCGCTGAACAGCTTGTTTCCAACATGAATTTTGGCGCGCTTGCCAAAGCGACTGAGCTTAAACAGCGCATCCTTTTCACATTGGGTGCGCTCTTGCTTTTTCGTTTGGGGGTTTATATCCCACTGCCTGGCCTTGACCCTTTAGTTGTCGCTGATATTTTTGCACAGAAGGTCGCTGGTGGCGTATTGGGCATGTTCAATATGTTTACGGGTGGTGCGCTTAAAAATCTTTCTATTTTTACGCTTGGGATTATGCCTTATATTTCAGCCTCGATTATTGTTCAACTTCTGACCATGGTATCAAAAGATCTTGAGCAGCTGAAAAAAGAAGGCGAAATGGGGCGTAAACGGTTGAATCAATATACGCGCTGGCTCACGCTGATTCTTGCCAGCTTGCAGGCTTTGGGTGTGTCGTATGGTCTTGTTGGACTTCAGGGCGCACATGGTAATTCAGCTGTACTTGACCCGAGCCTATTCTTTCATATTACGACTGTAATCACCTTGACAGGTGGTACGATGTTCGTGCTCTGGTTGGCCGAGCAAATTACAGCGCGCGGCGTAGGGAATGGTTCATCACTCATTATCTTTGCAGGTATCGTTGCAGGTTTGCCGGGGGCTTTAGCAACCACGTTGGAGTTGGGGCGTACGAATACTCTACCATTCTATATGATTGCTATTTTGGCTGTCTTAATTGTTGGAATCGTTGCGTTCATCGTTTTGATGGAACGAGCCCAACGCCGATTGCTTATTCAAACGCCCCGCCGTCAGCAAGGATCGCGTATGATGACGGGGGGGACATCTCATTTACCAATTAAGCTTAATTCGGCTAACGTTATTCCTGCTATTTTTGCGAGCTCTCTTTTGCTTTTACCAGCGACATGGCAAGGTTTTGCTGATCCAACAAAAACGCCAGAATGGCTGCAAACGATTTTGTCTGCTCTGCAGCATGGGCAGCCTGCATTTATGGTTCTTTATGCTGCGATGATTATTTTCTTTACTTTCTTCTACACAGCTATTGTTGTGAATCCTGAAGATGTTGCTGATAATCTGAAGAAAAGTGGTGGGTTTATTCCTGGGATTCGCCCCGGTAAAAATACGGCCGATTATATTGATTATGTTATTACACGCTTGACCTTAGTGGGGGCGCTCTATCTTGCAGGGGTATGTCTTCTGCCCGAGTTTGTTCGTGCGTGGATGCCTGGGATTCCCTTTTATCTTGGTGGGACAGGGTTGTTGATTACAGTTTCTGTAATGATTGACACTGTTGCTCAAATTCATTCTTATTTATTGGCGCAACAGTACGAAGGTTTAATCAAAAAAGCGAAGTTGAGAGGACGCCGCGGATGAACTTGATTCTGCTCGGCCCCCCTGGGGCAGGTAAGGGTACTCAGGCAAAATTTTTGGAGCAAAGTCGGCGCCTTATCCAAATATCAACTGGGGAAATGCTGAGGCATGCTGCAGCGTCATCAACAGAAACAGGCAAGCAACTTAAAAGCATTCTTGCTCATGGACACTTTGTGCCTGATGAGATGATTATAGGTTTGATAGCTGAGCGCATTAGTCAGCCTGATTGCCAAAATGGTTTTTTGCTTGATGGCTTTCCACGAACAGTTAATCAGGCGGAAGCACTTGATGGTTTGCTTAGCAATTTAGGTTTTCCTTTATCCGCTGTCATCGAAATTCGTGTTGATGAAGAGGCTCTAACCGAGCGGCTGGTTGGACGTTTTAATTGTTCGCAGTGCGGCGCAAGTTATCACGGACGCTTTAAGCCGCAGAAAAAGGCTGGGACGTGCGATGTTTGTGGTGGAACCAACTTTTTGCATCGTGACGATGATCGTGCTGATGTAGTTGGTGAACGTTTTGAGGCCTACCGCAATCTGACAACGCCATTGTTACCGTATTATTCGAAGCGGGGCATTTTACACACTGTAAACGGTATGGCTGACATTGAAGACGTCCGTAAAGAAATCGAGTCTCTTCTTCGGAATCTCCAAGAAAGAGCTGCATAATCTCCTTTTGTCCCAATTGAATGGTTGTTGCGGTTTGCTTCTTTTGATGCGGAAGAGTCATAGTGATTTTTTTTAATGATAGAAGGGGCATCAAAATGACAAAAGTAGGCTTTATTGGTCTCGGAACGATGGGATTTCCGATGGCGCGTCACCTTGCGCAGGCAGGGCATCATGTTGTTGTTTATAACCGCACATCTGCACGGGCAGAGGCGTGGGTGCAAGAACATGGAGGCGCATTTGCTTTGACGCCTCGAGAGGTTGCGGCCCAGGTAGATGTTGTGATGACATGTGTTGGTAATGATGATGATCTTGCGCAGGTTGTGATGGGCGACGATGGTATTTTAAGCGCCGATAAAAAAAGCTTGGTGATTGTTGATCATACAACTACTAGTCCCGCTATTGCGAAAAAACTTTATGCGCAAACAAAGGACTACGGTCATCATTTCCTTGATGCGCCAATTACAGGTGGACAATCAGGCGCTGAAAACGCACAGCTTGCCATTATGGTGGGAGGGGACGAGGCAATTTATAATCAAGTGAATCCGCTTTTAAAAGTCTATGGTAAAACGATTGTTTATATGGGTGAAAGCGGCAATGGTCAGTTGACCAAATGCTGTAATCAGATTTTAATTGCTGGCGCAGCACAGAGTGTTGCTGAATCAATGGCTTTTGGCATGAAGGCTGGACTGGATATGGAAAAAGCAATTGCTGTAATGTCAGGGGGGTCAGCGAGTTCGTGGATGCTGATCAATCGCGGCAAAACCATGACGGAAGACTCTTTCAATTTTGGTTTTGCGGTGGAATGGATGCGCAAGGATCTGGGTATCTGCTTAAACGAAGCCAAAAGAAGTGGTGCGGCACTGCCGATGGCAGCGGTGATCGATCAGTTTTTTGCTCTTTTGCAACAGCAGGGTCATCATCGTTTGGATGTTTCGAGTCTTATAAAGCTCCTCAAAAATTAGAATTTCAGTATTCTTTTTTCGGTGTTATCGCTTGACTGTTTTGTTTGTTCGCTTCACTGTGGCGCATACGAACTGAGCCCGGTTCGGATTGTTTTTAGGGAGTAATAATGACGGTTTATGCCTTTGTATTTCCTGGCCAGGGAAGTCAGCAAGTGGGAATGGGAAAAGAGCTTTTTTCTGCTTTTTCATCAGCCCGTGATGTATTCGAGGAAGTGGATCATGCGCTTGATCAAAATCTTTCACGCTTGATGTTTGAGGGGCCTCTTGATGAACTCACACTCACCCAAAATGCTCAACCTGCTTTAATGGCGGTAAGCATCGCTGTAATGCGTGTGTTAGAAAAAGAGTGTGGAATTAAATTATCTGATTATGCGCAGTGCGTTGCAGGCCACAGCTTGGGTGAATATTCTGCGCTTTGTGCGGCTGGCACATTTTCACTTGCGGATGCAGCGCGTTTGCTGCGCATTCGTGGCAATGCAATGCAGCGTGCTGTGCCTGTTGGAATCGGTGCGATGGCTGCTATGCGTGGGATGGGGTATGACGAGGTTGTGCGCTTAGCACAAGAGGCTTCCCGCGCGGAGGAAATTTGTAATGCGGCGAATGATAATTCGTCTGAACAAGTGGTGATTAGTGGTCACGCCGCTGCGGTTGAGCGTGCGATGACATTGGCAATTGAGCGGGGGGCAAAAAAGCCAATTTTATTGCCTGTAAGTGCCCCTTTTCATTGCCAGTTGATGCAACCGGCCGCTGAAGCTATGGAAGATGCCCTTGCTGAGGTTTCCATGCATGCCCCCTGCGTTCCCATCATCACCAATGTAACAGCAACCCCCTCGCGCGATATCGAAGAAATTCGCAAGCGTTTGGTTGATCAAGTTTGTGGCACAGTTCGTTGGCGAGAGAGTGTGCTAATGATGAAATCAAACAATGTCGATACGCTTGTTGAATGCGGTGTGGGCAAGGTTTTGGCAGGCCTTGCGAAAAAGATTGATCCCGATTTAAATGCATGCAGCCTTCACACTCCTGCCGACATCGAGACCTTTGCCCGTTCATTGAAATAGGAGAGCACCTGCATGATGTTAGATGATGAACTAAATGATAATATGCGTGAAAAAGTTAGGTTGTTACCGGCATGGTTTTGCAAACGCATGATCAGTAAAGAAGGCGCTTATGTCTTCATTCTCAGTGGTGGGATTCCTGTCGGTATTCGGCGTATTACCAGTATTCACCAGGATTCTCACGGTGTGATCTGGCTGGACGTAGAATTACTTTTACAGCCTCAAGCAGAAGTATTGATTGGTGGCGCAGGTGGTGTGTGTGCACCGATTGGGGCGGTTGGGCATCATCAACTTGCAACCTTGAACAGCACATCGATCATGTTGGCGTATGAAATTGATACGACAGCCGTATTTGGTAAGGAGAATTAGAATGAATTTATTTGATCTGTCAGGCAAACGTGCTTTGGTGACAGGTGCATCGGGCGGTATTGGTCAAGCAATTGCACAAACATTGGCAAAGCAAGGTGTGCGTGTGGCTTTGTCTGGAACGCGTATAGATGCGCTGGAAAAAGTTGCACAAGCCGTGGGTGAAAATGCAGTGATTGTGCCTGCTAACTTATCTGATTCAGCTTCTGTTGAAGCGCTTGTAAAGTCGAGTGAAGAGAAACTGGGTGGGCCAATTGATATTCTCATCAATAACGCAGGTTTGACGCGCGATGGGTTGGCCATGCGGATGAAGAATGAAGATTGGCAGTCCGTTCTAGATGTTAATTTAACGGCTGCTTTTATCTTATCGCGTGCTGTTTTGCGGTCGATGATGAAAAACAGATGGGGGCGAATCATCTCCATCACATCCGTTGTTGGCGTAACAGGCAATGCAGGACAAGCAAATTATGCGGCCAGTAAAGCTGGATTGATTGGCATGAGCAAAGCATTGGCATTAGAAGTTGCGAGTCGTGGTGTCACGGTTAATTGTGTGGCACCTGGCTTTATTGCAACCGCGATGACGGATGCATTGAACGATGAACAAAAAAATGCAATTAGTTCAAAAATTCCTGCAGGAACAATGGGGTGCAGTGATGATATCGCTGCAGCTGTGCTCTATCTTGCCAGTCAAGAAGCGCGTTATGTAACAGGTCAAACTTTGCATGTTAACGGTGGAATGGCCATGGTTTAAGTCGTTAAGAATTATTTCTTATCGGCGATGTGATCGGCAAACAATCTTTTAGCTTTTCTTTTGCTTCATCTTTTGCTACCCAAAAGCCGCAAGTGAGTATGCCGTGTTTGGTGGGGGGATGTCCTTCCCAACAGGATAGATGATCTCTCTTGAGGGGGCGTGGTAAGTGTGTTATGCCATGCCTTCTTGATGTCAACTCTGAAAAGGAACTTAAAATGAGCGATATCAGTGCCCGCGTTAAAAAAATTGTTGTGGAGCGTCTGGGCGTAGACGAGGCAAAGGTTACCGATACAGCCGGCTTCATCGACGATCTGGGGGCCGATAGCCTTGATAACGTTGAGTTGGTCATGGCTTTTGAAGAAGAATTCGGTATCGAAATTCCTGATGATGCTGCCGAAAAAATCAAGACGGTTCAGGATGCCATTTCTTTCATTTCCCAAAACCAAGCAGCAGCTTAGTTTGGGTTAGATCGAAAAGACCATGCGTCGTGTTGTCATTACCGGCATGGGGATCGTATCACCGCTAGGCGTGGGTGTTGACCACGTCTGGCGGCGATTGATCAACGCCGAGTCAGGTATCTCAACGATTACGTCGTTTGATACCTCAGATCTTCCTGTAAAAATTGCCGGTATGGTGCCTATTGGGGCTACTGCCGACGGTTTGTTCAACGGGGAGGACTATCTTCCTGTTAAAGAGCAGCGCAAGGTAGATCCGTTTATTCTTTATGCCATTGCAGCGGCACAAGGTGCTATTCAAGACAGTGGCTACATTCCTCAAAATGATGAAGAGCGAGAACGCACAGGCGTGATGATCGGCTCTGGTATTGGCGGGTTGATTGGAATTTATGAAGGCTCAATTACGCTCAATGAAAAAGGGCCGCGTCGTATTTCGCCGTTTTTTATTCCCTCGTGTCTGATTAATCTTGCTTCAGGGCATGTCTCTATTTTGCATGGATATAAAGGCCCTAATCATGCGGTTGTAACGGCATGTTCAACGGGTGCTCATGCCATTGGTGATGCTGCGCGTTTGATTGCGTTTGATGATGCTGATGTGATGGTAGCAGGTGGTGCTGAAGCTGCCGTTTGTCGGCTTGGGCTGGCTGGCTTTGCTTCTGCACGTGCGTTATCAACCGCCTATAATGAAACACCGCAAAATGCATCACGTCCGTACGATAAAGGCCGTGACGGTTTTGTGATGGGTGAGGGATCAGGGGTTGTTGTTCTTGAAGAACTGGAACACGCTAAAAAGCGCGGTGCCAAGATTTATGGTGAGTTGGTTGGCTATGGCCTTTCGGGTGATGCCTACCACATTACCTCCCCGCCAGAAGACGGGAACGGCGGCTTTCGTGCGATGAGTATGGCGCTGAAGCGTGCCGGCATTACAGCTAGCCAAATTGACTATATCAATGCGCACGGCACCTCGACGCCGGTTGGTGATATGGTTGAGTTGGGGGCGGTGCGTCGCTTATTGGGTGACGGGGCTGCAAACGTCTCTATGTCGTCTACCAAGTCATCAATCGGTCACTTGCTGGGTGCAGCTGGTGCGGTTGAAGCGATTTTCTCCCTGAAAACCCTTACTGATCAGGTTGTACCGCCTACATTAAATCTGGCAGATCCTGATGCAGGAACAGAAGGGATGGACCTTGTGCCAAACAAAGCGAAGGAAAGAAAAGTGGATTATGCGCTTTCGAATTCCTTTGGTTTTGGTGGGACAAATGCCAGCCTCATCTTCAAGCGTTATACGGATTAAAATCTAACGAGAGGATTATGGCATGTTTCGCTGGTTTTTTCGACTGACTGAGCTTGCCATTGTCTCTCTCATTCTTATCTCATTGGTATTGATGGCGGGGGCGTTGTATATCCGTCTTCCCGGGCCTCTTCCCGCCGATAAAATTGTAGTGATTGAGGCCGGACAAAGCGTGCGGCAAATTACTGAACAACTTGTCGCAGAGAATATTATCCGACCGCCGAAGGAAATATTTTTAGCGGCGCTGCTTTTAACACGTCAATATTCAGTTCTTAAAGCAGGTGAGTATCAGTTTTATACTAATGAATCGCTGCTTTCCGTCATGCGACGCATGGTGGTCGGCGCTGTGGTCATTCACAAGATAACGGTGGTTGAAGGATCAACGGTTTATCAGATTCTTAAAACAATTGGTGAGGACTCTCTTATGACGGGTCCCTTGCCGGGTAACGTGCGTGAAGGTTCGCTTCTTCCCAATACCTATTATTATAACCGTGGCGATAGCCGTGCGGGTCTCATTTCCCGAATGCAGACCGATTTTAACAATGCGGTTAAAGAGGCATGGAATGGTCGCTCCAAGGATTTGCCGCCTGCAATTTCCACGCCCGATGCGATGGTGACGCTGGCCTCTATTATTGAAAAAGAAACTTCCTTAGCTATTGAGCGAGATCGCATTGCCGGTGTTTTTGCCAATCGCCTTAAACTGGGTATGCCGCTTCAATCTGATCCGACAACCATCTATGCTCTTACCAATGGCAAGGGTGGGCCGTTGGGGCGTAGTTTGACACTCAGTGATCTGCAAAATACCCAATCCCCTTATAATACCTATGTTGTGCAAGGTTTACCCCCGGCACCAATTTGCAATCCAAGTAGGGCTTCACTACGTGCTGCAGCTTACCCAGAAGCAAACGAATATCTTTATTTTGTTGCCAATGGACAGGGTGGGCATACGTTTTCTAAAGACTTATCAACCCATAATCGTAACGTGATGGAATGGCGTCGTATTCGCAATCTTAAGCGCGAGCAGGACGAACGCGATCACATTAAACCGTCAGAGAGCGATCAAATGATTGAAGATAGTGCGCTGCACTGACGCGAGTGTTACTGCTCTTTAAAATCGGTTACCAGATTTGCTGTACGAATTTCACTTAGTTGCATTGCGTGCAAGCTGCTAAACGGCACTGTCATCATGAGATCGTAAAGAGCGTCATTGCCCAGCATGATCTGCAGATAGTTTTTGAGCATTCCCATCATTTGTTGGGCGAAGGGTGAGTTCGTTTCAGCAAGCGCGTCGCCCAACTCAGGACGGTGTAAATTAAAATAATACTCCGGACGGCCTTTACTTATAAACGACACACGCCTGGCACCGCCAGCATAGGCAAAAATACAACTTGAACCACAGGTTTTGTTGATGGTGGTGACAAGATTTCTGCGAAAAAGTTTTCCCATGCTCATCGCGACATCCACATCACCGCCGCGGGAATCTAAAATAACGATTACATTATTGTTGCTACGTTTTGCGCCGATCAGTGATTGTGCGACCAGTCGATCATCGCCGGGCTCAATGACGCCACTCAACGTAATCGTAAGCGTGTTGACATTGAGCGACTGCTCAAGTGTCATTGCATGTGAGATCATCGGGTGGAGCAAAAAAATACTTAAAAAAACAGTAAATTTAAAATGAGTTTGTGCTTTCATTAGATTGATAAAGTGCAGCAACATCATCGCCCCCTCTTAAATTGTCGTAAAAGGGTAGCATAAAGGTGTGAATATTTCGCAAAAGCTAAAAGCGCCAGCGTTTAAGCCACGTTGCTAAGCGTGACCATGTGTAATAAGGGGCGTCTTTTGAGACAATCATACCCACATGACCCAGTGGAACAGAAACTTTAGTGCGATTTGGCAATATGTTTGCAAGGCTGGCAGCAGAATCCGGTGGCACAATTTTATCGCGTTCGGGCAGAAGAACAAGTGTTGGTATGTCCAACAAATTGGGGCGAATTGGCTCGTCCCCGACCAACCAAAGATTGTGGGCGGGATCGTTGCGCTCATACCAACCCACCAAGCAATCCTCGGCACTGCGAAGTGTAAGCGGAACGCCATCATTAAGCCAATCCTCCAACGCGATAAATTGACGGATGGTATCTTCATCGGTCATTGTTGCAAGTTTGGAGAATTTTCTGACGGTTCCAATCGGATCAAGGAGCGTAAAAAGTGTTTGCAACACATCAACAGGAACAAGGCCTGTAATGGCACACGCACTCTCACAATTTCTAAAAACCTGAGCACTGCGGATAGCGTGTTCTTTGTTTTCTGCATGAAAATCCCAAGGGGTTGCTAAAACAGCAAGGCTATAAAATAAATCAGGATTACGGCATGCCCCTGCCAAGGCCATATTGCCGCCCATGCAGTAGCCGACAAGGTGCACTTTTTGATTGAGGTAAACGCAGGCACGTTCCAGTCGTTCGATATAGGCCTGTAGACCGAAACCCCACTCACTTTCACTCGGATCTCCCCAATCAAAGAGAAGAGGGCGAATCCCCTGACGGCACAGAGCTCTTAGCATGCTCCGTTCTTCATCCAAGTCCAAAATATACGCTCGGTTGATTAACGAGGGTACAAAGAGCGCTACGGGACCGCTGCCGCCGTAGTCAAGCAAGCGCGAGCTGCCCTCTTTCCAAACTGTCCGGGGGCGGCGCAATTTTCGTTTATAAGGGTGAGAGCGATAACGCTCGACACCGATGATAAATTGCTCAAGTTTTTCGTTTACGGCTCGGCTTAGTGCTGCTCCGCACAGTTTTGGATCTGCTTGCAGGAGCCTTTGTGCTAGGTTTGCGCTTTGCAACTCGTCGAACAGTCCGCTTTTTTTTCGGTTCCTCCAGCTTTTCTGTGGGGACGTCAATGATGTGTTCCAAATGTTCCAGCCGCTGGCCGAAGGCATCAAGCCGGCGGGCGAGCTCAACCATGCTGCCAAGCACAGATTGAAGTGCAGCGGCAGTGGCCTCGGCCCGAGCCTCGTTTGTTTGCGCTTGCGCGTTGGTGACAGGTTCATCATCAGGCTCACTCATGGGACGTTGACGGGAAGATGATGTGCGTGACTTGCTCTCTCGTATCGGCGGTGCAGCCGCTGCAGCATCCGGGTTGAACATGCGTGACATCATAGAGCTGGCTGGCGCCATCATTTCCATCATACGGCCCATTTGGGAGGCGGTTTCCGGGTTGCTGGCAAAGCTCGACCACTGTTCTTGCCAGAGGTCTAAGTAGCGACGCGCCATGGCGTCAAGTTCGGGAGAGTTTGTCATTATGCTGCTCACCGTACTGCAGTTTTTTCTTTTTGTTAAGGGGGGAGGCGACAAGGCCAAAGAAATGTGTTAACCTTTCATGCGGTGAGGAGATCATACATGACCGATAAAACAGCCAAAGCAAATACCGAAGCAAATGCCGAACCAATTACAATTAAAAAATATGCCAACCGACGGCTTTATAATACGTCGACCAGCACGTATGTCACGCTCGAGAATCTTGCGCAGATGGTTAAAGATGGGATCCTTTTTAATGTCTATGATGCAAAAACAGGTGAAGATATCACGCGCTCGGTTTTAACTCTCATCATTATGGAAGCTGAAACCAAGGGACAAAACCTTTTGCCAACCTCTTTTTTGCGTCAGGTGATTGGTTTTCATGGCGCCAACATGGATGCGCTTTTGGGCAAATATCTTGAGCAATCTATGCAAACGTTTGCACAAAACAAAGATAAAATGAAGGACATGCTGCAAACGATGACCGGCGGCATATTCCCTGTTTCAAAACTGGAAGAAATGGGTAAGCAAAACCTCTCGATGTTTGAGCGCACCTTCAAGATGTTTTCTCCATTTGGTGATGTGCGCGATACAAAAGATGAGGCAAATGTTAGTGGTGCGCAAGCGGCTGTAAAGCGTATGCGCGAGGGCAGTGAACGCTCGTTGGAAGAACTTCAAAATCAGCTCGATCGTCTGCAGTCGCAAATCGACGGCATCAAGCGCAAACGTTAATCTCAAGATGATTTAAATGGCAATAAAGTCAGCCTAATTGTCGCACATCACCAGAAAATTAACCATTCTCGTGGTAAGAATCGAGAAGAGTAATTTCTAATATTTTCGGTGATTTTCAAATGGCATTGGCTGAAACCACGTTCAGCGCTGGCGGCGCGTCGGCATTACAAACAGTTGGGCATACGTATTCGCCCCTCAAAGGACTCATGCAAAAACTTGGGTCAGTCTTTTGTTTTGCTATCATGTGCGTTTGTATTAAGTTACTTGGCCAGCGCTATCCAACGCATGAAATCATCTTTTTTAGAAGCACAGTTAGCCTGCTCTTTATTCTGCCATTTATTGCATATGTGGGGTGGAAACACGCTCGGCCACATAAATTTAAGGCGCATCTTGTGCGAAGCTCGATTGGGCTATTTGCCATGTACATGACTTTTACGGCCGTGGGGGCGCTTCCTTTTGCAATTTTTACGACCATTCAATTTACTGTCCCGCTGTTTGTAGCAGCATTGGCTGTCTTTGTTTTAAAAGAGAGGTTATCCTCTCTACAGTGGGGCGCCCTAATTTTGGGATTTATCGGTGTTCTTCTGGTCGTAAAACCAACTGGACATTTTCCTATTGCCATTGCCTTGGTTGGTTTGTTTGCGTCGTGTCTTGGGGCAGTCGTTTGCATTACCATCAAACAAATGACCAAAACCGAGACCAGCCTTTCTATTTTACTGACCTACAATATGACTTGTTTTTTGATCACGGCAGTGGCCAGCCTGGTGAGTTTTCGTGTGCCAACGACAGGGGATTTTATTATTCTCTTGATTTGTAGTGTCAGTGGAATGATGGGGCAGGCATTGATGACGCTATGCACCCGCTATGCACCCATCAGCTTGCTGAGTATCTTGGAATATACGAGCCTGGTTTGGGCCTTGTTTTATGGCTGGTTTTTCTGGGGTGAATACCCCACTCTCATCACCTTAACGGGCGCTGCGATGATTATTTTTTGCGGACTTTATATTGCTCGAAACAAAAATGTAGCATAAACTGCAACGGTTATATAAACCAGCGGCAGGATATTGCACGGTGCAACAAATCCAATCTCCTAAAACAATTGTGATTACTGGTGCTTCCAGTGGCATTGGTGCTGCATTAGCACAAGCGTATGCTCAATCAGGTGTAA
The DNA here is from genome assembly GCA_039808765.1 of Bdellovibrionales bacterium. Classification (GTDB taxonomy): domain Bacteria; phylum Pseudomonadota; class Alphaproteobacteria; order UBA2400; family UBA2400; genus JBDHTQ01. Next base: position 21,951 of record JBDHTQ010000007.1, read on the forward strand.
CGCTGGGATTAATCGGGCGTGATGTTGATCGTCTTGAAAAAGTTGCTGAATCTTGTCGCCGTAACGGAGCCTCGGTTTTATGCGGTCAAGTTGATGTAACTGATCATGCGCGGATGGCACAGTGGTTGATTGAGTTTGATCGAAATAATCCTATTGAGTTATTGATTGTCAATGCCGGTATTTGCGCTGATACAGGTTTGGGCCAAAGCGAAAACGGGGAACAAACACGGCAGATTTTTTCTGTAAATGTGATGGGGATGATCAACACATTGCTGCCAATAATACCGCTTTTTAAAGAGAGAAAAAAAGGGCAGATTGCACTTGTTTCGTCTCTTGCAGGATTCAGAGGATTGCCCAATGCTCCAGCCTATAGTGCAACGAAAGGGATTGTTCGTTTGTACGGTGAAGGTTTGCGTGCCGAACTCTCAGCCTGTAATATCGCTCTAACTGTTGTTTGCCCCGGCTTTGTGAAAACACCGTTGACCGATAAAAATGATTTTTATATGCCTTTTCTAATGTCCGCTGATAAAGCAGCACAAATTATCCGGTCTGGACTACAAAAACGCAAAAAGGTGATTGTCTTTCCCTTTGTGTTTGGGCTGTGCGTACGTATTTTAGCCCTTTTTCCTGCTCATTGGGGGGATGTCGTATTGCGTAGTTTTCCCCATAAAGAAAGCTAAGCAAAAATGCGAATTCTCGGGCTTGATCCTGGGTTGCGACATACCGGCTGGGGAATCGTTGATTATGAGCACAACAAATTTCGTCATATTGCTGATGGGCAAATCAATCCTCCAGCGCACGCTGACTTAGCCGATCGGCTGGTTTATCTTGATAAAGAACTTACACAAATTATTGCGTTGTGGTTGCCCGATTGTGCTGCCGTTGAAGAAACATTTGTCAATATGAACGCAGCATCCACGCTCAAGTTAGGGCAAGCACGCGGGGTGGTGTTATTAGTGCCTGCGCGTGCAGGGTTAAAGGTGGCTGAATATGCTACCAATCTGATTAAAAAAAGTGTCGTAGGTACAGGGCACGCGACTAAAGATCAAATAAAAATGATGGTGGGTATTTTACTTAATCAGCGCTTTACAGGGTCAGCCGATGCTGCTGATGCATTGGCAGTCGCCATTTGCCATGCTCATCATGCAGGAGTGATAAAATAATTATTCGTGTTTTGTTCTCTTTCTGGTATAGCTAGCCATGGGTTGTTAGAAGAGAGGCGAAGGCATCATGTTTGCCAAACTAAAAGGTAACATCGATAGTGTTGATGATCACGAGGTGATTTTAGACGTGCATGGCGTAGGCTATCTGGTGATGGTCTCTCAAACATCTCTGTCTCAGTTGGGGCCGATTGGTTCAGCTGTTTCTCTTCTTATCGACACGCATGTCCGAGAAGATAAAATTGCTCTCTATGGTTTTACATCCAAACATGAGCAGGAGTGGTTTCGCCGACTTGTGACTGTGCAAGGTGTGGGGGCTAAAGTGGCGTTGGCCATCCTTTCTATATTTACGCCTGATACTCTTCTTACGGCGCTTTCAGCAGGTGATGCTAAAGCCATTTGTCGCGCGGATGGGGTCGGGCCAAAATTGGGCAATCGCATTGTCGCTGAATTTAAGGGCAAGCTTCCGACATTCCTTTCTTCATCGCCAACAAATATGAGCCAGACAAAAGCAGCAAATGCAACAGTAGCGCCTTCTGCGCTTTTGTCGGATGCCGTCTCGGCGCTTGTTAATCTGGGTTATGGACGCACAGAGGCCTATTCTGCGGTGATGACAGTGAAGGGACGCTTTAATGACGATCCCAGCATGTCAGATTTGATCAAACTCAGTTTACAGGAGTTGGCTGCATGACTCATGCTGCATCCCTTGATCGCGCCGTTAGCCCGTATGCGGAAGAGTCAGCCGTTAATATGGATGAGGGGGTTCGCCCCCTTCGGCTTGAAGATTTTGTCGGCCAAGCCGCCTTGAGGCATAATCTGTCTGTGTTTATTGAAGCAGCAAGACAGCGTCAGCAAGCCTTGGACCACGTGCTCTTTTTTGGTCCACCAGGACTAGGAAAAACTACTTTAGCACAAATTGTTGCCAAAGAGCTGGGGGTTGGTTTTCGCGCAACATCCGGCCCTGTGATTGCGCGGGCTGGGGATTTGGCAGCCATTCTTACCAATCTTCAGCCTCATGATGTGCTTTTTATCGATGAAATTCATCGCCTAAACCCAGCTGTGGAAGAAATTCTTTATCCGGCTATGGAAGACCGCCAATTGGATCTTATTATTGGTGAAGGTCCTGCGGCCCGCTCTGTACGGATTGATCTACCACCCTTTACCTTGGTGGGGGCCACAACGCGATCTGGTTTAATTACCCGCCCGCTTCGTGAACGGTTTGGTATCCCCTTACGGCTGCAGTTTTACACACCGGATGAATTAAGCGGCATTCTGTTACGGCAGGCCTCCGTCCTTAAAATTGACCTTGCGCATGATGGTGCATTGGAGATTGCCAAACGCTCACGTGGAACCCCCCGTATTGCAGGTCGGCTTTTACGAAGGGTGAGTGATTTCGCCTTAACAGCTGGCGCAAAAATCATTACCGCACAGCATGCTGACTCAGCTTTGCTCAAACTTGAAGTTGACGCCAAGGGGTTTGATGCGATGGATCACCGTTATCTTAATCACCTTGCTGATTTTTATAATGGTGGGCCGGTGGGGGTTGAGACTCTGGCGGCCGCTCTTTCTGAACAGCGAGACGTTTTAGAGGAGGTCATCGAACCTTACCTGATCCAACAGGGTTTTTTACAAAGAACGCCGCGGGGCAGGGTCATGACTGAGGCAGCATGGCGTCATCTTGGTAAAAAAATTCCACCTGCGATTCAAGAACAATTAAGGTTATCAATCTTTTCCGATGCGGAAGAGTTATAAGCCAAAATTCTTGTCGTTTTTTTCCCTACCTTAAAGAGATATTTATTACTTTTTGGCAAAATTAACGCGTGTTTTATTTTTGTTTAAACCAGAGTTATCTCTAATGGGTCTTTACAAAGAAGAAATTGTGAGACGTAACCCAGCTTTAAGGTGGACAGGGATTGTATTGTTGTTGACGGCCATGCTCTTTTTGGCATTGGATTGCTATCTCATGGTCACAATTCCGGGAAAAACTCACCATTTTACCGCTTTAAAAAATGTTTTGGCTTTTTTTGGTGTACCCAGCTTGATAGAGTTAAAGCATAGTGTTTTTGCATTTATACCTAGGACCGTGATTGATAATGTGCTTATTCCTTTTACTGAATGGCCTATTGTTTTTCTTGGGATTCCTGGGGTATTGATAACACGGCGATATGCTCCACCAATTAAGGTGCGCCCACCCACACCCCTCGAGATGGAAATGCTTGAAATGGGCGTTGATCCCCGCCGTCGCCATCGGCAGCGTGTGCGCTAATTAGAGCAAATCCCGAAAAGACGGAATCGCAGAGACCATCTTAGACGACGTATTTGCGTCAAAAGAGCATAAGAGAGCGCGTCTATCTTCAGGAGATGCATTCTAAAGAAAAAATTACTTAAGCTTGCGGCTTTATTGAAAATCACCACAATGATTTTTTACACGTATCTAAACGCACCCACAACCTGCAGAATGTGCGGATGGGCTGGAAAAATGGTTTTGTAATTAAACCAGAGGGTTAAACGGTGCGTCCAGCAGCTTTGGCGACAGCTTCAATCAGCTGAGCGGCAAGAACAGGTTTGCTCAGCATGCTGGTAACACCGAGATCTTTTAGCTCTTGTACGGCAGCTTCGTCGTCCATGTAAGAGGAAACGACAACTATTGAAGGTCGTTTATCGCCATAGCGCTTTGTCGTTTCAGCGATAACTTCAAGGCCGGTCATCCCTTCCATGTTTAAGTCGCAGATCACAATACCGAAAGCGGGTGCGGTATCATGTCCAAGTAATTCAAGGGCTTTTTCGCCATTTGATGCTTCACCAACCATATGAGCACCGCCCACACGACCCAGCATATTCACCAAGGCGCGCCGAACATAGGCCGCATCTTCAACGACAAGTACGGATAAACCTTGTAGTGGGGCAGTTGTTCCCTGCATTGTTTTTGCTCCTAAAGATAAACTTCAAACACGGTGCCCATGTTAATCAAGTTGACAAGCCTGTCTACTAATTAATTGCACTCCCCTCCTAGGTTAATGTCTGACTGTTAATAAAATCCTAGCAACTGTGTCATAGGGTGTTTTTTAGGCACAAAAGTATGCTTTTGTGGAAAAATGGCACGGGAGATTGATTTTATGACCAATACGCCATCCCCTCGTATCGCACCGGTTGAATCAAAAATCATACCGGAGGATGCGCTTTTGCTGTCATCGCCCATTGGTATTATTATCTGTACCAATGACTCGTCGGCTCAAATTTTGAGTGCGAATTCGGCTGCAGGCAGTGTTTTTGCCATTTTGCCGGAAGCGTTGATTGGTCAACCGATTACTATGCTTTCTAAACAAGGTGATTTGGAGTTGTTATTGGTTCAATCCTACACAAGTGAAAGTGTTGTGAGTGGTGAAATTGTTTTGGGTGATATGGAAACTAGCCAGCGCCACATTCACATCACGATCACACCTGCACAATGGCAAGGCAGAGCAACAAAAATATGGTGGTTCAATGATGTAACAGAAATGCGCCATACCGAAGCTGAATGGCGTCGTCGCGAGCGTCAGCTGCATGCCGTTTTAGACGCAGCGCAGGATGCTGTTTTCGAGCTGAATTTAATGACAGGTGCTGCCAACGTTTCGCCCCGTTTTTGGCAAATGCTGGGACAATCAATTGAAGAGGCCATTCATCAACAAAATGTTTCTTCAGAGGCGATTTATCACTATATCCGTGAAGATCACCAGATTTCATTCGCATCGAGTTTGCGTATTCCGCAACAGGATGAACCGTATGAATGGACGGGCCCAGCCCGTTCAATAACGGGGGAAGATGTTTGGCTTTACATGCGTGGACGCATTATCGAGACGAATAGCGAAGAACCAAAAATTATTGGTGTCGTCAGTAACATTACGGCACAAAAAGCCGTTGAAGAAAATTTGCGACAATCAAAAGAAGCTGCCGAACAGGCCAATGCAGCGAAATCGGCTTTTCTTGCAACGATGAGTCATGAAATCCGTACCCCCATGACGGCAATTTTGGGGAGTCTTGAGTACCTTCTCGACACACCTTTGGTTAAAGAACAGCATCGCATGGTTTCCATCGCGCGCGAAAGTGGCACAGCTCTACTCGAAATTCTCAATGATATCCTTGATCTTTCAAAGATTGAGGCTGGTAAACTAACGCTTGAAAGTCTTCCTGTTTCTCCGCAGGCCATGATCCAGGGCTCATGCGATACAGCACTGATTGTTGCGCGTCAAAAAGGGATATCTGTTCGCTGTCGTTTTGTTTCGCCACCACCTGCACTTATTGTTACCGATCCTATCCGTGTGCGTCAGATTTTGATGAACCTCATTAATAACGCTGTAAAATTTACAGAACGCGGTGGCGTAACCATTAGCGCTGAAATTATGGAAGGCCAGAACAGTCAGGGCATGCTTTGCGTGACGGTGCACGATACAGGCATCGGCTTAAGTGCACATCAAAAGGAAAAAATCTTCCGACCTTTTACCCAAGCGGATGATTCGACAACACGTAAGTTTGGTGGGACCGGCTTAGGATTGTCTATCTGCCAGCGTTTGGTTGAGCGCATGGGCGGAAAAATCGGTGTTTATTCAAAAGAAGGCCAAGGTTCAATATTTTGGTTTTATGTCGCCATCACCTTAACGGATGCTGTACCAGAGGTTGAGCAAATTACAAATTTGCAGGGCATGAAAGTGATTCTTGTTGATCCTGAAGCCGAGAGCGGACGACAAATTAGAGAATCGCTGGAGGTTATTGGCGCTAAGGTCATTCTCGCGCGGAGTGGTCGAGAGGCCCTTGTAGAACTGATCAAGAATGATCATATCGCTCTGGTTTTGTTAGAACAAACACTGCCGGATTGCCAAGGTTTGCAGCTTGTACCGGCGATGCGTTCGATTGTCCAAAATTTGAACATAACATTGTATACGGCTGATTCACCTGAAACAATCGGCTGGGCTGCTCAAGATGCGGGTGTCTTCTATTTGCCGCGTTCTACGCCTTACCAGCAGTTTATGGAAACCGTCCGGTCATTTTCTGAAGGTGCGCGCGTCCATAACAAAGGCATAAGGTCTATTGATAAGGTCAAAGGCCGCGTGCTTATCGCTGAGGACACGGCATCGGTACGCCAAATTCTGGAAGTGCAGGTAAAAGGTCTGGGCATCGATGTTGATTTTGTTGAAAATGGTCGGCATGCCTTGGAAAAAATGCAGCGCGGGCACTATAGCTTGGTTATTTCTGACCTTCATATGCCTGAAGTAGATGGATATGGGCTGGTTCACGAGTGGCGTGAGCGCGAATCTAAACGCGGGCAGGGGCATCGTCTCCCGATTATTGCGCTAACTGCTGACGTTTTGATTGGTGATAAAAGCCGTTTTCTGGCTGAAGGGTTTGATGACTACGTTGCAAAACCGGTTAGCCGCAAGCTTTTACATGAAGTTATTTCAAAGTGGATGAATAAAAACATTGAGCAGGATCAAGATTCGGTTTCAGGCAATGAAAATAAACAAGATTTGTCATTAGGGAAAAACGCGCAGAATTCGTCTTCTTCTCATGATGCTGTCCCGATGGAGCCTATCTCAACCGCGCCAGATGCTCCGATTCAGCACGAGCGGCTGGTTGAAATTCTTGGTTTGGAGGATGCTGAACTCATCAACGAATCGCTCAAAATTTTTGTTTATACGGCCAAAGAAACCTTTGCCGCACTCGATGAAGCATACAAAAATCAAGATGTTGCAGCAGCAAAAGGGCCATCACATTCGCTAAAAGGGTCGGCACGTATGGCTGGGGCCGTTATCCTCGGCGATATTGCCGCTGAAATTGATGCCGCAGCTAAAGCTGCACAGTTGGTGCCCGACCGTTTAGAGGCGTGCCGCACCGAACTTGCGCGTGTTCTTAATTATATTGATCGGGTATATGTACGTTATGACCCTGATTATAACCCAGAAGAGGAAGCATAAAATTTTAAAACTTGAAAAATAACGGTATTTTCTCTATCACAGGGTTAAAAGGTTTAAAGGAGTATATGGCCGTGGCGGCTCAACAGCAAACTGATCCAATGTTTACATGGGCTGTCATGATCGGCATGCTGTGTGTGGGGATTCTTGTCTTTTGGTTCGTATCCTATACCACCATTGGCCCAGCTTATATTGGATTCAAAAAAGTCGAGCTTTATCCTTTGACGTTTATCAGTCAAGATGCAGCAGAGGATTTTGCACGCTTGGGGATTCGCCAGTTTAATGTGAAGCGCCTCGCAAAAGCCAAAAATATTACACCAAAGGAAATGTGGGGTGAAATGATGGCCGCCGGAAAGGTTACCGGTAAGCACTATCGTTTTATTATCACGGGGATGATGGGAATTGCGCTGTTTTATGTTATGTTTATGCGCAAACCAAGAGAATTTAAAAGTAAGTATAATCTAGATGGCTTAATTTTGGCGCACGCAAGACGATGGCCTGTCATTACGCCCATCATGAAATACAACCCTTCTAAAGGGAAGAATCGCACGATCGGGTCAAAAATTCCTGTTGATCTGCCGCCCTTTGCGGAAGCCCTTTATCCTGAAGAATGGATGACATATAATCGCATCCGACTTTATAATGGCGTTCCCGATCGTGATCAGATTCGACGTGCGTTTTTATTGCAACTTTGTGAAAAATATGAAGGACTGAATGCTCTTCCTGAGCACCTTTACTGTTTGGCTGCGGCCTTTGCCTTAAAAGGAGCACGCAAACGGAAGGAATGTGATCAGTTTTTAGGCGAGATTTCGAAATGTTGGACCCATGATAAGGGGTTTGTGCCAACACCAAGCGTAAAGAGCATGGCTGCTCGAACCTTGGCTGATTCCAAGTATGCCGATGGACTGATAAAAGTCATGAATAATCATGCTTATGTGAGCACAGCTTTTATCGCAGCGCTTAAGTGGGCGCGGCGACAAGGCGGGGTTTTGGCTCCTGCACAGTTCGTCTGGATGCGTGGCGAGGATCGGGTAATGTGGTACCCCTTGAATAATCTCGACCGACGTGCTTTCCATATTGAGGCAGCTGGCGCAATGGCGCACTACATGGCCGAGGTACAGGCCGGAAAACCGCTGCAGATGCCGCGACTTGATGCAGCAGTCGTTGCGACAGTTCAGTATCTTTCTGATATTCGCCCGCGTATTCCTGAGCTAGAGGAGCAAAGCGTACCTCAGGTTACTGACCAATCGAAAGATAAAGGCAAAACTTTATTGGTTGGCAAAAAAGGCAAAGCATGAGAGTGATAATCAACTGTAATACCTATGAACAGTTTGTGTTCAAACTTGTAAACTCTTTGCGATGGAGATGATGATGTGGAGCAATGGACAAAAAGTTTTACTTCGCAATGGCACGTTAGTGATCGTTGATCAGACTAAAGATCAAGGGGTCGTTTGGAGTATTCCCCTTCGCCAAGGTGATGTAACAGGATTTACGATCCGTCAGGCACAAGAAGGCTGGGCGCTTGGCATGCTTGGTATCGATGGAAGCTTTACGCCCTTAGCGGATTTTGAAAGCAAATCCCAGGCAAAAAGTGCATTGAAATGCCTTATGCGTAAGATGCGCTTCCAAGGATGGGGTGGCCGCTTAATGGGCTTGATCTTCGTTGTTTTCTTTATCGGCGCAGCCTATTTTTCCTTTAGTGTGGTTGAATATCAGCGTCAAATCCAAAATAGAAATGCTCTCGTTCAAGAAAGCTCAGGAAAACCGCTCTCTGCTGATGAAGCCTTAACGTTTCCTCAATAGACTAAATAAGGACTAAATTGACAATCATCAGGAACAGGTAAGAGTGTACGATGCCTATTGATCCACGTTTTAAACTTCAAGGTTTAGGGTTGCGCCGGGATATTCGGCCCACAACCGTCAAGCTTGCAGAGTGGCTGAAACGCACAGACAGCTTTCAGATGGTTATCGGTATTGCGTGCGTTTTATTTATTGCTCCACCTGCTCCTGATGCTGACTTTACGGCGATTTGGCCTTTTATGGATATTCTGGCTATCTTCATTGGCTTGTATATTTATTGGTTTCTGCACATTCTTCCAACGCTTCCGCTTAAATTACCTGCCTTTGCGACGATAAAAGATAAAAACAATCCATCGCCTGGCTCGAGCGGCCCAGGGAAAGCGGATGGTATTCTTTTCCTTGGTAATGTTCGTGACGGTCCCACAAAAGGGGATGAACTGTGGATTACCAATAGTGATGCGCGTACGCACATCTTGTTTTTAGGGACCACCGGTGCTGGTAAAACTGAAGGGCTGAAAGCCTTAGCCACCAATGCGCTATGTTGGGGATCAGGCTTTGTTTATGTTGACGGTAAAGCGCAGACATCGGTATGGGGCGACCTTTACTCGTTGGCGCGCCGTTTCGGTCGTGATGATGACCTGCTTGTGCTGAACTACATGACGGGTAACGCCGATGGTGGCACGCAGTCAAACTCGCTCAACCCGTTTTCCATGGGGTCGGCCTCTTACCTTACACAGATGATGGTTGGTTTGATGGATGATTCTGGTGATGACAACGCTATGTGGAAAGGCCGTGCGATTTCATTGCTTAGTGCTTTGATGCCAGCGTTGACATGGAAGCGTGATAATCAAGCTATGTTGATGGATGTTGGTGTTATTCGTGATCATTTGGGCTTGCCGCAGATTATCAAACTTTCTCGTGATCCGAGCTTGCCTGATCGCATCATTCGTGGTTTGCAAAGCTACCTTGATAACCTTCCGGGTTATGTTGACTCTGCCTTTGATGACGATGGTAACGAGCGCCCACAAACACCCGATCAGCCAATGGTTGATTTAAGCCAAACGCGTCAACAGCATGGCTACTTGACCATGCAGTTTACGCGCTCACTGTCTTCACTTGCTGACGAATATGGTTACATTTTCAAGCAGCAACTGGCTGACATTGATATGATGGACGTGGTTCTAAACCGCCGCATGCTGGTTGTGCTTATCCCCGCGCTGGAAAAATCACCTGATGAAGCTGCCAACTTGGGTAAGATTGTGGTTGCGGCGCTTAAAGGGATGATGGGGGCTACCCTCGGTGCTGACCTTGAAGGGGATAAAAGCCTTATTATTGATAATAATCCCACTTTATCTGACTCGCCCTTTTTGACCATTTTTGACGAGGTCGGATATTATACGTCGCCGGGTATGGGTGTTATGGCGGCGCAGGCGCGTTCACTGGGGTTCTGCTTAGTTTTTGCTGGTCAGGATATGCCAGGGTTACAAAAACGTGTGAAAGAGGAAGCACTCTCGATTGTTGGTAACTGTAACTTGAAAATTTTTGGAAAACTGGAAGACCCAACCGAGACCAAGGATTTCTTCGAAAAAACAATTTCCTCGGCAATGGTTTCAGAAGTTTCTGGCTTTTCGGCAACACAGGGGATCAACGGTAAAGTCTATAACGAATCCGACAATATTTCATTTCAAGCAAAAAAAGAAGCGAGTTATGACGATCTTCGTCGTCAGCGCGAAGGCCAAGTGCATCTGTTGTGGGCAGATAAAGTTGTAGCGGCTAATTTTCTCAATGCACCTGCACCCTCTGTGATGGCAATTCGTGTTCAGCGGTTTTTAGGTGTTTCACCAAAAAACTGGAGTGTCGAGGCGCGTGAAAAAACAATCGCTGAAGTGATAAATTACTTTAAAAGCGGAACCAGGCCTGATCAGGGAGCCACTAATGCTGGTGCTGTTGCGCAAGAGATTACATGGATGCAAGAGGGCATGCAGGCTCTGCAAAACAACAAAGATTCTGGTGCAACCTGTGCGGCCGCAGCCGTGGGAAATATCATTACCGGTTTAAAGCGTCGCTCGATGGATGTTTTACCAGCTAATCTTGCTGCTCCGGCTGTTGCGGTCGGTGGGCAACAGCAATGGCCTTTTGCGGGTAATGAAGGCGTGCCTGCATCTGTGCCACCACCCCCGTTTATGACAGCTGGTGGTGTTGGCGGAGGAGTTGCATCCTCATCCTCACCTTCGTGGATGACGGGGGGCACACCACCACAACAGCAGGGGATGCCTCATGCGGCTAGCGCTTCCGCTCCTGCGTGGATGTCTCCCGCATCTGGGGGAGCGCCGCAAACAAATGCGAGTGCACAAGCCGGGCAAGCCGGTGGTTATCCGCCTGCAGGTGCAAGTGCAAATCCACCTCCGTGGATGGGTGGGGGCGCCGCAACTTCTTCAGCTTCTGCACCCCCTTCATGGGCAACTGGTGCTCAGCAGAGCGGGGTACGGGCAACAGGCGCACCACCACCACCATGGACAGCACCAAATACGCAGATAAATCCTCAACAGGCTCAGCAGGGCGGTTACGCTGGGGGGTATCCTCAAACACCACCTTCGCCGTATTCGCCTCCACCATTAGGGCAACCACAGCAATCGTCGGCGCCTTTGCCGCCGTGGATGGGAGGCGCACCAGCGACGCCACCGCCGGGGCAACCGTATCCAACACAGCAAAATGCAGCTCAACAGAACGCTTGGGCTGGTGGAACTGGTGGTGCTGGCAGAGCAGGGGCGTACCCTGCATCTCCACCAATGATCGGGCAACCTCCTTACGCACCGCCGCAACAAAATCAGGCGCAAGGATGGGGAAATTTTGCAGCATCGCCGCAAAGTGCCGGTGTCCCTCCACAGTTTGTACAATCCCCGCCTATTCCTCCTTCCGCACCATGGATGATGCCACCGCCCGCGCATAACGTGCCGCCTTACGGGCAGCAAGCTTATCCGCCTGCCTCTCAGCCTATGCCCCCCATTGTATCACCACCTGTAGGTGCTCCTCCGCAATCATCTTATTATGGACAGCCACCTCAAGCTGGGCAACCTATGCCGTATGGAAATCCTGTGCAGCCTAATAGTGCGATGCTGCCAGTCCAGCAGCAGTCAGTGCCAATGGCTCCATTTATTCCTGTGACGGCTCCTCAAACCATGCCGTTACCCGTTGAACCACAATCAACGGACAATCAAGCTGAGGATTATCTCAAAAATGCAGCGGGTAACCTTTCTGCCGAGATGTTTGGATCCGAAAAAGAAGAAGATTCAGAGGGCGGCGACTCTCCCGATCGCGAAAAATAGTTTTGTCCAATTGCGAAGCATAATACTGATGTTGCAATCCAAGGGCTGCGCAAATGACTGTTGGTTGGGGCTGCGAGTGTATAGCGAGATAAATTCATTTTGATGTATATTATGTGGTCCCTGCTCTTTGCTAATCTTAATTAATTATTTAGTTTTTATGGTTTACCAATGTGGCAGATGAGAGAGGGGTGTCTTTTTGTTGACATGTTCTTGCCATCATTTTTGTAATTAGCTGATAAGCCCGGTTGCGCTATCAGTCTGCACAGAGGGGGATTCAATGGAGATCAAAGCATTTAAAAAGAGTAAGCGTGGCTTCAACCTGATTGAAGCGGCGATTGTGCTTGGTGTTGTGGGACTTGTTATTGGCGGTATTTGGGTTGCGGCAGCTGCTGTGCAATCGAATATGCGTGAGAGTGATACATCAAAGGGGCTTCTGCAGATTGTTCAAAATACCCGCAATCTGTACTATGGCCAAACACCGACCACCACCGCTTCAACAGATATCACCACATCGTTGATTGCTGCGAATGCTATTCCTGCTGATTTTATCATCAGCACAACAGCAGCAAAAAATCCGTTTAATGGTGCTGTAACGGTGAGCTTAACCGGTAACCCCAACGATACAATTGCCGTTTCGATGGCCGGTGTGCCTAAAGATAGCTGTATTGATTTGACGTCTAAGAATACATCAATCAGCACAGGTATCGGATTGTCGCAAATCGTTATCGGTTCAACAACCGTATCAACATTTCCTTACTTGCCGACGTCTGCTGCGGCGACCTGCGGCACCACCAACACCATCGTCTGGTCGTTTGGTTTGAGGGGTTAGTTTAGAGTGTATTGATAAAGAGTGCAGGTCTCATGTATGATGTTAATAAAATATTAAGGTTGTGGCGTTTATTAACGTAAAAGATGTGGCAGACTATGTCTTTTTATTGACATAGTCTTGCCATAATTGTTACTGTTAATAGATAAGCGCGGTTGCGCTATCAGTCTGCACAGAGGGGGATTCAATGGAGATCAAAGCATTTAAAAAGAGTAAGCGTGGCTTCAACCTGATTGAAGCGGCGATTGTGCTTGGTGTTGTGGGACTTGTTATTGGCGGTATTTGGGTTGCGGCAGCTGCTGTGCAATCGAATATGCGTGAGAGTGATACATCAAAGGGGCTTCTGCAGATTGTTCAAAATACCCGCAATCTGTACTATGGCCAAACACCGACCACCACCGCTTCAACAGATATCACCACATCGTTGATTGCTGCGAATGCTATTCCTGCTGATTTTATCATCAGCACAACAGCAGCAAAAAATCCGTTTAATGGTGCTGTAACGGTGAGCTTAACCGGTAACCCCAACGATACAATTGCCGTTTCGATGGCCGGTGTGCCTAAAGATAGCTGTATTGATTTGACGTCTAAGAATACATCAATCAGCACAGGTATCGGATTGTCGCAAATCGTTATCGGTTCAACAACCGTATCAACATTTCCTTACTTGCCGACGTCTGCTGCGGCGACCTGCGGCACCACCAACACCATCGTCTGGTCGTTTGGTTTGAGGGGTTAGTTTAGAGTGTGTTGATTAGGGGGCGAGATCAATTGGTCTCGTCCCCTCTTTGTTTTATTCGTGCAACCGTTGCGGCATCGGCTATACGGAGGACATCATGGGTGGTTTTTTGATAATGATTGTCTCGCTGTTGATGGTCGTACTTTATTCTTTTACACATTCAACACAAGATGCAAACAGAACTGTTCAGTTCTTGGAAAAACCAGGCGTGCAAGCTGTGGTCGCTAATATGGTTGCGTACCATCAAGCCGTAGTTGATTTTTTAGTTAAAACTGAAAATCGCAATCCTGTAACCGGTAAGTGGGAATTTTCCGCTCTTTCACCCCAAGCTGTGTACTGCTCGGCTTCCTATGCAGGAGGTACGTACAATACAGCAGGAAATGCAACAAGCCCTGACTGCACTGGGGATACGTCAGATTTTCATTTGCCATCTTATTTAACCCCCATGCATGACTGGAAAGTTTATTACAGTAGTGATGGTGCAGGTGGAGGGAGTGATATCGTTGTAACTTCATTAACATCCTCTTCTGATACTGTAGATGGTTACACCTCTCAGCAGCTTTTAAGCGCGGTCTCTGATTATGACTTGGGAAATGGCACGGTTTGGTTCTGGGGGATAACGCCAAGCAGCGCACCTTTGACTCTTTCAAACTACGATACGACTGTTAATCTTCCTGCTGGTTTCACACGCACGAGTGTTTTTGCGTTAGCTACAATCATTCCTTAATGTTTTTGTATAAAAGTGAAAGGAGGAGCATGCAAATGGAGCAGAAAAAACTAAAAGAATTGACATTCTGTGACCTCTATTTGTGTGTAGAGAAACCGGAAGCACACTACCGTCGGGATCGTACCTCAATTGTCAATACTCTTCATCAAGTGCCCGAGGAATACGCAGTTGACCTAGAAGATTTGCGTCAACATCTTTCCTCCTCGATTTCGCAAGATTTCTCAATTGAACATAATGGGGTCAGTTATCGTATCGCGCGTTTGGTCGATGTACAGGCAACATGGTTTGTTTTAAGTCGAGGGGTTGAAACCATTCCTCAACTCGAAGAACTCGGCCTTGATCCGGGAATAATTACCCAGCTGCAAAACCTTGGCCGGAGTTCGGGACTCGTTTTGATTGCGGGAGCTACCGGTGCAGGAAAAACGACCACCTCAAGCGCGCTTTTACAAGACTATCTTATCCGCTACGGAGATGTAGCAGTAACAATTGAAGATCCGCCAGAATTACCGTTATCGGGAGATTATGCTGAGGGTAAAGGCCACTGTTTTCAAATGGCGATTGAGGATGATGAATGGGAGTTGGCGCTTAAAGCAGCACTGCGTTATCGTCCGCGTTATCTTTTTGTTGGTGAAATCCGCATGCCTGGTGCGGCTTTTCAGGTGCTGCGGGCAGCTGTGTCAGGTCATCTTGTTATTGCGACCATGCATGCTGGATCAATTGAACAAGCGGTTGAGGGGTTAGTCACAATGGCTGCCGAACGCGCTGGCAATATTGCCAATATTTTGGTGGCTGATGGCTTATCATGCGTCATTCACCAAAAGCTCGTGTTACAGCTACAGGCTACATCGCTCTTTGCGGGCACTGGAATGAGCGATCCAGTACGGAACCTTATCCGAGAAAAACGCTTTGCTGCGCTCACAACTTTTATTGAACAACAGGCCGCAAAGCGTGATGAGGCTAAACGTAATCAGGGTCGCTGATCCGTTATTGCGGCACAAAAATTGCGACAGACTTCTTTCTGAGTGATAAAGGGCCCCTATAACGGTCTTTGAATGGACAATTGATTTGAAATGGCGACGGCTGAATGGATTAACTTGATGAATAATGATCTGGAATTAACGATACCTCGGAAAAGAATTAAAAACGGCTTTAATCTGATTGAAGCCGCAATCGTGCTGGGTGTTGTTGGTCTTGTTGTTGGCGGTATATGGATTGCTGCTGCAACTGTGCGTGAAAACATGAAGGTTAATCTAATCGTTACCGGTGTTGGGCAGACCATTGAAAATGTTAGAAGCCTGAATGCCGGCTTTTCTCCGGCAGCATTATATGCAAGTGTTTCCTTGGGAAATTTGACGTCAACACTTTATGAAGCCAAAGCTTTTCCAAGCGATTTTGTGACATCGTTTAATTCTTCTGGATATGGAGTAGGGTTTTGGTCAGCGAGTTCAGGATTGCGACTCTGGGCGATTCCCGGGATAGCTTATCCTATTCAACCTTATATTTCCACTTTAGGGGAGTATTACCTTACTTTTTGGGGCTTAAACAAAAGTGAATGCTACAAAGTGGGTGCTGAACTTTTCAAAAAGGCCGTACAACTCAGGATAAATGAGCTTGATCTCAATCAATCATCACTACACATTTTGTATCAATATCAGCAACCGATTTACACTTTTGATACGGTTATGAGCACACTTCGCATTTATTGTAATAATTCCAGTACGATTGATGTTCATTTTGGGCCATAAACGTTTGGCCTGTTAAATTGAAGGCGGCAAGACTGATGCCAACAAAGGACTTGAAAAAAGGTGGGGGGCTTCTGTTGCCCGGCGCCCCCCGAGCCGCGCTTAATGATTACGCTGTGAGGCGGTCATTAGCGGCGATGAAACGGTTATCGTTAGCATCTGTGTTTATGGCCCGATACGACGGAACCATCCCGAGCGAAGGCAACGTCTTTACTGCGCATGTCGAAGCTAGTTCAGCCCCATAAAATCTCATGATGAGAAAAATGGTGGAGCTGCCGGGTACCGCCCCCGGGTCCATAGCGCCTATTCTACGCCGAGTTTATCGCCATAGTCGAGCAAGCCCGACCCATATAATATAGGCGCCATAGGCTAAAAAATCTAGTCAATAAAAATGCATTTTTAGGTAAAATAAAGCATTTCAAGACGGGACGGCAATGGTGGGTACCTTTATTTTTCGCGAGAAGGCGGGGCGGGGATACAAATTTTTTCCCCACGCGCTGTTTCAATGTATTGAGCGCATGCATCACCCAGCAAAAGGGCATCAGCGGGCAAATGATATTTTACCATAAGAGATTTCATTAAAACAGTGTTTTCAGGATGATCTCCATTGTAAGTATCTTCAGCTAAGTAAAAGCCTATTTTATTTTTCCTGAATGGGGTATGAAGAGCGTGGATTTAAAAGGAGAAGCGCAAACATGGCCCAGTTTATTTATGTGATGAAGGAATTAAGCAAGACGTATCCCGGTGGTAAAAAAGTTTTGGATAATGTGTGGCTTTCCTTCTATCCTGATGCAAAAATCGGTGTGCTCGGTGTTAATGGTTCGGGTAAATCTACCCTGCTTAAAATTATGGCTGGTCTTGATAAAGAATTTACCGGTGAAGCATGGGCAGCGCAAGGTGCACGGGTAGGGTACTTGGCACAAGAGCCGCAGCTTGATCCCAGCAAAACCGTTGCGCAAAATATCATTGATGGTCTGGGCGAGATCAAGGAGACAGTTGACCGCTTTAATGTTGTATCAGAATTGCTGGGCACCGTCGAAGATCCAGACGAAATGCAAAAACTGATGGACGAACAAGCTGAGCTACAAACAAAAATTGATGCTGCCGATGCTTGGGATTTGGAAAGAACGGTAGAATTGGCCATGGATGCGCTCCGGTGTCCACCTGGGGATTCACCAGTAACCAATCTTTCAGGTGGTGAACGTCGCCGCATTGCACTTTGCCGCTTGCTAATGGAAAAACCGGATTTGCTTCTGCTTGATGAGCCAACCAACCACTTGGATGCTGAAAGTGTGGCATGGCTTGAACGCTATTTACGTGAATATAAGGGATCAGTTGTGATGGTTACCCATGACCGCTACTTCCTTGATAATGTAACGGGATGGATTCTTGAACTCGATCGCGGTCAAGGCATTCCTTATGAAGGAAATTATTCGGCTTGGCTTGTGCAGAAGCAAAAACGTATGGAGCAGGAAGGTCGTGAAGAAGATGCGCGCCAACGTACATTAGCGAGCGAATTGGAATGGGTTCGCTCATCGCCTAAAGCCCGTCAGGCCAAGAGCAAAGCACGTCTTAAAGCCTATAATGAATTGCTTGAGCAAAGCGAAAAGCAGCAGGTGGGCAGTGCGCAGATCATTATTCCAACGCCAGAGAGATTGGGTGATTTGGTCATCGAGTGCAAAAATCTGCGCAAAGGCTTTGGTGATCGACTTTTAATTGATGATCTGTCTTTCAATCTGCCGCCTGCGGGCATTGTCGGTGTGATTGGGCCAAACGGTGCTGGTAAAACCACGCTCTTTAAAATGCTGACCAGTCAGGACAAACCCGACTCTGGCTCTATTCGTTATGGCGAAACCGTCACTTTAGGCTACGTTGATCAAAGCCGCGATAGCCTTGATGCCAATAAGAATGTTTGGGAAGAGATTTCTGGCGGGCTTGATATTTTGACTTTAGGCAAGCGGGAAATGCCCAGTCGCGCTTATGTAGGGGCGTTCAATTTTAAAGGCTCCGACCAACAGAAAAAAGTAGGTATGCTTTCCGGCGGTGAACGAAATCGTGTGCACTTAGCCAAAATGCTCAAGAGTGGAGCAAATGTCCTATTCCTTGATGAACCGACCAATGATCTTGACGTTGACACACTGCGCGCACTGGAAGAAGCCTTATCTGTTTTCCCCGGGTGTGTTGTTATCACCTCGCATGACCGTTGGTTTTTAGACCGTTTGGCAACGCACATTCTTGCTTTTGAAGATGAGGGGCATATTGAATGGTTTGAAGGCAATTTTGAGGCGTATGAAGAGGATAAAAAGCGCCGCTTGGGTGAAGACGCCGTTAATCCGCATCGGATCAAATATCGAAAGATCGGTTAGATTTTAGCAGATTCACCTGCTAGATATACAAATGATAAACTTAGGGCTTCCCAACTTTTTTAGAGGTTTGAGGAAGCCCCTTTCACCTTGTTGTAGGGTTATTGTCTTGCGCTTTTGTCGGCCTTACCGCGTTTATAACCCATGGAATGTTAGAGAAATTGGAAGTTGAAAAACAAGCTATAGAAATATCCGGCAGTTTTGCAAACTGCTGGATGTCGTGGGGGGAAAACACTTTTGATTCAGTATTATCCCCCCTTGTTACACAAAAATTTTTCAAGAATACACAGCTTTATACTTTTCAATGTAGCTCAGCAGCCCAAGCTCCTCTATTCGTTGCTTGTTCAGGTTAGGCAGCTGAATTACTCGGCGGTCGACAGGAGAGTGCTTGCGCGTTCTTGCGTGGCGCCCCGAAGTTTAAAAAAACGACCGGCAATCTTAATTCATAAATTAAAGCTTGATATGGCGCTGAAAGGGGTAAACGTTAATCTGGCGACCGGATCATCTTCGAGCAAGTTATTGATCGGAGCTTTAAGGTGATTAAAAAGTTTTCTTATATCTCTAGCTCTGTCAGCGGGTGACGCCAGAGTTATCCTCGCACCACTAGGGGTGTTAATCGCTTGAATGCGACAAGCAATGCTAGAATCTAATAAGCAGCGTATTTCTGCGGCTGTGGGGCGATGAGCAGGGGCGCAGCATTCCGTTAAACCATATTGTGTCATAACGATGTGATGGGCAACGGGTGTTTCCATGCCTTTGGAAACACCTTCAAAAATTTCCGGTCCTGGTTGGGTTGCTCGAAAGGCACGGTAAAGTTCTAAAAGTTCAGTTCGCCGATCACTGTTTATTAAACGTAGGAATTTTTCATCGACAGCAATTACCGCTTCGACACTTGGCGGGACAACAGTTAAAATAGTATGACCTTCATCAGCACTTAAGATACTCTTTCTATAGTCCAGATTCGGAGTATAAACCAAGCAGTTCTGAGAGCGATTAAGCTGGGTTTTGCCGCTTAAATCTACAATTTGTGTTTGTTGTTTACCCGATGAATCATCGAGACTCGTGAGAATAAACTGTCGAGGACCTTGCATCGCGCCAATTAATTGAAAAATAAGGCAAATAGCACTTTTATCATCTCCATCGACATTAACACGGTACGGTGATTGTGAACTCAGGTCTAATTGAGGACGCGTACCGAGGTCACTAATGCTTACTGCGGTTGCTGTGGTTCTTTCATTCGGGAGAGCGTCAGGAAATATTGTCTTTAATAATCTAGTATCTACTCGAATGCTGTAGCCCATTGTTGAAAACTCCATTTTTAAAATTCAAAATCACTAACTTTTGTATAATATTATAACGCAAGTATGCAACAATTTTTTTTAATTATTTCATTTTTGCACCAATAAAGGGGAGTGGCTTCGTCCTGATGTTGCGTCGCAGCATCATTACCGCAAAAGATTAGGGAAAATTGGAATTTTAAAACATTGACCATCGGGTCTAATGATATAGTCGCTGCATTGAATATAGGCAAAAAGGCATTGGGCCGAGCCTGACGGGGAGAATAAAATGAACTTACTTAAAGTTTCTGTCCTAGCACTTGGTGTGGCACTTACGGCATCTTCTGCATATGCTGCAGATAGTGGTTTCCGTACAAAGCAGGCCGGTGATTGGTTGGTTCGTGGTCGTGTGGCCAGCGTTATTCCGAGTGATGGTGGTGATATTCTCACCCGTGCTGGTAATACAGATACCGGTTTGGACGTTACGGACGTGACAACATCGGTTATCCCGGAGTTAGACGTTTCTTATTTTTTTACAAAAAACATTGCTGCTGAAATGATTTTTGGGACCACACCCCATAAAGTCAAAGCAACAGGCGGAATCGATGTGGGCGAAACATGGGTTCTTCCCCCGGTCCTCACACTTCAATACCACTTTATGCCGGATAATCGTATTAGCCCCTATGTCGGCGCTGGTGTGAACTATACAATGTTCTTTGGTGAAAAGGACAAAGATTTGTCGGGCTTTAAAATTCATGGTGATTGGGGATGGGCCTTGCAGGCTGGTGTAGATTATGCTCTGTCTGGCGCATGGTCGCTCAATCTCGATGTGAAGAAGGTTTTTGTTGAGCCTGAAGCGCGCACATCTACTTTGAAAGTGGACGATGTTAACCTCAATCCTTGGATTGTAGGGGTGGGTGTTGGTTACCGCTTCTAATGTATAAAAACGACAGATAAAGTTCTATAAACTTGTGGGCGTAACCGTATGGTTGCGCCCATTCTATTTCTCATATTGTTTGTTTATACGCTTTTAAACACCGTTGTTTTGATCGTCATTGTTCTCGCGCTACTTGCGTAACAGGTCTATGCTTGATCGGGAGTGTCTTATAACGCTTATGTCGTTGATTATCTCGTAGAATGAGCCGCGGAACATGAATTTTTTTCTGCAACAGCGATTTGGGCCAAGCGTCACTCCTGTGGCAAGTGGATTAACGAAAGTTGTTCACAGTGTTTTTTCTGCAAAGACAGAAAAGATATACGATTAAATGATGAAATGATGCTCGAGGTATTCAAAGAGTAAGCCCCCCCGTATAAATACGGAATGCGCCAAATTTTTGGAAATGGTGTTAATAATTATCCCATGTTGAGCTTTTTTGTTACAAGACCCTAGCAAGGGCTTCAGCTTGCATGAGGCAGATCTCATGCAAAATTGTGTAACCTACAGTTTAATTCTTAAGCTTCAACAATATCAATTACATCGCCAACCGCTGTCAGACAAGCAGCTTGCAGTGCTCCACCAAAACCACATCCCCCATCAATTGTAAGGGTATGCATAGTCATCAGTGCGCCACCATGGGCAGGGTCATAGCCACGAATCATTTTTCTAAATGGTCCATAAGGTTTATGAATGCTGCCCCAATTAGCGCCGCCCCACCAGAAATTGTCACCCTGATTGACCAAAGGTTTTGATGTATCAATCCCTGCGTTAACAAAAAGCATTGCTGGCAGTCCCAGTTCCGCATTCAGCTTGGTATACGCAGCACGTTTTAGAGATGTGTAGAACGCTTCATGGCCCGGGCGTGCCTTGATATTTGCACGTAAAAGTGTTGTCCATCGTGTTAGAGCCATGACCCCGTCACGCGCAGCAGCTTCACCTTGTTCAGGCTTGACATGATAAGATTGAACGGTCTTAGCAGCGCCTGCTTTATACATCCAGTCAACAACATGCCGCGGGTTGGGGGAAAATTGAATTTGCAGCAGTTTTGACCACATTTCTTCTTGCCCGCCACGAAGATAAACAATATCGTTGGGCATCATTGCAGGTTTTGCAAGTAGTGCGCGCCTAAAAGCGAGAAGTTCATCAATTGTTTCGCCCACATAATTACTCATTCCAATCATATTACCGAGGTAAATGAGTCGGTCACCTGGCTGAATGAGCTTGAAAAGCTCATCATGAATCGTTTGAATGCGCGATAAATCACCATGAATGGATCCCACCACCCATATTCTTTTTGCTGAGCCCAAATCAGCGAATTTATTTGATTGCAAAAGGTGTGTTTGCACCGGGATCACACCATCATAGGCCATGCGCTCAGCCGAACGATCGCTCACTTGTGGGGATCTTCGTGGTGGTATGCGGGGTTGCGTTGGCCGGTTTCTAAGCTGTGTCTCATATCCACTGGGCGATGATGGCTCAGCCACATGGGACTTTCCATGTTCAGCATAAGCCATCATCCTCTGATACGACGACGAAGGCGCATCCACGCCATAGTCACGGGCAGCAAGTTTATCAGGATTTAAGTGCGTAACAGCTGTAGAGGGCACAGATAAAAACCCACAATGGTAAAGAAGCGGAAGGCTGCCTATAGGGCAGCCTTTACCAATTTATTAAGCAGCCTTTGCCAATACGCTCTCAAGCTTGGCAGCGGCCTTTACTTCATCAATCTTTTCGATTGCAGCAACTTCACGTGCCAATCTTTCGATTGCAGCCTGATAAATCTGGCGCTCACTATAGGACTGCTCCGGCTGATCTGATGCGCGATGAAGATCACGCACAACCTCGGCCAGCGAAACGGGGTCGCCAGAAAGAATCTTGGCTTCGTACTCCTGAGCACGACGTGACCACATCACACGACGAACTTGAGCTTTACCTGAAAGAGTTTCAAGCGCACTTTTGATGCGATCTGTGGAAGAAAGCTTGCGCAAGCCTGAGGCTTTAGCCTTGCTTACGGGCACCTTGAGAGTCATCCGTTCTTTTTCGAATGTGATAACGTAAGTCGTGACAGAGAAACCAGCAATAGCAACAGTCTCAACTCTTTCAACTTTTCCAACACCATGAACTGGGTAAACCACATAATCACCGGCTTCAAAATCAAGGGCAGCGGCAATGGCCTGAGCAGCGTTGGAGCGCGCCTGAGCGTGAGCAGCCATCCGCGAGGCTGATGAAGCAACAGGGATGGTTGAGGAACTGGAGGAAGACGCTTTCTTAGCTTCCGTCGACACGGTTTTAGTGGTGCTTGCAGACGGCTTTTTATCAGATGATGTTGTTTTTACAGTGCTTGTTTTACGTGTTGCAGCCATGTTCTCTCTCCAGAAAAGTTGTCAAACGTAGAGCTTGGGGTTAGTAAACTTTTACCTAAAAGCTACTTTAACCTTTCCCAGTCCCCCAAGCGCGCCTTTAACGAGACACGTTGACTGAAAAAGCGTTAGTTTTCCAACAACGTCTTAAGTTATACACCAATTTTTAATCAATTTACAGCTTTTTAATCATCCCGCTGTGGTTAACTCTGTGCATAAAGCGGGGAAAAAAGGTCATTTTTGTCTGTATCACCTTGATAAAACAAGAATAATAGTAAAATTTTAAATAAATAAAATTTCTTTAAATTGGGTTCTTCCGCAATAATTTTATTAACGATGGGCTATTTTTTACCGTTACGTGCGGCGGGGTTGGGTGAAAAAGTAGTTTCGTACTTATTTTCAATAGATTGCCATTTCTCCGCATCCTCGGGAGCATCAACTTTACGGGTGATGTTTGGCCATTTAGCGGCATACGTTCTGTTTATTTCGAGCCATTTCTCTGCACCTTCCTTGGAATCCGGAATAATGGCTTCGGCGGGGCACTCCGGTTCACACACACCGCAATCAATACATTCGTCCGGATTAATGACGAGCATGTTCTCGCCTTCATAAAAGCAGTCCACCGGGCAAACCTCAACGCAGTCGGTGTATTTGCAGCGAATGCAGGTTTCTGTCACAACGAAAGGCATTTTCTATCCATATATTCAAGGTGTGCAGATGCCGATTTAGCATTCTCGATTGGTGTTGTCTATACTTTGTCCAAATTTTTTGTGCGAAGCAAGGCCACAATTTTTGTGCGAACGCCCAATATATCCAGAACCAAAAGGGCAAGTGTGTAGATCGTCCCCGCACCAATAATTACGTATAAGAGGGGCAGGGGGGAAAGAGGTTGCTCAAAAAAACTCAGAAAAGCACCCATTAAGGAGGTTGCGAGCATAATCTTTTCCCAATCTTGTATGGGGAGGGGCAGAGAAAAAATTTTACGTCCAAAGGTGATACTTAAGCCGAGAAGCAGTAAAAAAACCAAAACGTTATTGAGAGCCGCTCCAATGACACCAAACCAAGGCACCATTATAAGGGCCAAAAGGCAGCTGCAGACAAAGCCGATTGTCATAAGTGTAAATTGTGGGCCGGTTTTTTTGCTCAGTTGAAAACTTTGATCAAAGTAGAAAGTTCGCCAACCATTAAAAAATGTCGATATAGCGATGATCGGCATTATCAAAACTGCAGTTTGGTAATATTGCGGAGCCAAGAGGAGTGCTGAAAAGCTTTTTGCTAAAAAAATCATTCCCACAACGATGGGAAAGCTGATTAAAGCAAGAATCGTTGCGTTATGTTTCAGTTGCTCACGTGCGGCATCTTCTCCGTTTTTTTCAAGTGCCTTAATAGCCATGGGGAACGAAGCAAGGTTGATAGCCTGCATGATCGTAAAAAGTGTGTTTCGTGTTAGATCAAACGTCGCTGCGTAAATGCCTACAATCATAAGATCGGTCCAATAGCCCAGCACGAACCGGTCCATGCCTGCAATAACCCCACTTAAGGCGAACGTTGCTGAGAGTGGAACGCCGTAGCGCATCATGCGTAATAAAAGCGATTTATCAAATTTTCCGAGGCTTACACCCGCATAGCAGGTTTTTAAAAAGAGAAATCCAGGCAGTACCGCACCAAGAATTGCCCCCGAGATCAGCCCCATTGCGCCCCATCCATTGATGAGAAAGGATAGTGTCGAAAGCAAGGTAATAATTGAGCGTGACATGTAAAGAAAGCTATAGGACCAAGGTGCAATTTTTGCACGTAACCAGTCAAGATTAAGGTCAGACCAAGCCATCGCCCACGTTAAAACGACTGTCAGGATAATGTTTGAATCTTGAAGCGCATGATTAGTGGCCCATCGCGACGTTATAAAATGCAGCACACCAACTGCAACAAAAGCGATAATAACACTGAGGCCCATGAGAAGGAAAAAACCGACCAGTGCAGTTGAGCGAAGTTGTGCGGGATCATCTTTCTCTGAAGGAGCAAGGCGTAAAACAGAGACTCTTAACCATTGAAACAACGTAAGGTTAGCCACCGTTGCTGTCAAAAAAACCAGTGCATAACTTCCATATTGTTCTGGGGAAGTAAGGTGCGTGTACCACCGTATCCCTAAAAAAGTTAAGATCGCAGGTAAAATGCGCCCTACAATAAAAATCAAATGTGTCAAATGCTGTTTTTTGCTCATGACGAACATTTAGATTAAAACATTGATCTTCACAAACAAATTGTTGTTTTTTGCGACGAATTGCGGTGTTTGGCGAAAAAATATCTACACATGCTAACGTGTCGCAGGAGCAAAATGCTGTTTCCGAGTGTTCTAAGCATGACAACAGCTGTATGACTAAGTAAGTATCAGACCTTTATAGTCCTATATCACGTTATAGTCCCATATCATACCTGCTGATGAAGAAGGAGTACAATATGGATCACGTTATGGATATTGATACCCACAAATCTAATCAGGCATTCATTCTTACAAGCATGGACAAGCCGCTTCTTAGCCGGGAACACGAACAGTCCTTGGCGCGTGCGTGGCGCGATGAGCATGATGAGGCAGCAATGCATGAATTGGTCGAGGCTTATGGTCGAATGGTGATTTCGATGGCTTCACGCTTTCGCCATTATGGTTTGCCGCTGTCTGATCTTATTCAGGAAGGCAACGTTGGGTTGATGTTGGCAGCCCTTCGGTTTGATCCAAACCGTGATGTGCGTTTTTCCACGTATGCATGTTGGTGGGTGAGATCAATGTTGCAGGATTATGTTCTGAGAAATTGGTCAATTGTGCGCACAGGTGTTACTACCTCGCATAAATCTCTGTTCTTTAACCTGCGTCGTCTTCGTGCACAGATTGCGAGCGTAACAGGCGACTCTGAACTGACAAATGAAGGCCGTTTGGAAATTGCGGGGACGCTTGGTGTGACTGTGAAAGAAGTTGAGATGATGGAGATGCGTTTGAGCGCCGGTGATCAATCGCTCAACCAGTCACTTGATGTTGAAAGCGGAGATGAACGGCAGGATTTTCTTGTTGATAATGCTCCATCACCCGAGCAAATTGCGCAAAAGGAAGTTGATCACAAGCGTCGTTCTGAATGGATTAACCAAGCTCTTGCATCACTTAATCAGCGCGAGCAAATAATTATTCGCGAGCGTTGCCTTTGTGATGAAAGCGTAACGCTTGAGCAGATAGGTCGTGAGCTGGGGGTTTCTAAAGAGCGCGTGCGTCAGCTTGAAATTCGTGCATTGGCTAAGCTTAAATCTGCTCTCAATGAAATTGTTCGCGAGCCACAGGACCTTCTTGAAAGTGCGTAAATGTTATAAAAGATCGAAGTAAATCCGGTTGCGCAAGAAGCAAATGCTTTTGCCAAAGCCGCCTTTTTCATAAATCGGGAAAGTGTGCTTGACCATAAAGTCGCTAAGTGGTTGCTCTTGATTGAGCCAAACCACAGTAAAATGTGTGGTGCGACCGAACAAAGGCTTCAGCTTTGCCTCAAGCTTTTCAGGGAAGTTTTTGCTTAATCGAATCGCCTGATTTTTTGGCTTTTCAATTTCAATTGCAATAATCAGGCTAGGTTGCGCCTCAAAGCTAGAGGGTGTTTGTAATACTTGAAGAATGAAAGCTGCGCGAATATCATCATGTGGTGTGAGTAGCCGTGTGATTTCATCAATTGCGGCAAGGGGAATTGCTTTTGGCAAAGCCGCTAAAATATGTAAAGGGATGGCACCACTTTGCATTTCTTTGGTGTTTGGCTGAATAACAACACTGGCGACACCTCTTAATTTAAGCATCGCAAGTTCATGGGCAGGAATAAGGCGTGCTGTTGTTTCCAGCGGATTTAAGATCGCGTCGAATTTACCGCAATGTCGCACAAACGCTTTGCCAGACATTTTAATATAGGATGTTGGTTCATGGATGGAGCTTTGTAGAATGGTGAGGTTAGAAAAAAAGGGAATAATTTCCGCACCGTCTTCTTGCCTTTGCCAACGCTGAAAAAAGTACTCATTTCCCCTTTTTTCACCCAAAACATATACCGGACTTGTCAGTAATGTTTGGTAAAATTGAGTTTCTCTTTGGATTGAATCCAGTTCGCTTTGCATCACAGACAGTAATAAGTCTTGTTCATTGTGGATGTTTGTTCCGTCTGAGTAGGGGAGATGCGAAGCCTGGGACGTCATGAGCGGTTATCTTTCATTGCGGGGCTTGTGCCAATATGGCATCAGTTTGCATTTGATGCGTTTCTGGCATGAAGTTCAAGGCCTGTAATGTTTAAATTTTGGTCATAACTGATCGAAATGATCCAAAAAACACTAGCCTCACTATAGTTCGGGAGTGGCGAGGGGACAAGGGAAGAATACGTACACACCACACTTGATTCGCTAAATACCCGACCATACGGTATGTACAAGCAGCGCTCTTTTGCAATTTCCAGCGCCTCTTTCGACGATACCGTCGTTCCATTTGTGATGGCATGACCAAAAAAACGCATAAAATTTCTTGCAGAACTTCCTTTGGGAAACCATTGCCGCACAAGTGCAAGAGCTGTATTTTTCAAAATAAGTACACGGCCCTCCTTTGTATAATCGACAAAATTGTCAAAGCGAAAGCTCGATGCATTGGTCTTGGTATAAGCTTCTTGCACTTGTGCGTCTGCTCTGTCCTCATCTGTATCATTACTATCTGCGCCGATAACCGTTGGTTCTTTGCCAGGAACAGCTTCAATCATTGCGTATGGAGGGGGCGCGACGCTTGGATCGACCATTTCTGCAAGCGTCAAAGATTGTGCGTCAATATCGGGCGATGCTTTTGGCAAAATCATCACAACGAAAACGCTGATTAGAATCGTTGCGGTAAATCCACCCATTACCGCTACCGTCGCATGACGTGTGTGGGCATCTGTTCTTAGCTTCAGCATATACCACAAGAACCATCCATACATAAAAATAGATGATCTAATAATCTTATCTTTCAGGTTTAATATTAGAATTATCAGTCTTTTTTTTGCATCGCTGCTTTGCCATTGGGTGTATTTCGCTGCAATAATGCGGCGCAAATAAATGCTGATATTTTTAATAGAATGGAACGTCATGGGAATAAATTTTGAGCGAAACCAATTTTTGAAGCGCAAAAAAAACGGTTCTAGTTCTTCAGCTTTGTCTAACGGTAATGGTTTAAAAAGCGACTTATCGCCCCCAGACGGTGTGTCAGATGGGGGAGCAATTTTCGGGCCTTCTGCATTTGATTTCTGGTGTTCAGTCATTTATGTTTGATGTGTAGTCAAAGTTTTAGGCTATTGATAGCCTTAAAAAAAATTAAATGTTCGCACGAAATGATTAATGTGCTTTTTATAACAATCATTTCTTCTTCTATGAAAAAAAGGTATAAAAAAAATTAAATAAAATCAATATGCGAATCGAAATGCTGACCGTGAACAAAGTAAGAAAATCTTTTTCCTATGTTCAATTCATGTTCTCATTTACACGCTGATTAAATCTTAATTTAAGGCATGCTTTTATCACGTTGAGGAAAAACCATGAGGCGATTCACAACATATGAGAGCAGCGCTACAACCGGCAAAAGCAGGAACTGCGAAACCGCTTCGCTAAAAGGTGTGTGGTTGACCATGCCATTCAGCATACCGCGATTGGCGAAATAAAGAATGATATAGCCCAAAAAGAAACGTAGTAATGTGCTTTTTGAAAGAGCACTGTCCGTAAAAACAAGTTTGCTGAATGTAAAAAAACTAATCGCCATTCCGAGGCCATAGGCTGCGAGCAATGCCCATCCGCGTGCAACATCAAAACCCAGCAAGAATATAAGAAAAATGACGTAGCTTAAAAGAGTGTTGACCGTACCGATAAAGATAAACCACAACGCATGCTCAATCACGTTGATCCAGCGTGCTGGCAGAAAAGCGCTGGCATAGTCCAGTGCCCGTTGTGTAATCGACACAAACCAAAGTGGGACTTTGGGAAGAGATTGGGGGGGATCTGATGAAAAGTTGGGGGTGACGGGAGGAAGCATTTTTTTGACCATGATCAAAATTGACCGATAATTTTTGAGAATAGCAAATTTTTTTATTTAGGTAAATATTTTTTGTTTGTGAGTATTTAAATATATTTGAAGTAATTATCAATTTTTTACTTGATAAATGAAATAAAAAGCGGATTATATCCCAATTAAATGCAAGGATATACATGAGTAAGCCGGAATTTAATGTACTCGCTCATCAACGGAATCAATATTGTTTTGAAGAAATATATATTTCAGATACCCATTTGGGAAGCCCTAACTGTGCATCACGTGTTTTGCTCGCTTTTTTAAATGCGATCACATCAAACCATTACTATCTTATTGGTGATATGATTGATGGGCAGCGGATGCGTGCTTTTAAGCCTTTTTGGCCCTCGACCCATGAAGCTATCCTCGCTCAATTTAATCTTCGTGCTGCCGACCCAAAAACGACCATTGATTATATTAGCGGAAATCACGATGGTGGATTAGCTGTTTGGATGGCTGCCCACGGCATTTCAACTGATGACAATCGTCAATGTTTGAAATATCGTGGTATTAATTTTCGCCAGCAAATGAAAGTTGATAATCCTTTACCTGATGAAGATGGTGTAAGACAACCCTTTATGGCCATACACGGTGATCGGTTTGATTCTACATTAAGTCATGGTCTCTTGCCGATGATTGGTGATGCGCTTTACGATGTTGTTTCGTGGCTCGATCGCGTTTTAAATCACTGGACAGATAAATTTAAACTTCCTCATATACCTTTTGCACGTACATTGAAACATGCTTTTAAAACGGTGGTTGGATTTCTCACAAAAACGGATAAGCGTCTTGCGGGCTATGTAGGCAATCATGGTCATAAGCGCGTTTTTAGCGGCCATACACACTACGCTGGTCGAAAAATGATTCATGATATTGAGTGTCTGAATACAGGCGACTGGGTGGCCAGCATGACAGCAATTGCACGTAACAAAAATGGTAAATTGGTGCAAATTGACTTTTTTCCCATTTATCAACAATACAGGCGTCTCCATAATATTGGTGATCCTGATCCTTCGCGCGCATTTGAAGCGTTGGCAGAAAAGTATGGCGCTCAAAAAGTAGAGGCGCGATCAGAATTAATTACGCCTGAACTTTTTAATTTATCAAAAGATGGATATTTCGGATTAAAGAGAGGAGGTAATCGCCAATTTAAAACAGCTTATCCTGATTTGCTCTCACTCGCGATGTACGGAAAAAACCCCAATGAACTTAATGCGGGTCAGCCTCACATGAAGAGCTTTGAGACATCTTTATCAGCTATAGAGAGACCAAAAGTGGCATAAGAGCGCGCTTGCAGTAGGTAGTTTTCGTGATTTAAAAAGTCTGCTAAGCTTGCCGTATTGATAAAAAAAAGAGGAGGATGCTAACGTGAAGACGATGATTGATCCAAAACATCCTGAATTCGGTGAACTTCCTGTATGGAATTTAGCAGACTTGTATTCGGGGCCGAAGGGAAACGATCTCAAAGGCGATGTCGAGCGATTAAAGCATGAGGCTGTGAAATTTAAGCAAAAATATGAAAATAAAATTGAATCCATGTCATCAGCAGAATTTTTTGATGCCATAAAAAGTTATGAAAAGATCAGCGAAAGTACATATAAAATTTCAAGTTATGCGCAATCAACTTTTCATCTGAATATGAATGATCCTGAAACAAGCTCCTTTTATAACGATAGCAACGAAAATGTTCAGACTGTCAGCGCAGAATTAATCTTTTTCACACTTGAAATTAATCGTATGGAAGATGATGTGTTCGCATCCAAAATGACCGATACGCGTCTTGCACATTACGAACCATGGTTAAAGCAGGTGCGCCTTTATCGTCCGCACCGCTTGGCAGATGAGTTAGAGCATTATATTCACAAGATAGCGCTGGTGGGATCATCCGCCTGGGTTCGATTGTATGACGAGACAATCGGAGGACTTCGTTTTAACATTGATGGTGAAGAACTTGCAAATGCAGAAGCATTTTCTTTACTATCCAGCCATGACCGGGCTCGTCGCGAAGCTGTTTGGCGTGAGGTAGTGCGCGTTGCTGAAAAAAATATAAGTCTTACCAGTCTTATTATGAATACACTGATTAAAGATAAGGCAATTGATGATGAACTACGTCATTTCTCGACACCGCAAAGCGCCCGCCACCTTTCCAATATGATTGAGCCAGAAGTGGTTGACGCATTGCATAAAGCAGTAAAAAATTCTTTTGCTAAAATCTATCAACGTTATTTCAAAATGAAGGCAAAATGGTTGGGTGTGGAAAAACTAGAGATGTGGGACCGACTGGCCCCAATCTCTACGGACGAAACCCATGTTTATACCTGGTCTGAATCGCGTCAAATCGTTATGGATGCCTATCGTGACTTTTCCCCCGTGCTTGCGGAGTTAATCGTGCCGTTTTTTGAAAAAGGCTGGATTGATGCACCTTCTCGTGCCGGAAAATATAGCGGTGCCTATATGGAGCCATGCACGACAACAACACATCCTTTTATATTGCTCAATTATAGTGGCAAACATCGCGATGTGACGACCCTTGCTCATGAATTGGGGCATGGTGTTCACCAATGTCTTTCAAACGAGCAGGGGTTTTTCCTCGCCGGTGCGCCCCTGACATTGGCCGAAACAGCATCCGTTTTTGGTGAAATGTTAACGTTTCAATCCATGCTTAAAAAAGAGTCAGATCCAGCAAAACGTAAAACCCATCTCGCGCGAAAAGTTGAGGATATGCTGGCCACAGTGTTTCGGCAAATTGCTTTTTATGAGTTTGAACTCCTTAACCATGAACAACGCAAGAACGGTGAGCTGACACCCCAGCAGTTTTGTGATAATTGGCGTACCATTATGCTGGATCTATACGGAGAGGCTTTCAATGTACACGAAAATGATCGTTTTATATGGATGTATGTAACACATTTCTTTCACACGCCGTTTTATGTTTATGCTTATGCCTTCGGTGACTGCTTAGTGAACGCGTTGTATGCTACCTATCTTGCACAACCGGAAGGTTTTGAAGAAAAGTATTTGACTCTGTTGCGCTCGGGCGGCCGATATGGTCATAAAGCGTTGCTGGCACCTTTCGGGTTGGATGCAACAGACCCTTCGTTCTGGCAGCGTGGGTTAAGCGTGATCGAGAATTTGATGGATCAAATTGATCAGATCGAAAGTCTAGGAACAACCGTTCGGTAATAACCAAGATTCAGAAGACTATTAAGAGGATCAAAATAAGATATACGCTTGAGATCATCTGGCTCATAGTAAAGACTTAGCCCATAAGCACCGTATTCATTAAAAGCCTTAAGAACCTCTTCTAAAGCTGCTGCTGTTGCAATCTCACGCGGCCTTGGCTTTGCAAAGTTCACGCGCCTCTCGTTTGTCCAAGCACCTTTCTTGTTTAAGAGCCGATTTTCAACGTTAATATCTCGAATCACATCACGACCGACAAAAATCTCGTGATCACCCACGACAATTCCCCCTTGATATTGAAATACGCCGAAAGGTTCTTTGATGGGAGTTCCGAGAAAATTATTAGCACAACGGCAAAGAGCAACCTGCAATCCTCTATGGCAAAGTCTTAAAGCCTGGGCCTGCTCATCCGTCAAAAAGAAGCGCTTTCCCGATCCTGGGCAAATCATTTTCTTTAAATCATCATTCTTAAAGTCTAAGACCACTATAAAGTATGACCCCTGAGCAATTCAATGATTCTCGTAATATTTTAATAAATTCGGATTGACGAACGGCCATTTTTCTTATTATGGTGCGCGTATGGCGAAAAAAAGCACACAACCGCCGACAGAAAATAGTCGCGGGGATCGCGAAAGTAACCGACTTGGTGGCAGACTTTCTCGCTATGCAAAGGTTTCAACTGCTGTCGGTGGTTTAGCGGTAAAAGTTGCTGGTGAAAAATACTTAGGGATCAAAGTTGATCGCACAAAGCATGCGGCCGATTTACGGATTGCTTTGGGGGGGCTTAAGGGACCGCTGATGAAAGTCGCACAAATGTTGGCGACTATTCCGGATGCCGTTCCCAAAGAATATGCGGCCGAGCTAGCACAACTTCAAGCAGATGCGCCGTCAATGGGATGGCCGTTTGTGAAGCGTCGTATGACTGCTGAGTTGGGGGTAGGGTGGGAAAAAAAGTTTTTATCGTTTGAGCATGATGCCGCTGCCGCTGCATCTTTAGGTCAGGTCCATAAAGCTCAAGCTTTGGAAGGGCAATGGGTTGCCACAAAACTGCAATACCCTGATATGAGCTCCGCTGTGGAAGCAGATTTAGGTCAATTTCGCGCGATTTTGGCTCTCTTTGAGCGCGCAGATCCTGCCTTCAAAACCAAGCAGGTTCATGCTGAAATTGCAGATCGTTTACGTGAAGAACTGGATTATGAACGTGAAGGTCGCTCGATGAGCATGTTTGCCAAAATGCTTGATGGGCAAACGGGCGTGCATGTGCCGAAGCTTTATCCAGC
The DNA here is from genome assembly GCA_039808765.1 of Bdellovibrionales bacterium. Classification (GTDB taxonomy): domain Bacteria; phylum Pseudomonadota; class Alphaproteobacteria; order UBA2400; family UBA2400; genus JBDHTQ01. The sequence continues at coordinate 55,704 of JBDHTQ010000007.1, forward strand.
GCTTTCAACACGGCGTTTGCTCACAATGGAGTGGATAAACGGTCAGAGATTGATGACACTCAAAGATCAATCGTTAGAGATACGCAATCAGTTGGCATTAAATATGTTTCGCGCATGGTACGTGCCGTTCTATTATTACGGAATCATTCATGGCGATCCGCATCCGGGCAACTATCTGGTGGGGACAGATAACACGATCAACCTGCTTGATTTTGGGTGTGTCAGAATTTTCTCACCTCACTTTGTCGGTGGAGTAATTGAGCTTTACCGCGCACTGGCAAGTAATGATGAAGAGCGTATCGTTGAGGCTTTCAGGAGGTGGGGGTTTCAAAACCTCAAAAAAGAAACCATCGATATCCTTACGATTTGGGCGCGGTTTGTTTACGGCCCGATTTTGGATGATCGTACTCGTTTGATTGATGAAACTGAATCAGGTATGTATGGTCGCGCAACAGCACGCAAAGTCCATTTTGCACTACGCGATGTCGGCGGAGTGGAAGTGCCACGCGAATTTGTTTTTATGGATCGCGCCGCGATTGGACTCGGTTCAGTTTTCTTGCATTTACGCGCCGAGATTAATTGGTATCAGCTGTTTAATCAGTTGATTGAGCGCTTTGATGAGAAAAAACTTGCCGAAAAACAAGAAAATCTATTGAAGGAATTCGGGTTCACGTAGATTATTCAGCTCAATGTTTTCTTCACTCAAACGTTATAAAAACCAGCTGACGTCCTTGCTTTTACAAGAGCAAGACCGCTGGAGCTATTGGTTACAGGTATTTGTTGCGCTTGGTATATTTTTTTATTTTTCCCTCCCCACCGAACCATCGCTCAGCATGCTTATTGTGTACATGAGTGTTATGCTCGTGATTGTTTCCACAGGCGTGTATTTTTTGCGCGGTGCGGTTGTTGCACGCTCTATTGTAACTGTCTGTTTTGCTTTTTTAATAGGTATCGGGTGTGCTGCTTTTCGCACAACATACATTCATACAATTCAAATTGATAAATCACTTGGCCCTATTCTGATTGAAGGTGTTATTGAAGCACGCGAAGACTGGGCCGATGCGGGAAGCAAAATAACCTTATCAGATATCAATTTTGTGACCCATTCACCAAACTTATCCCGTTTAGGAAAAAAGCTTTCGTATGTGCGGGTTACGTTGCGTGGCACAGATTTTTCAGCACTTCCTAAAACTGGTTCTCGCATACAGATTTTTGCTTCACTCCTTCCCCCTGCCGAGCCGACAGCACCGGATCAATATAACTACCGGCGACAGGCTTTTTTTGATGGAATAAGTGCTTATGCATTCGCTATCGGGATGCCTAAAATTATTCCAGATAAAGTCGAGAAAACCAACACAGTTTTGGTTTATTATCATCAATTTCAGCTTAATCTTCAGCAATGGCGCGAGCGTGTCAGTGAACGTGCCATTACCGTTATTGGTGGCGCTGAAGGAGCAATCGCCGCCGCTCTTTTAACAGGCGAGCGTGGCAGTATTGATGCTCTAACAAACAACAATCTGCGTGCAGCAGGAACGGCGCATATTATCTCCATATCCGGGATGCACATCTCGATGGTCGGGGCCTTCATCTTTATGTTCATCCGCTATACTTTGGCATTTTTTCCTTCTATTGCGCTCCAATATTCAATCAAATCGATTGCAGCGGTAGGAGGACTGATGACCATTGTTGTTTACACAATGCTGGTTGGATCTCCTGTTCCAGCACAACGATCAGCATTTATGACGGGGCTTGTTTTTGTCGCTATTCTTCTAAATCGACAAGCGCTCACCATGCGGAGTGTAGCTCTGGCCGCTTCACTTATTCTTATCATTTTCCCTGAAAATGTTTTCCATCCAAGTTTTCAACTTTCTTTTGCGGCGATTACACTTCTGATTTCAGTATATGAAAAGCATGCTCTACAAAATTATGATACACAGCAGATTGCATACAATAGCCAAACATGGGCGGGCAAAGCGTATACGTACTTGAAAAATCTCATATGGGGCGTCTTTTTTACCTCATTTATTGCCGGGATGGCGACCATGCCTTATGCGGCTTGGCATTTTCACCGCATTCAACTAACGAGCATCATCGGTAATTTTTTAGCATTACCATTTGTCGGAATATTGGTTATGCCACCTCTTATTTTAACCTATCCCGCCTCATTTATGGGATTGGATCAATTTACTTTATGGATCATGGGGCAGGGGTTAAAAGGTGTAACACATACGGCTGCGTGGGTGGCACAATTGCCGGGAGCGAATATTTTTATTCCATCGTTTTCAAAATATATTATCATCGGGTTGACTTTTTGTGGCCTCTGGTTTGCTTTGTGGCAAAACATACGGTTAAAAGTGATCGCGGTCGTATTGGCTTTTATATTAGTTGCTCTAATGCCTTTAACATTTAAACGTCCACTCGTGCTTGTCTCAAGCGAAGGGAAGGTGGCCGTACGGTTGCCCACGGATGGATTGCTTTACTCACTTAAAAATTTTCGCGGAATGACAGCACGTGACTGGTCTTTGTCTTTTAATCAAGCACAGCCGCTTTCAGCATTCCCAAAAAATTCTCAAGCAGTGCGTTGTGACGTTTTAGGCTGTGTGGTGACACAGCCTGTGGCGATTTCAATTGTGAAAAATCCCGTTGCATTTTTAGAAGATTGTAAAAAAGCAGATATCATCATTGCTCCAAAAGATCGCGTACCAGATTTTTGTCGCACAGAAAAACCCTCTGTTATTGTTGATTATGAGATGTTGAAACAGCATGGATCAATTGCAATTCACAGTGATTTGTCGATTGATGTGTCACGCTTATCTTATGCCGCAAGACCATGGAACTCAGGTTACCGATATTCTACCCACGAATAGTCACCAAATACCCTAAAGTTGGTGGCGCGAGAAGAAAGCCCAAATTTCATTTTCTGCATGAATGTCCTGATTGATCACAACATCTTTTTTCCGATATCGTGGTCGTTCCATACCCGGCCAGGCGTGACCGCCATTTACAACCGTATAAGCAAGAACCTCTCCATTTTCAGGGCAACCAGAAAATCGATTGGTTACCACGGTGGAATCATCTTCCTGATCAACATCTTTTAAGGCTGTTGTTACGGATTGTGGTGGCAGCGTGCAGCCATTATTTCTCAACCAAAAATCAATTGTATCAGGAACTGAAATAACTGTGCCGCCACCATATTGGGAATTTCCTAAAGTTGGAATTGTGCCACCATCATAGGGTACGATTGCATCGTGATCCCCATTTATCAGCATTATGGGCACTGGCTGTGAAGGGTGGCACTCAGGCACCAAAAATTTTGGAAGATTGCCAATAACGGATGCAAACGCAGCAACACGATCGGCTAATTGGCATGCCAGCATTTGTGTAAACATTCCGCCGTTAGAAACTCCTGTTATATAAATTCGCTTCGGGTTAACTGGTGCGGTATCAACGAGCTGATCTATCATTGCAGCAATAAAACCAGCATCATCTGTTTTATCATCAGGAAAGCGTCCATCATTCCACTGTTTATCCCCAGCATCAGGATAGACAACAATAAAGTTATTTTGCTTGGCGAGTTTATTAAAGTGCGATTGTTGAGCGAAATTTGGTCCTGTCCCAAGAGTGCCATGCAATCCTATCACAAGCGGATAAAGCTTTTTTTGATTGTGATCGGTAGGGTCGTAGATATAGTAAATTCTGTCTGTGCCCGCAAAATTAATGTGTATTTCCCTTAATTGGTGTTGAACAAGAAGCTGCTGTAGAAAACCTTGTGCATTGGCCGATGTAAACGGCATGCCTGTCAAGAGCAACAAGAGTGCGGTGACGATAATTGCAACGTTAACAGATCGCATCCCAAGACCTTTCGCAGAAAACATTCGTATCCAACCATAAAGCGCTTTGCGGAATACACAATGCGAACAATTAGTATGTGGGAATGAAATGGCTGTTGTGAGATTCTTAGATTTGCTCCAATTGTCGTATAATGTATATTATGGAAAATGACATGGTGTTTAATTGTGCAAGCCTAACTTCACATTATGATGCGATGAATGATATTACCATACAAGGTCATGGTTTTGTCCATTCTCGCTGAATGAACATCCTCACTTGCGTAGTGTGTGTCTCACATCAACACGCACTTTAAATTTTTTTAAATTTCTTTTCAAAAAAAACTTGAAATATTTAAAAAAGATTATGTATTAATGAAAAAAATCTTGCAAAAAAAAGAGGAAAAATGCCTATTTCACAATATTACCCGAATGGAACTACTGACCAAGTTCAAAATTTCTCTGCGATTGCCATTCAAAAGCTTAGCGCTTTAGGACATCGCCATTTCTTGATGTCCGTAGAAACATCATTTGCACAATTATTGCGGCATGATCCGAGCTTGCGTTTAGCTGAAGCGTATGATCCATTGAAAATTGAAGATATTCTTAGTGGACAGGCAAGCCCGCTTTATCCGGAAGATCACCCTTGGTGTGGCGCAATTTGTCTGCATGCTCAAGCAATTGCGATAGCTTTAGGAATGAATGTTGGTGAAGTTTTTATGCCATCTGCACTTGATCCGAATCATGTAGGAGATGAGGCAATTAATGGTGTTATGCCGTTGTTTCAATCAGCCGTCAATGGATTTACTCACCTTACAGATCCTGAAAAAAATGCAGAAATGAGTTTCTTCCCAGAAGTAGAAGTTCTTGATATTTTCAGGGTTGCATTATCATGTCCTGACTACTCAGGAGGGGAGGTTTTGTTTCCAACAAAAGAGCAAGTTCGCTCCGTTATAACTTTTATAGATCATGCTTTTTTTGATGATGATCGTGGTGATCCTAATACTATGCCTCAAGGTGAAGTAAAAGATAGATTTCGGCGAGCTTGTCATACATTGATGCAAGCGAGAAAAGACGGCCCTAATTCACCTTTATTTATCTTCCTGTAAAAATCGCTCTTGTTTGTCTTCCTTTCTCACGGCATGATGCTCGCACTGAATGCACATTCCGTGCATAGGCGTGGGGAAACATAATGGTTCAATCTGGGCATAAAAATTTGTGCTTACGTGCACTAATCCTTACTGTATTTTTTGCAATCGCCGGGGCGATTCCTTGCTTTGCCGGGGATACTATTGCCCTTATCCGCTCGCAGAACGATCCTAACCATGATTACACGATTGAAGGTGAGGTGGTAACCATTTGGGAAGATAGCTTTTTGCTTGATGATCAAACTGGTCAAATCGTTGTGGATGTTAAACCACGCACTATTCAAGAGTTAAATTTAGCAGGACGGGATTATGTTCTCCTCAGTGGGCGTTACAGTAAAGGCGTTTTCAAGCCTGTGGCCTTATCACAAGGGGCAGGAAAAGTGACATCTTTTCTCAAAAGCTACGACGAGATGATGCCCCCACTCTCTGACGACGTGGTTAGAAAAAACACGCTTCAACACCGCTTTACGCCGTCGAGCGTCCAGAGCAGTATTGACGCTAGAGTGCAAGGTGAAAAAAAATAATCGCGTTATCAGCTAATATGATTGTTTAACGTTCGCAAAACAACATGTGCAGCCTCTTCACTGGGTTTTAGTGAAGCGTCCGGGGGGGACAACCATCCCCTAACGTTCTGCAGTATCTTTATCTGCTTTCCACGGGCGATGGGATCGTTTAGAAGTGTATTTATTTCGTGGGCTAAGCGTTCTGGCGTGCAGTTCTCTTGAAGAAGCTCAGGAATAATTCTGTCATCAACCATAATGTTTACGAGGTTTACGTACTTGGTTTTGATTAACCGCCGATACAATGCGGCCGTGACGGGATGAACTTTATAGGCGACCACAGTCGGCGTATGTGCGAGTGCCAGCTCTAGCGCCACTGTGCCAGAGGCGGCAAGTGCGGCTGATGCTGCTTTAAATGCATCGTACTTATCTTCATCCCCTGTGATAACTAAAGGCGGGGTCTTCCAATTTTTAGTTGCTTTAATTAAGCGATCATAATGATGGGAAATGGTTGGTATCACAACTTTTAATGTAGGATGCTCTTTTATCAGTAGCGCAATCGCCCTTTCAAAATCATTCAGAAGATAATTCAGTTCGCTTCGCCTGCTGCCCGGTAAAACCACTAACAAAGTTTGGTCGGGTGAAAGATTAAATTTTGCACGAAAGCGCTCACCACTTGCACGCTCAATGCCCGCTTCAACCAGCGGGTGCCCGACAAATGAAGCAGATAGCCCCACACGTTCAAAGTAAGGAGGTTCGAAAGGAAAGAGCGTTAAGAGGTGTTTGAACAGGGGCTGAATTTTTTGTGCACGATTGGGTCGCCAAGCCCATACTGTTGGGGCAACATAATGAATAAACGGAATACTATTTCGTCCTTGAAGTTTTTTTGCGACGCGAAAAGAAAAGTCCGGTGCATCAATCGTGATGACCACGTTCGGTTTTGTTTGTTCAATCGCTTGAGCTGTTTGTTGAATACGTTTTAAAATAAGCGGAATTTTTGGTAAGAGTTCGGCAATGCCAAACAGGGTTAAATCGCTCATGGGAAAAAGTGAAGAGAGCCCCTCTTCCACCATTCGTTGTCCCCCGACACCGCACCACGCAAGTGTAATATTTTGATTTTCGCAGGTTTTTTTAAGGCTATGCATCAAGCGCGCCCCAAGCAAATCACCCGATGGTTCACCTGCGATAAGAAAAATTTTTACAGGCTTAGGTAATTGCTGCATCGTGATCAACACCAATCAAAAAAAGACCATATTTTTTACATAAATCCAGCGTTGTTTCTTGCTCAAGCAAAATGGCTCGTCCTGCCTCTACCGCAATTCCGATCAGGCCAGCCTGATGTGCCTGCTCAACAGTTTCTGGCCCGATTGTTGGTAAATCAAGCCGTGCGTCTTGTTGCGGTTTGCTCATTTTGATAAGAATGCCGCCGCGGCCCTGTCTTTTTAAAGTGCTTGATCGGCGGATCATTTCTGCAGTGCCTTCAATTGCTTCAACGGTCAAAATAATCCCTTGTTGAACAATCACCGCCTGACCAACATCAACGGGGGCCAGCGCACTCAATACCGCACATCCACGCTGAATGTCTTTGCGAATTTCATCGTTTAAAATTGCAGAATCATCGGTAAGTAACCCATGTGGCATTAACAAAGTATGCAAGACATCTTGAGCAGCGATAACTTTAAACCCCTCACTTTCAAGCTCTTTTTTAATGACGTTAAGCAGCCCGTCATCGCCGAGCCATGCCAACCCTGCTTTCGCAAAAATTCTTGCGGCACGCCAATCCGGCCTTAGTTCAGTGAAGGTGGGGCGTTTAACAGATCCGGCAAAAATAATGTCTTCACAGCCTTCTTTTTTGAGCAACCTAATTGTGCGTCGGGCGGCCCCCAGCCGGGTTTGAGCGTGAGGGTATGCATGAAATATTCCAGCGTCCACTTGACCTTCAAAGGCAATAACAAACGGCCGACGACCTTGTGCCTCTGCAGCTTCAGCGATTTGAAGGGGTAAGGCCCCTTTCCCAGCTAAGATCCCCAAGCGTCTCACATCTGCTCCAAAAGCACCAATCCCCTCATTCCTTATAAGGTTGAGCGTTAGGATTCTTTATCCAAAATCATCGCTGAATAAATTGCTTCAGCACATAAAACGCCGTTCACCTTGGCCTCACCTTTAAATTTCCAAACATTGCCGCGGCTGCGTTCTTTCACAACGTGAATATGAATTTGATCGCCGGGAACAACTGGCTTACGGAAACGTGCTTCATCAATCGTCATAAAATAAACAAGTTTTCCCTCTGCCTCTTTTCCAAGTGTGTGCACAACTAAAACTGCAGAAGTCTGGGCCATAGCCTCAATAATTAAAACACCTGGCATCACGGGTTTTTTGGGAAAATGGCCCATAAAAAAAGGTTCATTGATGGAGACGTTTTTAACGCCTACAGCACTTTCTCCCGTAACAATATTCTCAACCCGCTCAATCATCAGAATTGGCGCGCGATGAGGAATCATCTCCATGATGCGTTCAACATCTAAGTTTGTCTCTGTCATAACTCAACCTTTTTCACTTTTTGATCGGCTACCTTTAGCCATTTGTTCAACCATGACATGCTGTCGGAAAAATTGCCGAATGGGAACAGCTGGTGATCCCATCAATTCTTCCCGTGGTGCCACGTCTCTCATGATGCCGCTTTGAGCGGCTAGGCGCGCACCATCTGCAATCGTGAGATGACCCGCGATGCCAGATTGAGCCGCCATAACAACACCAGTGCCCAATTTTGTGCTGCCTGCAACACCTGATTGCGAAACTAAAACACATCCAGGGCCAAGGCGAACGTTGTGCGCGATTTGGACAAGATTATCAATAATACATCCTCGACCAATGACTGTGTCTGAACCTGCACCGCGATCAATTGTTGTGTTGGCGCCAATTTCAACATCATCCTCAATGATGACACGACCGAGCTGAGGCACTTTAATATGACCCTTATCAGATAAAGCATAGCCGAAGCCATCCTGCCCGATGCGCGCGCCGGTATAAATGGAAACACGGTTACCGATAATACAATAATCAAGCGTTACCAATGCGCCAATTCGGCAATCGTTGCCAAGCTTTACACCACGGTTAATAACGGCGTTTGATTCAATCATGCAACGTGAGCCAATCTCAACGTTTGGTCCAATGACCGCACCCGCTCTAATCTCGCAACCTGCCCCAATTCTGGCTGAGCTATCAATAATTGCGTGTTCAGAGATTTTATTGCGAACAATTGGCCGGGGAAAAAGAGCATCGGCGGCCACTGCATAGGCTGCATAGGGATTATCGGTAACCAGCACAGCCATTGATGCAGGGGCGTACTCAAGTGCCTCTGGTCTCGCAAAGCAGGCTCCAGCATTGCTGGCAATGAACTGATCTTTATACTTACGATTATCAAAGAATGACAAGTCATCCGGGCCGGCAAGGTCTAGCGGTGCTGTTCCTTTTATTTCCAGTACGGCGTGTGCCTGCGAGTTCAGTCGTGCGCCTGTCAATAGAATCAGGTTCTTAAGCGGGATGGGACCGACTGAATCAAAAAAACGTGGATCAGGCATATTTTTTCCGTTTAAAGGTTCTTGTTTTGAAGACTCAACGTAAAGATTATTTCGTTGGTTTAGACAACTTGGAGAGTGCGGGAATGGTTACGGCAACCTTGGGTAAATCTTTATTGAGCTGCGCCAAAACAGGGGCTGTGATATCAAATGAAGCTTCAATCACAACAGTTTGTCCGCGATCAAGAACAACATTTGCACCCCGATTTGAGGCTTCTTGAGCAACGATTTTACCTAAGCTTTGTTTGATAGTCGCAAATGCTTGATTAAAAGCGACATCCAAGGCCTGAGCGCGTTGTTGGACTTTTTCTTGTACAGCGCGAACTTGTGTTTCAAAATCAGTGCGCTTCTTTGCAAAATCCTCGGCCGAAAGCTTGGCACGTTGTTCTTGCAAAGACTTCTCATTTTCACGTAGCTTTTGCTCATCAGCAGTTACTTCTTTTTGGTACGTCTGACGCTGGGCTGCCAACTGATCTTTAACGCTTTTTGCGGCTAAAGATTCTTGCATGATTTTTTGCATATCAACCACAGCAACGACAGCAGGCGCAAATTTTCCTTCTGTCGCGGGTTGTGGCTCTGCTGCAAAAGCAGAAACGCTTGCAAGAAGAGACGCAGAAAGGATAATCGTTGTAATGATTTTACGCATTTTTAAAACCTCGTTCCAAAGCTAAGACGGAATTCTTGTGTCTTATCATAAGACTCTTTACCAACTGGCACAGCAAAGTCAACCCGAAGTGGCCCCAGTGGTGACCGCCATGAAAGGCCTGTACCGACAGACCAACGGATTGTGTTATCATCAACAAATGTTTCACTTGGTAAAGGATTGGCATCGACGTGCCAAAGCGAACCAGTATCCGAGAAAAAGTGCCCCTGCACCCCGACTTCCTTGGGCAGGCCGACAGGGAAGCTTAGTTCAGCTGTACCGCGATAAAAGAAGTTCCCTCCCAAGGCATCTTGGGCCGATGTTGTTAAATCGCGTGGACCAATACCGGATGTCTCAAAGCCGCGCAGCGTATCACCGCCGATGAAGAAACGATCGCTGATGGCAACATCCTGATCAAGACCATAGACGGCTCCCCCCTCACCCATCAGGCTGAAAACCCATTCTGGCCCACCAATTGGAAAATAGACAGCACCGCCGCTCTTTACGCGAAAGAATTGGGCATCCCCACCTAATCCAGCAACGTCTGTTGAGACGCGAAGGACATAACCATCCGTGGGGGTAAGTTTGCTATCGCGTTTATCATAAGACAGCTCTTGCCCAACAAGGGAGGTAAGACGGTCACCTTCTTGATCACGAATGAAACGCGATGCAGTCGAATCGACATTTTCAATACGCGTAGAGCTAATGGTGTAGTTCAGCTTCTGTCTCAAATTCTCTGTTAAAGGGTAACCCATGCGTAAATTAAGCCCGGTCACCATCTCGTCATAAGAGCTTTCATCGTTATTGCGTTTATCATGGAAGATATCGAACCCTGCTGCCAAATCGCGTTCAAGGAAGTATGGCTCTGTGAAGCCTAGGTTAAACTCTTGAGAGCGTCCGGAAATGGTCGTCGAAAATTTAACGTACTGGCCTTTGCCCAAGAAGTTGCGCTCTGTAATACCAAAGTCAGCCAAGGGACCATCGGTGGTTGAATAGCCCGCTCCAATCGAAATTTCACCGGTTGACTGTTCCTGGACGCTGACGTTAATCACAGCTTGATCTGGAGCAGAACCTTGAGCTACATCGACTTTTACTTTGTCAAAGAATCCAAGATCTTTGATATTTTGCTCAGATTTTTGTAACTTAGAGCGATTAAAGGGATCGCCTTCAATCAACATCATTTCACGACGAATAACGCGATCTTGTGTGCGCATGTTGCCACTAATATTTATGCGCTCAACATAAACTTTCTGGCCCTCGCTGATCACGTATTTGATATTGATTGTGTGAGCTTCACGATTGCGATCAGCCTCAGGACGAATGTCGATGAAAGCGTACTGGCGATCATTGAGTGTATTCGTTAGATTATTAATGCTGTCTTCAATTTTCGTTGCGTTATACCAATCCCCTTTTTGTGTGAGAAGTTCCTTTTGAAGGGATTTTGTTTCAAGATTTTTGATCTTTGCATCGATTTGCACATCGCCAAGTTTGTAGCGTTCCCCTTCATCCAAGGTGTATGTAATGAAAAAACCTTGATTGTCAGGCGATAACTCAGCTACTGCAGAGGTTACGCGAAAATCTGCGTAACCTTTGGAAAGATAAAAACGACGGAGTAATTCTTTATCAACGTTGATCCGATCCTGATCATAAACATCATTCGTGCTTAGGAATCGGTACCAACGTGACGGTCGTGTAAGAATTTCTTCTACCAACTGACCATCTGAAAAATGCTTGTTGCCAATAAAACTGATGCTGCGGACAAGTGTGCGCTGACCCTCATTCACTTCAAAAACAAGATTAACGCGATTTTGGTCAAGTGTGATGATTTTTGGTGTTACAGAGGCAGAAAAATACCCGCTGCGGCGATATAAATCAACAATACGCTGTACATCTGACTGTACACGGGTGCGCGTATAGATTGCACGCTCGCGCGACTGAACTTCGTTGTTCAGGTCTTCATCTTTAAAACGTTTATTACCCTCAAAAGCAACTTTGTTAATGCTGGGGTTTTCTGCAACCGTGATGATCAGGGTGTCACCGTTACGGCTCAAAGTGACATCGGCAAACAAGCCTGTTTTGAAGAGTGATTTCAGTGAAGCGTCGATACCAGACGGATCAAAGGTATCGCCTTGTTTGACTGTCAGGTAGCTTTTGATGGTTTCCTGCTCAATACGCTGTGATCCTTGGATTTCAATGTTAGCAATGTGATCATCAGACGGGGTTGCCTGAGCTTTCGCACCATAAAAAAACATACCCATCGCCAGAGCAAAAGCGACCACTGCAAACTTTAAGCGAAATATAACCACCTGAACACTCCTCACCAGATCAATCAAACCCTAGGGTGCCTAGAGAATAAGGTTAGAAATAAAATCTACAACACCAAAATTTTTTAGGTCATTCCAGAAGGCAAAAATCATGATTGATACAACAATCGCCAATCCAAATCGCAAGCTGTAATCCATCGCTTTTTCGCTCAACGGGCGGCGCCGAATAGCCTCAATGGCATAAAAAAGGAGGTGGCCACCGTCAAGGACGGGAATGGGAAAAAGGTTAATTAGCCCTAGGTTTGCTGACAAAACTGCCATAAACCACAAGAGTGCAACCGCTGTTTCTGTCAGAGAGGTGTTGACCATATCACCTGAGATTTTGGCAATACTGATCACGCTACCAAGCTCTTTAGTGCTTCGTTCATTCATGATGATTTGGCTTAAGCCGACAAGTGTCGATTTGATGATTCCAAACGTGTCAGCAACCGACTCGTAGAGAGCTTTTCCGGGTGATAGTTTGCTGAATTCCTGTTTTTGTCCCATGATACCCAATCGACCCACACGATGATTCTGGACATCTTCGATCGTGGGGATAATGTGGAAAGTGAGGGCTTGTCCGTCACGATTGATGCCTATATCAACTGGTTTATCAAGATTAAGTGCCATATATTCTTGAATGTCTTGAAAACGGTCAACTTTTTGTCCGTTTACCGACGAAATCGTGTCGCCTGCTTTTATCCCGGCCATTTGAGCAGGCATTCCCTCGGTGACGCTTTCAACATAAGGAAGTGTACGCGGTTGCCCAACAGTTAGATACAAACCTGCTAAAACAATGAGCGTAAAGAGGAAGTTGATCAAAGGACCTGCAGCCACAATTGCCGCGCGCTGTCCAATACTTTTGGCAAAGAATGCTTGAGAGCGTTGTTCGGGGGTTAAAGCGACAGTATTGTCTTTATGATGTTCAACGCTGGCGGGGTCTTCATCACCAAACATTTTGACGTATCCGCCAAGCGGAACCAGAGCAATGCGCCAGCGGGTGCCTCGCTTATTGTTCCAGCCGTAGATTTCAGGACCGAATCCAATTGAAAAAACCTCAACTTTCACGCCATTCCATAAAGCCATCCAGTAGTGGCCAAATTCATGGACAAACACTAGCAAGCCAATAACCACAATAAATGCGATGGTGCTGTTACTAAAGGTTGTAAAAAAGTCCATGAATTCCTCGCACGAATGAATAAGACAGAAAGTTTAGCCGATTTAAATCCATGCTAGACTGCGACCCAGTGTCACTTGGAATAAAGCAAAAAGTGGCATGGCAAGCAAGAGGCCATCAATACGATCCAAGACTCCACCATGGCCGGGCAAAATCGCGCCGGAATCCTTTACCCCGCATTTTCTTTTGATCATCGATTCCCCGATATCACCAATTTGTGCAACCACAGCAAAAAGCGAGGCAATAAGTGTGGCGTAAAAAGCGTTGTTAAAATCCATTGCAATTGCCAGAATGAGTGCAACAAGAGCCGCACTTGCCATGCCCCCTAATAGTCCGGCCCATGTTTTGTTCGGGCTCCATCGTGGTGAAAGCTTTGCTCCACCGATAAGGCGACCAAAAAAATATGCCCCAATATCAACACCCCATACGATAAAAACAATAAACAGAATGAGATTACTGCTTTGGTTTTCCATCATCAAAACTTTAAGCCCCATAAGGCTGATCAAAAGATAGGGCAGCCCCATTGCGAAAAGAAAGGGCAATTTAATTTTTAGTCTGCGTGCATTTGAATAATTGAGGATGAAGATAACGAGATAAATGAGGACACAAAACAATGCGTTGATGTGTAGGTGAGGATCACTCAAATTTAATTCAAAAAAAAGAAATGACGTGCAAAAAAAGACAAGAAAATTAGCAAAAATTATTTTTTTCAAACTCATAAAGGAATCATCGTGTGTGTTTTGCGATGTCATGCGTTGCCATTCATGCAGCGCGATCGCTAAAACAATGGTAAAAAGTGTATACAATGCCATGCCGCCATAAAACAGAAAACCGATGATCATGGGAGCGGCGATAAGTGCTGTAAAAAGCCGTGGGATAAAGTCTTTGCCCAGTTTATTTGTTTTGGTCGGTGGTACTGACTCCGCCGAAACGTCTTTCACGTCGATTGAATTCAGCAATGGCATAATCGATCTCCGTTCGTCCAAAATCCGGCCACAATGTATCGACAAAAATCAATTCTGCATAGGCAATTTGCCAAAGCAAAAAATTACTTATTCTCAATTCACCACTGGTGCGGATCAGAAGGTCTGGATCAGGAATATTTGCAGTCATCAGATTGTTGCTGATATCGTCGATAGATATGTTTTTTGGTTCGATCTCACCAAGCTCAACCATGTGGGCAATTTTTTGAACTGCATGCAACAACTCTTGCCGAGCGCCATAGCTAAACGCAATCGTTAACGTAAGACGCGTATTCTGTGCTGTTAGCTCTTCTACGGATTCAATTATTTTTATAACATCATCTTCCAAGCGGTGACGCTCGCCGATCACTCTTAAACGAATACCGTTTTTATGGAGCTCAGCCGCATTACTTTTTATGTAATAGCGAATGAGGCTCATTAACTCGCTTACCTCTTCAACCGGACGTGACCAATTCTCAGTAGAAAAACCAAAAAGCGTGAGATATTTAATGCCAAAATTCGCACACTCTTCCACAACATGACGAACAGTTTCTGCACCTTTTTTATGACCATACGTTCGTGGCATGCCCCGTTTTTTAGCCCAACGCCCATTGCCATCCATAATGATGGCAATGTGTTGTGGAATACGCTCGCTGGACTCTTGTGCACCCATCTTTGTCCTCTGTCCCTAAAAAACAGGACAATTAAACTTGAGTAATGTCTTTTTCTTTATGCTCAAGACTTTCATCAATTTTTTTGATGTAAGTATCCGTCAATGTTTGGATTTTTGTTGACCATACTTTTTGTTCGTCTTCGCTTAAATCACCATCTTTTTCTGCTTTTTTAATATCATCCATCCCATCGCGGCGGATATTGCGAACAGCAATACGTGCCTGCTCTGCATATTTTGCGGCAACTTTTACCAATTCTTGTCGACGTTCTTCTGTTAGTGTTGGAATCGGAATACGAATCAGGTTGCCGTCGGATTGTGGATTGAGGCCCAAATTAGCATCACGGATCGCCTTTTCAACTGCTTTGGCGTTACTTTTATCCCAAATTTGAACCGTGAGCATTCTTGGCTCTGGAGCGCCAATGGTGCCCACTTGATTAAGCGGCATCATTGAGCCGTAAACATCAACCATAACTGGATCAAGCAAACTGGTTGTTGCGCGGCCTGCACGGAGCCCGGAAAATTCTTTTCTCAGTGTCTCATGAACTTTACCCATGCGACTTTCAAGATCGCTCATCAAGTTCTCATCCATTTATTTAAACTCCTCACAGATCAATGTGCAATGGCCGTGTCCCTGAACAACTTCAGCAAACGCGCCATGCTCATGAATTGAAAAAACACTGATTGTCATATGGTTGTCACGCGCCAAGGTAAAAGCCGTTGCATCCATTACCTTTAGATTTTTGGTAATGGCTTCTGTGAACGAAAGGGTGGCGTAACGCTTGGCTTCAGGATTCTTGTTGGGATCACTGTCATAGACGCCATCTACTTTTGTTGCTTTTAAAAGCAAGTTACAATTCATTTCAGTGGCACGTAGAACTGCAGCGGTATCAGTTGTAAAAAACGGATTACCCGTTCCTGCAGCAAAAATAACGACTCGCCCCTTCTCCATATGGCGAATAGCACGTCGACGGATATAGGTCTCGCTTACTTGTGCCATGGCCAATGCCGACTGAACACGTGTCTGGACATCAATTTTTTCTAGTGCTGCTTGCAATGCCAAGGCATTAATTACAGTGCCAAGCATACCCATATAGTCGCCGGTTACGCGATCCATGCCTAACTCAACGCCTGTCGCGCCACGGTAAATATTACCGGCACCGATAACCAGACAAACTTGACCACCCATCGCGATAACGGCTTTCACCTCTTCCGCAATACGCGCAACCGTGGGGGGGTGCAGACCGAAATCTTTATCAGGCCCAGCAAAAACTTCACCTGATAACTTTAGTAAAACACGCTGATATTTAAGAGAAGGAGAAACATTTAAAACAGCTTGATCCGCTTGCCCCATCATGTTTCTCCTTATTTAAAGTCATCCAAACTGGTAAGAGGAAGAATCTCCTCTTCTCTCTTCTCTTTTAGGCCACACCAGCTTGCGCGGCAACTTCTGCAGCAAAGTCAGTTTGCGGCTTATCAATTCCCTCACCCAAGGCATAACGGGTGAACGATTTAATTGCTACAGCTGCTCCGAAATCCTTGGAAGCTTTTTCAATTACTTGCTTCACACGACTTTCGCCATCAATCATATAGAGTTGCTCGAGCAGAACAACGTCCTCATAATATTTGCGCATCCGCCCTTCAACCATCTTGGCAATGATATCAGCAGGTTTGCCGGTATTCGCTGTTTGCTCAAGAATAATATTGCGTTCGCGATTGGCTTTTTCTTGATCAACCTCATCCACTGTTAAAGCATCTGGACGAGCGGCGGCAATGTGCATGGCGATCTGCTTGCCCAGTTCATCCACCTTATCAGCGGGCGCTGCTGTTTCAATGGCAACCAGCACACCAATTTTACCCAAACCGGAAGCAACCGCACTATGGATGTAACCCGAAACAACACCTTGTCCAATCGTGATTGTTTGAACGCGGCGCAGCGTCATATTTTCACCGATAGTTGCAATCAGGTTTGTAATTGAGTCTTTAACGGTTTTACCGTTTGACATTGTTTCATTTTCTAAAGCGGCAATATCATTTACGTTGTTTTTCAGGGCGATTTCAGCTGTTTCTTTAACAAACGCTTGGAATTGCTCGTTACGTGCAACAAAGTCAGTTTCGGAGTTTACTTCAAGTACTGTTCCTTTAGCGCCTTGTGTGCAAATTGAAACAAGGCCTTCAGCAGCCACGCGGCCGGATTTCTTGGCCGCTGAGGCCAACCCTTTTTTACGCAAATAATCGACTGCTTCTTCAATGTTACCATTTGTTTCGACGAGCGCTTTTTTACAATCAAGCATACCTGCGCCCGTTTTTTCGCGCAGCTCTTTCACTAATGCAGCGGACAATTCAGCCATTTTTATTCTCCCATTGAGAGTTGATTTAACATGTGAGCGGAAAGCTCCGGCTATGCAGCCGGAGTTTCGTTCAGATCAGAGTCTGTCTGTGTAGATTGCACTTCTGCAACAGCTTCAATCTGAGGTGCTTCAGCTTCGCCAAGATCGGCGCCAGAGCTGCTCATTTCAGCCTGAATACCATCAAGAACGGCACCGGCAACGAGATCGCAGTAGAACTCAATCGCGCGCAATGCATCGTCGTTACCGGGAATGGGGAACGTAATGCCATCGGGGCTTGAGTTGCTATCGATAATAGCCACGACAGGAATTCCCAGTGTTTGGGCTTCTTGAATAGCGATTGCTTCTTTATTTGTATCGATCACGAAAAGAATGGAGGGTAAACCGCCCATATCTTTAATACCGCCCAAAGAGGCAGAAAGCTTGGAAACATCGCGTTCCATTTCAAGAATTTCACGCTTGGTGAAGCCTTCACGGTCGCCTTCAAGCTTTGCTTGGGATTCGCGCAAGCGCTTGATTGATTGGTTAATCGTTTTCCAGTTGGTGAGCATACCGCCCAACCAGCGATAGTTTACATAATACTGCCCGCAACGCTCGGCTGCATCTTTGACAATGTCTTGCGCTTGACGCTTGGTTGCAACAAACAGAACACGACCGCCCTTGGCTGTCACTTCGCGAATGGCTTCCAATGCACGTGAGAGCATCGGCGCTGTTTGATCAAGGTCAAGGATATGGATACCGTTGCGCACGCCAAAGATATAAGGCTTCATCTTCGGGTTCCAACGACGGGTGTGGTGGCCAAAATGAACGCCTGCTTCAAGCAATTGGCGCATGGTATAGGTTGGCATCATAATGAATTACTCCTTCTTCCGGTTAAGCCTCCGCAAGGGCAATCTGTATCCAACCAACTTGGACACCGGAACGGCGCCGGGCTATGCCCCTTGCCTCCCTTGCGTGTGGGATGAAGGGTTAATAACCAATCTTGCCATGAAGAGCAAGATTTTCTTCACTTTAAAAACTGTAAAAAAGTAATTTTTAGCTGTTTTTGTTCATCCAAGCTTTGATTAATCGCTTTATTGGTTATGAAAAAGGCTAACGTGCTCGTCAGGCGGCCGCTGATTGAGAGCAAAAATCTTCGTTAACATGAAAAGAGAAAGGCATATCCTCACCCCTTTTATATCAAAATTTGTCGTATGAACATTATACGCCCCACGCATTTGCTAGATAACAAACGGGTTTTTGCAACCATTTATATAATTTCTTCTCATCGTTTCTGGGAGCTTAACAAGGCGTGGTCTTGCTGCCAATAAAAACTGTGGTACAAAGCCAAGTTTCTGTTGGGCTAACGCTGTAAAGATGACTGCATAGTATGCATCACCCTGCCAATTATACCTTGCCCCATAAGGCGCAGGCTGTTGTTCTAAGGATATGAATGGCTGACCATCATTATCCGTAAATAAACAGTTGATCATATTTAGGGTGTTAGTTATATCAGCATCTCTGGTTTCAGGAGAGAAAGTAAGCAAACCCTCTGTGCGCGGGAATTTATCTGAAAAGGGATAAATAATTTCACATGCCCTTAAAGCAATCTCACAAACGATTGATTCTGGATCACCATGGGTTGAATGATTCTGACTCAACAAGCCGATTGTGGCAGTGTTAGCGTGCCTCCGAAAGGAAAAATTTATTTTTTCTTTATGTTGCCATCGGTTAGAAACTTGATCGGTATAATTTTTTAACAAAAAAAAATCGTTGTCATTACAAAAGTCGAGTTGAATATGTATACTGTAAGAACCATTTACGATACCGAATTTAGAGATATCGCTTGTTGTTAAAAAGGCAAAAGTAAGGCGTGGAACGATCGCACTCATCTGTGGTGTTACACCTACTCTTGTTTTGCTCATACAGAATATATCCTCAGTTAAGTGATTTGATTACAAAGGTGCCTCGATGTAACGTTAAGAATTTATTGGGGTCTTGAGCCGCGGTTACCACAAATGCTGTGTCTGCAAGGTGGAGCACAGCCCGTATGCCGTTCAATACTGAATGTCAATGGCTCAGGATCATACTGCAAACTATCCCCATCGATTTTATACATTGTCATAATATCACCTGAACATGTAAAACAAGGTGTGCAGCTAACTTATTGAGCGATCAACGTCAAGGTCTTTTTATTGGGCCGTAGATTTTAGGGCGAGGCACATTATGTGCAGGCGACCACACAGAGGGGACAAAACGAGGGATAGAACTGGCTACCCCAGTGACACTACCGTTACGTCCCTTAACGCTAAGTGCGTCAGAAAGTATTTTTAAGGCACCGGCTGGCAGATTGCAGTCCTTAAGCATGGTCCCCTCCGCTCTGAGATAAGCTACGTTATAAGTTGTAGAAGGTAGTGCTTGTTCTAATATACGTCAATAATTCTTTCGCCATTCGCAACGCGTTGTATTGCCGCTTCACAAATGGCATTCACCGGAACACACAAATCCGGCTATGAGCTGTTTAAAGGATTTGTGAAAGGACTTGATAGGGAGGTTTCTATCGCAAAAGTCAATTTTTTCAAAAACTTTGAATCTCGATCACGCCGGGAATATTATAGAGAGATTGCTGATCCTCCTGCGAGAGTTGGTAGCGGCCATCAAGGCTAATTTCAGCTTCTTTTCCAGCTCCACACATCATTTTTAGGCTAATGGTTTGTTTATTTCCCCCCTCACCTTGCTTGCTCATGAGTTTTTGATGAAGAAGTTGCAATCCCTCACTGCCGTTCAAGGTGATAATTAATCCGTTTTGAACACGTTCTAATGCCTCGTCAAGCGATTCAATTTTAAAGCAGGTTAAACGCACACCTTCTTCTTGGGCTTGGACATCAACCGAGGCCATAACTCTCTTGCCAGTTTCGAGAATATTTCTATTCGCAGCCAAAACCTCTGAAAACACCATCATCTCAACCACGCCTGAACTATCCGAAAGCTGAACAAATGCAAACGTATTGCCAGACTTTGATTTTTTAACAGTGGTAGAAAGAACAACCCCTGCAATACGAAATCGCGTCATGCTGGCACCGCGAGCACGCCATGACAACTCAAGTATGGGAACAACCCGTAATCTATCTAAAATAACTTTAAATTGATCCAGTGGGTGAGCTGAGAGAAAAAAGCCGATTGCGCTAAATTCTTCCTGTAGCTTTGTCATTGAATCCCAGTTTTGCACTTTTCTAAGAGCTGGAAGGCTGTTTTGATCGTCTCCACCAAACAGGTTAACCTGTCCGCTTGCTTTTTCGACTTGAAGGCGTTGACCATATCCCATTAGCAAATCAATATTGGCAATAAGTTGTGCGCGATTGGGTGAGAGCGTATCAAAGGCACCCGCTTTTGCAAGATTTTCCAGCGTTTTTCGATTGCATGAACCATAATCAACACGCCTGAAAAAATCAGCAAGATCAGAATATTTTCCATCTTCATTACGGTTGCGCACAAGCAGTGACATGCCATGCGCACCAACGCCTTTTATTGCTGAAAGTGCATAGCGAATGGCTTTCTTTCCATCAGGCAAAACCTCCACGGCAAAATCTTTGTACGACCATTGCACATCAGGTGGCAGCAAGGTTATTCCCATGCGCTCAAGCTCTTGTCTGAAGAGGCAAAGTTTATCAGTATTGCCGATATCATACGTCATGGAAGCGGCCATGAATTCGATTGGATGGTTCGCTTTTAGATAGGCCGTCTGATACGAAATTAATGCATAGGCCGCAGCATGACTTTTGTTGAAGCCGTAGTCAGCAAATTTAGCCATCAGGTCAAAGACACGATTGGCATCTTCATCGCTTACACCATTTTTGATCGATCCTTCTACAAAAATACTGCGCTGCTTATCCATCTCCTCTTTAATTTTTTTACCCATTGCGCGCCGCAGTAAATCTGCGCCGCCAAGCGAGTAACCCGCCATAACCTTACCAATTTCCATCACCTGTTCTTGATAGACCATGATGCCGTAGGTTTCTTTCAAAATATTTTCGAGCATTGCATGGGGGTACTCGGGCTTTGCCACACCATTTTTTACATCTGCATATACGGGTATATTAGCCATGGGGCCGGGACGGTAGAGCGCAACAAGCGCAATGATATCCTCAATTCGATCAGGCCGAATACGTCGTAAAGCATCACGCATTCCCGCAGATTCTACTTGAAACACACCCATTGTTTCAGCTTTCTGCAGGAGGGTGTAGGTTTTTGAATCATCAAGCGGAATCCCATCAATATCTGGCGCTGTTCCATCCTGTACGTTGATCATATCAACCGCACGCTTGATTACTGTAATTGTTTTTAATCCTAAAAAGTCGAACTTAACCAGACCTGCCTGCTCAACATATTTTAAATTAAATTGTGTAGCGGGTAAAGTTGAGCGCGGATCCAGAAAGAGGGGCACAAGATGAGAAATTGGTCGATCACCGATAACCACTCCGGCTGCGTGCGTCGATGCATGCCGATAAAGCCCTTCAAGCTTTTGAGCAATTTCTACCAGCCGATCATTCCCCTCCTCTGCTTTGATCATCTCTTGCAGCATTGGTTCGCCTTCTATCGCTTGCGAGAGAGTTACCGGATGAGCGGGATTGTTTGGTACAAGTTTACAAAGCTTATCAACCCGGCTCCATGAAAATCCGAGCACACGCCCAACATCGCGCAAAACCGCACGTGCTTGAAGTTTTCCGAACGTAATAATTTGCGCAACACGATCTTTGCCATACTTCTCTTGCACATAATCAATAACTTCCTCGCGTCTGTCCTGACAAAAATCAACGTCGAAGTCCGGCATAGAAACGCGTTCAGGATTAAGAAACCGCTCAAACAGTAAATTGAAAGGAATCGGATTAATATTGGTAATCGTCAGCGCCCAAGCAACCAACGATCCAGCTCCCGAACCACGACCAGGCCCCACGGGAATATCGTGAGCTTTTGCCCACTTAATAAAATCAGATGTGATGAGAAAATAACCGGGAAATCCCATTTTACAGATTACAGAAAGCTCCATTTCCAACCGATCACGGTACATGTCCTTTTCTTCTTCAGTCAACGACATTTTACCAAAGCGCTTTTCCAGACCATCGCGGCTTTGCTGAATAAATTCTTCTTCTTCGTTTCTTCCTTCTGCTGATTCAAACGGTGGCAAAATAGGCTTGTGCTTCTTCACCATAAAGGCACAGCGCTGGGCGATGTGAACCGTATTTTCTACCGCTTCTGGCAGATCAGCAAAAAGCATTCTCATTTCGGCGCTTGATTTGAAAAAATGCTCTGGTGAAACACGTCGGCGATTATTTTCATCGATAATCACGCCCTGTGCAATGCAAAGCAGCGCATCTTGCGCTTCATACATCCCTGCATCAGCAAAGTAACAATCGTTGGTAGCAACGAGGGGGAGGTTATGTTTGTAAGCAAGATTGATTAAATCAGCCTCAATTTTATTTTCAGTTGTCAGATTGTGGCGTTGAATTTCAATATAGAGGCGGTTTTCAAAAAGAGACTTAAGTCTAAGAAGCATGTTTTCAGCTTCATCTTTTTGTCCATCAAGCAACAAACGGCCCACTGGACTGTCGATGCTGCCAGTAAAAACAATTAATCCTTCATGGTGCTGCACGAATAAGTCCTGCGAAATCTGAGGCTCGGATTCCTGTGCACTATCGAGATACGCATGAGAGGAAAGCTGCATTAAATTGTGATAGCCTTGCTCGCTTTGAACAAGAAAAACCATTTTATCAGGCTGTTTTACGCCTTTACCCTCAACGTCGCGTTTTATTGAAAGTTGACAACCGATAATCGGCTGGATGCCAGCATCTGCTGCCGCTAGCGAAAACTCAAGTGCGCCAAATAAATTGTTGCTGTCTGTGATCGCCACCGCAGGCATATCATTCTTGAGGCATAGTTTTATCAACGCCTTGGGATGGATAGCGCCCTCGGCCAGAGAATAGGACGAATGGACACGAAGATGGATAAACTGGTTCATTTAATCGTTATGGCGCGCAAAAAGCCAGCAATCAACTATTAACACTCAACAACGACATTTATCTTGTATTATGTCTGGCCATTTGCTATAGGTGCTTGTGTATTCTAATATATTTTATGGAGATTTAAATGGGTGATCTCGCTCTTCCAGCCGGCATGGAATTTATTGAGCTACCGTTTGTTGGCAATCATCAGCTAGAATGTCGTGCTGTTAGCATTTACAAGAAACCGGTTGTTTGTCTCCAAATTGATGGTTTTCGTGTTGGTTTTTATCTGAACCTCAATGATAAGGATGTCAATTGGCGCCCTATTATCGGTGGCATCGGCGCAGATTTGAGTTTTAATGAAGGCAACCATCTGGAGATTAAAAACTATTATTATTCACAGCGCCTTCGGAAGGCTGCAGTTTTTTTGAATACTTGCGTTGGTGATCTGAGAGCAAATGAGAATTTGCCGATTTTCGATGATAATGACCCCTCGTTTTTAAGGACGATAGTTTACAATGACAGAGTATGCGCCTTAACAGCAGCGGAAAGAAAATGTGTACACATACCTCTGGGTTTTTTTACACGATTGGCTACACGGTTTGATATGGCCGCTGCCAACATGCGGCTTATGAATTTTGTAATGAGAATTCGTGGAGATGGTGGGGATTCAGATAAGGAACATGAACATCGTCTTATTCAAGAAGTCTTAGAAAATCGAGATCAAGTTTTATCAGATATGACTACCCTTGGTTTTGCTGTTACGTTTGAGAGTGATAAAATCACCGTACCACCATTATCTGACCTGGAGAATCCACCAAACTTAGCTGAAATTGCTAATGAGCAACGCAACGTTGAGTTAGCGGCTAAAGCTGATGCTTGGAGTGTCATCAAGAGATGCAGGACGAGATCCATAATGCTTAAGGGCGAGACTCGAGATTCCGCCATGGTATGCTTTACGGTTAATGAACGAGATCCGAAGAGAAACAGACTCCTTCACGCATTATGCCGGTTAGGTTTGAATCATGAAGTTGGTTATTCATGTTCTCGCGGTGAAAATTTACGTGATGCTATCATAATCCAGGGTAAAGCCGCATATGCTATTATCGACTATTACCGTTCGTTATCAGGGAATCCAGTTGTAAATCACCGGATGAGTGGGATTCGGGCAGTCCCCGGTTAGATTTATTTACCCAATAATATAACTTGTGATGAATGATGCCTTCGGCCAAAGAATAGATGGATGGACAAAAGCTACTCGTATTGAATCCCTCTTGCTTTATGCACAAAATTATTAGCAAAAAATTATTGCTATTGGCCTAGTGAATAGTCTACCATGAGCCAAAGTTAAGATGCTATTAACGTTTTCCCTAATTCCTTTAAGAGGTTATGTACATGATTGCTTCAGATATTGAGGTTACACCAGACACAACTCCCCCGCGCTTGCCTGAAGGCGTGTCTTTGTGCTTTTTTCCATTAGTGAATGGGGAAACTTCGTCTGTGGTGCTTATTAATGGTAATCGCCCCGTAGTCGCAGTGAACTTTTGGGGAAATATTATTCCCTTTATAATTGAAAATGGTGATGTAAACCCAAGCAGGAGCGGAAAATGGGTTCCATTTTTTGGTGTATCCCAAGATGGTGAGGCTGCACTCAATGAAGTTCCCCTTGACCTTGCTCTATGCCCAACCCTAGAAAAGGTTGCCGATTTTTTGGACGCAAAGCGAGATGAAGTAAATTCCTATATTCAAGCTAAGCGTAATTTTTTGAAATACCAAGCTCATGACCCACGCTTATGTGCTGTAATCAATCAAGAATTCACACCACAAGATAATTACGAATATGCTGCCTTTTTATATGGTACTGGACTTCATTATATAACCCGAAAAATTGAAATTGAGGGAGCTAGAAGAAGGCTTCAAGCGATTGCTCAAGACTTTAAGGAAGTCCAAATTAGTGGTCCTGAAACCCTCCATCAATTTACTTACGCAAGTAAAGAGCGATTGTCACTGATTCAAGACGGTGATGGTGGCATTTATAGCTGTGATAATATTTGTCGAGACCTTAAGACTTTGGGCTTTCAAACAGCTGTTCGTTATATCGATAGAGACCAGCCCCACCCAACAATATTAATCTATTTGGCAACGACCAGGGATAACGCCATTTTTTCAGCCTCTGGTTTTTCTTCCCCCCCAGCTCTTAATGACCTTAATGAGTTAAAAGATGATTATCTTGCGCAGGTTAGATCTGGTCGAACTGGAGTAATAGCAACCGATAGCTTTGGCCTTTTTGGATTTCTGCCGAGACGTGATCTTAGCGAAGGAGATCTGACTGCCACTAGTCCGGCAGAAAAATTTCTTGATTTACACGCTCTGCCTCATGCACGCATACTCTATAACCGAAAATACCGTGGTCAATTCGTAACTATCGAGGTAGATGCCCACTCAACCAAAGGAAGTGGAATTGTTGCCGCTCTTACTGAATTAGGATACACTCCAGTGATTGAGCCTCGAGGTGATTCGTGGTGTGTACCTCACGGGACTCCCGTGATAAATATTGTAAATAATCATAATTCTGTTCCAGTAGTCATGAATTTTAATCGCTTGAGAGACGACGGTTTTGTCTTCAGAAGGAAGGATTTCTCTCGAGATAATCCCACCAGCGTCGCCGGAGAAGGTCCTGTAAAGTTAACTTTAGCTGGTGGAGCGTGCCGTTTTAATGCCGATGCCTTCCGTTGAGCTTTTCTCAAGAGTAGTGGGCGTTTTTTCTGAGCAGTAAGATATGTGTGAATTTCCGCGCGCGTTATTCATGAAGTAGTTTTATGCCCGTTAGATCTTGGTCCTGACAGTGGGGTATGGCTTGTTTTTATAAAAAAATTTAATAGTTTATAATATATTAATAAAAAAATTATAAAATAACACTCAGAATTTTTAAAGAGATAGCATATGAGTGTAGACACCCCATTACCTGGTGTAAAAGTTCAGCCAATTCCATTGCAAAATGGAGCGGAAGCGCGTGTTATCGCTATTCAAAAAGGTGATCAACCTCCCAGAGCCGTCGTTGTGATGGAAATTGATGGGGTGAATGTTCCGTTTTACTGTTCAACTGGAGCCGGTGGTAAAGACGTTCCAGCTGGAAAATGGTATCCTATTTTTGGCATGGGGTCACAAGGCTGGTTTAATAAAGGGAAAGATCCTGATATTCTAAGGTATTATGATAGCCCACGTTTGAAAGAGGTCTCTGATTACCTTGACAGGCAGATAGGGGATATTCGTAATCAACGTGTTTTTGCTTCTATTCCGCACGTTTCAGAGCTGGATGACAAAACGTTGAGCGTGATCAATCGCGATATGAACCCTATCAGTTTAAAAGAGGTTGAGAATGCTGATCCTGATTATTTTATTAATCAGGCACAAAAAATTGAAATTGCCGGGGCACAAAGAAGACTGCAAAAATATCAATTTGATAGTGCAGAGAATGCTACAAATGGCAAATTTTTTACAATTAACGTAAATGCCACGTCTGAAGAAGGTAAACAACTGATCGCAGATCTTGAAAAATCGGGGTTTAAGCCAAAAATAGAGGCCAGATCAGGTTATGGACAATACCCCGTTATCAATTTGGTTGGTGAGGATGCGAATGTTTATCGTGACCATAAATTCTCAGAGCCCCCTGCACTGGCCAGGATAAATTCGCAGCAAGCATCACTCCTTACAAAATGTACACAACACGCTGAATCTATTCTTAAGCAAGTGGATAGGGCATTTGGCAAATGGGTAGATGGTTCTTATCAGCTTGAGGTTTATCCCAATTCCCATATCGGTAAGGAAATATCTGCAGCACTCGATCGGCTTGGATACCATAATTCAGCACCGGTTGATGTAGACGGAGCAGCATCATCCTTCGTCATTTCTGGTGCTGAAGCAGAGCGACTGTTTAAAGATCAGGGTTTTAAGGCTCCGATACAACAAGTTCATGGCTCAGCTCCGCATTCTTCTGGAGGAGAGAGGCCGAGAGAGGTTCATTCCGCCTCGGCACGGTTTAATGCTACAGCGGAAAAGCCCAAATCTATGCATGGCCCGGCTGGCGTTTTGCTTGGTGCTGTCATGGGTGGGGTAAGTGCAGCGATGGACCATGGAGATATTGCGGATGGTATTGCCGTAGGGGCAATTGGAAGCACTGCTGTAGGGGGTGTTGGTTTATCGTTAGCAGAGGGAAAAATACACGAAGCAACACTTAGCACGATTGAAAATACTTTACCCTATTTGGGTCCAACTGCCGCAGCAGCAGCATTAGTTGGTGGAGAGCTTTATCGTTCTGTTTCTTATGTTCTTGATGATCACTCAGATCCTACAAAAAGTGTTGATTTAGGGGTATTAGGAAGCTTCGGGAGTTGGATGGGGATAAAAGTTTATGACCTGACACATCCCGAGGAAAATCCACAAGACACGCCACAAGCCCCCCGAAGACCAGATACAAGTCCGCCTATTGGTTCGGTAATGTAGTCTTAGTTGTCATGCTTTTTAGCTAACCAAGTTGGCCATTATGAAGCGTAGCAATACGATCCATTTTGTGTGCCAAGTCATAGTTGTGGGTTGCGACCAAAGCGGCAAGGCCTTCCGAACGTGTTAAAGAACGCAAGAGGGCAAAAACCGTTTCAGCCGTTTCAGGATCAAGGTTGCCCGTCGGTTCATCAGCAATCAAAAGTTTTGGGTGGTTAGCCAAGGCACGGGCAATAGCCACCCGTTGTTGCTCTCCCCCAGACAGTTTTGCTGGCCGGTGAGATACACGATTTTCAAGTCCTACTTTGTTTAAAAGTTCGAGGGCGCGTTTTTTGGCATTTGCTTTTGACACCCCTGCGATGAGTTGCGGCATCATCACATTCTCAAGGGCAGTGAATTCAGGCAACAAATGGTGAAATTGATAAACGAAACCGATTGTATGGCGGCGCAAAATCGTTCGTTCTTGATCATTAAGAGATTCGGACGGTTTATCGCCGATGATTACTTGGCCGCTTGTCGGCTTTTCCAATAATCCCGCAGAGTGTAGCAACGTTGATTTTCCCGCACCCGATGGCCCGACCAGCGCCACCATTTCACCTTTGTTTATGATCAAATTAATACCCCGCAAAACCTCAAGCGGCTTGCCACTAGCTTGGGGATAATTGCGCTTCAGGTCAATGAGGCAAAGAGATTTTTCACCCATTCCCAACAAGGCTGATTTCTCAGCTGCGGTCACAACATCATTATGGTTATTCATGGCGCAAAGCCTCTACAGGATCAAGTTTAGCCGCTCGTCGGCTTGGATAAAGCGTGGCCGCAAAAGAGAGGAAAAGAGCCATCCCCACCACTTGCATGACCTCGGTATAATCAACGATAGCTGGCAGCTGGCTAAGGAAGTAGATTTCAGCATTAAAAAGATCAGTTCCTGTTAATCCTTGCAACCATTGGCGAATAGTCTCAATATTTTCTGCAAAAGCAACGCCTAAAATCAACCCCAGAAATGTTCCAAAGACACCAATCGAAGCACCCGTTAAGAAAAAAATGCGTTGTATCATGCCTCTGGTAGCACCCATCGTGCGTAGTATGGCAATATCCCTGCTTTTATCTTTAACGAGCATGATAAGGCTGGAGATAATATTGAAAGCAGCCACCATAATAATCAATGAAAGAATTAAAAACATGACATTGCGCTCAACTTGCAAGGCATTGGTAAAGCTGGCGTTCTGCTCTTTCCAGTCACGAACGATAACAGTTGGTTCTTGATCTTTAATCGCCTGTTTTATCTTGATCAATTCATTGGCATCACGTGCGAAAACTTCGAGGGCCGAAACCGTGACGGGCATTTCAAAGAATAATTGAGCAGCAGGCAGGGGCATAAAGATATACCCACTGTCATATTCATACATCCCAACATCATAAATGGCAGAGACAATATAGCTGGCAAACCGCGGGGTGGAACCAAAGACGGTATTGCGCCCTTGCGGGCTAACCAGAGTGATCGTATCCCCGAGATAAACACCCAGATTTTCAGCTAGTCTCTTACCGATAGCAATGTGGTTATTGCTAAAATTCTTGAGCGAGCCGTTAATGATGTGATCAGACAAAATGGGTTTGGTTTGAACATCCTTTTCTTCAATACCGCGGATAAGAACCCCTTGCGGTGTACCACGGCCAGTAATCAACGCCTGCCCCTGTATGGTGGGCGAAACGCGCATCACCCCATTAATTGTGCTGATGCGCTGAGCCATCTCATCGTAATTTGGCAAGGTTCCCTGAATAGAAAAAACATTCATATGACCGTTTAAGCCAAGAACGCGTTGAAACAATTCAGCGCGAAAACCGTTCATGACCGACATGACGATGATGAGCGTCGCTACCCCAAGCGTAATGCCGAGCAAAGAGAAAAGCGCAATGACTGAAATAAATCCCTCTTGCCGCCGCGCTCTCAAATAGCGCATTGCCACCATGCGTTCAAACGAAGAAAAAATCATTGACTAACGCTCCTTAAATCACTGGCTTCTTGTCAGCGAGAAAAGCGAGCACTTCCTCGACTGATAAAAGGTGTGTTTCGCTATTTGTGCGATTTTTAAGCTCTACTTTTTGCATCGCGCAATTACGTGGGCTAACAATCACTTGCCACGGCGAACCGATTAAATCGGCATCTGCGAATTTAACCCCTGCCCTTTCATCGCGATCATCATAGAGGACGGAAATATTTTTTTCTTGGCACGCGAGGTAAAGTGAATTTGCCAAGGCATCTGTGTCTGTATCACCGTTTTTCAAATTGATAAGGATAGCAAAAAACGGCGCAACCGACGCTGGCCAGATGATCCCTTTATCATCATGGCTTGCCTCAATAATGGCTGCCACAAGGCGCGAAACGCCAATACCGTATGACCCCATCTCTAGAGGATGTTCTGTACCGTCGGGATGGGTCACTGAAGCTTTCATGGGCTGAGAATATTTTGTCCCAAAGTAAAAAATATGGCCGACCTCAATTCCACGGGCAGAAACAAGATCAAGATTTTTAACCATATCAGGATCATGCTTTTCTTCTGTTGCTGAATAACGCGCGGTCAGTTTTTTAAAGAAGGGTTCTAAATCCTCATTATAATGTGGAGCATCCTGCAATGCATCTTCTTCAACCCATGATTTGTCACAAAAAACCTGACTTTCACCTGTTTCAGCCAGAACGATAAATTCATGGCTCATCTCTCCACCGATGGGACCGCTATCGGCACGCATGGGAATAGCACGCACGCCTAATGCTGCAAATGTACGAAGATATGAAAGAAACATTTTATAATACGATCTCTTTGCATCGTCATATGTGAGATCAAAAGAGTATCCATCCTTCATCAGAAATTCGCGTCCTCGCATCAAGCCAAATCGCGGCCGAATTTCGTCACGAAACTTCCATTGCATATGCCAGAAGTTTTTAGGAACTTCGCGGTAGCTATGAATATGCGTACGCACGATATCTGTAATCATCTCTTCATTTGTCGGCCCATAAAGCATTTCGCGGTTTTGGCGATCAGTTATGCGCAACATCTCCTTGCCATAATCATCGTAGCGACCACTTTCGCGCCACAAGTCAGCCGACTGTAGCGTTGGCATCAAAACCTCAATTGAGCCTGCGTTTTCTTGCTCTTTACGAATGATTGATTGAATATTTTGTAGAACGCGCAATCCCAAGGGCAACCATGAGTATATACCTGCAGACATCTGTTGAATCATTCCCGCGCGCAACATCAGCTTATGAGAAACAATTTGCGCTTCCGCCGGATCACTCATAAGAGTGGAAATAAAATATTCACTTCGTTTCATTAATACGCTCTCCCAAAAATAACTTCGTACTGAGCGGGTCTTCCTGTGATAACGCATGGACCAAGTGCCCTTGATTGCTCAAAGGGAATGCAACGAATTGTTACTCCCATACTCTTGAGCAAATCCTCGACTGCTGCCTCATCACCACAGAAAGGAGCTTTGACAAACCCTTGCCCGTTGTTAAAGCTTTTTTCTCCTGAAGTGCCGAAGTAGTTTTTAAACTCTTCAACCGTTTTGATGTTTGTGCAGGTTCTCTCTTTTTGAATAGCTAAAGCCTGTTGATATAATGTCTCGTGACAATGTTTCAGTTCTTGACTGATATCAATTTTATCCAAGGGCATAACGGCTTTTTTCTCGTCCAGATTAACGCGACGTGTAAGCGCCATAGCATTATTTTCAACATCACGCGGCCCGATTTCAATCAGCAGTGGTACACCTTTTTTAATCCACTGCCAGCGTTTATCTGCACTCGGATAGTCACGTGTATCAATTTTCGCGCGTACACTTTGACCAGCAAACGTTTGCGAAGTGATTGAGGCGAGAACAGTTTCGCAATAGGCCATGACTTTTTCCTGATCTGATTCATCGCGCATAATTGGAATGATCACGACCTGTTGCGGAGCCACAGCTGGCGGTACACGCAACCCGTTATCATCAGCATGGGTCATGATCAATGCACCGATCAGGCGCGTTGAAACACCCCATGAGGTGGTATAAGCAAACTCAATATTCCCTTCCTTGTTTTGGAAAGAGATATTAGATGCTTTAGCAAAATTTTGCCCGAGATAGTGCGACGTTCCCGCCTGCACCGCTTTACCATCCTGCATCATGGCTTCAATACAATAGGTGTTAACAGCGCCCGGAAAACGTTCAGACGGCGTTTTTTCTCCGGGGATAACAGGAAGAGCCAAAATATTCTCCACAAACTCCTGATACACATCCAGCATCTGTTTTGTTTCAGAACGAGCTTCCGCTTCACTTGCATGAGCTGTATGGCCTTCTTGCCAGAGAAATTCAGCAGTACGTAAAAAAATACGTGGCCGCATTTCCCATCGCACAACATTGGCCCACTGGTTGATCAAAATTGGCAAATCGCGGTAGCTCTTTGTCCAGCGCGCGAAAGCTTCACCGATAATTGTTTCGGATGTTGGGCGCACAATTAACGGTTCATCCAATTCACCATCAGGCACAAGTTGGCCATCCTTATTGATCAAGCGATGATGGGTAACGACAGCCATTTCTTTGGCGAAGCCCTCCACGTGATCCGCTTCCTTTTGCAAGAGCGACATTGGAATAAAGAGCGGAAAATAAGCATTTTCATGCCCTGTTTCTTTAAAACGCCGATCTAGGTCACGGCTCATGAGCTCCCACAAGCCATAGCCCCATGGTTTCATCACCATACAGCCGCGCACACCAGACATTTCAGCCATGTCGGCTCCTTTGATGACCTGCTGATACCATTCTGGATAATCATCGGCGCGAATAGGTGTAATCGCTGTTTTTTGTGATTTTACCTGTTGTTGCGTATTGGCAGACATTTTTACCTCTTATGCTGATCTGCCAGCAAGGTAGCCATTTTTTGAATTTTCGTCGAGAAAAATCTTGAGGTTACAAGGGAGTCAGGCTCACCCGAGCGCATCTCCCGAAGATAGATGCGCTCGTTATATTTCTTTATTGCAAATATGTCGTCAAAGATGGTCTCTGCGATCCCGTCTTTTACAGATTTGCTCTAAGCCACGCCTTACCGATTTTGAGCTTCAATCAGTTTGTGTTTTACTTCGACACAATTGGGCGTTCTATATTATTTGGTTGTTGTTCCGGGCATTCAATCAAAACAATTCGAAAGTTTTTTAGCTGCTTTTTAAAAACCCATTGAACAGGAAGAACAGCAATTGCAGCAAGAACTCCAAAGTATGCAATTACTGCAACAACTATCGTTGGACCTTCCCCAATAGAAAGTAGCCCACCGATAATACCCACGACGAGCGCAAGCAAACCACCAATACCTAAGCTTAGCAGCATGCCTCTCCACCACAAAGCCCACCAAATTCTGAGCGCTCTCTGCCATGTAACTGGGAGAACTACTGCTGGAATATTGTTTTCACCCATTTTCATCTCCATCAATAGATAACGACCGAATCAACATACCAGAAAAAATGATTCTCTCTAACGAAAACCTTTAATTATGTTACGATTTTAAGGATACCGGTTCTTACATGACCGATAATTTCTGGCTTTCCAGGGGCAATTCTCACAATTCCGCCATCGTGGGGAATAAGCGTATGCTCAATACTCTTGCATGTTTGTGCAAGCTTTTGATGGGCATTCAGCTGAACGTCTTCGCCGTGAACGGCAATCACAATTTTTGGTTTAAGCCAAGAATACATTAGCACGATATCTTTTTGTGCGGGATGACCAGAAGTATAAATTTTCTCTTTGCAATTGTAGCGAGTAATTACGTCTGCACCTGCGTCGGAAAGCTGCTGTCGTAATTTGTTAATAGCAGGTCGACAGGGCGGAATATCCAATGATGAAAAGATCACATGATCGCCTTTTTGCAGCGTGACATCGTTGTACTCACCAACGGCAATCCGGCTAAGAACGGCATTCGTTTCCCCTTGGCTTCCAGTGACAATATAAACCAAATCATTCTGAGGCAAACGCGACGCTTTCTTGGCATTCAAAAATAATGGCACCCCTTTGTGATATTCTAAATCACGGGCGATAGAGTCAAACATCCACATCGAGCGACCTGCCAGCACAACCTGACGCCCACATGCTTTTGCCGCCAAGGCAATTGAGTGAATACGCGCTATATGACGGGATTGGCAAGTAATAATAATCTTTTTATTGCATCGCGCAAAAAGCTCCACCAGTCCATCCCGGACATCGGCTTCATCGCCTGAAAAATCCTCTAACGGTGCATTTGTTGAGTCTCCAACAACGGCTAAAACACCATGCTGGCCAACAGCTTCAAACATTCTCTCATTGATCGGCGCGCCAACAACGGGATCATAATCAATCTTCCAATCACCAGTGTGAATGACTGTTCCTAAGGTGGTTGTAATTTCAACCATCGATGCTTCAGGAATAGAGTGCGTCACTGGCAGAATGCGCAGCGAATAAGGCCCAAGTTCAAAAGTATCCTCAGCGTAAATGGTGCGCAAAATCATATCTTCGGCATCAGGAAAATCCTTGACCTTGTTGCGAAGATAAGCGCATGCAATGCGAGAAGCATAAACGGGACACTTTAATCGTGGCCACAACGCTGCTACGGCACCGATATGGTCATCATGAGCATGGGTAATGACAAGTCCCACAATATCATCCCGATACTGCTCAATGAAAGCAGGATCAGGATAAGCTTGTTGAGCAAGGCCAATCTCTTCATTTTCGAGAAAAATCCCGCAATCAATGAGCAACCATTTCCCTTGAAAGTAGTAGGCGTTAAACACTCCACCAAATTCAGAGGCACCTCCAAGTGGTATAAAATACAGAGATTGAGGATCAAATTGTTTAGAGGGGCTGTCCATCTTTATCTTTCACAAAGCAAACACATACATGCAACAAACACGGGCCGATTATACATACTAATCAAAAAATACATCGCCTGCAGTAATTTTTTCAAGCATATCGTCACCCGTTTTTATCTCTAGCACACCTTGTGCATCAATACCGAGCATTACGCCTTCAACTATTTTTCCGCTGGGGAGAGAAACTTTTAAGCGATTGTTCAAGCCAACTGCTTTTTGTAGCCACGCATCGCGGATGGGCTGAAATCCTTGCTCCTGCCATAAATCATACCAGTATGTGAGGTGCTTCTGCAGTGCCAGCCTTACTTGATCGGCATCTAAAATACGTTCAACTGCGCTTGCAATTAATAAACTTTGTTGTTGTAGGGCGGTATATTCCTGCCAGATTGATGTCACAATGCGACCTTCAACATGGGGGACCTGTAAAACATTAATCCCAATACCAGCAATGATAAAGTTACTCTCTTTTTCCAAAAGAATTCCTGAAACTTTAGCGCCACGGCACAAAACGTCATTGGGCCACTTTAATTTCCATTCCAGTGAAAAATCATCAAGCACAGACCCGATCGAGAGCGCACAAACAAAAGAAAGCTGTCCCCACTCTTGTTGATCTCGTTGAGGTCTTAAAATGGTTGAGCAGTATAAATTACCAACCGGGCTACTCCAAACACGATTATTGCGGCCTCGGCCAAACGATTGACGCTTCGCAACAATGATTGTGCCTTCGTCCGCATTTTCACGTGCACGCTCAAGCGCGGTTGTGTTGGTGCTTTCAAGCTCATCAAAGATTTGAACAGAAAAAATCATCTAACATCAAGGAAGAATGGGAAAATTCGATAAGGCATACTGTGTTAAGGTTAACACTGGCCCTAATAACGCCAACCCAACCAAAGACAAGGCGCTACTCACCACAACCGTTATTGACAGCGTTGGCGCAAAAGGCTGATCCAAAGAAGCAATCGGTTTATCAGCATACATAACTTTAATCACAAGGATGTAGTAGTAAGCACCGATCACGCTGGCAATCGATCCCCAAACCGCCAACCACACCATATCTGCCTGTATGGCGGCTAAAAAGATGTAGAATTTTGTGAAAAAACCGACCATTGGCGGAATTCCAGCCATCGAAAACATAATAATCGCCATTCCAGCGGCTAGCCCGGGATGCAAATGCGCAATCCCAGCGAGATCAGCAACATCCTCAACAGGTTTGCCTTGTTTTTTCATGGCAAGAAGCACAGCAAAAGCGCCCAAACTCATGGCAACATAAAAAACAAGATAAGCAAGCGCAGCGGTTAGCCCCATATGCGTTCCAGTGCTGATACCAAGGAGCACAAAACCAACGTGACTGACCGAGCTATAGGCTAACAGACGCTTTAAGCTGGTTTGGCCAATTCCGGCAAGTGCACCGACAGCCATCGTTAACGCTGAGATAAAAACCAGAATAGTTTGCCACTCTGTGATCATGCCAATAAACGGCTCAAAAAGAATTTGGATAAGAACGCCTGCAGCAGCCATTTTTGGACCGATTGCAAAGAACGATGTTACCGGAGAAGGCGCCCCCTCATACACGTCGGGTGCCCACATATGGAACGGAGCAGCGGCAAGTTTAAACAGAATACCAGCCAATATAAATCCCAAGCCAATTAGCAGCGCAATTGAATGGGGGTGTTCAAGCGCATACGTATGAATTTCATCAAATCTGATTACGCCTGTTGTGCCGTATACCAAGGAAATTCCGTATAAGAGCAACCCAGAAGCAAGTGCACCCAATACAAAATATTTTACCCCCGCTTCACATGATTTTCTTTGATCGCGATGAAAGGTTGCCAGCACATAAAGTGCTAAGCTTTGCATTTCCAAACCAATATAAAACACGAGGAAGTCACGCGCTGACAAAAGCGCCATCATGCCTGTTACAGCCAACATGACCAACACAGGAAACTCGTTGCGTTCTGTCTTCAGCTTTGCGAACCAGTCTTTGGCCATTAGCAAACATATCGAAGTAGCCACAAGAATGATCACTTTAAACGTACCAGAGAACCCATCAAGAACAAATGAATTACTAAACGAACTCAGTCCATTCGGTGCTTGATTAAGTTGCCCAACAATCATCAAGGCGGTTGTCATCAAAAACAGGACGGCAAAATTACACAGAACGCTGGTTTTGCTATCAGGTAAAAACGCTCCCATGATCAGCAATCCCAGTGCTGACACCAACATAAGCATTTCAGGAAAGAGAGCTGATAGATCAAGAATAGTCACAATGTCGCTCCTAAAGTGCGGGAATTGGGGCCACGTTGCTCACCCCATGAGACAGCATACGTGCATTCAAATGTTCAAGCGAAGGTGAAATGTACTCTGTTAATAGCGATGAGTTGAGACCCAAACACAGGATAACAGCGCCTAAAACAAACAGAGCAATAAACTCATAGCGGTTGACGTCCTTCAGTGTGCTCACTTCAGAATTAGTTACCTCGCCATACATAACACGCCGATAGAGCCATAACATATAAGCCGCGCTTAACACCATTCCGGATGCAGCAATGAAGGTAACTGTCTGCCCCCAAGCAAAAATGCTGGCATAATCCGGCTTAAAGGGTGTACTCGATGCATTGAAGGAGGCTAAGAGGCTCAAAAATTCACCAACAAAGCCCGCTGTTCCCGGTACGGCAATAGCCGACAATGTCATAAAGAGGAAAAATACAGCAAACTTAGGCATCACATTTACAACACCACCATAGGTTGAAATCGCACGTGAATGGGTTCGATCATACAAAACACCAACACAGAAAAAGAGTGCGGATGAAATCAATCCATGCGCAATCATCTGAAACATTGCGGCTTGCAGACCGTACATGTTGAAGGAGAACAGACCAAGAGTGACAAACCCCATATGCGCAACCGATGAGTAAGCAATCATCTTTTTCATGTCTTCCTGCACCAAAGCAACAAGCGATGCATACACGATGGCGATAAGACTTAAGGTCCATACAAACGGGACAAACGTCGCACTCGCTTCAGGCAGAAGTGGAAGTGAAAAGCGCATAAAGCCATAGTCACCCACCTTCAGCAACACGCCAGCCAAAATGATGGAACCTGCCGTTGGTGCTTCGACGTGTGCATCAGGCAACCATGTATGCACAGGCCACATTGGCATTTTTACAGCAAAAGAGGCGAAAAAACCAAGCCATAACCACATTTGCACATCTTTGGTCAAAATGAGCTTATCTTCTGTGAGCAAAATCGTCATATCGCTTGTGCCGGTTTTGAGATAAATCGCAACCATCGCCAGCAACATCAAAACCGAACCTAATAGTGTAAATAAAAAGAATTTAAACGTTGCATAAATCCGTCGCGGTCCTCCCCAAATCGCAATGATTAAAAACATCGGGATCAGCACGCTTTCAAAGAAAACGTAGAACATAATCATATCAAGGGCGCAGAATGTGCCGATAATCACCGTTTCCAAAACAAGGAAGGCGATCATATATTCGCGCACGCGCAGCGAAATCTTCTGGCTGGCCAGCAAGGCAATCGGCATCAATAACGTTGTCAGAAGGATCAGTGCAACGGCAATCCCATCAACACCAAGGTGATAAGAGATTCCCAGCGTCGGAATGAGCATAATCTTTTCAATAAACTGAAATTGTGGGGCAGTTGCTGCAGGATCAAAATCCAAGGCCAAGCAGACCGATAATACAAATGTGATCAGTGTGGTGAGAAAAGCAATGCCACGGCTCGCTTGATCAACGCGTAATGGATTGCCGCGCAAAAGCATAATCAAAACAGCGCCAGCGATCGGCATGAATGTCAAAATCGACAGAATGGGCCACGCCCCAACAGTTACCATGGGTGATACTCCCTCTACCCTTTAAGCCCAATCCAGAGCAAAAGCCCAACCATGCCTATCACCATCACAAAAGCATAGTGATAAACATATCCTGTGTGCATTTGGCGAACACGACGTGATAGATAGGCTGTCAAAGCGGTCATCCCATCCGGGCCGCATCCATCAATCAATACACCATCACCAAATTTCCAGAAAACCCGCCCCAAGGTTAGCGCAGGCTTAACCAAAGCCCTGTTATATAATTCGTCGAAATACCATTTATGGTAGAACAAAGCATAAAGTGGCGAAAAAATACGGGCCATCATTTGAGGAAAAGCAGGTGCCTTGAGGTAGGCAATCCATGCCAATAAAATTCCTATTACCGCGAGAACAGTGGGGCCGAATTTAACCCAATCAGCCACATGATGTGCAGCAGTTAGCGGATCTTCTACACCAGCGCGGAGGTGTAACGCACTGCCCCAAAATTCATGATGTGCCTCGCCAACAAATTGATCATACGCATACCAACCCGACAGCATTGCGCCAACACTTAAAATCAGCATTGGGATCATCATTGAAGGTGGTGATTCATGGGCATGTTCAAGCGCATGTACATCAGCACGACTGGGACCGTTAAAGGTGAGGAAAATCAGTCGCCATGAATAAAACGCTGTCATGAGGGCAGCAATCATCCCCGCAGCCCAAGCGAACTCTCCAACGGATGAGTGTGCAGCCCACGTCGATTCAAGGATGATATCCTTTGAGTAGTATCCAGCAAAAAACGGAATTCCCGCCAAGGCTAACGAACCAATCCATATCAGTAATGTTGTGATCGGTACTTTACGCCAGATACCACCCATTTTACGTAGGTCTTGCTCACCAGAGAGAGCATGAATAACCGAGCCGGCGCCAAGGAAAAGTAGTGATTTGAAAAATGCGTGAGTCATTAGGTGGAACATTGCGGCACCATACGCTGAAATCCCAATCGCAAAAAACATGTAACCGAGCTGACTCATGGTTGAGTATGCAATAACGCGTTTAATATCCCATTGTGTCATGCCAATCGTTGCGGCGATAACAGCCGTTAATGCGCCAACAATAGCAACAAATTCAAGAACCTGTGGGGCCGCTTCAAACAAAGGCGATAGCCTGCACAGCATAAACACACCCGCCGTCACCATGGTTGCGGCGTGAATAAGTGCGGAAACAGGCGTTGGCCCTTCCATCGCATCAGGCAACCATGTATGTAATCCGATTTGAGCAGATTTACCCATTGCTCCCATAAACAGGAGTAAACAGCTCACAGTCAGGGCGTCAACATGATAGCCAAACAGCATAAATGTTTTTGTGGTCTCAACATGCGGCATCAGGATATTCGCAAAGTTGACGGAACCAAGGGTGAAGAAAATGCCCAAAATTCCTAACGCGAAACCAAAATCGCCAACACGGTTTACCAGAAAGGCTTTAATTGAAGCATCATTTGCACTCGGTTTCTTAAACCAGAAGTTGATAAGCAGATATGACGCCAACCCTACCCCTTCCCATCCGAAAAAAAGCTGCACAAGATTATCAGATGTCACCAGCATCAGCATGGCAAATGTAAAAAAGCTAAGATAGGCGAAGAAGCGCGGTCGATAAGGATCATGCGCCATATAACCCAGCGAGTAAACGTGCACCATTGCAGACACCACGTTGACCACAACCAGCATGACAGCGGTCAAAACATCAAACCGTAATGACCACGTGACATGAAGAGGGCCAACAGCCATCCACTTGAGCAGAGGGATGATGGTTAAGAGATCAGTTGCACTGGTATAAAGCAGGTAAAGATGGATTGAAATAGCAGCTGCAGCGAGCATAAAAGCGGTTGCAATCAGCTCAGCACCATGTTTCCCAAGACGATAGCCGCCCAAGCCAGCAACCAAAAAACCAAGTAAAGGAAGGAAGATGGCGAAAACTTCTGCTGAAGGTAAAAAAGCCAGAGTCATTATTTAGCCTTTCATCATGGCTGCGTCATCAACCTCAACACTATGACGATTACGGAAAAACACGACGAGAATAGCAAGTCCAACGGCCGATTCAGCCGCTGCAACGGTGAGGATGAAAAGTGAAAACACTTGCCCAGTCAAGTCATGCAAGTAAGCAGAGAAAGCCAGAAAATTGATATTCACGGCGAGAAGAACCAACTCCACACACATGAGCATCACGATCACATTCCGACGGTTGAGAAAGAGTCCGAAAATGGCAATCGCGAAGAGAATAGCACCCAGCATAAGATAATGGGTTAGACCGATTGTCATAGCGATACTCCTTTGCCGCTCTCAACTTTTTTAATCTGCAGAACAGATGCAGGATCACGATTTGTTTGAGTGGCGATCTTTTGACGACGCACAGCCGTACCATCTTTTTTACTGTGATACGTTAAAACAATTGCGCCAATCATGGCCACCAGTAAAACGATTCCTGCCATTTGAAATGGTAAAAAGTACTGGGTATAAAGTATGCGCCCCAAAGCTTCCGTGTTCGAAAGGGCTGCGGTTGCATCCGCTTGGATGGGTGCCGCCGCCAAAACGGACTGATGGGGGTAGTTTAATCCAATTACCATCATGATTAGCTCGCTGGCGAAAATTGCGCCCACAATCAAGCCGATGGGCATATAAAAGCTGGCTTTTCGTTTAAGCCCCTTAAAATCAAGATCAAGCATCATTACAACAAAGAGAAAGAGCACAGCAACAGCACCAACATATACAATGACCAGTGTCATCGCGACAAACTCGGCACCAAGCAAAATAAACAATCCGGCAGCATTGAAGAATGCCAGAATGAGAAACAGAACTGCATGGACAGCATTATGCCCGACGGTAATCACCATCAGTGCAGAAAACAGCAGCACCGCAGAAAGCAAATAGAACATCATGCCTTCGATAAAGGGTGTCGGATTAGCAGCAAATGTGGACAGAAGCTCGTTCACGGAAAAACCCTACCCTCGATTAGATGTTACACGATCAATGTTTGCCGCCAAAAGTGGCTCCCAACGATCACCATTGTCTAGTAATTTTGCCTTATTGTACATAAGTTCAGCACGTGTTTCCGTGGCAAACTCAAAATTCGGGCCTTCAACAATCGCATCCACCGGGCAAGCTTCTTGGCACAAGCCGCAGTAAATGCACTTTGTCATATCAATGTCATAACGGGTCGTACGACGGCTTCCATCAGAACGCGGCTCCGCCTCAATGGTTATTGCTTGAGCAGGACAAACGGCTTCACATAATTTACATGCAATGCAGCGCTCTTCTCCGTTTGGATAACGCCTTAGAGCATGCTCCCCGCGAAAGCGCGGACTGATTGGCCCCTTTTCATTCGGGTAGTTTAAGGTGACCCGTTGGCGGAACATATATTTAAACGTTAAAGCCATGCCGCTCACAATTTCAGCAAGGATGAAGCGTCGTGCTAATCGATCCAGTATCATGTTAAACGCTCCCCTTCATAAAGACGACCCACGCTGAAACTAACACAACGTATAGCAAAGAAAGCGGAAGAAAAACCTTCCATCCCAATTGCATAAGTTGGTCGTACCGATAACGCGGCATTGTTCCTCTAACCCAAATGAAGACAAACAGGCAAAATGCAATTTTAAGCGAAAACCAAACGATTCCCGGTATCACAGCCAACGGTGTCCATGCGAGAGGAGCCATCCATCCGCCAAGGAAGAGCGTGGTTGTCATCGCACTCATTAAGATCATGTTCGCGTACTCACCAAGAAAAAAGAGCGCGAAGGTCATTGAAGAGTATTCTGTATTAAAACCACCGACTAATTCTGATTCACTTTCTGGCAAATCAAAAGGACAACGATTTGTCTCAGCCAGCCCCGATATAAAAAACACAATGAACATTGGAAACAAGGGCCAGATATACCAATGTGTAATACCGCCTGTTTGGGCCTCAACAATGTGGGACAAATTGAGAGATCCCGCAAGCAAAAGGACGGTTACAATGACAAGACCGATTGACACTTCATAGCTCACCATTTGTGCGGCCGAACGGAGCGCCCCTAAAAATGAGTACTTTGAGTTTGAGGCCCAACCGGCAATAATAATCCCATATACGCCGAGAGACGAAATGGCAAAGAGGTACAAAATACCAACATTGATATCAGCCAAAACCAAACCCGCATCAAACGGCACCACCGCCCATGCAGCAAGCGATAGCAGGAATAATAAAATCGGTGCGGCAACAAAAAGAACCTTATTCGAGCCGCTTGGTATGATGGTTTCTTTCATCATCAGCTTTAAACCATCGGCAAAAGGCTGCAACAAGCCGAAAGGCCCAACCACATTTGGACCTTGCCTCAACTGGAGAAGTGCTAGAACTTTACGTTCTGCGTAGGTGATGAAAGCAACCACAACCAGCAAGGGCACGACAATCAGCAAGATACCGCCGACGATCAGTGCTAAGGACCAGAAAAGATTATCCATGTGTGCCGGTCCTTTCTACTGGAGCGCAAGAACACCCACAGCTTTTTTTCTTTTGCGGCAAAATTTCAGTCACGCAACGGGCCATGGTTTCTGATGCGCGGCTAATCGGATCAGTCATATAATAGTTTTCAACTGCGCTGTGAAGAGTAACTGGATTGATTTGGCCGTTTACGCCAAATTTTTTCCATTCTGCGGCAACAATGTCGCCCACGTGGGCAAAAATTGGATTGAGTGTTGCCAGTGCTTTACGAATGTCTTGCAACGAATCGTAGGAAAGTTTCTGTCCCACAGTTTCAGAAAGGGCGCGAACAATCCGCCAGTCTTCTTTAGCCTCGCCGGGAGGAAACACAGCTTGACGTGCTTTTTGTGCCCGGCCCTCTGTATTAACATAAAGGGCATCTTTTTCAGTGTAGGCAGCACCGGGTAGAATAACATCAGCACGATGTGCACCACGATCGCCGTGATGGCCCTGATAAACGACAAAGGCTTGTCCAAACGCTTTTGCATCAATCTCATCAGCACCATAGTTATAAATAAAGTCAATCTCACCCGACTGCGCGCCTGCGAGAATTTCAGCAACAGATTTTGCACCTTTCGCTGTGGGGGTGAAGCCAATTTCCAGTGCTCCCACACGCCCGGCAGCGGTATGCAGCACATTAAAGCCGTTCCAATTGGAATCGGTTTTGACTAATCCGTAATCTTCAGCAAATTGGCAAAGCTGTGCATGAATGGCCACACCATGAGTCCCAACAAAAACGCCTGCGCCAATGATAACAACTGGGTTTTTAGCCTTTTTAAGCTTATCGCCAAAAGAGCCGAGCGATGATAAATCCTGCAGTGAAGGACCAATAAACTCATACGGATATGTCAAATCGCAGTGACCGCTTCCTCCAATGACCGCAATCGGCAAATTGAGCTTGCGCCACCGTTTGCGGATACGCGCATTGATCAAGGGGGCTTCTTTGCGCGGGTTGGTCCCGATCAGAAGTATTGCATCTGCCGCTTCCAAGCCTTCGATCGTGGTGTTAAAGCGCCATCCACACTTTATGGATGGATCAAATGTTGCGCCATCTTGGCGGCAATCCATGTGCACCGATCCAAGTTTATGCATCAGGTTTTTTAAGAGGAACGTTGTTTCAACATCCACTAAGTCACCGACCAAAGCAGCTATTTTTTCAGATGATGTTTGAGCTATTTTTTCTTTTATCACGCCAAATGCTTCGTCCCATGTTGCGGCACGAAGGGAGCCATTTTCACGAATATAAGGACGGTCAAGGCGTTGGCGGGTTAAACCATCAACACAATGCCGCGATTTATCAGCCAACCATTCTTCATTAACCTCTTCATTAAGGCGGGGT
The DNA here is from genome assembly GCA_039808765.1 of Bdellovibrionales bacterium. Classification (GTDB taxonomy): domain Bacteria; phylum Pseudomonadota; class Alphaproteobacteria; order UBA2400; family UBA2400; genus JBDHTQ01. The sequence continues at coordinate 99,863 of JBDHTQ010000007.1, forward strand.
AAAACACGCAGAACAGCATTTGCACGACTATCAATGCGGATATTGCTTCCCACTGCGTCCATCACATCGATGCTGTCGGTTTTGCGTAGCTCCCACGGGCGGGCGATAAACGCATAAGGTTTGCTTGTCAGGGCACCAACAGGGCACACATCAACAATATTACCACTTAATTCAGAGGTTAGTGCTTTTTCAACATACGTCGTTATTTCCACATTTTCGCTGCGTCCCGTCAAACCCAATTCCGGGGTTCCTGCAATTTCTTCCAAAAAGCGAACGCAGCGTGTGCAGTGTATGCAGCGGGTCATCGCTGTTTTCACGAGAGGTCCGAGTTCTTTTTCACTTACTACCCGCTTTGTCTCATCATAACGTGAACGATCATAACCATATGCCATTGCTTGATCTTGCAAATCGCATTCCCCACCCTGATCGCAAATCGGGCAGTCCAGAGGATGGTTAACCAGTAACATTTCCATCACCCCTTGACGGGCTTTCTTGATGGCATCGGTGTTCGTGCGAATAATCATTCCTTCAGCACAAGCGACAGCACAACTCGGAATGGGTTTGGGGGCCTTTTCTTGCTCAACCAAGCACATCCGACAGTTCGCGGGTACGGAAAGGCGATCGTGATAGCAAAATCGCGGGATTTCAATACCCAACTGTTCGCAAGCCTGAAGCACGGATGTTCCGTTTGCGACTTCGATTTCTTGATTATCGATGGTAAGCTTGGGCATCGTTCCTTGATCCTTGTTTCGTCACTTATTTTACATTTAACATGGGTACTGTATTATTCGGAACCATGGTTTGGGGTAAAACGCCATTCCATCGCTCTGCTTGAATTAACTGCACCATTTCAGGGTTGGTTTTAAGCGCTTCAGCACGTGCATGTATGGCCTTTGCTTCGGCTTCACCGCGTAAAGTAATCGCATCAGCTTCGGCTTGTGCTTGTGAGCGCAACGCATCAGCCTTACCCATGGCTTGTGCCCGGTTAATATCAGCTTGCACTTTTTCACGCTCAAGGTTTTGCTTGAGTTTTGCGACTTCAACTTCAGCTTGCATGCGTGCTTCAATACTCTGATCAAATGCATCTGAGAAGGCCACATCCTCCATTTGATACCCCTCAACCACAATGCCTTTAGCAGCAAGCTGTTCATTGAGTGTTTTCTCAATTTCAGCGCCAAGAGCAGTACGCTCACTGATAATATTTTGCGCGTTAAACTGTCCAAAGATTTCTTTGGTGATACGTGTTGTAAGCGGCATAATCAAACTGGGCACATAGTTGAGGCCCAGCTCAGAATATACATCGCCTGCTTTGCTGGGGTCGATATGATAGTTCATGCTTATTTGAAGCTGCGCTGCTTGTATGTCACGTGAATAGGCTTCCATACGCGGAAAAGCCACCTTTTCAGTGCGTACAGACATTGGGCGTACTGTTTCAACAAACGGGATTTTGAATCCTATCCCCGGTGGTTCAACCCCAACGAGCGCACCAAAGCGAAGTTTGATGCCCACACTACCTTGTTCAACCGTATAAAAGCTGGCGTAAATGAGCAGTAACAGCACCACAACCACATATGCAGCGGCCGGAATATTTTGACGTTGTTTGAAATCATAAACTGCCATGGTGATCCTCTTCTGCCACATTAGATAAATGCGAAACGCGTGAAAGTTTTTTATCAAAAACAATCATGTGGGATTGATAATCATTTTTTTTGCACAACTCAATCATCGCGTCACATTGGGCTGGCCCGAACAAGCGAATGTGGGCAATATTTTTCTTGGAAAAAAAACTTTCGGTCGCCCGCAGCAACTGATCCGCCACATGCATGCGCCGCCAATTAGGCAAGACAAAAAGGTCTCTTACCAAAGCATGCTCTCGCACTGCTTCATGCAAAATCGGATCCGGATCAAACAAGCAATAAGAGGCAATAAAGCCGATTGGATTATCATTCGAGAAGGCAACAAAAATGCAGCCATTATGCGTCGATGTTGTTTCAACCAGGTTACGGGCATAGTTTGGAGCAATTGCTCCCCCATGTTTGCGCGCCAACTTTTGATATTCTCGTTCATGCTCATATTGCATCGCGATGAAGGCAACAAGGCAAGGAAAATCTACCCCCACGCGATAGGGCCGTATGGCCAAGTTTTTATCTGTGAGAGGACGTGTGGTCATGGTCAGGCAACACTCCGCTGTGCCTTGCTGAGACGCATGCGTTCTTCAATCAAAGGGCGGAAATGACGAACCAAACCTTTATAAGGCCAAGTTGAGGCATCGCCATGCGCGCAAATTGTCTTTCCTTCAATTTCGGTGCCAATATCAAGCAACATGTCAATTTCATGTGGTTCTGCAGTGCCCTTAGTCATACGCTGCAAAATGCGGTAGTACCATCCCGTTCCTTCGCGGCATGGTGTGCATTGACCACAGCTTTCATGGGCATAAAAACGCGCCATACGTGCCGTCATCGCAATAACATCCGTTGACTTGTCCATGACAATCAGTGCACCGGTTCCAAACGCAGTGTTTGCTTCGCGCAATGCATCATAATCCATGAGCACTGTTTCACAAACATCTTTGGGAATCATAGGACATGAGGATCCACCTGGAATAACAGCCAAGAGGTTATCCCAGCCACCCCGTACACCACCAGCGTGCTTTTCAATTAATTCTTTCATAGGGATGCCCATCGACTCTTCCACATTACAAGGCTGATTAACATGCCCGGAAATACAAAAAACTTTTGTGCCGCGGTTTTTTGGTCGACCAATCGAAGCAAACCATGCCGCCCCACGTCTCATGATCGCGGGTGTAACGGAAATCGTCTCAATGTTATTAATGGTTGTAGGGTAACCATAGAGGCCATTGTTTGGCGGGAAAGGTGGCTTATTACGCGGCATGCCTTTTTTGCCTTCGAGACTTTCCATCTGCGCTGATTCTTCACCACATATATATGCCCCAGCCCCACGATGGATGAAAACATCAAAATCCCAGCCGGATTGGGAAGCGTTTTTGCCCAGCAGTCCGGCGTTATAAGCTTCATCAATAGCAATCTGCAATGCGCGCGCTTCATTGTAAAATTCGCCGCGAATATAAATGTAGGCCACGTGTGCGCCCATTGCAAAACCCGCAATTAAAGCACCCTCAAGGATTTTATGGGGTTCATTGCGGATGATGTCGCGATCTTTACAGGTGCCTGGTTCTGATTCATCGGCATTGATGATCAGAAAATGCGGGCGCTTGGGGTCAATGACCTTGGGCATAAAACCCCATTTCATTGATGTTGGCGCACCCGCTCCGCCCCGACCGCGAAGCTCTGCATTTTTAACTTCTTCAATAATCGCTTCCCGTCCACGAGCGAGAATAGCGGCGGTATTATCCCAATCACCCCGGCGCTGTGCTGCGATAAGTGAGCGGTCGTGCAAGCCATAAAGGTTGGTGAAAATTCGGTCTTTATCCAACAACATTATGACTCTCCCTTCAGCGTGGTTGGGCCAGATGCTCCGCATGAGCCATGTCGGCCAATTTGTGACCCTGCGCCCACTTTTTCTCCGCGCGCAAGCCGATCAAGAATATTCTCCATTCCCTCAACTGTCAGGTCTTCCACCACATCATTATTGATTTGCACGGCAGGCGCATTTACGCAGGCGCCGATACACTCGACTTCTTCAATACTAAATAAACCATCGGCAGAAACCTCGCCGTGGGTATCAATATTCAGCTTCTTGGCGCAGGCTGCCAAAATATCATCGCTTCCGCGTAAGCAGCATGAGATTGATGTGCAAACTTGCAAGTGATGCTGCCCCACCGGTCGACGGTGATACATTGTATAAAAGCTCGCAACTTCAAAAGCTTTGATGGCGGGCATCCCCAGTAATTCTGCACAATACGCGATAGCTACCGTGGGCAACCATCCCTGTTGTTCCTGCGCAATGTGCAATAGCGGCATGATTGCACTTTGCTGACGGCCAACGGGATATTTAGCTATCGCAGCTTGCGCGCGCTTCATGTTTTCATCAGTAAATGCAAATTCAACAGGTTGTTGAATGTCTCGCGGCGGACCGGCTTCGATCATCGGTCAATCTCCCCAAACACAATATCCAGCGATCCAATAATCGCAACAGCGTCGGACAACATGTGCCCTTTCGAAAGTTTATCCATTGCCTGAAGATGGGCGAATCCCGGGGCGCGAATTTTACAGCGATAGGGCTTATTTGTGCCATCACTAATCAAATAAACACCGAACTCACCTTTTGGTGCCTCAACAGCGGTGTACGTCTCTCCAGCGGGAACATGATAGCCTTCGGTAAAAAGCTTAAAGTGATGGATAAGAGCTTCCATCGATTGTTTCATATTGGCGCGTTTGGGCGGTGTAATCTTGTGATCATTGACCTGAACCAATCCGTTTGGCATCGTTTCAAGTACTTGCTTGATAATCCTAACGGACTGTTTCATCTCTTCCATACGCACAAGATAACGCGCGTAACAGTCACCTGTCGTTCCAACGGGAATATCAAAGTCGTACTTTTCATATCCATCATAAGGCTGAGCTTTGCGTAAGTCCCAAGCGACGCCCGATCCGCGTAACATCGGCCCCGAGAAGCCCCACTCCAACGCCTCTTGTTTTGTTGCTGTGCCAATATCAACAGTTCGCTGTTTAAAAATACGATTTTCTGTCAAAAGATCGTTTAATTCGTCATAGAATTTTGGAAAATGATCAATGTATGTTGCAATATCTTCCAACAAGCCCTCTGGCAAGTCTTTGGCGACACCGCCGGGTCGAATATAATTCGCGTGCAACCGAGCACCCGAAGCCCGCTCATAAAACTCCATCAAACGTTCGCGCTCTTCAAACCCCCACAAAGCCGGGGTAATTGCGCCAACGTCAAGTGCAAAGGTCGTCACATTCAGAAGATGATTCAAAATGCGCCCGATTTCACAAAACAACACTCGAATTGCTTGCGCACGAAGGGGAACATTAATTCCCAAAAGTTTTTCAGTTGCCAGAGCAAACGCATGCTCCTGATTCATGGGGGCAACATAGTCAAGCCGATCAAAATACGGCAGAGCTTGCATGTATGTTTTGTGCTCAATAAGTTTTTCGGTTCCGCGATGCAAAAGCCCGATGTGAGGGTCTGCACGCTCAATCACTTCACCATCAAGTTCAAGAATTAAGCGCAAAACACCATGGGCTGCAGGATGCTGCGGACCAAAGTTAAGCGTGAAAGGGCGCAAGGTCTTGTGCAGATCAGAGGGTTCAGATGCTGAAGTGGTCATTCTTTTTTACCCTCCAAACGCGGGTCATGAGAAGCTCCAAAAGGGATAACACCTTTATCATCCCCCGGCAGCATCATTGTGGTCATGCCTTCCCAAGGGCTTGTAAATTCAAACGAGCGGTAATCTTGCGGAAGTTTTACGGGTTCATAAACGATGCGTTTTTGATCGTTGTCGTAGCGAATTTCGACATATCCTGTAAGCGGAAAGTCTTTGCGCAAAGGATGTCCCTCAAAGTTATAATCGGTCAACAAACGGCGCAGGTCATCATGATCAGAAAAGCCGATACCGAACAAATCCCAAGCTTCACGCTCAAACCATCCGGCTGTGGGATAAACTGATTGAACACTCGAAACAGCCGTTTTTTCATCCGTTGTAATCTTCATCCGCAATCTCAAATTATTTTTGAGCGAAAGAAGGTGATAAACGATATCAAAACGCTCGTCACGTTCGGGGTAATCAACGCCACAAATATCGACCAAACATTCAAAATGTGTGCGGTCGTCATCGCGTAAAACACGAAGCGCGCGCACAACCGCTTCTTTTCTCACCCAAAGTGCCAGCTCACCTTTTGCGATTTCATGCGAGACATAATCGCGGCCTAAAAGCATGGGCAATTTCTCTGCCATCTCTTCCAGCGGGGTTAGAACCTTCGTTTTTTCTTCTGCTGCTGAAGGGGTAACGTCAGTCATTCAGTTTCTCCCTAGCGCGAGATTCGACCCGTACGACGGATCTTGTTTTGTAGCTGCATGATGCCATAAACGAGTGCCTCAGCCGTCGGTGGACAGCCCGGCACGTAAATATCAACCGGCACAACCCGGTCACACCCACGCACAACCGAGTAGCTGTAGTGATAATAACCACCACCGTTGGCGCAGCTTCCCATTGAAATGACATACCGCGGCTCAGGCATCTGGTCATAAACTTTGCGCAAAGCGGGAGCCATTTTATTGGTTAGTGTTCCCGCAACGATCATTACATCGGCTTGGCGGGGGCTGGGGCGAGGAAAAACACCATGTCGATCTAGATCATAGCGGCTCATATAGGCGTGAATCATCTCCACCGCACAGCATGCTAAACCGAATGTCATAGGCCACATTGAGCCCGTTCTAGCCCAGTTTACCAACGAATCGAGCGTTGTCGTTACAAAGCCGCGTTGATCAAGTTCTTCACCCAAAGTGGACATAAGGGACGAAGCATGTGTTCCAGATAAGGCTGAATCAGGCATATTTACTCCCATTCCAACGCTCCCTTTTTCCATTCATAAAGATAACCGATTGTCAAAACGCCGAGAAAAACCATCATCGACCAAAAGCCGTAAACCCCGATTGCTCCCAAGCTGATCGCCCAAGGAAAAAGAAACGCGACTTCTAAATCGAAAAGAATAAAAAGAATACCAACGAGATAATAGCGAACATCAAAGCGACGATGAGCATTATCAAACGCCTCGAAGCCGCATTCATACGCGGAAAGTTTTTCAGGATCCGGTTTTTGCTTCGCGAGTATAAAGGCCGCAGCGACCATAAGCGCTGATAAACCCGTTGCGATAATCAAAAAAATCACAATGGGCAAGTATTCGCCGAGTGAAATGGCCCCCATGGCCTTCTCCTTGCTAACAGTTCTAAAGAACAAAGTCTTAATCAGACTAAGTGGTATATCTGAATGCCGATGAAACGGAAGTGCCTTTTTCAAGATTTTGATAAAAATACCAATTTTACCAGCCTCTGTGGTATTCGCGATCGGTATAATGCTTGATTAGTTTCTGCATGCATACAATTGTGTATGATGCATTAACATAGAAGTAATAAATTGACGTGTAGAAAATTTACACTGGCGCGAGTGACGGGACTTGAACCCGCGACCTACGGCGTGACAGGCCGTCGCTCTAACCAACTGAGCTACACCCGCGTGGTGTAATCGTGTGGCCGCCCTGATACACGGCCTTTCCCTCACCTGTCAATGAGATATTTTCGAGGGATAGAAAATATCGAATGGTGGGCAGTGAGGGGATCGAACCCCCGACCAACTCGGTGTAAACGAGCCGCTCTACCGCTGAGCTAACTGCCCGGGCGCACCCTATACAAACTGTTTCATGAAATCAAGAGACAAGATGAAAATTTTCAAGATTTTTTTGCTTTCCTTGTTCACTGAATGAATATGCGTCAATACTACTTGCATCTGTGACGGGAAATTCCTTACGTTTTTGCACGAAAATTAGGAACAAGTGAATACGTAAATCAAAAAAACAGCCCTCCCAAAATTAATTGGCCAGCAATAAATTAGGAAGAGCTGAAAGAACCGAAGTCAAAATTAGGCGGCAGTTTTCTCTGTGATATCCTGCAAACCACGCTTTGCCGAAAAAGCATCAGGTGAATCATCAATATAGATTTTCAAATCGGGCACCGTTTTACTGATCACATGACCCAAAGCTTGCGCAAAAGGCCTTACAGTGGGATGCACAGTTGGGGATGATCTCAATTCAGCGATATAAACCAGTTGCGGCAAGCTGCAGCTTAATTGACATAAGCACATCATGCCCATCGGATAGAGATATTGATCTGCATAAGGATTGGTTTGTATGCCTTTACTTGAAAGGTTTGAGATTGCCGTTAAAAGTGTGCTCATGCTTTCTTGCAGGGATTGAAAACCTTCCTGACTCAACAACGATTCGAATTGCTGTAAATACCACGGGTGAAAGCCGAACCTTTGCCCCACCAGCGGCACGGGGTTATAAGCGTTCCGATGGCGTTGCATATCCCGGAATGATCCAAAATCCATCAGATAATATATGTTATACGTACCATATTGAATAATCCGACGGGATAAACCAATCCCACGTGGACGCTTGCAAAAGTAGTCTTTTTCGCGGGTATTCATAGCATCCAAATTAACCAATGACCAATCTGCGATGAGTTCGCCATTTTTTAACTGCTGTTTTTCATCGTTTGTTAGTGTTGAGATAATCTGCTCCGGCTCGAGAATATGATCTGCGTGCGAAAATTCACTCCGGAAAGCTACTTGTTCCTGATGATAGGTTTTTTGAGGCTCAAGATCTTCCATTGTAAAACTATGCGGATATTTTTCGATAAGCTTCTTGTACGTTTCGATAGCAATATTCTTCACCTCGTCAAGGGGATGTGACGCAAGACGAATCAAATTATCGCGCGCTTGACGTAAATTTGTATGCCAACTTGCATAACTTTTAATTCCGCAAGGTAAAAGGCTGCGACAAATATCAAATGCACGCGCCGAGATTGCTTTTTCCCATTGGGTATTGGTTTGAAAATTTTCTTGATTAAACGGATAAGCAGTTTTGAGAGCGGTGGTCGTTTTTTCCAGTGTTTGGAGATAAATTTTCATCCATTGCTGTTGAATAGACGATGATTCGGGAGAATTATACGGATCAACGCATGTCTGATTCGAGTAATCGAGATAGCGGGTTGATGCTTCTTGTCCACTATAAAGCGGATTATCTTGAATTGCTTTGTTTGCCAGCATGGAAACATTTTCCATGTAAAGGGTGGTTGAGCCGCAATCACCAATCGATGCATGGCCATAGCCAACATAATAACGGGCCATAAAACTGCCACTATCACCATTTCTTACTTTTTCAATATGATCTATTACCGAACGTGGAGAGCGGCTATAAAGTGCCTGCAACATTGCATTATCTTCGGGGTGTAAATCATCAAAAATATAAATTTGACTGTCCATGGCTTTGCTCCTCGTTATTCCAAGCACGCACTAGACTAATGAAAAACGAGTAGTCGATCAACCGTTAATCAAGGAAAATAAAAATTTTGAAGCCTAGGTTTAACACGCCAAAGCGATAGTACGTAGCCCCGGAGCATGTACACTTTCTTGCCCTTTTACGACCTCGGCTTGCCAAGGGGAAGACGTCGTTCTGCGCCAAAAGTGCAATACACCACCATGAACTTCGCCACCATCAGGAATAACGATTCCTAATCCGGCTTGAAGTACGCGGCGCATCCCTCCGTGAGACACAATCAAAGGAAGTCCATCTGTGCCCTCTAAGGCACTGCTCAACCCTTCATTGATTCGGCGTGCGAAGGCTTCATGTGGTTCGGCCTCCTTATCGGTAAATGTCCACGCAGAATGACCATCTCTTTTAATCATTTTGCCTTCATAATCGCCAAAATAACGTTCACGTAATCTTTTGTCTGTATGTATGCCATCAACCCCGATTCTCGCAGCAACGATTTTGGCGCTTTCAAATGCCCGCGAGAGGTCACTACTGTAAATGCGTGTAATGCCTCTACCTAGCAACGAATAAGCCGCAATTATAGCTTGAACAGCCCCTGTTTCATTCAGAGGGATATCCCGATGGCCGTATACCTTTTTTTCGAAATCTGTCTCGCGAAAATTTGCTTTGCCATGACGAAGACAAAAGAATTCATCCCGATCTGTATGCATTGGATGATTGATTGATCCTCTTCTCAATATTTCTTCAAAATCCGTGCGAATCATATTTGCGTATCACCCCCCACAATACAAAATGCCAGTCTTCCTGCACGGCTTAAAATTGCGCAGGACACAAAGTTCCTTTTATCAAGGATAACAGATGCTTGTATATAGATTACTTTTCGAAAAAATTTCCACTATTATTATGAGGGCTTGCAATTGTGTCGCATGAAGGGCTATCTTGCCTGACATTGGAGGGTAACCAGAGATGGCAATAGAACAGTTAAAACTTCAACGATTGATTCAAGAGGGCGTTCCCGCATCAACGGTGAAGATTGAGGATCTGCGTGGTGATGGTGATCATTATAGCGCAACCGTAAGCTCTCCTGCTTTTCGAGGTTTAAGCCGCGTTCAGCAGCACCAACTGGTTTACTCAGCCCTTAAAAATGTTTTGGGGGGAGAACTGCACGCTCTCGCACTCAAAACACAAACGCCTGAAGAAGCCGCACAAGAAATCGCTTAGCGTGAATTAATTTTAAAAAAAACTTCAACATTCCCACAAGGAGGCTAAAATGACTTCTCGTAACCCAGTATTTGATAATATCCGCCATGACATCACTAACAACGATGTAGTGTTGTATATGAAAGGAACTGCTGCTTTCCCATATTGCGGATTTTCTGCGGCGGTTGTGCAAGTGTTGAATCATTTGGGTGTGAGTTTTAAAGCCGTTGATGTGATGACAGACCCATCTCTGTGGGATGGTTTGAAAGAATTCAGCAACTGGCCTACCCTTCCCCAGCTTTACATCAAGGGACAGTTCATCGGGGGATGTGACATCACGCGGGAAATGTTCCAGACGGGCGAACTGCAAGAAACGCTCCGCCGTAATAACATTGCGATGAGTTCGCCTGCGTCAGCAGAGTAGGCCTTTTATTGGTTAGGGAGATTGTTGACGCGTGCTACTTGCGCGTCACACTGTCACGTATAAGCAACAATTTGTTAGGAATAGTGAAAAATAATTAACTATCCCATTGCGTGATTCGCAAGTCTGCCCTACCCTCCTGAGGCATGGACAGAGACACAATCATATCCCTTGCTTCCCTTCCCGACTCGAGAACGAGAGCGACAGTTTCCAGCTTCTTTTGTGAAGCAGAAGGCCGGCTTGAAATTGTTCCCCTTCAATCGAGTGGTAACCGCCCTGAAGATCGGATCATGCAAGGTTTGGTGACGAAATTTGTTAACATTGCCGTCACAATCGCAGGTGACAGCGCCTCGATTGAAAGCGTGTCGTTTAACAGCAACCAAAATTCATTGCAAGAGGAATTGCTCGAAGCGGTTGGTTGAAATATACTCCTCGCTGCCCGAATTTTAGTTGGGCTCATTTCTCTCAGGATGGATTTGTCCATAAATGCCCGATAAAAAACGTTACACTGCTGGCCATGAATGGATTCTTGTTGAACAAGATCAAGCAAAAATTGGTATTACTGAATATACGCAAGGCAGTCTGGGCGAAATTTCATACATTCGTTTTCCGCCGGTGGGTTCAATAATTGAGCAAGGCGATACAATTGCAATTCTTGAATCACTTAAATCTGCGACGGAAGTTTCTTCCCCGATGAGCGGAACGGTGGTTGGTATTAACGACGTGCTTTCTGAAAATCCTGCCCTCATTAACCGAGATCCAGAAGGGTTGGGTTGGATTATACGCATGAAATTACGTGATGTGACTGAATTTGAGCAACTTTTTGACGACAAGAATTATCAAAAAAAATTTCGTAAAAACAATGAATAACCAACCGCTCTCGCTTTATGTTCACTGGCCATTTTGCAAATCCAAATGCCCATACTGTGACTTTAACTCGTATGTGCGGCCAGAGGTGGATGAACATGCTTGGCATGATGCGCTTTTAAAAGAGCTCGACTATTGGGGTGAGCAAACGCAAGGTCGCGCACTTCAATCAATCTTTTTTGGTGGGGGCACCCCTTCCCTCATGCCCGCGCGAACAGTTGAAGCAATTATTTCACGTGCATGCGCATGGTGGTCGGCTCATGAAGAGATTGAAATTACACTTGAGGCTAACCCGACATCAGTAGAAGCCAATAAATTGCATGATTTTCGTTTGGCAGGCGTCAATCGGTTGAGTTTGGGAATACAGTCCCTGCGCTCGGATGCCTTGGCATTTTTGGGACGAGAGCATTCTGTTGAAGAAGCAAAAAATGCGCTTAAGCTTGCAGCAAAAATTTTTCCGCGCTTTTCTTTTGATCTGATCTATGCCCGTCCGCTGCAAACGCTTGATGAATGGCGCGCTGAGCTGGATGAGGCTCTGGGCTTTGGAGCACAACACCTTTCCCTTTATCAACTGACAATTGAAGAAAACACACGATTTGCTTCGCTCTTTGAGCAAGGGCGCTTTACACTTCCCGATGAAGACGACGCTGCAAGACTTTACAACGAAACCAACGCTCTTTTGGCAAAGAGAGGGTTTTTTGCTTACGAGGTATCAAACTACGCGCAAAATGGGTTTGAATGCCAACACAACCTTACTTATTGGCGCTATCAAGATTATATTGGCATCGGTCCGGGTGCGCATGGACGCATAACGCTCGCTACGCAAAAAAGGGCTACGAACACACACAAAACGCCAGAAACATGGCTAAAGCGGGTAAATGACCATGGCCACGGATTGCAAGAAACGACCGTTCTAGCTCAAGACGAACAGTTACAAGAATGCTTGCTCATGGGATTGCGTCTGGAAGAAGGAATCTCTTTGGCAACGCTTGCGATGTATGATTTTAAACCTCATGCCGAAAAAATTCGGATGTTGACAGAACATGATCTTATTAAGTTTACAAAAACACACCTGAAAGCCACTGCCGAAGGAAGGCTAAGACTTAATGCTGTTCTTCCCGAGCTGATATAAAAAACAAGCCACGCCATCCTACATTGATGGTGCAGGGGTGGTAAGGCGTCTAGGCTTAGATGCAGAGAAAACCTGAGAAGACATAAAATTCGGCTCATTCGAAGGCTGTTCAAGTGCATGAAGGTCGATTGCCTGGCCATTTGAGATAATTTTTTCTGCTTGAACATTTGCTCTTGGTCCAAGCATCAAACCATCAACGTGGGCTAAGTCCATATTCATTGCACCCTCAGGGGTCTGTACATAGCGCATATCTGTATTCTTAAAATCGGCTCCAGCAAAATTAGCATTACTAAGATGGCTTTGACCAAAACTAACGTCATCAAATTCGGCATTGGCAGCACGAAGGCCACTCAAATCAATACCCTCTTTCATCGTTCCAAAGGCACAATCATGAAGATGCGCTTCTTCCATATTGACATTGCGCATAACGCTTTCGCCATAAATCCCAACTTGTGCCATGTTAGCACCGCTTAAATTGAGTTGGTCAGCATGCATGTGGCGAATACCAACATCAGTAAGCGTAGCGCCGCTCAAATTGGCATTGTTCATCATAAGGTACTCGGCGCGAACGCTCTCAAACTTTGCGCCCGGCATGCTGGCACTGTTCAAATCAACATTGAACAGTGCCGTATTAGTCATTTTTGTTCGTTGATCCCCCTTAACCCCGGACATTGTTGCATGAGAAATATCGCAATTGCTGAAGGTGGTGCCTTTTATTTCTGCATTGCTCATATCGACACGATCTAGCTTACAATCGGTAAAGCTTGCCCCGTTTAGATTTGCGCCCCGCAAATCCAATTGCGACATGTTAATTTTGTCAAATTTCATGCCTGATAAATTGGCACCTGCCAAGCTTACTGTTTGTTTTGCCGGGTCGGTTGAGTTTTTGGCTTCTTCAAGTTTTTGAACAATCAGTTCTTCACGCGAGCTGGCATGCCCCTCCATCATGACTTTTCCATCAACAGCATAAATCCGCTGCAAGGGTAGCCTGTCATTTTCTTTAGCCATTTCTGGCGGCTTTTCATCAGGACCACTTCTGGAAGGTAAAGCGTCAGCAGCAAGGTTTTCACGATGTGCACGCATACGTTCTTCAATTTGACCGATTTGAGTGCGGGCTAATCTCTGCTCCGTCCCGGCGCCGGCCATTCCAAACGGGCTGATCAAATGCGCACGGTTAGCCGAACTGTTACGCAAGTCAACCCTTGCACCATTGATTGCAAAAGCGACACTTGCGTTCTCTGTACCGCCAACCGATATTTGTCTAAAACCTCTACTTGCACCATAAGCGATCATATTTATCCCAGTCTTTCTTTAAAGTATGAATCAAGTGTAGCGAAAAAAGATTAACGGTTATTCAATACGTAAAAATTGGGCTTAATTTGAATAAAAATTCATGACAAACCGTAACACGCAATGCAAAAAAGGCTTACATCATAGAAATGGTTAATCATCGATGTTCTTTTATTTATATCTTGACAATGAAAACATACTTTTTTACACCTTGGTCGTTTATGTTAAAATTTAACGATTTATTAAGGAGTGTATTATGGAAGGTGTAAAACCAAATTATTCAGCAGCAGGAGGCTTTTTTACAGCTGCAACATTGGTATTCGCCACTCTGGTTGCATCGAACAATCCCAGTGTAGGAACTCCTGAAGGTGAGAGTGTTGTTTTGACAACTGGCGCCAATGGGGGATATCAGCTTTCTTTTCACGCCAATAGAGGTGTCATCCATTTTACCCAAGCTATTCCTTCCAGTACAATGATTACAGAGCTTTGCACGGGTATTGAAAGAGTTGCCCCTGTAAAAATTATTTTTAACGGTCCTATTGGGGATAATGTTACTTTTCAAGGTTGCCCAAGGGCCAGATCACGATATAGTGTTTAATAAAGCCGGAGACGGGTTTATCGCTGATGTCTTGGGTGATGTTAAAGGTATCACTGTCGGCAATTCGGCTCAGATTGATACAGCCGGTGATGTTGCTATTTCTGTGGTGGGCGATGATGCCACTATTACAGCAAGATCGTTAAGCACTGATACTTTAGGAGAATGCTCTCTCGTTGTTGTAAGTTCCAATGGTACTGCCGACGATAATCATCCGAATGTTGGAGAGACTCATATAGCCCGATTGGGTGGTGGCAGTAGAGTTTATAGCCCGAGTATATTTGTCGGCGATGTCTTTAGCAATTATGAAAAATTAACTACAATGTCGGGTGTTGTGGTGAACGCTGATAGACTAAATAATGGCGTAGTAGTTGCTTTTGATGCAATCAGGGTAGTGATAGGTAGTGTTGGTGATCAGGCGGTCGTTCGCTTTACAAAGGCGCAGGATGATTGGACTGATGGATTTGCATTAGTTGTTGGTGATGTTGGAACTTCTGTTCAGTTCGTATCAGCTGTACCCGAATATAATCCAGAAAATGTAGAGAATATGCCCAGTTACAGTTTGACATTTGCAGCGGATACAACAGGTCCACACGCAACTGTGCTTGGTGCATTTAACAATGTACAAGCAAATAGTTTTGGACCATTTGCTCATATAGATATCCCAGGAGCCCTTGAAGTCAATAGAGGTGGCCTCTCACAAAGCAGGTTCATTAGCGCTAAGGAGGGCGTAACTTACAAACAAAAATAGCAAATACTTCTTGCTCTACCCTTAATGTAGAGGTGGAGCTTTGTATTAGTGTAATTCACTTGTGAGGCTTTTGGGTAGAAGATTCCCTGTCAAACGAGAGCGTCTCGTTCAAAGATCGAGTGCTCTCGTTTGTATTTTTGACACGAATTCGTCGTTAAAGATGGCCTCTGTAGTTCCATCTTCTCGGGATTTGCTCTAATAGAGGATATTCTTAAAACAGGTCAAAATTGACATACCTGTTTTCATAAAACACCAAAAATGCACAAAAAAAAGAGTAGCCGTAAAACTACTCTTTTTAATTGCTAAAAACCCTATTGAATCTAAGCCGATTTGACTTTGTTTTGAACTGGTAATTCAACACGTAGGCAAAGCTCTTTCAATTGGCTCGGCATCGGATCGTTGGGAGCATTCATCATTAAGTCTTGTGCTTGCTGGTTCATGGGGAACGCAATCACTGTTCGAATGTTTGGCTCATCAGCTAACAGCATAACCATGCGATCAATCCCAGGTGCAGAGCCACCATGCGGCGGAGCGCCGTATCGGAATGCATTCAGCATACCGGCAAAACGATTTTCAACATCCTCACGTGTATATCCAGCAATTTCGAAAGCTTTGATCATAACCTCGGGATCATGATTACGGATTGCCCCGGATGATAGCTCAATCCCATTGCAAACGATATCAAACTGGTAGGCCAAAATGTCCAATGGATCTTTTGATGTCAACGCCTCCATACCGCCTTGCGGCATTGAGAACGGGTTGTGACCAAAATCAATCTTTTTGGCTTCCTCGTTATATTCATACATGGGAAAGTCAACAATCCAACAGAAATGGAACTTATTCGAATCAATCAAGTTTAATTCCTGACCGATTTTTGTTCGGGCATAACCAGCCAGTTTGACCGCAGGACCAATCTGATCACAAACAAAAAAGACTGCATCACCAACTTCTGCCCCCGTCAGCCTTATTAGTTCAGCTTGGGCTTCATCAGGGATGAATTTAGCGATTGGTCCCTTCCCGCCTTCTGCTTCAAAGACAATATAGCCGAGGCCCGGCGCACCTTGTTCTTTTGCCCAATCATTGAGTTTATCAAAAAAGCTACGAGGTTTCTCAGAAACACCAGGAGCACGAATGCAGCGAACGACGCCCCCCTTGTTGACAATCTCTTTAAACGCGCGGAACTCAACATCCCCTCGCTTGAAGATACTGGTTGCATCAACGATGATTAAAGGGTTACGCAAATCCGGCTTGTCATTACCATACTTCATCATGGAATCGGCATACGTAATTTTTTCGAAAGGATAACTGCTAACTTCTTTTTTCTTGCCTGTATAAGAAGAAAACTCTTCAAAAACATCGTGCAAAATTGGCCCAATGGTGTTGAAGATATCGTCTTGGGTTACAAAACTCATTTCAAAATCAAGCTGATAAAATTCACCCGGTGAGCGATCTGCACGACTATCCTCGTCACGAAAACACGCCGCAATCTGGAAATAGCGATCAAACCCGCCAACCATTAAAAGCTGTTTGAACTGCTGAGGAGATTGAGGCAGAGCATAAAACTTGCCAGGATGAATGCGTGAAGGCACGAGAAAGTCACGTGCTCCTTCAGGGCTGGAAGCGGTCAGAATAGGGGTTTGAAACTCATTAAAACCAGCATCTGTCATCCTCTTACGGAAAGATGAAATAATCTGAGAACGCAAGACGATATTACGTTGCATCTTCTCACGGCGCAGATCAAGGAAACGGTAGCGCAAACGTTGCTCTTCGCTCCCATCTTCATCACCATTGACCTGAAATGGTAAAACCTGGGCAGTCCCCTGCACTTCAAAAGCCTCAATGCCGACTTCAATACGTCCCGTCGGCAATTTTTCATTAATGGTTTCTGCAACACGTGCAATGACCTTGCCCGTGACAGTAACTACTGTTTCAAGCCGTGTCGATTCCACTTCTTTGAAGAGAGGGTGCGATGTATCAATTACACATTGAGTGATACCATAGAAATCGCGCAAATCGACGAAAAGCAAATTACCATGATCACGCTTACGGTTAACCCAACCTGAAATCCGAATAGTTTGTCCGACATCATCGGCCGTAAGCTGACCACAAGTATGTGTGCGATATGCGTGCATAATGCTCAATAATCCTCTCTGAATTTATGTCTGTAGTAGACGGTAAAAAGCGAAATGCGTCAAGCTTCTTAAGCACAAAATGCAAAATAATTATTGAGTTAGCACATGATTATCCATGATCAACAGCGTGACAAGAAGAAGAAAATGATGTGAATAAACTCAAATTGGCGTGTGGATTAAAAGTAGGATTAAAAGTAGGATTAAAAGTAGGATTAAAAGTAGGATTAAAAGAAAAAAGCACTCTTTCTCCCCCTTCAGAATGTGCATGCAAAATCCAGGTTTCATCATGGGTGTTCACAGGAAGAGCAAATGAGGAAGCTTAGCTAATAGCAAAAGCGTTTGCATCGTTATTTAAAAATCCGGTAAATTTGATGTATTGATTATTCATATCTTTTTTAACTGTTAATTATTGTCTCACCATAGCTTCCCCCACCATGCAATGAACTGCAGTTTTTAGAGATTTTATGCCATGGGAAATTCCACATTTACGATGGATAGGATTGCGTCTGGGCGGTTTTAATACGTAAGTGTTCGATCGCATGTATTGCATGATGGAATGGCTATGATCCTGCCTTGAAAAAGCCGAATAAACATGTGGTGCCTCTGACAATCTTGTTGCTAAATTGCCAAATTCAGCAGCTAATGTACGAAGATATTCTTCCTGCGATTCCATGCTGGCATCATGGGGAGCTGGTAAAGTTGGATCTAAAGCATAAACCCCTGGAAATCTTTTCTTCTGAAGTTTATTAGCTAAGACTGATACGATTGTCGCTCCTTCATAAGCGCCAACGATGATAGATTTACCATCTTGAGGTAAAAGAGTCATACAGTTTGCAACTGTACTGATTTCTTGTGCAAAGTCGTAAAAGTTATCAGCAGAATTATTACCAATAACAGGGGGTTGTTGCATGTGTATAAGGGTTACCCCCCTGCTTAAGACTATGTCCCTCACAAACTCGTAAACTTTTCGAGAATTATCCCCTCTGTCAGCCCCCTCACAGAAAAGAACACTCAATTTTCCATTAGCTGGTTTATGCGGGACATAACGCGCAACATCAACGTCGCGGTGTGTTGTTTTGATCGTCACGACTTCACGACTGCAATCATTCATAATCACAAACTCCAGATGTGGGTTAAAATATATCTAAAGACATTGCACTAGACGTGTTCCGAATTCGGCTAAAACAGACGAACATAATACCACAATGAAGTGATAAGACATTAAAAAGATACAAACAAACAGACTCTTCCTGCCGAATGAAATTATCAACGCAAGCCAAAATTGCGCGACACATCACGCATAAAATCGCCGGCTAATGCGAGTTTAATGCTTGTATGTCCACACGGGGCTTTATAGACGATGTAATTATCTGCCGGACATGATTCGCCAAACAGCAGTTGTTGATAATCTTGCGCTCTGCCTGTCTCAGGGTCTTTATCCATATCAGCAAAAACAATGCGCACAGGACAGCTAATACGATCTTGGTTTGCCATAGCGCTAAAACCGTACAAGAGGCTCGAACTCCCGCGATTGTTGAAATCGATGGCAAGCGCACCTACACTATTTAATTTTCTTCTATCGGTTGTTAAGGGAATGAAAAATTCTCTTTCACCTAACCTACTTGTTGCAATCATAAAATGTTTTCTTGAAATTCCAGGATTGATCGCATGAACTTCGCTAATTACGCGAGGAAATAGAAGTGCTAAACCAATTGCAGCAAGGGCACCAACTCCATGACCGATAACAACAATTCTCGAATAACGAGACCTTTTTTGCGCGTTAAACGCTGTAAAAATTTGCTGTCCCCATCCAGAGTAGCAGTGCACCCCTCCTATGGGGACATCAAACCCTGTGCTCCCCCCCCATCCTGCATAGTCCAAGCCGCAGAGATCTATTTGATGTCTACGACAAAATTGCGCGAGCTGTTGGTATATTCCACCAACACGAGAATTTTTAGGTTTCTCTTGTCCACTCTCACCACACAAAGATGGATCAGGAAAGTATAAAAAAAGATCTGTCGCAAATCTAGGGCCTTCTGTCACTCCAGCGACGAGATGAAAGCCACTAATGCCCAAATCACTACGAACTCTTTCATAAGAATAATAACCTTCCATTATGCTCTCCTAAAAAATTGACTCCCTTTACAGCTATACGCGTTATGTTTCAAGAGCATTTTTTTCTAACCAAAGGAGAACAAGTGAAAATGTTTTAAAAGGGGATGAAAAAAGGTCATTTCGTTATTTCCGGTTTGTTGCAAGATAAGGCTACAAACTACTTTATTTTTTGATGATATATCAAACCTCTCTACATAACAGTATTCGTCAACTGCGAAACATTGCAAATCATTTTCCGGTTAAGGGGAAGAGGCCATTCGATAAAAAAAGAGGGATAAATCCCTCTTTTTTTTGTTTTAAATAGACCTGAAAATGCTGAATTTATTTCTTCAGAAGCTTATTTTCCAGCCACCGATTGTCGTAATCGCCATTGATGAAATCTGGCTCTGCAAGTATGCGACGATGAAGTGGAATCGTTGTTTCGATCCCACCGATCACAAACTCATCCAAACAGCGACGTAACCGCATCAAGCACTCATTGCGGGTTGTGCCATGAACAATCAGTTTTGCAATCATGCTGTCATAATAAGGCGGAACAGTATAGCCATCAAAAAGAGCAGAATCAACCCGCACACCCAAACCACCAGGTGCGTGATACCCTTTGATTTTACCGGGCGACGGTAAAAATGTCTCGGCATTTTCGGCATTGATACGACATTCGATGGAAACGCCATTAAATTTGATTTCATCCTGCGTGAAAGACAGCGGTGCCCCTGCTGCCACGCGAATTTGTTCGCGCACAAGATCAACACCGGTAATCATCTCTGAAATGGTGTGCTCGATTTGTAGACGCGTGTTCATTTCGATAAAGTAAAATCTACCATCTTCGTAAAGAAACTCCATTGTGCCCACGCCGCGGTATCCTAATTTGCGTACACAATCCGCTGCCAGATCACCAATATACTTGCGCTGTTCGGCATTTAACCCGGGTGAAGGCGCTTCTTCGACCACCTTTTGATGCCGTCGTTGAATTGAACAGTCACGTTCGCCAAAATGCACCGCATTCCCATGTGAGTCACCCATCAATTGGATCTCAATATGACGGGGGCGTGTCAGATATTTTTCCATATAAACTTGGTCATTGCCAAAAGCAGCTTTTGCTTCAATGCGGGCCAGTGAAAAGCTTTCTTCCAACTCGCTTTCACTTGCAGCAACCTTCATCCCTTTACCACCGCCGCCCGCCGCAGCTTTGATAAGAACTGGATAACCGATTTCTTGAGCAAACTTGCGAGCGTCTTCCAATGTTTCAACAGGCCCGGGTGATCCCGGCACCAGTGGAATGTTAAATCTGCGCACAGTATCTTTTGCCGTTACCTTATCGCCCATCATATTGATGTGTTCAGGTGTTGGCCCAATCCAAACGAAGCCATGCTCTTCAACCATACGTGCAAAATGCTCATTCTCAGCCATGAAGCCAATGCCAGGATGGATGGCTTCGGCATGCGTGATCGCTGCCGCTTCAAGAATAGCAGGAATGTTTAAATAGCTATCGCGAGCGGCAGGCGGGCCGATGCAAACGCTTTCATCCGCCAGACGCACATGCATGGCATCAGCATCGGCGGTCGAGTGCACGGCCACAGTTGCAATGCCCATTTCTTTACACGCGCGCATAATACGCAAGGCAATTTCACCACGGTTGGCTACAAGAATTTTTTCAAACGACATGGCATTTTCCTCTCAATCGGACAGTCCCTGTAAAAGGCGTGTCGCGACTTTTTTAATCAATAATGGCCAGCAGTTCGCCAAATTCAACGGGTTGTGTATCATTGACGGCAATGCGCACAATTTTACCGGATTTGGGTGATTTAATCGGGTTCATCACCTTCATTGCCTCAACAATCAAGAGCGTGTCACCTTCTTTAACGGTATCACCAGCCTTAACAAAAGGCGCAGCACCAG
>JBDHTQ010000008.1:0-114135 GCA_039808765.1 Bdellovibrionales bacterium
GTTACACCATCAGTGATGCGGCGAGTCACACTGTAACGGGCACAGGTACAATCAATTCGAATAGCGAGGCCGTTACAGGAGTGAATTTATCATCACTGAACGATGGCACGTTAACGGTATCGGTTGTGTTGACAGATACATCTGGCAATGCTGCCACGGCAGTGACCGATACTGTTGTTAAAGATGCGACAGCACCATCGGGCCAAAGTGTTGTGTTTACGACAGACCCTGTGAGCAGCACTAATGTTACGGCGGCAGCCTTTACGATTGCGAATGGTGAAGTTGGCGCTGGGTTTAGTTACACCATCAGTGATGCGGCGAGTCACACTGTAACGGGCACAGGTACAATCAACTCGAATAGCGAGGCCGTTACAGGGGTGAATTTATCGTCACTGAACGATGGCACGTTAACGGTATCGGTTGTGTTGACAGATACATCTGGCAATGCTGCAGCGGCAGTGACCGATACGGTTGTTAAAGATGTGATTGCTCCTTCTGGCCAGACGGTAAACTTCACCACCGACCCAATTAATGCTGGAAATGTTACGGCGGCAGCCTTTACGATTGCGAATGGTGAAGTTGGCGCTGGGTTTAGTTACACCATCAGTGATGCGGCGAGTCACACTGTAACGGGTACAGGTACAATCAACTCGAATAGCGAGGCCGTTACAGGAGTGAATTTATCGTCACTGAACGATGGCACGTTAACGGTATCGGTTGTGTTGACAGATACATCTGGCAATGCTGCAGCGGCAGTAACGGATAGTGTTTCAAAGGATGTTTCGGTACCAGCCAGCTATAGTGCAGCCTTTGTTACTAGCCCTGTTCTGGTGGCAAACGCCAATGCTATCAGCTTTGATTTGAGCAGTGCTGAGGTCGGGACAAACTACAGTTACAGCATTACCGACAGTGCATCGGGCAGCGTTACCGGCACAGGTTCTGTGAATGCCGCTACAATGAACTTTACTGGCATCAATGTTTCAACATTGTCGGATGGAACACTCACACTGTCATTTATCCTTACCGATGCTAACGGGAATGTTGGGAGTGCCGCAACGGCCACAGTGACGAAAGATACCGTCGCGCCGTATATCGTTTCGGTCACACCGCCGAGTAACGGAACTTACGAGCCCTGATCGCGATATAATCCTGCCAAGGATAAGGCGTTGTTATACTATAAAGAAGTGTACTTCTCTGGCATTGGAGCATATTTCCCGAAGCGAGACACGCATTCGGTTATATTTTTGATGCGAATACGTCGTCCAAGATGGATTCTGCGATTCTATCTTCTCGGAATTTGCTCTAATTTTAACCGCGTAGATTAACCCCGTTATCAACAAAAATCACCTGACCCGTGATGTGCTGGGATTTGTCAGAGACAAGAAAGGCTGCTGCTTCACCAATTTGTTCAAGTGTCACGAGGTGATGTAACGGGGCGCGTTCAGCTGCGCGGGACATCATGACATCAAAGTCGGCCAAACCAGAAGCTGCGCGGGTTTTTACGGGTCCAGGCGAAAGCGCATTTACGCGTATCCCTTTGGCCCCTACTTCAACCGCCATGTAACGAACAGCGGCTTCTAAAGCTGCTTTTACTGGCCCCATCATATTGTAATTATCAACCACTTTTTCTGCACCGTAAAAACTCATGGTGAGAACAGATCCGCCATTTTTCATTAGTGGTTCGGCTTTTTTTGTAAGACGAATAAGCGAATGACAGGAAATATCCATCGCAGTCGAAAATCCCTCACGCGAGCAGTCAATCGTGCGCCCTTGCAGATCAGCTTTGGGAGCAAAGGCAATCGAGTGAATGAGAAAATCAAGTTGACCCCATTTTTTCTCAATTTCAGCAAAAACGGCATCTACTTCTGCATCGTTTTGCACATCCATCGGCATTGCAATAGGAGATTTGATTTCTTGCGCTAAGGGGGCAACATGTTTTTGTGCTTTTTCGTTAAGCCATGTGACGGCAATGTCTGCACCAGCAGCATGCAAAACTTTGGCGCAACCCCAAGCAATCGATTCATTATTGGCAACGCCAACGATCAGACCTTTCATTTTATGTGCCCTTTCCTAAGCAAGCGCGGGTATGGCGCGCGATCATCAATTCTTCGTTAGTGGGAATGGCCAGCATGGTGAAGGGTTTCATAAAGGAAAGTTTCTCAGTAATTGCATCACGAATAATGGCTGCGTTTTCACCAATTCCACCGGTAAATACAAGTGCATCCATGCCCCCAAGTGAGGCGGCCATCATGCCAATAAAGCGCACTGTGCGCATGACGAAATAATCAATCGCAAATTGAGCTCTCGGGTCATCACTCGCCAGAAGATTAGCAACTTCAGACTCTCCCCCTGAAAGCGCTTTAAGGCCGGATTCTTTGTAAAGAACACGCTCAATTTCGTCTGCCGACATAGAAAGATCACGCATCATATAAATAAGCACACCCGGATCAATGTTCCCGCATCGTGTGCCCATGACAAGACCATCCAATGCGGTCATACCCATGGTGGTGGCAATGCTTTTTCCGTTGTCCATGGCACACAGACTGGCGCCCGCACCCAAATGACCCACCACAACTTTTCCAGCATATAAATCAGGATGTTTTTCTTTCAAAGCACCGGCAATCCATTCATAAGACAGGCCGTGAAAGCCATAGCGACGGACGCCTTTCTCGCGCAAAAAATCAGGGATTGCAAACGTACTGAACAAGGGGTTTTGATGCGCGTGAAAAGAGGTATCAAAGCAGGCTACCTGCGGCACACCGGGCTTTAGTGTAGCCATAATCTCCATACCCGAGATATTGTGCGGCGCGTGGAGTGGCGCCAGAGGAATAAGAGAGCGCAAATATTCGACCACGTCATCGGTGATGACGACGGGTTCTGGATGGCGTGTGCCGCCGTGAACAACCCGATGGCCAATGGTAGTGATTTTCCAGCCGCGATCACCTTGCTCAATCCAGCCTAGTACAGTCTTGAGGGCTTGTTCGTGTTTGCTTCCGGCTTGCAGGGTAGTTTGGTTTTTGATGCCATTTTGTGCGAGTGTAACTTCAAAAATGGGCGCAACACTGCTAATCGCTTTTACTTGGCCATGTGCCAAGAGGGTCAGCGCTGCAGTGTCTTCAAACACCCGAAATTTGAGGCTGGACGAACCGGCATTCAAAACAAGCAGTGTATCCATTATTTGATCACTCCCTCTTGCAGGGCTTTCGCAGTCTTAACAGCCAGAGCACACGACATGAGGCGGGCGCGCAGGTTGTCGGCACGACTCGTCAAAATGATTGGTACGCGTGCACCTAAAACCAGTCCCGCGCTATCGGCTTTCCCCAGAAAGGTGAGCAGTTTTACCGCGATGTTAGCGGCTTCAATGTCAGGAGCGACGAGTATGTCAGCATTACCCGCAACGCTTGAAACAATGCCTTTGTCGGCAGCAGCTTCTTTGTTAATAGCATTGTCCATTGCAAGCGGGCCATCCAGATTGCCGCCTGTTATCTGATTTCGGTCGGCCATTTTACATAATGCTGCAGCATCCAGCGTTGCTTGCATTTTTGCCGAAACCGTTTCAACTGCGGCAAGCAAGGCAACATTCGGTTTATCTTCACTTTCATTGACAGCGCGCCAGAAGTTGATGGCATTTTGGCAGATATCCACTTTAGCCATCAAATCGGGAGCAACATTGACCACAGCATCGGTGATCACCAGTGGTTTATGATAAGAGGGAATGCCGTGATAGAAAACATGTGAAACTTTACGTGCTGTTCGCAAGCCGGCATTGGCGGGCAGAACGGCGGATAATACTTCATCCGTGTGAAGCGATCCCTTCATTATTGCATTTACAGCATGCTGAGCGGCGAGTTCTGCTGCTTTTTCGGCTGCGGCGTGGCTATGTTCGGTGCTGAATAATTCCCATGCCGATATATCGACTTTTGCTTCTTCTGCGGCTTTGCGAATTTTTGTTTCAGGACCGATTAAAACCGGTTCGATGAGATTGGCTTCAACGGCTTCTTTTACCGCGAGAATAATTCGGGCTTGGGTTGGGTGAACAACAGCCGTGCGTAGTGCAGGTAATCCATCACATGAAGCAATTAAGGCATTGTAGTGATCGTGTCCTTGTACCTGTGCTTCGAGCGTATCGGGGCGCGCATGGCGTATTTTTTCAAGCGGAACGAGCACCCGCGCTCGACCCTCAACCACCACGCTATGCGTATTATCAACACAGCGGCAGTCAAAAATCGCTTCGTGGCTGTCTTGAAGTTTTTCGCGAGCGGTTAATGTTACGGTTAATTCATCGCCGACATGTAATTGCTTGTAAAACTTTAAATCCTGTTCGCGATAGATTGTTCCAATGCCAGGCAGAATCGTGCCTAAAACTGAAGAAATCAGCGCTCCTGCCCATAGGCTGTGGCCCACCAAGCCACGTGGATCATATCCAGAATCGACGTGAGAAAGATTGACATCCCCAGACATTGCTGAAAAAAGCCGAATATCCTGTAGAGTGAGGCGGCGTGTTATTGTGGCGCTCTGGCCGATTTGAAGTTCAGTGAAGGTAACATTTTCCATCATATTTTCTTGTTCTTTGGCCATTTTTAGCCCTTTCGTGCGATGGGGTTTAGGAAAGTTTTTCAGCTTCCCGAATACGTTGACGAAGTTCCGCTTTGTGTGCCTCTTTCATCAAGCGACGTTCTTCTCGATCAGGTCCGGTGCATAATAGGGTTGTATTAAGCACGCAGAGGACAAGCACCAAGATAAGGACAAAGGCCTCCCCCGTGAAACGAAAGTGGGAGCCGGCCCAGATACCGAACAGTCCAAAAAACAAAGTGATATTGCCCAAAATTGCGATAACTTTAAGCGGGGTGCGAAGGCGATCCATCATGTTGTTCCTTCTTGGGAGATTGTCGCAATGTAGTTTCCATGCTAGATATTAAAAAGCAATTAATCCTTACGTATAGGAGAACGCGATGCGCTTATTTATGATGGGCTTGTTGGTTGGAACATCACTTTTTTGTTTTTCTTCCGGTGCTCATGCAGCGGATCTGGTGGCTTCGAGCGCGATTACGGATGTCGTTGTATACCCCGCTCGTGCGACCATTACCCGAACTGCCGAGGTTGAGCTGCCCGCTGGTGCTTCGACAGTTATCTTAGAAAATATGCCTCAAGGATTGTTGCCCGACTCTTTACGTGTGCAAGGCAGCGCATTACAACCTGTCAAGCTCGGGGCGCTGGAAAATAAAATTGTCACACAGACTGAAATTGCTGCACCGCGCGAAAAAGAGATTAGTGAAAAAATTACCACGCTTACCGATCAACGCGAATTGCTTGTTGCTGATGTCAGTACGCTGAACAGCAAAAAGGATTTTTTAGAAACGATTGGTAAGCAAGCAGCTTTGCGCACCCAAGATAATATCACGCTGCTTGATTTAAAGCCGGAGCAATGGAGTTTAGCGGCCGATACACTGGCTAAAGCCATGAGCGAGGTGCTGTATGGTATTGCTAACAAGCAGGTTGAGATACGTCATGTTGATCAACAAATTACCGCACTACAAGAGGAGCTGGGGCGCTTATCAACAGGGGCGCAAAGCTCCTACCGCCTTGCTTTGCCGGTCGAATCTGTTGCTCCAACAAAATTAACCCTCACACTTAGTTATCAGATGATGGGGGCCACATGGCGTCCGGTTTACGATGCGCGATTGAATACCAAGGATAACTCAATAAAAGTGACACAATATGGCTCCGTTTCACAGCGAACTGGCGAAGACTGGACTAATGTACATATTACACTCTCAACAGCGCAACCTGCTCAAGGCGCAACCTTGCCGGTTTTATCTCCTCTATGGGTTAATCTTTACGAGCCTTATCTTGAGAAGATGAAAATGAGTCGTCAAAAAATCGAATTTGAGGCGGCCTCAATCATGAATAATGTTTCGGATGGGCAAAGCGAGGCAGGAGCGCCCTCTCTTGCGGTACAACCGCCTCCCGAAGCGCTTGTCATGGCAACAACCCAAGAGGTAAAAATTAATACAGGCGGTTTTGTGAGCGAGTACGCTGTTACAGGGACATCAACCGTTTTGGCTGATGGGTCTGAGCGCAAGGTGATGTTGGGAGACAGAAGTGTCGCATCAGATCTTATGATCAAGGTTTTTCCACAAATTACAAATACGGCATTTGTGGTTGCAACAGCTACGCTTGAAGGGGATGCCCCCTTGTTGCCGGGGGTTGTGAGCTTGTTTCGTGACGGCGCATTTTTGGGTTCTTCTAACTTAAACATGGTGCGCTCAGGTGAGAAGTTTGATCTGGGATTTGGCGCTGATGATCAGGTAACTGTGACACAGAAAACAATGAAGGATGAAATGGGTGAAGGGGGCAATATTATCTCCAAACAAACAACACGCACCCGCATAACACTTGCTGAAATACAAAATCTGCACAAAAATCCAATTAAGCTGGTTGTCGATCAGATGATACCAACAGCCAATAATGAAGAGATTATTGTGACGGTCAACAAGGACGGCACGCGCACCGGATTTGATCAAGATGCCGACAAAATCAAAGGATTAATACGTTGGAAAATGGATTTGGCACCTCAACAAAAAGAAGAATTTGGCTTATCAACAACCATCTCATGGCCAAAAGGCAAAACCGTGACGAATTTACCTTACTGATCACTCTGTTTGGATTGGTGGGCAATGAAGGGGCGAAAGCCCCTTTTTTGTGACCAAGCGCATGGGATTAATGCGTTAAGCATAAAAGTGTTTGCGATAGGCACCTTAAAAAAGGTACTCTCTAGGCATTAAAGTTATTTTTCTTTTAATTTATAGGGAGAAAAATGCGCAAGAGAAATGCTCCGCTTCATCCAGATGCTGTTTTTTGCCCCGTTATCAGTTTTCATGTAGAACGGCTTGCGCGCGCTACAGGTTTGCTGCCGCCACTTCCACCTCTTGACCCAGAGATTTTTAAGCCTGTAGATATGGATAAAGATCCATCAGTCCCTTCAAGTTCAATTCTTGCTGGAATTAGTACTGGCATAACACTGATTGGCGCTGGGAGTTTATTGAATGCAATGGGAGCTTTTACTGCTCTTAGTGGGCAGGTTGTGCCTTTCTTAGCCGTTCTTGCTGCGACCTGCGTGGGTGCTCAATGCGCTTATGATACGTTTTATTACGTCATTGAAAGTGCGAGGAGACGTGTTAAAGCCGCCTTTGCTGATAGATCCCAACAAGAGAATAGGTCTCCACACAATGTGCTGGCGCTCACCCACCCCAGGGGATTGAGCATGACGATTATGCCAGAAGCATTGCTCTTTGCGGCACTCAACGCGTCACAGCGTGATCAAAGGTCTTTAGGATGTGACGAGGACAGAGAGGCGGTAAGGGCATTTCTTCATGCGGCCAAAAGCCGACCGGCACCCTACGCTCAGCCCGGTTCAACCCTTAATTTGGGAAACGATCGTATAGACGCTGTTTGGAAAAAATGCTTGATGGATCATTTAGCAAACCAAGCGCGCCCCCGACTCCCCTATAATAATCTTAAGTCCCATTAATCTGCCTGTCCCATGCACGAATAGTGCTGGGGTGCAAGGCCAGATACTCATTGTATAGAAAAATGATAGTGTGGATTATCACATTTCTTGCTGACGCGTGAATGAGGTTATGGGCGTTTCATCGGCTTTAAAGCCGGAGGGATATCATGTGCATTCTTTTTGGTGGATTTTTTCGAGCGTCTGGACGGTGATGGCTTCTTGTTTTTTTCATTGATGGTAAAAGCGGATCCATCATCGTTTAATAAGCGTGCATCCAAGCCTAACTCGATAGCTTCCAGCCGTTTCAGTTCATCGCGCAAACGGGCCGCCTCCTCAAACTCAAGATCAGCCGCTGCATTTAACATTTTCTTTTCAATGGTTGCGATTGTTTTCTTTAAATCTTCACCCGTGTGCGTGGGGGTGTGCGTTTCGATGGTGAGATGATCTTGCTCATGCACGCTGGCTAAAATGTTGCCGATATCTTTTTTGATACTTTCAGGGGTAATGCCATGTTCCTGATTGTATTCAAATTGTTTTTGACGGCGGCGGCTGGTCTCATCCATCGCATACCGCATACTTTCGGTAATGCGATCAGCGTAGAGAATTGCCCGGCCATCGACATTGCGGGCGGCTCTTCCGATCGTTTGCACCAGAGACGTACGTGAACGTAAAAAACCCTCTTTATCGGCGTCCAGAATGGCAACCAAAGTACATTCAGGAATATCCAACCCTTCACGCAAAAGGTTAATCCCCACCAATACGTCGTATACACCCAAGCGCAAATCGCGAATAATCTCGATGCGTTCCAGAGTTTCGACGTCTGAGTGAAGATATGAGACCTTTAATCCGGCTTCTTGCAGATACTCTGTCAAATCTTCAGCCATTTTCTTTGTTAATGTGGTTACTAAAACGCGCTGTCCCTTTTGTGCGCATAATCGCGCTTCGTGCATGAGGTCATCAACTTGTGTTTCTGTGGGTCGTACAATGACTTCAGGATCCATCAGGCCGGTTGGGCGCACCACTTGTTCGGCAAAGACACCACCGGTTTGATCCATCTCCCATGGTCCCGGCGTTGCTGAAACAAAAATTGTTTGGGGTCGCATTTTTTCCCACTCTTCAAACTTCAGTGGGCGATTGTCAAGGCACGATGGTAAGCGAAAACCATAATCAGACAATGTCATTTTGCGCGCACGGTCGCCACGATACATCCCGTTTAATTGCGGCACCATGACATGGCTTTCATCCAGAATAAGCAGCGCATCTTGGGGCAAATATTCAAATAAGGTTGGGGGAGGTTCGCCTGCACCGCGGCCTGTAAGGTAACGTGAATAATTTTCTATTCCGGCACACATGCCAGAAGCCAGAATCATTTCAACATCAAAACCAACGCGTTCTTCAAGTCGCTGAGCTTCAAGAAGTTTATCATTCGCGCGCAATTCGGTAAGGCGCTGCTTAAGTTCGTGCTTGATATTCACAACGGCTTGATTAAGTGTTGGGCGCGGTGTGACGTAGTGACTGTTGGGGTAAATGGTTACGGCCTCCATCGTCGCAAATTTTTCGCCTGTTAAGGGATCAAACTCAAAAATGTTTTCAATCTCATCGCCGAAGAAAGAGACACGCCACGCGCGATCCTCGTAGTGAGAAGGAAAAAGTTCGACCACGTCGCCGCGCACTCTAAAATCGCCGCGAGCAAAGGCAATGTCATTACGTTTAAACTGGAGCTCAACCAGCTTTTGCAGCAACTCTTGCCGATCCATCACCTGACCTACAGCAAGCTCAAAGGTCATATTGGCGTACGTTTCAGGCGAACCGATACCATAAATACAACTGACTGAAGCCACAATAATAACGTCATCACGTTCAAGCAAAGCGCGGGTTGCTGCATGCCGCATGCGATCGATTTGCTCGTTTACCATGGCTTCTTTTTCAATAAATGTATCGGTACGCGGAACATACGCTTCGGGTTGGTAATAGTCGTAATAACTAACAAAATATTCGACAGCATTATGGGGGAAAAAAGTTTTCATCTCGCTATAAAGTTGTGCGGCAAGGGTTTTGTTTGGCGCCAGAATAAGGGTTGGGCGCTGGGTGTTTTGAATAACGTGCGCCATGGAGAATGTTTTCCCCGAACCTGTTACGCCTAAAAGAACTTGATTGCGTTCGCCTTTTTCTACACCCACTGTTAATTGAGCAATCGCTTTGGGCTGATCTCCAGCAGGTGTGTAGCTTGAGACAACCTGCAAAGGTTGTCGTTGCTTTTTCTCTTTAGCGGCGGCGGGGGTTTCAAGGATGGGGGAAGATGGTTCGCGCATAATCGTTTACAAATATCACATTATTCGTACGAGGCCTAGTGGATGTGCTGAATTTGAGGTAGTTGGTAACAAATTCAGGATATAATTCACTTACCCAACGTTGATCAATCGGCATTTCTGCACGCTCAAAATAACGAAGAATATTTATCAAATTGAGAGTATAGGCTTTTAAATTTGCCGCAAAATTTAAACGAGGATCAGATGGAGGCTTTAAAAGATTAGCGTTAATCCCTGTACGTAATATCCTCTGACTCGGGGGCAAACAAAATTTTTTATTATGAGAATGAAGCAACGCATAAAATTTTTCAGCGACCTCTCTCTTCTGATCAATCTTTGAAAAAAGATCACAAATTGTGGGGAGGGCTTTAGTGGTATGGAAGGTTCGCAACAAATCAGCATATGCCGTAACTTGTTCCCCTTGCTTCCAATCATTTGGCGGAGGGGGCAATTCCAAATTTTTCTTGGCCGCCTTTGCCAGTCCTAAACGGTAATAAAACGGCAAAAAAAACCGATCATCATTTTTCGGGCTAACTGTGATTGAGTGCATCGGTTGAGCCTACTTTTGTTGTCGTACTGTCTTTTTTGCAATCATTTAAAGGGTTTATACAGTTTCCCTTTAAATGCTAGCTTGGTTTGTTATGCATCGCTTCTAGACGAGGGGGGATGTCTAAGTCAACAACTAAGATAGGAACATTTTTTGAATGATCGGAATTAGGGGGCGGTCTGCTGCGAGTAACGGATAGTGATCAAGGTTAGCCAGAGCAACCCATTCAAGGGCTTGTTTTTCTTTTGCATACAGTGTGCCGCGCCATGCCGTGCAAGTGTACACGGGCATAAGCAAATGAAATTCAGGATAGGTATGGCTGGCGAATGTGAGAGGAATAAGATCGCCTATCGCCACCTCAATACCCAACTCTTCGTGCAGTTCGCGCACCAAGGCTTGTTCCGGGTTCTCACCTTTTTCTAGTTTGCCACCGGGAAACTCCCATTCCCCCGCATATGGTTTGTGGGCTGGGCGTTGTGCCAACAAAATTTTTTCGTCCTCGTAAAGAACAACCGCCGCAACAACGAGAAGTTGTCGCGGCGGAGTCTGTGTCGCTGAGCAAGGGGCAGAATCGGGTGAAAAGACCATCCGCAGACCCTCTACGCTAAGCTTTATTCAGCATGTGCTGGTGCTGCTTCGGTTTTATCTACTGCGGGGGCAGATTCTGGTGCCGCGGCCTTTGTCGCGGGTGGTGGTGGAACGCCCTCAGCCGGGATCAATTTTACATCGGCGTTTTTGCGCAATGATTCTAAGGTCATTTGCAGTTTGTCTTGCTGTGCTTCATTCAAAAGCTGAGCTTTTGACTCTTCGAAAGTTGGCGGTTTGGTGTCGCGTACTTCCTCTACTTTAATCACGTGATAGCCAAACTGAGTTTTAACCGGTGTGGGCGTGATTTTGCCAGGCTCAAGTGAAAAAGCGACCGCGGCAAATTCCGGTACCATAGCGCCTTTGCTGAAAAACCCGAGATCGCCGCCGTTGGCTTTGCTGCCGGGATCTTCGGATTTGTCTTTGGCAATCTTGGCGAAATCAGCACCACCATTAAGCTGCTTGATGATGTCTTTTGCTTCAGCTTCCGTCTTCACAAGGATATGACGGGCATGCACTTCTTTTTCAGCTTTAAAGCCGCTTACGAGTTTGTCGTAATAGGGGCGCAAATTCTTTTCATCATCCAAACCTTTGAATAGGTTGCGCACATAAGCTTCTTGCAGAATTTGCTCTTGTGCCATTTTCATGGCGTTTTGCACTTCGGGAGTAACTTGCAAATTTTCTTTTTTGGCTTCATTAACAACGAGGCGGCTGGCGACAACTTGATCAACCAGCATCCAGAAAATTTGATCAACAGGGGGAGCAGAAGTACCGGCACGTTCTTTAATCATGCTGTAAAGTTGTTCAATGTCGGCCTTGTGAATTTTTTCACCTGCGACTTCAGCGATGACGGGATTCGCTTCAGTCGGTGTGGTTATCGCTGTTTTCGCATCTGTGGGGACAGCAGGTGCAGCAGCAACAGTGTTTTCAGCGTAAGCGCGGGTGCTGACACCGCCCATAACAAGATAACCGGCGCCGCCTAAAACGGTTGCAAGAACAAAAGCCGGGACCATATATCTCAATGACATCTAAGAGCTCCTCAATAATTAAACCTTGCCTAGGTTTACGCTTGTGCACAGCTCCTCGCAAGGGTTACTTTGGTGCTTTAAAAAAGAAACCCATTATGTCGCATCTTGTAAAGAGCATTCTTTTTTGCGCGAGTCATTGACATCAGGCGTGGCAATCCTTAAGTAAAAGGCTCGGTTTTGCTTTATCGAAGGTGTTTTGTCATGCTCGCTGCTCTCTCCCGTCTTATTACCGGGAGCACCAATGCCCGAATTATTAAACGTTATGAGAAAAAAGTTGAGGCCATCAATG
The DNA here is from genome assembly GCA_039808765.1 of Bdellovibrionales bacterium. Taxonomy (GTDB): domain Bacteria; phylum Pseudomonadota; class Alphaproteobacteria; order UBA2400; family UBA2400; genus JBDHTQ01. The sequence goes on from JBDHTQ010000008.1 coordinate 12,269, forward strand.
CGTTAGAACCGCAGATAGCAGCATTGACTGACTCTAACCTGCAGCTCAAAACTAAGGAATTCCGCGAGCGACTCGAGAAGGGCGACGCACTGGAAAAGCTTTTACCTGAAGCTTTTGCCGTGGTGCGCGAGGCCGCCAAGCGCGTTTTGGGCCAACGTCATTTTGATGTGCAGCTTATGGGGGGTATGGCACTTAATGATCGTGCGATTGCTGAGATGCGTACAGGTGAAGGTAAAACGCTGGTGGCGACATTAGCTGTTTATCTTAACGCATTACCGGGTAAGGGCGTGCATGTGGTGACGGTTAATGATTATCTCGCCAAGCGTGACTCTCAGTGGATGGGGCAGGTTTATCGCTTTTTGGGGCTGACAACGGGTGTTATCCTGCATGAGATGAACGATACCGAGCGCCGCGCCGCTTATCAAGCAGACATTACATATGGCACCAACAATGAGTTTGGCTTCGATTATCTTCGCGATAACATGAAATACGCGCAGACCGATATGGTACAGCGGCCATTCTGGTATGCGGTTGTTGATGAGGTGGACAGCATCTTGATTGACGAGGCGCGTACGCCGTTGATTATTTCAGGGCCATCAACAGACTCTTCCGAGCTTTATCAGAAAATAGATCTTTTGATCCCGCATCTGGAACAAGAAGATTTTGAAAAAGATGAAAAAGCACGTACGGTTGTGCTGACCGAATCTGGTTCAGTGCGGATCGAAAAGCTTCTGGAAGAATCAGGATTAATGGATGCAACGGGTGGTTTGTACGATGTGCAAAACATTTCCCTGCTTCATCATGTTAACGCTGCACTGCGGGCTCACAAACTTTTTACAAACAATGTAGACTATATCGTCAAAGACGGTAAAGTTGTGATTATTGATGAGTTTACGGGGCGTATGATGGAAGGTCGCCGTTATGGCGAAGGGTTGCATCAAGCGATTGAAGCAAAAGAGCGTGTTAAGATTCAGCGTGAAAACCAAACGCTTGCTTCTATTACGTTTCAAAATTACTTCCGCCTCTATCCAAAAATGGCTGGTATGACAGGAACCGCGCTTACCGAAAAGCCGGAGTTTGGCGAGATCTATGGCCTGGATGTCATCGTTATTCCCACGAATTTATCCGTAAAACGGCGTGATCACGAAGATGAGTTTTATCTAAACCACAAAGATAAGCAAAACGCTATTATCAAACTGATTGAAGAATGTCACGCGCGTCAGCAACCCGTTTTGGTAGGGACTGTCTCAATTGAAAAGTCAGAAGTTCTTTCTAACGAGTTAAAGAAGCGCAAAATTGAGCATAACATTTTGAATGCAAAATATCATGAGCAAGAAGCCGAAATTGTTGCTCAAGCAGGACGTGTGGGGGCTGTTACAATTGCCACGAATATGGCTGGTCGCGGGACTGATATTCAGCTGGGCGGTAATGCTGAAATGCGAATCAGGGCCGAATTAAAAGATATGGCAGAAGGTGTTGAGAGAGAACAAGCGGTTCAAAAGATTCGTGATGAAGTTCTGGCTGCGCGCAAAGTCGTGCGTGAGGCGGGGGGGCTCTATGTAATTGGGACCGAGCGACATGAATCACGGCGCATTGATAACCAGTTGCGCGGTCGTTCAGGGCGACAGGGCGATCCAGGGGCTTCTAAATTTTTTCTGGCCCTGGACGATGATTTGATTCGTATTTTTGGTGCGGGAAAAATGAGCGGCGTCATGCAAAAAATGGGATGGAAAGAAGGCCAACCCATTTATGATCGCTGGATTACAAAAGCATTAGAAATTGCTCAACGTAAAGTTGAAGAGCGAAATTTTGATATTCGCAAAAACCTTCTCAAATTTGACAATGTGATGAATGATCAGCGCAAGATCATCTATGAACAACGCCGAGAGCTTATGGATGCAAAAGATTTATCAGATGTGGTGCAGGAGATGCGCCATGATGTAGTCGCTGATTTGGTAGCTCTCCATATTCCGGCAGGCAGCTATGCCGAGCATTGGGATGCTAAAGGGTTGCAAGAAGAAGTTAAGCGGGTGCTTATGCTTGATGTGCCGATTGAGCAATGGGCACAAGAGGATGGTGTTGCTGATCCGGAAATTTTGGCACGACTTGAGCGTGCCGCCGATGAGCATTACGCGGCACGTGTGGCCAGGTTTTCTCCTGAAGTAATGCGTCTTGCTGAAAAGAGCGTTTTACTTCAGATTTTGGATCAAAGCTGGAAAGAGCACTTGCTTAATCTTGAGCACTTGCGCCAAAGCATTGGCTTGCGCGGTTTTGGTCAACGCGATCCACTCAATGAGTATCGTCGTGAAGCGTTCGAGATGTTTGAGGATTTGTTGAATTATCTACGTGAGCAGGTAACCACAATGCTCATGAAACTGGAAGTTCGCATTAATTCACCTGAAGCTGTTCCTATGCCAAAAGCCCCGCAAGAAATGCATGCTCAACATGCCGAGCTGGCAATGGTTGGGGCCGAGACAGGGGCAGGATTTTCCGGATTTGATGAGGGAGGGAAATCTCCTTCTTCTCCATCGAACAGTCTTCCACATCGTCGCGCTGCGTTTAATCAAGCAGATCCGAATACATGGGGAGACACCCCGCGCAATAATCCATGTCCGTGCGGCTCAGGCAAAAAATACAAGCATTGCCACGGACGCTTTTAGAACGCATTGCCCGAAGATAGACATGCTCTGTTCTATCTTTTTGATGCAATACGTCGTCAAAGATGGTCTCTTCGATTCCATCTTTTCTGGATAAGCCAAATCGGATTATGTTGTCTCGATGACAAAAAGGCTTTTGTGGTTAATCAAAAGCCTTTTTTATTGGGTAAGTAGATTGAGATTTTGGGTTCGTGATGTTGATAAGCTTATGTAGCAGAGCTTGATAGATAAGAAGTCAATAAAATTAAAATGAGAATCTTTCAGCTCAATCCATTTTATTATCCCAGCGACTGCCATCGATTCTTAACTGAATGAAGGTGACGGGTGATTTTTCTAATGCATCGATATCAGAGCCGAGAATGAGTAGTCCCTTTCCATTTATACCCATGGCGGCGACACTTAAAGCTAAATCAACAATGCTTGAGTCTGGATGCCGTCTGTCGTCCCTTTCTTACGATTTTTTGAGCAGCGTTGAGGAAATCATCGCACGGGTTACGTTGAAGTTGAACAACTTTCAATGTTGTTTGCACAACACTATTTAATGTTGATGTAACTCCAATCTCCAGAGCGGGACGGAGCCTCATTGGATCTCCTTTCCACATGGTCATTGCGGTGAGCGCGCTGATTGCGCCGGGTGTATTGATTGCACAATTTGCGACCAGCTCATGAAGAGGAGCAACAAACCGAGAAGGGTCTTTAATTTTTGAAATTATGGCTTGCGCATAACCCCTTTTTATAGGGCAAATACCACCTAAATCCTCTAAAACACGCGCATCGAAAATTGTATCAAGTGACTCGGAATGATCAGTAGTATAATTAAGTAATACATAGGCGTTGTGAGGCATATCGCTTGCGCAAGCATCAATAATTTTATCTGAATAAGGGGCGAGATTCATTTCACCCTGAAGCGCTAGAAAAGCATTATTACGACGCATTCTATTTTCATCATTAAATAAGAATTCAATTTCATTCTTAATCTGGCTTTTATCTGGTATAGCTACGAGTGCATTGGTAGCGTTTATATGAACATTATCATCGGGATTGCTCAAAAGGAGCTCTAGTAAATCATGATGAATGATAGCGCTAGAACCGTGAGTGATGTGATATTGTGCGAGCATCTTCGAGATGGATAGAGCATGGTGGTTATTCGTGCCTTTAGCAGCTTGCATTAGTGTGGGGACGAAGATGCTAAAATCATGCATCTCACTAAGGCTCCAAATTGCACTTGCATCCAGCTCTTCTTTTTCTGGGGGACATATATTCGTTGGATGCTCCATAATTAAATTTATAAGTCCCTTTAGGGCTTTAATTTTATTGCCCTCATTAAGAGAGCAAAAAGCGAAAACGGCAGTTCGGAGAGCATTGATGTCATTATGCAGCCCCATAGTTGTGCAGATATTGTCAATATAATTAATACTCATTTGTACCTCTTCAATTAAATATTAAGTAGATTAAACGCATACACTATGTGCTTACACTAAATCATTATAAGTGATCATACGCTACCTTCTTAGCTGGTCTCGGCATTCGATAGCAAGTAAATTCAATGCAAGGAAATAAAGTTTTAAACTTAGAATAAATCCCGAAAAGGCGGAATCAAAGTGATCATCTTTGGCGACGTATTGCGTCAAACAGATAGAACAGAGCGTGTCTATCTTTGGGGGGTGCGCTCTAATGACAGGATTTTTTTGAATCATGCAGAAAAAGCTTTTGCATTTTACCGTATCGGTTATGTTTCTTTTTAGGAAAAAACGAATGGAAGTAACATGAAACAACAATTCAAGCTGTTGGAAAAAAGAAGTTTCTTACCGCTATTTATTACGCAATTTATGGGTGCTTTCCACGATAATCTTTTTAAAAACGCATTTGTGGTTAGTTTGGTTTATATGGGGGTGTCAGAAGGGCAGGATGCGCATGATAGTATTTTAACCAGTTGGGCGCAGGCACTGTTTGTTTTACCATTTGTCTTATTCTCCACTTTTGGTGGTCAGCTTGCGGATAAATACGATAAGTCTCGTGTAATCAGAAAAATAAAAACCGGTGAATTGATTATTGCGACTTTTGGGGCGTATGCATTGATTTCCCAGCAGTCAATTTTGTGTCTGGCAACGATTTTTGCACTCGGAACATATTCTGCTGTGTTTGGGCCGAGTAAATACTCTATTTTACCCCAACACTTGCAGCAAGATGAGTTAATCAATGGAAATGCGCTCTTAAATTCTGGAACATACTTAGCAATTTTATTGGGAACAGTTGTTGGTACATCGATTACGGCTCTTCCGGGTGGTTTGTTTGTAATGGGGATGCTGGTGATTGCATGTGCTCTTGGTGGTTTTTTTTCCAGTCGTTATGTGCCTGCGGCGCCGCCCAGCGAACCCCATCTTAAAATAAATCTAAATATTTTTTCAGAGAGCTTTCGTGTTGTTCGCTATGCATTTTCTTTATCGCGTGCATTGTCACTATCGATTCTTGGCATTTCTTGGTTTTATTTTATGGGAGGGATGTTTTTAACGCAACTTCCCAATTTCTGTAAAAACACTCTTCAGCTCAATGAGCATTATTTAACCGTTTTACTGGTTCTTTTCTCCATCGGTATTGGTCTTGGTGGCTTACTTAATAATCGTCTTCTAAAGGGGAGAATTGAGGGGACGTATGTACCGTTAGCAATCTTGGGAATCACATTTTTTTCATTTGATCTCTTTTATGCCAGCGCCGAAGTTTACGGATATTTGCCAGTGCGTGTTGCGTTTGATATTTTTATGATTTCTGTTTGTGGTGGGGTATATGTTGTGCCCCTAACAGCACTTTTGCAAGATCGTGCGGATCCCTCGCACCGCGCACGGCTGATGGCTGCCAACGCCATAGTGAATTCTGCTTTTATTGTTGCTTCCGCGGTTGTTTCTGGCCTGATGATCGAATGGGGTTTTACAATACGAGAAATTTTCTATTATTTCGCAATATTGAATGCTTTTGTTGCTCTTTGGATTTGCCGCTTGTTCCCTGCGTATCTTATCAAAAGCTTGTTACAAAGCACCTTTAAATTGGCATATCGTGTAGAAGTTCGTGGGCTTGAAAATTTTGATGAGGCGGGCAGGCGAGCGGTAATTGTTAGCAACCACGTTTCTTATCTTGATCCTGCGCTGCTGGCGGCATTTTTACCGGGCCGACCAGTTTTTGCGGTTAACCTGTTTGTTGCGCAGTGGTGGTGGGTGAAGCCATTTTTGAAGTTGGTTGAGTTTTTTCCTCTTGATCCAAGCAATCCCTATTCACTAAAGGGACTGATAAAAAAAGTGGCGGAAGATAATCGGGTTGTTATTTTTCCAGAAGGTCGTCTGAGTGAGACCGGTGCCTTGATGAAAATTTATGATGGTCCTGGCATGATTGCGGATAAAACGGATGCAATGGTTTTGCCTATTCGTTTGGATGGTGTTCAGCATAGCCTTTTTTCTAGGCTTAAAGGCAAGTTTTCGATAAAACTCTTTCCTAAAATCACAATAACAATCTTAAAGCCTGTTGCGTTTAAAATTGATCCGCGAATAAAAGGTCGAGAGAGGCGTGTGATTGCAGGCAAACAACTTCATCAAATTATGGAAGATATGATGTTTGCCAGCACGGCGTATAAAAATCATACGCTGTTTCAACGATTGCTTTATGTCAAATCTGATTCTGGCGCAAAAACAATCATTGCCGAAGATGTTCAGTTTAAGCCAGTGACAATAAAAAAATTAATTCGTAACAGCACAATTCTGGCGCGGGTTTTGGCCGCTCAGACAACGCAAAAAGAATGTGTGGGCGTGATGTTGCCAAACTCGGTAGGATTGCTTACGACATTTTTTGCGCTACAGGCATGTGGGCGTGTGCCAGCAATGATAAATTTTTCCAGCGGTCTAAAATCCATTCAATCAGCGCTTGGTGGTGCAGCGGTTAAGACGATTTACACCTCGAGAAAATTTATAGAAACAGCGCGGCTTGAAGCTTTGTGCGCGGGACTGGCTGTAGATTACAGAGTTATTTATCTTGAAGACATAAAGGAACGCATCAGCTTTTTGACAAAGTTGTTAGGAATTTTTGTGCCTGAAAAATTCTATCACGAATCATTTTGTGTCACGCCGAGTGATCCGGCAGTGGTGCTCTTTACTTCTGGTTCTGAGGGTGTGCCGAAGGGTGTTGTCCTGAGTCACATCAACCTTATCAGTAATATCAGTCAGGTGCGTGCACGCATTGATTTCAATCAGCAAGATGTTGTGTTTAATTGTTTACCAATGTTTCATTCGTTTGGATTGACGGGTGGTACGCTGATGCCAGTATTAAATGGTGTAAAAGTATTTTTATATCCCAGCCCGCTACATTATCGCATTGTGCCGGAAATGATTTATGCTTGCAACGCGACAATCATGTTTGGAACAGACACCTTTTTGCGCCAGTATGCGAAATATGCACATGTGAATGACTTTTATCGCATGCGCTTTGTTTTTGCCGGAGCTGAGAAAGTCCGAGAAGAAACGCGTCATGACTACGCTCATAAATTTGGCCTGATGATTATCGAGGGGTATGGCACAACCGAAACCGCGCCGGTGATTGCGGTTAATTCTAAAATGATGCGCAAAGATGGATCTGTTGGAAAAATTTTACCTGGTATTGACTATCGGTTAGAGGCTGTTGAAGGAGTGCAGACGGGAGGGCGTTTTTATGTGCGTGGCCCGAATGTAATGGCCGGCTATTACAATCTCGTACAACCAGGTGTTTTGGTGCCACCACAAGATGGTTGGCATGACACGGGTGACATTGCTGAAGTTGATGAGGACCGCTATGTTTTTCTTCATGGACGAGCAAAACGATTTGCTAAAATTGCAGGCGAAATGATTTCGCTTGCGGCGGTTGAAGAAATCGCATTGGCTGTTTGGTCGCATGGACAGCATGCTGTAATCATCCTTCCAGATGATCGAAAGGGCGAAAAAATGGTTCTTTTTACAACGATCAAGGACGCCGACAAAAAAAATTTACAGGACTATGTTCAGGCTCATGGCTTGTCTTTACTGATGGTTCCTAGTTTGTTGATCTTTCTTGAAAAACTTCCCGTTTTGGGAACAGGAAAAACCGATTATGTGACGCTGGGAACGTGGGCGCGGGATGCGGCAGTTTTACCCGAGGGGGCTTTACTTTGTTAGGTGCTCCTCTAGCTGAGGGGATACGATGGATGCTGCAGCGATTGTTGAATACGGTTGCTGCAGCACTCACTTAACCTTAAAGGAGTATCGTAATGCAGTATAATCAACCAAAAACACGTGCTACCCAAGATATTAATGCCGACAAGGCACACAGTTTGGAATCACAGCGCGAAAGTCGCGTTACACCGACACAGGAGAAAACAAAACGTTGAATGTTTGGCCCTATCGTTTTCTAAAAAAAGGAGTTTATTATGCAGAACAAGCAACCTACGACAAAGCCCAGTGACGCTTCGTCTGAGAGTAAGAAGGGTGCATTCCAGCAGGATGCACAACGTGAAGAGCGCTTTAAGGGTGAGGGAAAATCATCGCGCTAAAAATCTTCATACATTAGATTGTTAATGGTTATCTCTTCAACCTGAAGAAATAACATGATGGGTAACCAAGAAATATTGCCTGAGGTTCGCCTCAGCTCTGGTTTCTTGGTTACCCTTGTTTGTGCTGAGAAACTTGAGCAGATTGTCATCTGCCGTATATGAGGAAGAGTGAGGGGTATGATGCGTAAAAAATGGCTCGTTACGGGTGTGTCTTCTGGCTTTGGTCGTTGTTTTGCTGAAGCTGTTTGTGCGCGTGGCGATTACGTGATCGGGACAGTGCGCAAAGAAAGCGATTGTGTCGATTTCAATCAAACCTTTGCTGGAAAAGGCGAAGCTGTGATGATGGATATGAATTATCCCGAGCAAATTAAATCAGGCGTAGCGAAGGTTTTAAGTAAGCATCAGACAATCGATATTCTTGTGAACAATGCAGGGTATGGATTGTTCGCAGCCGTAGAAGAAGCAAGCGAACAGGAAGTGCGTCAACAGATGGAGACAAATTTTTTTGGCCCCCTGTTTTTAACTCAAGCGCTTTTACCATCCATGCGCGCTGCACAAAGCGGTTACATTGTTCAAATATCGTCGATTGCTGGGCTTTCCGCAATGCCGGGGTTAGGGATTTACAACGCCAGTAAGTTTGCGCTTGAAGGAATGAGCGAAGCACTGTCGCAGGAACTTGCACCACTTGGGATTAAGGTGCTGATTGTTGAGCCTGGGCCGTTTCGTACCAAGTGGGGAGGGGGTAGTTCTCGTGACACCGAGAATCACATTACCGCTTATGAACCAACGGCGCACGCAGTAATAAAAATGATTCACGATTACGATGGCAAGCAACCTGGTGATCCGCAAAAAGCTGTAGAGCTTATTCTTGAAGCGATGAACGCAGAATCTCCACCGCTGCGTTTGCCACTTGGTCAGTTGGCACTCGAGCGGGTAAAACGCAAAATGGAAAGTGTTGCCAATGATGTTTCGCATTGGCAAAATAAGTCAAGTGCAACAGATTTTTCTACTTGAAGATAACGCGCTTGAAAATAAGAGGATGACCTTGATCACAACCTTAGAACACCCTCAATTGAGATGCGTATGGGTTAATCCAAACAACGCGCGCTATCTTGCCTATCATGATGAAGAGTGGGGGGTTCCGGTTCATGATGATCGGCAGCTGTTCGAAATGCTTATCCTTGAAGGGGCACAAGCTGGGTTAAGTTGGGAGACAATTCTCAATCGTCGCGACGACTATCGTCGGGCGTTTTACAACTTTGATGTCGAAAAAGTAGCGGCTATGAGCGATCATGACCTGAACGTTCTCTTGCAACCGGAAAGCAAAATTATCCGCAACCGACTGAAGGTGTACGCAACACGCCGCAACGCGCAATCTTTTCTTCTCATTCAACGTGAGTTTGGTTGTTTTGATACTTATTTGTGGGCGTATGTTGGGGGGGCTCCTTTGCAGCCAAACAGGGGTGGGATTAACATCATCCCCGCGCAAACAGAACATTCCGTAGCACTGTCAAAAAATTTAAAAAAGCGAGGAATGACTTTTGTTGGTCCAACGATCATGTATGCCTTCATGCAAGCCGTAGGAATGGTCAATGACCATACATGTGATTGCTTTCGTTTTAGTGCGTTGCGCTCTGTTCAATAAAAAACCCCGTCTTTTGAAATCAAAAAACGGGGTAAAAAAGCAGGATTATCGATAGGGCTTAAATATTTTCACCAACCCAGCGCGCCAATTCGCTTTGTGGGATGGCACCGACTTTGGTTGACGCCAACGCACCATTCTTGAAAATCATTAGCGTGGGGATCGAGCGTACCCCATACTTTGTAGCGGCGTTAGGGTTTTCATCGATATTGACTTTAGCAACGATAATTTTGCCCGAAAGTTCGTTTGCGATGACCTCAAGCGACGGCGCAATGGCGCGACAGGGTCCGCACCAAGGGGCCCAAAAATCGACAACAACAGGGATGCTTGATTTCATCACATCGGTATCAAAGGACGAATCTGTAACTTCTTTTGTGGCATGGCTCATGATTTTAATCTCCGGTATGGGTCATTTATGAACGCGAACAGTTTATGTTAGCATGAGTATCTTATACTAGGCTTTAAGCGTCAGCGGGTCAAGGCTGTGCCGGTCCAGCAACGAGTCAGGAAGATGATCGAGGCGCAAAATATTTGTCCATAATATGAGTGAGTTAATTGTTTTGGAAGGATATATTTTGCGGAGTAAATCACGGTACGCACAAAGTTGACGTAAGTAGGGAATTGGGGTTTGATCAAGATGGTGCGGGGGCTGTTGGTTGGTTTTAAAATCAACCAGCCAGACCTCGTTTTCGTTTACGGCCAATCGGTCAATTTTTCCAGAAATTGTAAAGCGCCCCAGCTGACCCGTAATAGGGATTTCTGCGCGACTCAGCTGCCCAAACAAAAAAGCATGTTCCGGCGCCGCCAGAACATTGAGCGCTTCGTTTAAAAGTGCTCGGCATGCTTCAGCTGAGAGTGCGAGGGCATGCTGCTGTAGCCATTGTTGCCCAATTTCTTCGCGTAATTGCGGTGAGTGAAGTGGCAAAAGTTGTAAAAGTCCATGAATTAAAGTTCCACGCTGATAGAGATTCTGATTTTTTTCTGCCGACAGTGGTGACAGGGCTGCAGGCTCCTCTTCTTCAGAATTAATACGTGATGGAGAAAGGGGGGATGATGGTTGAGGTTCTGCTGTTGCTGCCTCCATCAACCAAGAAATTCTGGTTTCAGGCAGCATTGGTTTAGCGCTTGGGGTCGGATGAATAAGACTGTTCATGGAGGACTTTTGTGGGGCGGCTTCGTGGGTATAAATCCACCCCTCACCCTGCCATCGTCGTTGATCAGCAAACCAGACATGTCGTAACGGTTGTTTCCCTGCTAGTTCCGTAAATCCATTTTGAATGAGATTATACCAGCTCATTGTGAGAACGGAATCATTTTGGGATGCCTTTTTGCCTCTCCATCCGGCAATAATGAGATGACGTTCGGCACGCGTGAGGCCCACATAAAGCAAGCGGCGATATTCGGCGGCGGCATGTTCGGCAAAGGCCTGTTGGCGTGAGCGAATAAATTCCGGTGCTTGCTCTTTGCTCTCACGAAGAAGTGGCAGACCATTGCCATGTGCATCAAAATAAAAAGCGGAATGATCGCGAAAAAGTGCATCAGAATTAGCAAGAATCACCACCGGCGCTTCAAGACCTTTTGCGCCATGAACCGTCATCATGCGCAGAGCATTTGCGCTGTGATCCAGTTTACGTTTTATTTCTGCATCGTTTGTATTCATCCATGCGACAAAATTTTGCAAACTGACAACGTCTTCCTGCTCCCATACCAAAGTAGCTGTGATAAGCTCATTGAGGGCTTCTTGTGCATCATATCCAAGCCGTGAAAGAAGTGCGAGATAGCCGCTTTTTCCAACGGGGCAAGTTTGATTGAGAATGGATTGTAAAAGCTGAAAAGGTGAAGAAAAATCGAGTTGATTCATTAATGTATAAAACCATTGTGCAAGGCGCGGTTCATGCTGCTGAAGCGCGCTCCAAAGTGTTGTTCCCTCACCGCGGTGAGCGCATAACTCAAAAAGCTGGGTTTCATCCATTCCAATAAAAGGTGATTTCAGCACGCAGGCGAGAGTTAGATCGTCATCGGGTAAAAGTAAGGCATTAAGAAGAGCGATGACATCTTCGACCACAAGTTGTGATTTTAGGTGCAAACGATCAGCACCAGCGAGAACAATTCCACGATCTAGGCAGGCACGTGTAAATTCATGAATAAATCGATCTCGCTTGCTCACCAAAACCAGGAAGTCGCCATCTTGATAACCCTTTTCGTTTTTCAACGAAAGCACGCGATCAGCAAGGGTTTGTGCGTAGTAGGTAACGACATCTTGTTCAACTTGATCATCATCATCGGCGGGATCAATATCGTCTTTAGCGCGTTGTGCAATTGGCCAGATTTCGACGGTTCCCGCTTCAGGTCGAACTGCAATATGATCTGTAAACTTTCCTCCCAAACCTTGGCCAGCCTCGGGTTGAGAAAACACTGCATTTACAACGTCTAAAATTGTTCGGCTTGAGCGAAAAGATACAATAAATTGTTCTTTGCGCAAAAACGTGTCTAAGGAGGCCAGTCTCTTTTCCAATCGTGTGCGTGCTGCTACAAAAGCGTCTGGATCAGCGCCCTGAAAGCTGAAAATGGATTGTTTATAATCTCCGACAGCAAAAACCGTACGCTCAGGAGTTTTTTCTGTGCGTGCAGAAAGACCTGTGAAAAAATCTTCACTAAGCATTTCTAAAATTGACCATTGAGAAAGGTTTGTATCTTGTGCTTCATCAACCAGCACATGACTTATTCCGCCATCTAATTTATAGAGCACCCAAGCAGAACTGGTTTGTGTTAGAAGGTGATGGGCTTTATCGATAAGATCATCAAAATCAAGAGCAACCTGACGTTCTTTGAGCATTTGGTACGTAGTAATAAAATCCCGACATAATGTTAAAAAAGCGATGTTTAGTTTGCCGTGCTGTAAGCGATGTCGATCATGTGTATACGTGACACATTGTGCACTGAGTGATTCACATAATGAGATAATTTCAGGATATTTCTGGGCTGTTGCCTTTAAATATGGCTTCTTCGGGATGTTTTTTGCCGTTAAAACAGTCGCTATAAAAGCATTAATGTCGGTGTTTCCTTCAAGCAGTGAAAGCCATGCATCATAAGCTTTTTTCTCTGTTACACTACCGGACTGTAGATACGGTAGGGTTCGACGCATATCATCAAACGGAAGGCTTTTTGTAAAAGCAGCATCCATCTCATCCAATGAGCGTGTTAGCGAACATCCATAGATCTGTTCGCATTGCTCAAGTATCCACGCATCTGTTGTTTGTGCTGGCAGAATGTGAGCAATTTTGATGCGCGCCGAGGTGATTTGAGCGATCATCTTGTCAAATTTGTGTGCTGATAATTTTTCTAGTAAAAATGATGTGCTTGCCGATGATCTGAGGAGGAGTGATTGCTTTGCTTCTTGTAAAAGTTTAGCGCTTTGCTTTTCATCAAGAAGTTTAAACCCGAGTGGTGCATTGGCCTCGAGGGGAAATCGTGCAAGTAGGGATTGGCAAAATCCATGAAAAGTTTGAAAACGTAATGCATCCTGGGCATCGACAATATAAGCAAAAAGTGTGCGTGCCTGATGAAGCATTTCTTCATCGGCAAAAGTGCCGTTCAAGGCGTAAAGTGCTTTTGAGAGCTGGGTATCATCAAGCGTGGTCCAGTGTGACAGCTCGTGCAAAAGTCGAATTGACATATTCGCGGCGGCTGCTTCGGTAAATGTAAGACATAAAATTTGATGTGGCGCCACACCCTGCAAAAGAAGCCGAAGGACTCGGTCTGTCAGAACGCGCGTTTTACCACTTCCGGCCGAGGCATCAACCCACGCAGAAAAATGAGGATCAGCGGCACTGCGTTGTCGGTATGTTGCCAATCCGATCGGGTCTTGTGATGAAGGGCGGTCTGAATGATGGGGTTGAAAAGATGTCATGTGTCTGCTCCCGGCAGGTCTTCATTGTCATCGTTTTCTTCAAACGGTAGAATTGACCATTCTTTTATCCGTGACAAATGTTGATAGTCATTATATTTGACCGGACCAAGTGGTTCACAAAGATAGGGTGTCGATTCATCCTCATATTTTTTTACAAGAAGCAAAAGGTGATCAATGGCACGCGCTGCCCATTCTTCAGCAGAGTTTTTGCGTGAAAAGGGTTCAGTTCTGCTTGCTTTAGCATCACTCGATAGCACCCAATAGGAAAGTTTTGAAACACGTACATTTTCAGATGCTAGAGCATAAAACCCATGATGTAGAACCATTGCTGCTTCTAGCGCCAGTTGACCTTTGATCAAGGATTCTCGGTCGCGAACAAGCGGAAGACTAGTTGTTTTATAATCAATCAATTCAAGCGATCCATCCGCTAAACGATCGACGCGGTCCATGCGACCAATTAGTGTAAAATTGGGCGTAAGCGTAATGCGACCTGCACATTCTACCGCTATGTTTTTGGCAAGAGCATGGCGAGATGTTTGTTCTTCAATAAACCACTCAGCAATACGGATGATACGTGGCCACCAAAAATTTTTATAAGCATTTAGGCCAAGATTATTGAGAGCTGTCTCAGCCGTTTTTAAAAAAACATCCAAAGCATTTTTGGGTAATTGATCAGGGTATTGCTTTATAAAATGCTCAAGTGTTGTGTGAATAAAAAGACCCCGCTCGGCTGGACCAATTTGGGGGCAAAGCGGATTGAGAGCTTTAAGTCTTAAAATATAACGCGCATAAATGGCATAAGGATTAGTTTGTAGCTTTTCAATATCGGTGACAAAAAGTTTTTTAGGGCGGTATGCAATGGGTGGCGTTGGTGATGGCGATGGGCAGCGGTCAATCGAAAGCGGAAAATCAATCGCACGTGCAAGTGAAAGATAATTATGCTCGGACGGAAGAGTGGACGGTGTGATGACGACGTTTAAACGTTGCCACCAACGCGAAGCAACATGGGGGGTGCCCTCGCTTTTTTGACTACGCGTCAAAATTACTTCTGCTCCGCTGCACAGCATATAAAAATCGTGTGCTTGTTCACTAAGCATTCTTGCAGAAGAGATTAAGCCTGCTTCTTCACGCATTGGTCGCGACATCCATGGATCAGCAGGGAGTCTCGCAGGCCATATTCCCTCGTTCAATCCTCCCAAGATAATTCGATCAGCTGTCTGTAGCCGAGCCTCAATTGGGCCCAAAATGGTCAAGCGGGGATGATCATTGTAGCGAGGGCGAACGGTACAGGTGTGCATAAGTTCACGCAAAACCTGCAATACATCATTGCTTGATACACGAGGGAAATTGGTTAAAGCTGCGAGGAGTTCAGAGACCCATTGTGCTAAGCATTTGCCTGCATCACCCTGCCATAAGCGTTCATGACCCGCTTTCAAATCATTTGAACAGAGGTCTTCAGCAATATTAAAAAATTGCGGGAAAAAGATATTTAGATCAACTTTTTCCTGCTGCAATAGATCGCTGAGGGGGAAAATTTTTTTGCACAAATCGCCAATAAAGACATTGAGGTCGGTGATGGTTTCTTTTGATGTTGATGTCCATCCAGAATAATTATTGAGCTCGGTAATGAGCGTATTCAGTGAAATTTTTCCCGATTTATCACGTAGCAAGGTGGCATCCAGTAGTCGCGCAAATGTGCGACATTGCGCTGTAGAGCGATGCAGCGCAAAGAGAGGGTGTTTGAGTACACTTAATAGAGCGATAGAAAAATTTTCGTTGTTCGAACGCGCAAGCGTTATAAGCAGATAAAGAAAGTGTGCTGTAGCGGTTTGTGCAAGGGGTAGCCCAGCCGAATCGTTAATCGTAATATTCCACCGTCTCATAATTTCGGCTACACGTCGTGCGAGAAGCCGATTCGGTGTGACAAAAAGAGCCGTTTTGTTTTCTGTTTGTAGCGTGTGTCGCAATGCTAAAGCAACGGTCATTGCTTCTTCTTGTTCTGTCTCGCATTCAAAAAAAGATAAGTTGGGGTCAGTTGCTTTTGCCTGACTTGTCCATTGATCCGTACGTTTTGAAGGAAGCATTGCGCATTGTAAAAGCATGCGACGATTTTGTTTTTCATCATCTTTTTTATCACCTGAAAAGGCAGGGGTGACGGGCCAGTCTTTTATCGTTTGGGGTGTAATATCCAGGCCATTAATCAGTTCTTTTGTTTCGTAAAACGGGTGTGATTCATCAATATCATTCCACCAAAGCTGAGCTTCAGCGAGGGGCGGTAAACCAGAGAGCAACACATGACCGTTCTCAAGGCTAAGTAAAGATTTTAGAAAATTTTTAAGGGCAGGAAAATTAGCTTGTAACCCTGCCGCAATAATGGTGTTTTTGGGTTGTGATGTTTCCCATTCTGATGCGCAGGCTTTTAACGCCAAAACCCTACGCTCAGCGACATCGAGGCATCCTTCATTCTGCAAGAGTGAGGGCCAGAGGGTAAAAATGGGTTGGAGAAAATTAAGTGTGATTTGCCAGTGCTGTGCCAGCTCTTGTGTTTGCGCGAGTTGAGAAATTTTATCGGTATCAATTTCCTGAAGATGAATTTCATCGATTAACCGGCCCAATTCTCGAGCCATTGACATGGCTAAAGGTGTTGGCCAGTCAGGGCGAAAACGTTGAATCATTTGTGTTAATAAAATGTGTCGCCGAGATGCTGTAATAGCGGGTAAAAGATTTTTACGGTTAGAGAAAACATTTAAAGTGGAATCAATTTCATTTACGGCAATTAGCTGCGGCAACAAAAGGGGGGTACCTGCACTTTGGCGTAAAAAGGCGTCTTGCATGGTTCGGCATGCGCGCTGAGTGGGCAAAAATATGATTGTGTCGGCAAGGCTAAATGGCTGCTCTTTATTTTTTTCTAGAAGGGTAAACGCTAAAATCTCGCTTTGTGAATAACCAGAGGGTAGGCGCCAAACGTTCACATAGATTCCCCTTCATCTTCATGTTCAGCAAAGCGTTCAAGTGCTTGCGGCGTGGAGAAATGAAACCACGTTCCTTCATGTACCAGACCAAATAAGCGCCCTTTTTTCTCGGCCCGATCAATGATCTGCAGTGTCGAAAAGCTTTCACCAAATTCATGCGATTGGTAAAGAGCTGTACGTGTGATTTGTATCCCGGAATAAACATAAGGTGCAGAGCTTTCCGTTAGGCGTTTCAATCGTCCCTGAGCATCTGCGATCGTGTAGTCACCTGTTTCTGGTTCGTGACCCCACGCTTTTTCGCGAGGAATAAGAAGCAAGAGAACATCCGCATCATTGCCCAGCTTTTGCCAAAAATGATTAAGGCGATAGAGCGCTGGCAAATGATCCTCTTCATCACACAAAAGAATATCAGTATTCACCGTGAAAACTGAAAGTATGTCCGTAGGAATAAGATTTTGCGTCAGTGCGTGGCGTAGCCCACCGCCGGTGTTAAGTAAAATATCTTCGTGCGATTGAACCAATGTTTCTGGCTCTGTTCGGGTGTTTAAGTATTCTTCAATTCTCTCGGCGCAATAGTGTGTATTGACAACGGCTTTTTGAATGCCAGATTTTATCAGCGTCTCAAGAGTGTGGGCAAGAAGTGGTGCGCCACGAACCTCAAGCATGGGTTTAGGGCATTCTGCAGTGAGCGGCATCATCCGGCTACCTTTTCCAGCCGCATACACCATAGCCCATTCGGTCAAAGCGTTAGTCATTGCACACCCAACATATCAGGTCGATTTATAATTAAGTATCCCCCTTCGCCTGTATGACAAAGGGGGATCAGTAATAATAATCAATCTTCGTAAAAGTCAGCCAAGAACTGATTCAGTAGGCGAACGCCAAAACCTGTCGCGCCCTTGGGGCACAACGGGGCATCGCTGTCATTCCAAGCGGTGCCTGCAATGTCAAGGTGAGCCCACGGTGTTTCATTCTCAACAAATCGATGGATGAAGGCCGCGCCGGTAATGGTACCGGCCACACGCTCTTGGCCGATGTTTTTCATATCGGCAATGGGGCTGTCCAAATCTTTGTCATAGGCTTTATGCATAGGCAGTTGCCACAGTTTTTCGTTACAATAATCGCCCGCTTCAATCAATTGCTCGGCCAGATCGACGTTGTTGGTCAGAACGCCCGCATATTCATGTCCAAGGGCAATAATGACAGCACCTGTAAGGGTTGCCAGATCAACCATCATGCGTGGTTTGAATGTTCGTTGCGCATAAGTCAGCACATCGGCCAGAACAAGACGGCCTTCGGCGTCCGTATTTAAAACTTCAATTGTTTGACCTGACATGGACGTAACAATGTCGCCGGGGCGTTGAGCGTTGCCGTCTGGCATGTTTTCTACCAACCCGATTAGGCCAACAACATTCACTTTTGCTTTACGCAGCGCGAGTGAATACATTGTGCCGACAACGGCAGCGGCACCCCCCATGTCGAACTTCATATCCCACATCCCCAATGCCGGTTTGATGGAAATGCCGCCTGTGTCGAAAGTAACGCCTTTACCCAAAAGCGCGATTGGTTTTTTATCATCGCCTTTTGCCTTGGGGTTGCCGTTCCACTCGAAGCTTACCAGACGCGGGGGACGCGCGCTGCCTTGAGCGACACCCAGCAGCGACCCCATTCCCAGTTTGCGCATCGCGGGTTCATCCAGGACTTTAACTTTTAAACCAGATGATTTTAGTTTTACGCACAAATCGGCAAAACTTTCTGGGTAGAGCACATTGGCGGGCTCACTGACCAGATCGCGGGCAAAGAAGATGCCTTTGATCAATGCGTCGAGTGACTGATATTCTTTCTTTGCCTCTGCAGTCTCTTTTCCGCAATGAAAGGCCAACGTTTGTAGTATCGGAAGGTCTTCGGCCTTAAGTTTTGTATGATACTTATCGAAGCGATATGATTTTAGGACGGCACCATAGCCCACCTGAGCAACGGTTAGGCCCATTTCTTCCAAAGAAAAATCAACAACCACAGCTGCAGATTTACAATTAAGCTTGCTTAATGCTGCCCAAGCATAGCTTCCCGATTTCTTCAAAACTTCCGGATCAAGCTTATCGGCGCTCTCGGCATTAATCAAAACGACCGCGTCGAAAGGGTTTGCGCCGGGAATGGTCAGCGTGTGGCCTTCTTTGTTCTTGAAATTTGTGGTTTTCATCAGTTTTGAAAGGAGTCCGCTGCAAGTTTTGTCGATTGCCAAACCTTGAGGCCCCAACTTACCATCCTGAACGATTAAGGCGAGAACCCCTTTGTTCGGTACTACTGCAGGAGAAAAGGTAATTTCTAAAGTCATAAATATCCTCGTGGTTGTTCTGGTGGACGAAACGCTTGCAACAGGGTAAAACGCTTGTGGAGTAAGTCAACTGATGAAGAGTGTCACACGATACATTTTGCGCACTTTGTTGCTGGCCGTGGCTTTTGTCACTTTGGCCGTGACGGCTGCTGTGTGGCTCACGCAATCGTTAAAATATGTCGATATTGTGGTCGAGAATGGTGCGCCGTTGCATATGTTTATTTGGCTGGCGCTCTTGACCTTGCCGGTGTTTTTAAGTTTGGCGCTGCCAATTGCACTCTTTGTCGGGGTCTTGTTTACCTTTCATCGTCTAACCCAAGATTCCGAGCTGATTGCCATGCGGGCGTGCGGTATGAGTCCGCAAACCTTAGCGCAACCGGCGCTTCGGCTAGCATATTTTACGGTTCTGATTGGTTATGCCTTAACCCTCTATCTACAGCCGCTTGCCAGTCAGGAACTGATTCGTTTGCAATATTTTGTCCAATCACAGTTTACAGCGGCGTTGCTCAAAGAGGGGACATTCAACGATTTGGGCAATAAAATGACAATTTACGTCGCAGAGCGGACGCCGGATGCGCAGTTAAAGGATCTTCTGATTTATGATGGCAGAGACCCGGTAAAGTCGATTACGATTCGTGCTGCGCGAGGGCAGCTGGTGCAAAGCAAGCAGGGGCCACAAGTTATTGTGTATGATGGCATTCAGCAACAGTATAATATTTTAACCCACCGGTTTGACGAGTTGATGTTTGACAGCTATGCCGTAGGATTGGAAAACCTGATGCCCGCAACCAAAGAGCGCGCAGAATCGCCTAAAGAAAAGCCTTTTTTTGCACTTTTTAAAGACTTTATGAGTGAGGTTGATCCGCGCGTTCGCGCCCGCCTTGCTTCCGAGTTTCATCAACGCTTGTTGTCGCCGTTATTATCGCTGGCGTTTGTGGTGATTGCATGCCTTTCACTTTTATTTGGTGAATACAACCGCCGTGGTCAATCCAAACGAATCGTTGCGGCAATTGCGGGCGCCGCCGCGGTTGAGGTGGGTGTGATGGGGTTTTCTCAGGTAACTGCCGAGCATCAATGGGCTGTTGTCATGCTTTATTTGGTCGTTCTTTTACCTATCGCGTTGGGGTTGTGGAAAATTAGGCAATCTGATTACTTTCATAAACCTTTTTCAGCGGAGGGGGCATAATGGGAAAGACCCTGTCGTTCTATCTGATCCGCCGATATTTTGCTTCGTTTCTCTCGATCATGTTGGGGTTGCTTACAATTGTCTACGTTGCAGAAATGTTGGAGTTGCTGCGTCGCTCGGCTGTTCATACCGATGTGGGTTTTAATTTTATTCTTGGGATGGCGGCTCTAAAATTGCCCCAAACTTTACAAGTTTTATTGCCCTCTGCGATATTATTCACTGCGCTGCATTTTTTTTGGTCGATGACCCAAACGCGTGAGCTGGAAGTGGCACGTGCCGCGGGCATTTCGGTGTGGAATTTTTTGACACCTGTGATTTTAGTTGCGCTTTTTATTGGTTTTTTTGAAATTTTTGTGATCAATCCGTTTGCCGCCGCCATGATGAGCCGCTATGAGCGGCTGGATGGGGTCTATTTTAAGAATCAGGAAACGGCGGTGCGTCTTTCTTCGAGCGGCGTTTGGATCAGTCAATCGAAAGCAGAAAACAGCCATGCGGCCTTCATTCATGCACAGTCAATGCGGCCCCATACCTTCACGTTAACACGGGTGACGGTGTTTGAGCGAGCGGATAAAATCAACGAGGGTGAGCGCGTCGATGCCGATATGGCTGAACTTAAAGAGGGTTATTGGTTGCTAACGAACGTTTATCGTCACCCGCGAGGAGTAAAATCAGAGTTTTTACACCAAATGCGGTTGCCAACCGATTTAACACGTCAACGCATTGAGGAAGGATTTTCATCACCCAATTCATTATCCTTTTGGCAGCTCCCTGCGTTTATTCGCACGCTTGATGCAGCGGGGTTATCAAGTGTTCGCCATCGACTTTATTTTGACTCTCTGCTGGCTAAGCCTGTGCTTCTTGCTGCAATGACGCTGGTTGCAGCTGTGTTTGGGTTGCGGCAAACGCGCCGAGGTGGGGTGTTTAGGACAATTGTTATCGGTTTGGTTTTAGGGCTTTTGCTTTTTATCCTAAATGATGTTCTGCAAACGTTTGCTGCTTCGGGGGGGATGCCGATCTTGCTCGCGGCTTGGGGGCCTGCACTTATGGGATTAATGGCGGGTGCTGCGGCTTTATTCCACTATGAAGATGGCTAAAAACTGTTAAATTATGGCCATTATTGACATGGTCTTGCTCTTGTTAAGGGACTAGGGCATACACCTCTTAGGGAGGAATTTGAGATGGGTTTCGCATTACAATCACAACGCTTGGTGTTTTGCGGCGTGTTGTTTTTATTTTCTGTCTTTTTAAGTCTGCCGCAAGCTTACGCACAGGCGATAACCATCGCTGCTATTGTCAACGATGAAGCAATTACCAATGATGATGTAAACGCCCGTGTGCGATTGATGTTGTTGGGAACATCAGAGATGCCGCCACCCGAGGTGATGACCCGCCTCCGAAATGAAATGCTTCAACGCATGATTGATGAAAAGATTGAGATGCAAGAGGCCGAGCACCTTAACATTACCGTGGAAGACAGTGAGATTGATACCGAGCTTGCTCGCCTGGCAGAACAAAACAAAGTTCCGGCTAATCAAATGGAAGCATTTTTTCAATCAAAAGGGGTGCCAATTACAACTTTACGTGATCAGGTTAAAGCCAGCATTGCGTGGGGAAAAGTTGTTCAGCGTAATATCCGTCCGCGCATTGTTGTTTCCGATGATGAGGTCGATGCGGAAATTAAGCGACTTAAGGCACGCGCAGGAGAAAAAGAGTTTCTTGTTGCCGACATTTTCTTGCCGGTGGATAAAACAAACAATGAGGACAATGTTCGGATTTTAGGCCAGCACTTGGTTGAGCAGATGGCAAAGGGTGTACGTTTTTCAGTGTTGGCACGACAGTTTTCACAGGCCTCTAGCGCAGCAAAGGGGGGGGACCTCGGCTGGGTTCACGTGTCACAGTTGGACCCGGCGCTGCAGAACATTATTAGATCAATGGTTGATGGAACCGTTTCGCAGCCTGTGCGGACGCAAGATGGTTTTCACATTGTGATGCGTCGAGCAACCCGAGAAGGAAGCCTCTCAGAGAGCGAGGCGGGCGACAAGCCGACACCCGCAGAGGAAGTTTTAAATCTGCGTCAGGTTCTTTACGAAACACGCTCTGCTGCGAATGTCAAAGAAATTGAAACAGATCGTTCGCACGTTAAAAGTTGTTCTGATATGGAGAATTTGGCTGCTCAGCACGGCGATAAGACTCGCGGGATTCTGGGGGACCGCAAGCTCGATGATTTGCCTGTCGCAATGCAACCGGTTTTAAAGTCGCTAGATGAAAATGTGCCGAGCCCTTTGATGAAGAATGGTCAGGGTGTGCTTTTTGTAATGATTTGCCACCGCGAAAAAATTTCGCCAGCAGGGGAGGTTGATCGCAAAGCGATTACCAACATGTTGGGAGCGCAAAAACTGGAGCTTCAAGCCAAGGGCTACCTGCGCAATTTACGGCAGGAGGCCTTTGTTGAGCTGCGCTAACGAGGCCAAGGATGATCCCGTTGCACTGTTACCCCCTTTGCGTGAGGTTATTGCAGCACATGCACTTTTTGCAAAAAAGTCGCTGGGACAAAACTTTCTTTTTGATCTCAACCTCACCCGCAAGATTGCGCGTGTATTGATCGCGCGCGAGACCGGGACAATTATTGAAGTTGGGCCAGGACCGGGTGGATTGACGCGGGCTTTGTTGCTTGAAGGAGCGCAAAAACTGGTGGCGATTGAAAAAGATTCACGCGCCATTGAAGCTCTCGCTTCTCTCAAAGCGGCTGCCGCAGATCGATTGAACCTGATTGAGGGAGATGCTTTGAATATCGATTATCAGAGCTTTTCTTCCCCGCGCCGGATTGCCGCTAATCTTCCTTATAATATCGCAACGCCGCTTTTGTTTGGTTGGCTGGAACAGGCCGCATTGTTCAGTGAGATGGTTTTGATGTTTCAAAAAGAAGTGGCTGATCGGCTTGTAGCAACAGTGGGAAGTAAGGACTACGGACGCTTATCTGTTATGGCACAGTGGCGTTGCGAGGTTCGGCGCGCCTTTGATCTATCACCTCAAGCCTTTATTCCAGCTCCCAAAATTACCTCAACTGTTGTGCATTTTATTCCGCGCCCTGAACGCGCTGATGCACCTTCATGGAATGTCATGCAAGAGGTTGTGGCCAGTGCTTTTGCTCAACGGCGCAAAATGTTACGTACAACGCTAAAGCCGCTGGGCGACCTCACTGAAATATGTGCTGCCACAGGAATCGACCCAACCAACCGCGCAGAAACGCTTGAGGTGACGGACTTTGAACGCATTGCACGCTTTGTTGAGCAAGCACGCAAAAGGAGCTAGGCGTGATGTGAGTCGCTAAATTTGACTTTTCTTTTTTATCAAAAAGAGCTGCAGGACTTGAAAAAATGGCAAAAAGGACAAAATCTGTTCACAGAGTGCGAAAAAAATGAGTCAAGCAAAATATTTGCGAAAGATACATTTTTTAATTGCGGAATACATTAAAATAATCAATATTTATCAATATGTTAGGCTGTTGCCTATTTTTGAGGCAAAGGGGTGAGAGGATACGCTGAATCAGGTGAATCTTAACGATTCTACACACTATTCCACAAAGTTATCCACAGAAGCTGGGGATTGTCACAAACGCACTGAAAATTGGTTTAAAATGCGATTAAAAGGGAAATAAAGTTGATTGTGCCACCTGAAGATGATCTTGACATTGCCCCTGCCCTTACGGCGCTTGAGCAGGGGATTGACGTGATCCGCACCTTTCAGAAAACCCTGCCAGCAACGCCCGGTGTTTACCGCATGCTGAACGCGCGTAACGATGTGCTTTACATTGGTAAAGCAAAGCGCTTGAGTCATCGTGTCGTGGCGTATACGCAACCTAATCGCTTGCCCATTCGTCTTCAGCGCATGGTGAGCCAAACGCGACATATGGAGTTTGTTAACACTGAGACTGAAGCTGCTGCACTGTTGCTTGAATGCGCACTAATCAAAAATCTTCAACCCCGATACAATATTTTGCTGCGTGATGATAAGGCTTTTCCCTATATCGCGTTGAGCAAACACACTTTCCCACAGCTCTTGAAGCACCGTGGCGCGCGTAACGAGCGCGAAGCCGAGTATTTTGGTCCATTCGCAAGTGCTGGAATGGTGAGTGAAACCCTGCAAATTCTCTATCGCGTTTTTCAGCTTCGAAATTGTTCTGATAACGAATTTGATTCTCGTCAAAGGCCCTGTCTGCAATACAATATCAAACGATGCACTGCGCCATGCGTTGGACGGGTAAATGCAGACGAATACGCAATTCAGGTCAAGCAGGCGCGTGATTTTTTGCGTGGAAAAACATCCGATGTGCAAAAAGAAATGGCCCAGCAAATGATGGTTGCATCAGAACAGCGAGACTATGAAAAAGCGCAAATGTTTCGTGATCGCATTCGTGCGCTTACAGCCATCCAGCAGCGCGAGACATATACAGGTGAAAGTTCTGTGCTTGATGCGGATGTTCTTGCGATTGTCAATAAAGATGGTCATACAGCGGTGCAGATATTTTTCTTTCGCCAAGGACGCAATTACGGTACCAACAGTTATTTTCCCTCTCATGAAAAAGAGGCATCCCTGAGTGATGTACTTTCGGCATTTATTGGTCAATTTTACATTGATCGTCCAGTGCCCTCTTTAATGCTGATGAATGTTTTACCAAGCGAGCACGATTTGCTTTGTGATGCATTAAAAACAACGATGTCCATACCTCAGCGAGGCGATAAACATGATCTCGTACAAATGGCTGTTTTGAATGCAGAAAAAGCCATTGATCGTCATTTGATTCAACATGCAACACAACGCAAACTTTTGGCAGGTGTGGCGGCTATATTTGGGCTTGCGAAGGCGCCCGAGCGGATTGAAGTTTATGACAACAGTCATATTCAGGGGCATGCAGCAGTGGGGGCCATGATCGTGGCTGGCCCAGAGGGGTTTGTTAAAAACCAGTATCGCAAATTCAACATTAAAGACCCCTCAGCTGCTGGTGACGATTTCGCCATGATGCGTGAGGTTATGCGCCGACGATTCTCAAAAAGCGAAACTCTACCTGACTTGTTGCTGATTGATGGTGGAGCGGGCCAAATTTCTGCCGTGAAAGATGTTTTGGATGAAATGGGTGTAGCTGTACCCTTTGTTGGAATTGCCAAAGGTGTTGATCGTCATGCCGGGCGCGAATGGTTTTATCAAATCGACAAAGTGCCTTTTCAGTTGGCTATTGATGATCCGGTGTTGTTTTTTTTACAGCGCCTTCGTGATGAAGCACATCGCTTTGTCATTGGCACGCACCGCGCAAAGCGCGATAAGTTGCTTGTTAAAAACCCTCTTGATGAATTGCCTGGAGTGGGGCCTCAGCGGCGACGTGCACTCCTTCATCATTTCGGTTCTGCAAAAGCAGTGCGTGATGCCAGCTTGGTCGACCTTGAGCGCACACCTGGTATTAGTCGGTCACTGGCAGCAAAAATCCACGCTTTTTTTCATACAAAATAGCGCTGGGATTTTCTTTTGTAGACGCGTGTTTTATTTTCCGGCTTGCTGTTTGATTTCCAGCTTAATTTTATTAAGCTCAAGCAGGGTTTGGTCTATGTCAATGCGTTGCTGCTCTAGAATTTTTATGCGCTCCTCTGCCTTTTCAAGAAGAAAGCGCATTTGCTGGTCTTGCTGACCGGATGACGCATCA
Source organism: Bdellovibrionales bacterium (assembly GCA_039808765.1). Classification (GTDB taxonomy): domain Bacteria; phylum Pseudomonadota; class Alphaproteobacteria; order UBA2400; family UBA2400; genus JBDHTQ01. The sequence continues at coordinate 38,208 of JBDHTQ010000008.1, forward strand.
TAAAGATCAAGGAATGTGCGAATGGTCTTAAGGCTAAACCCTAAGCGCTTGCCCCGGCAAATCAGCGAGAGCCTTGCTCGGTCCCTGCGGCTGAAAATGCGCGTTGTCCCTGCACGCATTGGGTGAATCAATTTTTGATCTTCGTAAAAGCGAATCGAGCGCAATGTGATATTGAACTCGCGAGAAAGTTCGCCAATGGTATACGTCCGCTCTTCTGAGTGTGCGGGTTGCGATAAAGTTGACGCGAGATTTTTGTCCGACATTAAGCTTCCTCTACGGGCTGGCAGATCGTGTCAGGCATCTTGCTTCGCCAGAAGAAACAGGATGTCAGTTGCTTGCACAAAGAACTGTAGGTCTGGATTTTGATAAAAATAAAGTGGTGGATATACCATCCTCCAAACACACAGCAATAAGTCTTTACCCAAAAAAAATGTGCGCGGATACTGAAAAATGACTGAAAAGTCCCAAAATTTAACGTAATGTATTTCCTTTAGGGAAGACTGATGTGATTTTTTTCTTCACCAGAAGAGAAAAATTATGCGATGAGAAATTTTTAATGTTTTGAAAAAACTCACAAATAAAAAATTAGATCTATTTCTTTTAAAAGTTTTGTTCAACTTGAAGCATGCTTGTGATGTTTTCGCAAAACTAAAAAACCCGCAACTGCCGACAGAAGTGATCCAGCGATAACCCCCAAACGGAGGGCTTGTTGTTGATCTTCGTGGGCGAAGGCTAATTGACCAATGAATAAACTCATTGTAAAGCCCACCCCAGTGAGCAGGGCCATTCCGTAAAATTGGCTCCATGTAACATTTTCAGGCAATAACGCAAACCGCATGCGTACGGCGAAATAACTTCCAAAAACAACACCAAGTTGTTTGCCCAGAAAAAGCCCCACCACTACGCCTAACGTCAAAGGGGTCAGCAAGTCTTCTATCTTTAGTCCGTCGAAGGATAGCCCTGCATTGGCGAGAGCAAAAAGAGGAAGAACAATGAGATTGACAATCGGTTGCAGGCGGTGCTCCAGGCGATGAAGGGGGGTGTCGTGATTGTCTGAAGAAGAAGGACGTGCTCGGCAAGGGATAAAAAAAGAAAGCAAGATACCGCTTAATGTTGCGTGAATGCCGATGGCATGAACAAACCACCAGACCGCGATCCCGATGAGGAGATAGGGTGTTAGAGCAGAGACTTTTAGCTTGTTTAGCATGAAGAGTATCAGCAGGCATATTGCCAAACCAAATCCGGATGCAGGGTTTAGTCCTGATGAATAAAAAAGCGCAATGATGAGTATTGCGAGAATATCATCCATGATTGCAATTGCGACCAAACATTTTTTCAACGATGGAATTGCCCGGTGCGAAAGCAGACTAAACACACCTAAAGCAAAAGCGATATCGGTTGCTGTCGGGATTGCCCACCCGCGCCAAAGTGTGGGCGTGCTCCACGTGATCATGAGAAAGGCGATGGCTGGAATGATCACCCCGCCTAAAGCGGAAAAAAGCGGTAACGCGAGATGCTTGAGGTCGGAAAATTGACCGCGAATAATTTCGCGTTTTAGCTCCAAACCAACCAGTAAAAAGAATAATGTCATTAGCCCATCGTTGATAACTTGAAGTGGTGATCCAAGGGAATAGTGCTCATCATTCAAGGGAAAATAAAAAGTACTAAGCCAAAAACGATGATAATTTTCTGCAATTCCTGAATTGCTCAAGATCATAGCGATAGCGGCGAAAAAAAAGAGCATCGCAGCGGCTGTTCTTTCGTGACGAAAAAGATTGGATAAGCGCTGGCATGCGTGAAGCATGAATAACCTCGAATGTAAGAGCCTTGACACAAACTCAATTTACCGACAAAAATTTAAAAGACCATAAGCAAAGAGGAAAGAGAATGCGTTATTATTTGTCTGGAAAGACCATGTTTCTTATTGCCATGCTGGCCATGGGGCTTGCTGTTTCAGGGTGCCATACCATTCAAGGGGTTGGTGCAGATATACAGGATGGTGGGCGAGCGCTAGAGCGCGCGGTTGATTAGTTTTTCAATAAATCCGCGTCAAGGGGATTGTGCTTCTCCTTCGTGTGCTCCATGTCATGTGTGTTGATGAGGCGCATACCGGATACAGTTGAGAGTGCTGGAAATTGCGCAACTTCTTCATTTTCATAAAGTGCTGGATCGACAATCCAATGAGTGCCCAATGGGGCAATGTTTCTTGAGAGAACAGAATTTTTTAAAAGAAAGCGGACGTGTGGTTCCGATAAAATGGCCACGTATGGTGCGTTTTGTTGTTTTGCATTAAACTGCTTTGCGCCGCTGTTTTTCGGCACGAGTTTAAGTGTGTGGTGACTGTAGGCAAGCGCACCAAGTGCAATTAGAAAATAACACGGATGAGCAAGAGTGCCTTCAAACAAAATTTTAGCTTCGGCCGAAAAAGATGAAAGGTATGTTGACGCGGCATCGCGAGCTTTTGCAGAGAGATCATCATAAGAAAACAGCTTGTCTGTTTTGGTAAAAACAAGCCTGCTTTCTTGTTCGCACCATAAATTTGAGTTCTCCCGTGGCTGTGCGTCATTGCGCGCGAGATTGGCGCATCCCTGAAGTAATATTTCATCCCATGAAATGTGAATAAAATCACCATTCCATCCCATGAGCTCCGATTGGCGAAGAAGCTTAAAGACGATCCGTTCAGGCCAAGATAAGCAAGCGGGAAGCGAACACATTACGAGCCGTTTGAGCGTTGTTTCCCCAATCATGCCAATAAGTTTTGCATATAGATGACGCACGTCCCAGGTAATAACAATTTCAATTTGGTGTTTGATGATGTGTGTGCGTAAATTTTCTTCGCTATCATCTGGAGAAAGAATAAAAACAGTTTGCCCCATGCGCATTAAACCCAAAACAGCGATGAGTAGATATGGTGTGTTCGGGAGACACACACCGATTTTGATGTCACGCGAAAAACCTAGCGCTTCCATTCCAGCGGCCATTTGGTCGGCTGCACGCATAAGTTGAAATGCGGTGGTTTCCTTCTCTAGAAAAGTGAAAAGTGGTGCTGTCTGCGAAGGGTGGGCGCGGGCACGTAAAGCGTCAATCAAGAAAGGGGATGGGGGCATCGCGTGCTCGAAAGTGAGGGAATCCGGTATGTTACCTTTTTTATATACGCTTCGTTACAATGGCACCAAAGAAAAATTACCACATGCCGCCTTATGTGTAATTTTATTATACGGCAATGATTTTTTAGGATATTACTGAATGTGCTGGAAATATGACTTATTTTGTGCCAAAGTCTAGCCGCCGCGTCCACGGTGGGCGCGCGCGGCGTGTGCCTTTGCATTAAGAGGCCAGTAGAAAGGTTCGTTTCAGTGAGTCGGTTCAATCAATTCAATTCCATGCCGATGGAGCCCGGTGTTCCCGTCAAGGCAAAGGTTAAGTGGTTCAATGGTTCAAAAGGTTTTGGTTTCGTGGCGCCTGCCGATGGTACGCCGGATGCCTTCCTTCATATGTCTGTTGTGAGCCGCGCAGGTCGTAACGAGCTTTATCCAGAAGCAGAAATTTTGTGCGAAATCGCGCCGGGCGCAAAAGGCCCACAGGTTGTTCGCATTCTTGAGATTCTCTCGGAAGGCACGCCGGAAGCAGCCGGTTCAGCTGGTGGCGAGCGTGGTGGTTTTGGCGGTCGCGGTGGTGATCGTGGAGATCGTGGAGATCGTGGTGACCGCGGTGGTCGTGGTGACCGCGGCGGCGGCTTTGGTGGTGGCGGTGATCGCGGCGGCTTTGGCGGCCGTGGTGGCGACCGTGGTGGCTTTAGTGGCCGTGGCGGCGATCGCGGCGGTTTTGATGCACCAGCGCCCGAATATACTGGCCCGACAACGGAAATGGGCGGTAAGCTCAAGTGGTTTAAGGCTGAAAAAGGCTTCGGCTTTGTCTCTCCTGATGATGGTGGCGCAGATGTTTTCCTGCACCGTAGCACGTTGCGTCGTGTTGGCTTAATGCCAGAGATGATGCAAGCCGGCGCTAACCTTAAGATGAAGGTTGCAGATTCGGATAAGGGCCGCGAAGCGGTTTGGATTGCCCTTCTCTAAAATTTTTTAGAATGGTTAAAAAGCCTCGAGACAAACTCTCGAGGCTTTTTTTTGTGCACGTAGCATTGCAAGGTGGAAAAGTCCATAAATGCGGTGCGAAACAAAAAGCTGATTAACCGCAAATGGATTGACCTAAAAGGGTACCGCTAAAGGGGATGTGTGATCCTGCGTCATCGAGGTAACCTGAAATAGTGCTGCCCTCTTTAAAATCAAATTGATCAAACTGAACGGTCAAATTTGGCGTAATAGGTGATGGTGGAGTGCCCGAGGCGCTTAACGGTTGACGATAGGCTGTGCCGGTTGAATCGCGCGAATCTGGAGTAAAAGATTTGTTATTGATGTGAATTGTTCGTTCGCCGTTGGAAAGAGCCTGATGTCCGGCTGCCCAAATCACCACGCCATATTCATTTTCTGGGGTGCGAACGGTTAGAGCAATCGTGGGGCCGTCCCACGGGGCACACCCTGCCTGAACATTTACAGTGTTGTCTGCGCGGGCGAGCGTATTTGATAAAAGCAGAATAATCAAACTCATAAACAGAAAAGGCGATATTTTCATGGTTGTGACCTCCCTGTACATACTTACGGATCAGTCTAATATAAAAACACCAGAAAATCTTTATAATTATGCCCTGCCGAAGCAAGATAAAAATGAGTCCCTTCTCGTGAAGGGGGTTCAACTTTATATTTTAAATTGGCAGAAAGAAATAAAACAGAGCGCGTCTGTCTCTAGGAAATACGCTTGAGGTTTTGATCAGTGCGGCTATGTCGCAAGTAAAGGACTTGCCAGAGACGAATTTTTTGTCTTAATTAGCGTTATCAGAAATGAGGTTTTACGATGAAAAAGAGTCTGACAGTTTTAGGGTTATTGGTAAGCGTAATTCTCTCTGGGTGCGGCGGGAATGCTAAAACCGAGGCTGTTTATCCAGATAGCGACAAAGAGCGAATATATCGCTATGGCAGTTTGAGCGGGGAAGAAGGGATATCCTTGATGAAGGGTAGCCGTAAAGATGATTCAGCGCAAAGTGGTATTGGTGTGAATTCTTTTATTTGGCGAGCTTCGTTGGATACGGTTGCATTCATGCCTTTGGCCTCGGCTGATCCGTTTGGAGGGGTGATCCTGACAGATTGGTATGTTAATCCGCAGGCGCCACGCGAACGCACCAAAATTCAGATTTATGTTCTTTCGCGCGAGCTTCGGGCTGATGCTGTGCGAGCAACCTTGTTTAGGCAGGTTGCAGATGGACGGGGCGGTTGGGTTGATGCGCCGGTCGTCACCGAAAATAATACAAAACTTGAAAATGCAATTTTGACACGCGCACGTGAACTGCGACAATCAAATATGGTGATGTAAGTCGTTGTGTGATTCAGGTTTTTAACAAAAGAAGCGATTGGGGTGACTCAATCGCTTCTTTTTTGCTTAAAAAAGCAAACCATACAAAAATAGGACTAGACAATTCATGCCGTTAGGGGTGTTCTGTTGCAGACAATTTGGTTCGCTCGGTTAGGAAAAGGCAGTTTGGAGTCTGGAATGAACGAATCGGCCACTCTTGCAGCAGTTGCAACATCCTCAAGTGATCGTGATACGATTGAGCTATTGCAAAAAGCACAACGCATGCAACCAAACAATCCACAATTGTGGGACGCACTTGGATCTGCGTACTTGATTATGGGGGATTTGAGAGAGAGTTTGCGTTCTTATACGCGCGCAGTCGAGTTACAGCCCCACGAGCCGTTGTATCAAATTCACCTTGCACAAGCGCTGTTAAAAAAAGGAGAGTGGGAGCAAGCGTCTGCATTACTTAAGCATCTTGTGCATGCGCAAGCAATTTCCAGCACGGCACTTACTACTCTTGGTCATATTTCCTATATCAAAGGTGAGTGGACTGCAGCAGAGCAGCAATTGCACGAAGCACTTACCATCAATGCCTATGATCATGATGCGCATACGCTTTTAGGTTCGCTCTACTATGCGCAGGGAAAAATAGAAGCGGGACGTGCCCATTTTGGCCATCTTCTTCATCGTGGTGCGTTGTTGCGACGTATTGATCTTGATGAAATAGAGCCATGGAATGGTGCGTATGATTTGCAAAAAACTGTTCTTCTCTATGCCGAGGGATCGTTAGCAGAAATTTTTTGTACGCTGCGATTTGTTCGTGTTGTGCATGCAATGGTCAAGAAAATCATTTTGCACGTCCCCGAAAGTATTGCCAAAATCTGTCGACAAAGTTTTGCCGGGCTTGAAATTATTGGCTATGAAAATGCATTGCCAACCGTTGATGCGTGGATATCCTTACTGGAATGTCCCGCACGATTAAATTTGCAGCAGGATGATTTGCCAGCCTGCGCTTTTCCATATTTAAAACCATTCAGGGAAAATTTGTTTGTGCTGCAAAGCGCGCCTCAATTGCGCCCTATGCTTAGAGTGGCAATTTTTTGTGATCACACAGAAAACGGTTTGGCGCAAGCACTGATCTGTACGCCGGAGCGTCTGTTGCTGCTGCTGCAGAATGAGCGTGTTCATCTTCACATATTTGGTGTGGATGAGTATGTTGTCGCTGATCTTAGAAAAACATTGCCCATTGAAGCGCAAGATCGCTTGTTTTGTGGTTATGAGCAGGTGCAACCGGAAAATGGGTTTAATGTTTTTCTTCCTGAGTTTTACGCAACTGTTTTGGGTGAGATGGATTTGTGCGTGACGGATCATACCGATGTTGCAGCGCTTGCCGGTGCATGTGGTGGAGTACAGAATGGTGAGGGTGCTTGCGCGCTTGTCTTTGCTTCTGCGCGACATGACCAGTGGATGTTGCAGGGCGACCAAGCTGCATCACCGTGGTATCCGCAAATTCTCGTGTGTGGTTTGGATGAGGCTTTATCAACCGCTGCACTGACAATCCAGACCCGCGAGATCAAAACCTTGGGTAAGGTTTTTGGTTTGGGAGAAAATAAAGAGTTGGTTGCAAGCAATGACGCTGAAATTGTGGAGAACACGGCGAGAGAGACCAACCTTCCGCATATTGATGATCTTTTGCGCGAGGCATTTTCTGCCCACCAAGAAGGTGATTTAGAACATGCTGAACTCTGTTATCAGGTTATTCTTGAGCGCGCGCCACAGCAAAACATTGCGTTGCATCACCTTGGTGTTATTGCGTTGCAGCGGGGACAATACGATATTGCCGAAACCCGCTTGCGTCATGCATTGGACTGCAGCCCCAAATCGCTCGATATTAAAGCCAATCTGGCGCTGGTTTTAAAAGCACAGGGGCATTATGATGAAGCCGTTGAGTTATGTCGTAAAATTGTTGACCAACAACCCGATCACACTGGTGCGCGTCATAATTTGGCGAACATGCTTTTCACGACCAACCGTTTGGCGGAGGCCGCAGAACACTATGAGGTTGCGCTGGCTTTATCTCCACCGCAGGCCAAGTTGCATAACCAAGTTGCACAAACTTACTTTTCTTTAGGGCAGATAGATAAAGCTCTTGAGCATTTTTCAGCAGCAGCTGCGCTTGAGCCAGAGCGATTGGCTTATAAAAAATCGGTCACGCGCTGCTTGCTTCATCAAAGCCAATGGCAAAAAGCTTGGGCGTCTTGGGCATCCTGTGCTGGTGACTCGTTTGTCGGTTTGCCTGACGCTTTTTCTGCCTTTTCGATCGTGCCACAATGGAATGGCGAGGCATTGAAGGATGCAAAACTGTTTGTCATGATCCCTCATAATGTCGGGCCTGATGAAATCATGTTGTTCCGATTCATTTCGCTTGCCAAGGCTTGGGTGGGGTCGGTGATTGTTCTTTGCTCGAACGTTCATCACGCTTTCATGGAGCGCGTTGTCGGCGTTGATGAGGTTTGGAGCGAGGCAGAACACATGAAACCGCTAACAACCAAGGCGGTGCAGTGTGATTTGTTGATGTTAGCATCCATCCTCGGTGTAACGGCAGATGGCATTCGCAGTACGCTTCCTTATCTTAAGTCAGACATTATTCGGCGTATTCGTTGGCGCACATGGCGTGCTGCGCAACCTGCAAAAGTTTATGCCCTCACACTAAGCCGTGAAAACGTTGCTTCCATCTTTGAACAGGTTGATGCTCAACTGCCACCAGCTACACAACAAGCCAGTGACAGTGCATTTATCCGCCGTGTTCAGCACCAGCATGATAAGGCTTTTGTTGTGTTGCTTGAACCTGATCTACGACCGTTGGTTGAGCGGTTGCAACAGCAGGGTGTGCCGCTTATTTTGCTGCCAGAGCCTTTCGCACATGGTGAAGAATGCCTGCTCGACATTGTCGCTTTGTTGGAAAACCTTGACGGCATTGTGGGATTTGACAGTTTGGTTTCTATCGTTTTGGCTCAAGGTCTGGGTAAGCCGGTGTTTATTGATCCTGATTTGATTCACAAAGACCTTCATACGGCATGGTGGTGGACTGAAGGAAAAATTCCCAGTCCTTGGTTTCCGCAAGCCCAGCCACTTGCACGTTTCTGGGACCATGATTTTGATGCGTTAAATAGCGCCACAAAAGAACGCGTAACCACAAAATCGTATTTTGCTGGCCATCAAAATGCCATCGGGATCGACTTGAACCGCGAGAGTCCAAGCGCTGATAAAATGCAAACCATGGTGAGCTCTTCAGAAGAACAAGGGTTTTCCTCGCTTTTAAAAAATGCGCAAAATGCCCAACGCAATGAGCGACTGATTGATGCCGAAAAGCTTTATCGAGAAGCACTTGACGAAAATCCGCAATCTCCCGAAGCTTGGCTTGGTCTTGGTCAGGTTGGTTTTCGATGTGGAAAGTATGATCAGGCGCGAGATGCCTTGCAAAAAGCGAAAAAATTTAATGAGACGATGCCCTTGGCTTGCCTTGAATTAGGTCATATGGCGCTGGAAACGCACCAGATTGATTCAGCTCTCCAGCATTTTCAAGACGCACTCAAACTGCGACCAGGTTGGGCGGAAGCCTATATTGCAATGGCGGACGGGCTGGTTCATGCCGACCGTATGAATGAGGGGTTGCGCTATTATCGTGGTGCTTTGGCATTGCGTCCACAAGACAAGAAACTGCTCTATAAAATCGGGACATTATACCAAAAAATGGGACATTTTGCTCAAGCCGAGGCATTGTTTAAAGAAGCGCAAACGTTGGGTGGTTAGCCTTTGGAGCACAAAGTTCAACGCAATACGAGGTTGTTTTTTTACCACTTCGATTGGCGTCGCCAGTTTTCCACGGTCTGAGTAATCGCTCCGGGATTGCCGTCGGCATTTTTCCATGATTGAGCAAAGTCGGCTGTCTCGGAATAGGGTCGGCGTGTGGGTGGCAGATCGTCCAGGCGTACGCGCATCGGCAATTCAACACCTTCCCCCACCACCACGCATTCTTGAGTGCGCAGTGTCGGTAACATTTTAATAAACCCCTCTGCGCCTTCTGGCATTGCGTGTTTGATGAATGTTTGGTCTTTATCATTGCTCATGCGCAATGCGAATAGCGTACCGCATTGTGAAAGAATGCTTTCAGAAATTTCAGATGGTCTTTGTGTAATTAATCCCAGTGAAATGCCATATTTACGGCCTTCTTTAGCGATGGCACCAATTGCTTTGCGCGTGGGAGCAAAGCCCAGTGAGTCATCACGTGGTACATAGCGGTGGGCTTCTTCACAAACCAGCAACACGGGTGCTTCACGCGGATTTTCTGCCCAGACACCCGTGGCAAAAATCGTGCGACAGACAAACGAAATAACAACGTCTGCCACCTCAGCGGGCACGCCTGCCATGTTTAAGATGGTGATGGGCTTACCGTTGACGGGACGACGTAGAATGCGTTGTAAAACCGGCACCATATTGTCAACAACCGAAATACCTTGAAACATGAACGAATACCGCGAGTCAGTTTTTAAGGAGTCAATCCGAGTCAACAATCGCAGATAGGGTTGCGAGCCTTCAGGTTTTTCCAGCCTCCCCATTGCTTCTTCAATCAAGCGCGTGCAATGCTGTAAACGAAAAGGGACGGGCGTATCAACGTTAGGGGTAAAAGGCGCATCTTCACCCATAAACGAGCGGCGTGATTCAGTGACGGCATCCTTTAAGATCAAGCGTTCGGCATCCGTTGTGGCGGTGTTTTTACTGGTAAAAATCTCACACAATTCTTCATGATTCATGAGCCAGTAAGGTAATTTTAACGTGTCCTGACCGATCACTTCAGCCAGTTCACCAAAAGCATGGCTATATTCGTTGTGCGGATCAATTAAAACCATGTGTGCTTTTGGCAGGTTGTCCAAAAACGATGATAGTAAGAGCACAACTGTGCTTGATTTACCTGAACCGGTTGTTCCCAAGACGGCAAAGTGTTTTCCAAGCATATCGTTAATTTTGACAAAGGCAGGAACCGTTGCATTTTTATGGAGCGTGCCGATGCGCACCGATGGCGATATGGGCCGTGAATAGATGTGGCCAATTTCTTCTTGTGTGGTCAGATGAATAGGGGAGCCCAAAACCGGATAAACCGATACCCCTCTTTGAAATTTAAAGCCATTTTCAGCTTGGGCAGAAGGAACAAGTTCACCCAAAATATCAATGATTGCTGCGGCTTCCCATGCATATTCCGAAGAGCCAATGCTGGAGCGCAGTACGAGCGAAGAAATTGTGCCATAAATTGAGGATTCAGGTCCTTCAATGCGAATCAGGCTGCCCATGCGCGCGACGCGTTCCTGCGCTTCACGCGGATTAACGCCGCTGGGGACCATAACGACGCCCTCCACGGTATGGCCATCAACCCGGACAATGCTACCAATTGCTTCAGACACGTTTATTTCTCCTTCGCTACTGTGACGGTATATCGTGAGGAATTCGTTAACAAAGCCGACAAAGACCAGAAGTTGCGAGATTTGTACACTCAAAAAGCGAAATAGATAAAAATTAACCTAAGGATAATTTTTTTAGTGATATCCACTTTTATAAAATGTTAATAACCTAGGGGTGATCTAATTTTTGAGAGGGGATGGGTGAGGTTATGGTCCGCAGTTGGGTAGAAAGTCGGCGCCGTCGTGCGCAGCAAGGCACAAAAATGCCGACCCATCGATCTGAGGATTTTGACCACGAAAAATCCCTTTCGTTTTCTGCTGATGGAAAACAAAACGCTCTTCAAAAGAAGCCGTCTATGCGCAAGGGGGCGGTTACACGTCGCACGGGGGTGTTGGTGGCTGTGGTTCGGGGAATTGGAACGCCACTGCAATCTGCTGTAAGCGAGGTCGCAACGCTTTTGCGCGGTCAAGGTTATGCCTTAACATCAAGCCAAGAGGCAAAAGCATTTGGTGATTTGGTTCAGCAGATTGTGCAAATTGGCAAAACGATTCATCCGCTGCTTGGTTTTGACGTCATGGCGCCGGAACAAAATAACGAGCACACCCGTTGGGCCTTGCTTGAAGCGATCAGCGAAAATGTGGGGGCAATTTATCGTGCTCGTGGCCAACTTTCACCCGTTTGGGAGATGAGCACGCTTTTGCCCTCGCTTGTAAAGATGGCGCGTGATAGCGCAGCCAGCAACGACCTTATTCCCGCTCAAGGCGATGAGCATGAGCAGCTGCCCTTGATTCTTGGGCTTCTTAAAGCGCTTCCCCCTGTCTGTCACGCGATTGGTCGGCACTCCTTTCAGCAAGACACACCGACGCTCATTTTGCAAACTGCGCGCACGTTACAGTACAAGTCCATTACAGCCACGCGGGGGCTTCTTAAAGAAGGCGCCCCGTTAGATGATTGGCAAGCATTGTATTGTTCTTTTTTGATTGCAGCGGGCCAACTTTACGCTGAGGCACACTTTGCGATTGCAGAAGGTTCCAGGGCCAACGTATCCGCCGCACAAGCGCAAGAGTCGATTTGGACGGCGTTTGATCGTAAAATGACAATGATTGCTACTTTTTCCAGCTATATGGCACCCCCAGCGGCTGAAAAGATTGAGCAAAGAAACGTTAAACATCTTGCCGATGCAACGGGATAGGAAACCTTGATGTCGCCGACATTACTGGCCATATGTCTGATCGTTTCTGCGCAATCCTATGATTTGCCGCCGGGAGTTCTCTTGGGGATTTTGCAGGTGGAAGGGGGACGTATCGGGCAAGAGGTTTCCAACACCAATGGCTCATATGATTTGGGGCCGATGCAAATTAATACGATCTGGCTGCCCGAACTGGCACGCCGCTGGGGGATGGATCAAGCTGCAGTGCGTAAAAAAGTGCGTGATGATGGTTGCGCTAACATTGCGGTCGCCTCGTGGATTTTACGTCAGCGTATAAATTATACAGGATCCCTGTGGGGTGGGATTGCTGGATATCATTCGCTAACCCCCAGCCTTGGCAGTCGCTATGCCAGCAAGGTTGCCACTGCGATGAAACGGTACAATCTCAATGACCGCAAAGACATCCTTATGGCCCGATAAGCCGTCATACTTGCTTGACCGAATGTTTAATCTTCGGTTTGGAATTTTGGTGATTGCGTTGTTTTTCTTCTTTGGTGTGAGAGGGGTTTCTGTTGTCGAAAACTATTTTTCGCACGATGGGATAAAAATGATTGTGAGCGGTGACTATTCACCTCACTGGGTAATGGGGCGACTTGCCTATGAGGGGTATGCGGCGGAAAGTTACCAAAAAAACAACGTTGTTGAGAAAGCTGAAGCCACATTAAAGCCATTGGGGTTAACAAGTGGTCCAGCTTTAAGAGCGAACGTATATCCGCCGACGATGCTCCTTTTTTTAAAACCTTTGGGTGCCTTTGATTTTGTGACAAGCTATCGCGTTTTTATCGCTATTGGGGTTTGTTTGTTTACACTGATGCTTTGCATCTGGAAAATCGATGGCGTGTTGATTGTGAGTTTGCTTTTATCCCCTGGGCTGTGGTTCTCGCTCCGCACAGGTCAGAACGGATTGATCATTGCTGCGCTCATCGGATTAGGTTTTGCACTTTCAAGAAATCGACCTTTTTTATCAGGTGTTTGTTTTGGGTTATGTTGTATTAAACCGCAATTTGGCCTTTATTTGCCGCTTGTTCTGATCCTAGATCACCGGTGGAAGGTTTTTGGTGCTGCTGCAGTGACATGTGTGAGTGTGAGTATTTTGAGTTATCTTTTTTGTGGGGGATGGGAAACGTGGCAGGCATTTATTGATAATGCACCCCAATCAGCACAAAATATTATGCAAACAGCCATTCTATATCCGCGCCTGTGGAGTGTATACGGCGGTTTTCGGGTTCTTGGTGCGTCCTTTCAGTGGGCGGAAATTTTTCAACTCATCAGCGCCATAACGGCTTGCTTTGCACTTGTGGTTATTTGCATGCGTTCACGTGATGTGGCGATACGCATGGCGGCAACGGTCTGTGCAACATTTGCCTCGCTTCCCGTCGTTTATGATTATGATACAGCGCAATTAATGCTGGTCTGGATATTGGTGTTTTGGTTACCAAATAAAAGCAGGTGGATACTGGGGCTTGTGATCCCACTGTTGGTTGTTATGACAGCTTTGCTGACCTATTATGGTCTTCTCACTGACGTGAATGCTTTTCCTTTGATTCCCGCCTGTGTTTGGGTGATGCTTTTGACACTGGTAAAAATAAGTGGGCAGTTGTCAGTGCAAGAAAAGAGCGATACAAACCACCTATGAACCATGAGCGGCATTATTTTTTGGCAAATTATTTTTTCCTCATCATGGGGTTTGTTAGTTTTTGCTATTTTTTTTATGATGCAGGCCGCTTGATTCCTTTTAAGCGGTTAAGCGCCGAAGAAGTTTCTCACAGTTTGCGTGGCGGAGATTTTCGCATTGCTTGGGCAACGGGCGTTTTTGCTGCACAAAAAGATGTTGAAAAAATTTTTGATGATGACGCCCTAAAACAAACAGATGTTTTGAAAAACACGCAAGTCGGAGGGCAACTATCGCTTTATCCACCGCAGTGGATTATGGTTGTCGCGCAACTCATCCCGATGGGATATGACAGGGCGTGGCCAGCTTTTTTTTGGTTTAGCTTCTTTCTTTATGTAATGGGGGTTCTGTGCGCATACCGTGTTTTGGGTGTGCTGGCAGTGGTTTTGGCGTTAGGGTTTTCTGGCTTCTGGAATAATTTGATTTTTGGTCAAAACTCGTTGCTGGTGGCTGGGCTGCTGCTTTTCGTGCAAGCCACGATCATCGCACGACCGTGGTTGGCGGGTGCACTTTTATCATTGGCCACGATAAAACCACAACTTGGATTTTTGTGGCCGCTTTACTTGTTGATAGCAAAACCTGTCTCGAAGAATAAATATGTTTTTATTTCGGCTGTTATTGCGACGGCTGTTTTTTGTGGGGCATCGTTCTTTTTTTTAGGTCGTGATGTTTGGGTATTGTTTTTTCAACATGTTCACGCTCCATTGGAAAGATTGACGGAAAATTTTGATACCGCGCGCGCTGATGTCATGATCAGCACCTATGCCGCTCTTCGTTTGACAGGGTTGAGTAATGTTTGGGCATGGTTTGGGCATGGGCTTGTTGGGATTATCGCAGTCTTTATTCTTGTTAAAACGCTCAGAGGGAAGTCATCGCGTGAGATAAAAATCAGTACCTTGATTTTGGCAACATTACTTCTCTCGCCGCATGCTTATAGCTATGATTTGGTTCTGCTTATAATCCCTATTTTGTCGCTTTTACAATATTGCCGGATCAACGGTTGGCGGCAATCTGACCTTGAAATATTTTTGACCTTCTACATTTTTCCCGCTTTTATATCAGTCATAAATATCGATTTTCGTATTCCCTTGATTGCGCTATTTCTTCTTTATGGGTTGTATCACTTAAGTGTACTTCCCGTTTTAAATGATGAAAGTTTAAAGGATGACGCTGTCAGTAAAAAATAAAACACTTCTCATCTTTGCACTGCTTGGGATTGCATTTACGCTTTTCAATGTTTGGGACTACGGCATGATTATTGCGGAGTCCTATCCGCACTTAACTCATTTTACAGGATATCCACCGGGAAGTGATTTTTGGCAATTTTGGGCTGCGGCTCGGTTGGTTTTGTCTGGCATGCCCGAAGGCCCTTATCAGCCAGCTGCGATTACTGCAGCTATGCAGGATATCTCAAATATAACGCAAGGAGTGCAATCTTCGCCGCTTTACTATCCACCGCTGTATTTAATGTGGCTTGCGCCGTTTGGGTTGTTACCTTATTTTCCTGCCTACCTCGTCTTTTTTACAGTTGGGTTTTTGCTTTTTCTAGCGAGTCTCTATTTCTGGTGTCGCGACTGGCGCATTACGTCAATGATGTTGCTGTTTTTTGGTATTCATCTAAATTTGATGATGGGGCAAAATGGTTTGATTACAGCGGCATTATTTGGTTTTGCGTTATATTTTCTTGAACGGTCACCACTTACGTCTGGTATATTTTTTGCGAGTCTGTTTTTCAAGCCGCAATTATGCCTTCTCATTCCGATTGTTTTGCTTGCTCATCGGGATAAAGATGTTTTCAGGTACACACTGCTCGCGGGGTTGGTGTATATGAGTGCGAGTATTATTTTATTTGGTTTTTTGCCGTGGCTTGACAGTTTGTCGGCGATGACGACCGCAAATGGCACGCTGGGCGGAATGACAGGATTGTTGTTACGTAACCCATCTTTCTTTGCGTTTTTGCGCCTTTCAGGTCTGGATGGATATTTACGTGATCTTTTCTTTTCTGATCATGTGACGTTTTTAGCGGTGGCGATGCTGTTTCATGTTATTCTTGCTGTCGGTGTTGTCGGTGTTGTTGTTTGGGTTTGGCGAAAAAGTGGTCTTCTTCGTCTTAAAGTTTCAGCGCTTGCCTGTGGAACCCTTCTGGTTACGCCTTTTTTATATGAATATGACCAGGCCTTAATGGTTTGGCCCATTTTAATGCTGACTCTAGAGGCTTTGCGAAGCCGATTTACATGGGTGGAAATCATGGTTTTGCCGCTTGCGATGACGTGGCCGGTGTTGGTGCAAAAAATCCCGCAATTCGTGGGATTACAGCTTGGTTTCGTGATGCCGGTGATTTTATTAACTTTAACATTAAGGCGTGTTAAGAATGAGCTAAAAGAGTCGATTGATTTGCCAGTATTAAATGCAGTAAAACCTGTCTATGACGCTTGAAACAGAACAAGAAGCAGAGGCCCCTGCATCCGCAAATGAAAAAGCCAGCCCGATGGTGGCTCAGTATTTGGCGATTAAAGAAAAGCATCCGCTTGAGCTGCTTTTTTTTCGTATGGGTGATTTTTATGAAATGTTTTTTGATGATGCAGTGGCAGCCAGCCGTGCATTGGATATTGCACTCACAAAACGGGGACAATATAAGGGTAAAGATATACCCATGTGCGGGGTGCCGGTGCATTCACATACGGGGTACGTTGCTCGCCTTATAAAGAATGGTTTTCGCGTAGCTGTTTGTGAGCAAACAGAAACTCCGGCAGAAGCAAAAAAAAGAACGGGAAAAACGCTGGTCAATCGGGATGTTGTGCGTATTATTACGCCTGGCACGCTGACAGAAGATACGTTGCTAGAAGCCAGATCCAATAATTATTTGCTGGCAGTGGTTGGCGCAGCACAAGGTGATGTTGCGTTGGCGTGGTGTGATCTTTCTACCGGATCACTGGAGATAGAAAGTACAGCGCAAATTTCGCTCTTAACCACGCTTTCACGTTTATTGCCGCGTGAAGTCTTGCTGAGTGAAGAATTGGCGAAAGCCTTGCCACATTTAAGTGCAGCAATTAAAGAGTTGGGGGCTGCGATCACGCTGCGTCCTCAATCTTTGTTTAATCCGCAAAATTGTCATGAAAAGCTTTTGGGGTTTTATGACGTTGCCTCGCTTGACAGCTGGGGAGATTTTTCGGCGATTGAAATTACAGCAGCGGGAGCGCTTCTGGATTATGTGCAGTTAACACAAGTCGGTGCTGTTCCGCGGATGGATCGTCCGCGCAAGAACACAAAAGGCGGGTTGCTTGAAATCGATGCTGCAAGTCGTCGTAATCTCGAAATTACCCAAACCATTACCGGGGATAAAAACGGCAGCCTTTTAAGTGTAATTGATCAAACTGTTACAGCGTCAGGATCGCGTCTGATGTTGCGACGATTGTCGTCACCCCTTACGGAT
This sequence comes from Bdellovibrionales bacterium, assembly GCA_039808765.1. Classification (GTDB taxonomy): domain Bacteria; phylum Pseudomonadota; class Alphaproteobacteria; order UBA2400; family UBA2400; genus JBDHTQ01. The sequence continues at coordinate 55,386 of JBDHTQ010000008.1, forward strand.
GTTGAGATTATTAAAAACCGGCAGCAAGCTATTTTGTGGGCAATGAATCAAACGCAGCATCATTCCCGCATGAGGGAGTGCCTTTCCGGTGCACCGGATTTAGAGCGTGCCTTATCGCGCCTCTCGCTTGATCGGGCCGGGCCGCGAGATTTGTTGGCCGTACGCGCAACGCTTACGGCAGCGAGTAATTTTTTTGAATTGCTAAACAGTGCAGAATTACCCGTAACGCTTCATTCTCATGCACAAAACCTTATCGGGCAAGACCCCTTAAGTGATTTGTTAAAGCGTGCGCTGAAAGAGGATGTGCCGTTGTTGGCGCGCGAAGGGAATTTTGTGGCCGAAGGATATTCACAGCCGCTTGATCACTACAATATGCTGAAGATGGACGGCAAGCGCTTAATTGCTGCCTTACAGCTCCGTTATGTCAATGAGCTTGGATTAAGCACGCTCAAAATAAAATACAATAATATTATCGGCTATCATGTTGAGGTTTCAGCGCAGCAAGCTGAAAAGATTATAAATGGTCCGAGAGCAACAGAATTTATTCATCGCCAAACAATGGCGGGCGCTATGCGATTTACCACGAAAGAATTGGTGCAGCTTGAGCGGGATATGGGCGAGGCTGTCGAGCGCTCTTTGTCGATTGAATTGGAGATTTTTGAAATTTTAAGTGGCAGCGTTCTTAATGCGTATGGCGCATTAAGTGCGATGGCGGCTGCTCTCGCTGAATTTGATGTGGCGTTGTCGTTGGCTGACTTGGCTGAGCGTGAAAACTGGTGTTGTCCGGAAATCGATGAGAGTACTGACTTCGATATTGAAGAAGGACGTCATCCTGTTGTTGAAAAAGCGCTAAAGAATACCGCAAGCGTGCCGTTTATTGCCAATGATTGTCATCTGGCAACATCACAACGTCTTTGGCTTTTAAGCGGTCCCAATATGGCTGGTAAGTCAACGTTTTTGCGGCAAAATGCCTTGATGGTTGTGCTCGCACAAATGGGGAGTTTTGTTCCTGCCAAGCACGCTAAAATCGGGATTGTTGATCGTTTGTTTAGCCGGGTTGGTGCGTCTGACGATTTGGCACGCGGGCGATCGACCTTTATGGTCGAGATGGTTGAAACCGCCACGATCTTAAATTTAGCAACGCCAAAATCGCTTGTTATTCTCGATGAAATTGGTCGAGGGACGGCCACACATGACGGTTTGGCGATTGCTTGGGCAACAGCCGAGCATCTGCATAACGTCAATCGTTGTCGCGCGCTGTTTGCAACCCACTATCATGAACTGAGCGCACTGACGGCTACACTTTCGGCGTTAGCGTGTCACTCAATGCGTGTGAAAGAGTGGAAAGGCGAAATCGTTTTTCTCCATGAGGTGATCGCTGGGTCAGCTGATCGATCATATGGCATACACGTCGCACAACTTGCGGGATTACCGCCCGTTGTGATTAAGCGTGCACAAAATATTTTAAATCAGTTGCAAGCAGAGAAAAATCAGCCTGATGAGCTACCATTATTCTCTCTTGCAAGCGATGATCCTGCTATGAGCACAGAAAAGACTCCAGCATACCTAAGCGAAGAAAGCGGGGCGCTAAAGGATCTAGAAAAAACCTTGCTTGCATGTAATCCAGAGACATTAAGCCCGCGAGACGCGTTGGATTTTGTTTATCAGCTTAAGGAAAAATTACTCAAGATCGATTGCTAAAACGCGTTACTGCGTGAGCAGCTGAAGCTGGGCATTTGCGGCGCGTAATGGATAAAATCGAATTTCTTTAATTGTGCTGGACGGCTGCTCGCCCGTAGAGTTCGAGCCAACGCGCAAGGTCGTTAGCCCTGATGGCAATGTTCCGGATGAATCGGTGTTGATGTTCCCGCTTGCGGAAGCCGCAAAGTTATTTAGAGAATAGCCATATGCCATTTTATACGTTGTGTTTTGTGAGAGTGTAGAAACGCTGGTAATACTTGACTGAGCGACAGCACCATCAAGCGTTACGTTCTCTAAGGCATTAGATGTATTCGCCCTGATTTTGTGTGCGTTGTTTTCGCTTCCGTTATCAATTTGCAGCAGTGTTGCTGATGCTGTTTTTGTTCCGATAAAAGCGTTGGTGAAAAGTGTTCCTTCTGTTCCTGAAAACCATGATCCTGTTGGGATTGTGAGTGTGTCGACAGGGCGGTTAACTGTCGCGGTTGTTGTCGGGATATATGAGGTAACGCTAGAGCCTGATTCAACTTGAGCCCCCCAAACATAGCAATCCGATAAAACAGTTGATGTGGCTTCCCAAGAAGCCACAGTGCGTGTGCTATCTGATGGCCCAAGAACGAGGAAAGCTAAGTTGCTGACGGCAGCTGTTGTTATCAATTTGAGCTGGTACCAGCCATTCGGGAGTGAAATAATTTCTGCCGTGGTGCCTGTCCAGTTTCCGCCGTTGTTTGTACCGACAATGGTCCCTGTTTGAATATTAAAAACCGCCTCGCCGCGATCGGGATAGGTTCCTTGAAGTCGTAATCCTAAGCGGCCTCCAACAGTTCCCGCTTTTACAAAAATTGATGCTGCATACATTCCGGTTGAGCCAGAGGCAAGCACGTTTTGAATGTATGCCGACTGCGTTGTAGAATTACGGACAAGATATGTTGCTGTTGAGGCATTGTTGGGTGCCGTCGCTGCGTTATTGGTTTTTGTGATGCGAAAAAGCCCCCAACCTGTTCCACCAAAGTTTTCTGAGCTGCGGACGATGTTTGTTCGGCTTTCTTCAATTAACAAGCCTTTTGCGCTGTGTGTTGTCGGGTCATAATTGAATCGTGCGGCACCAGATGCAGCGGTTTGAATGATGCCCGAGCTATCATAATAGGTAGCGGTTGAGGCGCGTGTATAGGTTCCTCCTGCGGCTGAAAGAAAAGCAGTGAACGTGTCATAAGCCGTGCCGTTTAGCGTGTATCGCCCATCGCTATCGTAAGTGAAATCCATGCTGAGGGTGGGGTAATTTACTTTAATGTTTGATGTGTTAGGTGCAGTAAACGTTACAGGATTCATGGCATTGCCATTTAAATCGGCGATTGTGCCTGAATTAAGGTCAATTTCAGCAGGAGTAATTTGAATACCATCAAGATCTATATCGCCAATGGTGGGAGTGTATGTGAATGTCAGGGCGGCTGTTCCCGTGCCAGAGGCATACGTTGCATACCGTGTTTGTCCCCCGACATTTAGGGTAATGCGAGGCGTGCCACTACTGGTGTTAACATTTACCGCCTCATTTAAATTGACGGTAAAGGAGAGCGGGCTGATGGCAGCCTGAGCAGGATTGCTGTAAGCCATCAAAGCGCCTAACCCCGCTATGCATGTGCAGAAAAAAAGCGACCTTATTTTATGAACAAACCCCATGCCTATATTTGTAGCACTGCTGGCATAAGATGCAAGTAAGCGTGGGTTTTAGGCTTTCCTTTTAACTTTTGCGGGCGGTGCGGACTTTTCGGAAACAGTAGTCTGATTTTTAAGATAGGGCTGCAAGTAACGACCGGTATGACTTTGTGTGAGGGTTGCAATGTGTTCAGGCGTGCCCATGCCAACGATCTTTCCGCCGCCGTTGCCACCCTCCGGTCCGATATCAATCAGCCAATCAGCGGTTTTGATGACTTCAAGGTTGTGTTCAATCACCACCACAGTATTGCCCTGCTCTACAAGCTCTTGAAGAACTTCCAATAATTTACGCACGTCTTCAAAGTGAAGACCCGTTGTCGGTTCGTCCAAGATGTAAAGGGTGCGGCCTGTGGCACGGCGGCTGAGTTCTTTCGCGAGTTTGATGCGCTGCGCTTCACCCCCCGACAGCGTTGTTGCAGATTGACCAACATGAATGTATCCCAAGCCCACACGGCGCAATGTTTCCATTTTTTCGTAAATCATTGGCTGTGCTTTAAAAAATTCAGCAGCTTCTTCAACCGTCATTTCCAAAACATCGGCAATGCTTTTGTCGCGATAGGTAATTTCGAGTGTTTCGCGATTATAACGCTTACCATGACATTCTTCACACGTGACAAAAACATCGGGCAGAAAGTGCATTTCAATTTTAATCACGCCATCGCCCTGACAGGCTTCGCATCGGCCGCCTTTAACATTAAAAGAAAAACGACCCGGTCCATAGCCGCGTGCTTTTGCTTCGGGCAGGGCACAATACCAATCCCGAATGGGAGTAAATGCCCCTGTATAGGTCGCTGGGTTTGACCGCGGCGTACGGCCAATGGGCGACTGATCGATATCAATAACTTTGTCCAGATGCTCAACGCCAAGTATACCTTCGTGGGGGGCGGCGTGCTCACGTGCGCCATTGAGGCGACGGGCCAATGATTTGTATAAGGTGTCGATAACAAGAGTTGATTTTCCGCCCCCTGAAACGCCTGTAACGCATGTGAATGTTGCCAAAGGAATTTCCGCTGTTACTTCATGCAGATTGTTGCCGCGCGCTTTTTTGATGATCAGCTTGCGGTTGTTTCCGGCGCGACGCTCGGTTGGGATGGCGATTTGTCGTTTGCCGGACAGATATTGCCCTGTCATGCTGTCAGGATTATCCATAATTTCTTGCGGCGTACCTTCTGCCACAACTTTACCGCCATGAACACCTGCGCCTGGCCCCATATCAACGACATAATCGGCGGTACGAATGGCGTCCTCATCATGTTCTACTATGATTACGGTATTGCCAAGGTCACGCAAACGCTTCAGGGTTTCTAGTAGGCGATCATTGTCTCTTTGATGCAAGCCGATGGAGGGCTCGTCTAGCACGTAGAGAACACCAGAAAGGCCTGAGCCAATTTGTGAAGCGAGGCGAATGCGCTGGCTTTCACCCCCTGACAGCGTCGCCGATGCGCGATCAAGCGAGAGGTAGCTCAGTCCGACATTATTTAAAAAACCTAGTCGCTCGTTAATTTCTTTAAGGATGCGCGCGGCAATATCCCTTTCCTTTTTTGTGAGTTTTTTGGGAAGATTGGTAAACCACTCTCCCGCTTGCTGAATTGAAAGAGCAGAGGTTTGAGCAATGTTGACGTTGTTGATTTTTACCGCCAAGGCTTCCGGTTTAAGTCGTGCACCTTGACAACTTTCACACGGACGGTCTGCAAGAAAGCGAGAGAGATCATCTTTGACAGCAGATGAAGTTGTTTCCTGCCAGCGCCGTTCAAGGTTGGGAATAACGCCTTCAAACGGACGGCGTGTTTCGTACGATCGTGCGCCATCAGCGAATTTTAGCGTTACATCCTTACTCCCCGAACCGTGCAGCAGGATATTACGAAGTGTTTCCGGTAATTCAGCCCAAGGCGTGTGCATTGTGGTTTTAAATTGGTGGCATAAATTTTCGATGATTTGTTGCGCGTGAAAAGTTTTATTATTTGTCCAAGGGACGATCGCGCCTTCACTAAGCGAAAGTGTTTCAACAGGGACGACCAAATCAGGGTCAAAAACCTGCTTTACACCTAAGCCATCGCATGTATGGCAGGCCCCATGTGGGCTATTGAAGGAAAAAAGGCGTGGCTCTATTTCTTCAATTGTAAAGCCGCTAACAGGGCACGCAAAGCGACTGGAAAGCGTGATGCGTTCTTCATTATCTGCATCTTCAACGTAAATTAAACCCTCGCCAAGTTTGAGCGCAGTTTCTACGCTGTCGGCCACGCGATTGCCTAAATCGTCTTTTAAAACAATGCGATCCACGACAACATCGATGTCATGTTTTTTCATTTTATCAAGCTTTGGCGCTTCATCAATTTCGTAGAGCGTGCCATCTATTTTTAGGCGTTGATAGCCTTTTGCGCGCAGGTCAGCAATTTCTTTGCGATATTCGCCTTTGCGTCCGCGCACAATGGGGGCCAATATCATCAACCGGGATCCCATGGGCAACGACGTAATCCGATCTACCATTTGTGTGGGGGTTTGGGCATCAATAGGCTCGCCTGTAACCGGAGAGTAAGGCCTGCCGATGCGTGCGTATAGTAAGCGTAAGTAGTCGTAAATTTCAGTTACGGTTCCCACGGTTGAGCGTGGGTTGCGGCTGGTTGTTTTTTGTTCAATCGAAATGGCGGGTGAAAGCCCCTCAATTGTGTCAACATCGGGCTTTGACATCAATTCAAGGAACTGACGAGCATAAGCCGAGAGGCTTTCAACGTAGCGACGCTGCCCCTCAGCGTAGATCGTGTCGAACGCCAGTGAGGATTTCCCTGAACCTGAAAGACCAGTCAAGACCACGAGTTTTTCGCGCGGCAGATCAACGTTTACGTCTTGTAAATTATGTTCACGCGCGCCGCGAATGCTTATGACCTTGCTTGACATTGGACAACCCCTTAAAACCAGACGATTTTCAAACAAACACCCACCTAAGCCACGGGGGTCGCTTTCCTCAAATAACCTTATGATATATGGGGCTTGTTAAGGTAAATGTCGAGACCCAAGAACACGCAAAGACAATATTTAATTTTCATGATTTTTTATCTGAATCATGTTATGATGTCTTGATAAAGGGGGATCTATATGCTGACCACTTTCTTTTTCTTTCAAAAAAATAGCGTTAAAAGTTTTTTTGCCCCTACGCTTCTTGCCGCAGGACTTTTTTTAAGCACAGCGAGCGGCTGTTTCGCGCAAGAGGTCTTTAACTTATCACCTTCCGATTCAACATCAAGCGGGGATAGCTCTAATTCAACATCAAGCGGGGATAGCTCTAATTCAACATCAAGCGGGGATGGTACCAATTCTACATCAAGCGGGGATAGCGCTAATTCAACATCAAGCGGGGATAGTACCAATTCAACATCAAGCGGGGATAGCGCTAATTCAACATCAAGCGGGGATGGTACTGATTCTGCATCAAGCGGGGATGATGCCGATTCAACATCGTCAGCTAACTCTACAGATACGACTTTAAACCTACCTTTAGGCTACATCAGTATTACGTATTCACCCATCTTTGGAGCAAGACCAGTTGAAATAATCATTCCTGATCATGATGACATAATGGAGAATCCAGTTGGGGACAGTTGGGCCAGTTCTGGCTCTGCTGAGGCGTGGGCAACGGATGCTGGCTTAATAAGAACTGGATGGGCAGAAGCAGATCCAATTGATCTAACTAAGATAGATACGAAACCTATGACCTATTATGAGTCAGATACATCAGTAGCTACTGGTGTAACGATTCCCGAAAGTATACCGTCTGAGGATATCGAGCCGCATGTTAAAACGGTGTCGGGCTCACAAACAGCGGATGATTTTTACACAAATGCGGGATTGAAAGTTGAGGACCAACACGCAAGAGCGGAAGTTTATAAAGCAATGACGAATACCGACCCTTACGCGACAGATGTTACAACAGCGGTCGTCGGAAGCTATATTAATACCCGCAATGTTTTAAATGAAATGTCTGAAAAGATTCGTGATGCTTGTGGTTTAGACCGGTTCACGGTTACGATCAACCGCGCGAGCTTTTATAAGTATCCAAACGCATATAATAACTTCGAGGCTAAAACGAAAAACACGCTTGTTGATGCATTTTATTCCCTTTGTAATGACATAAAATATCAAAAAAAGAAGTTTAAGTTAAGGAAGCGAATTAAACAAAATATTTATGAAGTGATGTTTTATAACGATCCAGATCGAGAAGGTGTCGCTATGAGCCATCAAGATGGAACGGTTCAGATTTATGCAAATTTCAGCAACAGCGAAGAAATATCCAAAAGCATTTTTAAATCTGTGATCATGTCGGTTATTCCCCGCGTTGAGACAAAACGCTCGCAAATCGATTCTGTGGTTAACTACCAAAACCAATTTAACCAAGATTCAGATTTGGAAGTCGTTATTGGCGATAGTGATAGTGTGGGAGACCCAGCATTTTTGGATGATAAATGATAATTGAGGGAATGGCTTTTTAACGTATACGGTTCCAGAGCGCATCTCCTGAAGACAGATGCGCTCTGGTTTATTGTTTTAACGCAAATACATTATCAAAGATGGTCTCTTTCGATCCCATCTTCTCGGGATTCGCTCTAGACAGTCTTGTCAGACGATAGAGCGCTCTCGCCAGATCTTAAAAGAGCGCCGGTGTTTTTTTGAACAGCGGCGATAATTTTTTGGCTGATGGCTTCAATCTCATTGTCCGTGAATGTTTTTTCTTGGGGTTGTAGAGTTACACAAACGGCAAGTGATTTTTTGCCTTCCTCCATCCCTTTGCCACGATATTCATCAAACATGCGCGCATCTGTGATGAGCGTGCGCTCTACGTTGCGAATCGCTTTGATAATCGATTCTGCTGCGACTGATTCATTGGCAATGAAGGCAAAATCACGCGAAATCGGTTGGAAGGGTAGAAGCTTGAGCGTGGTACGAGCGTGTCCTTTAACTTTGGGAAGGGGAATTTTTTCTACATAAACTTCGCATCCTACCACCGGACCTTTAAGATCAAATAGTTTAAGAATGTCGGGATGAAGCTCACCAAAACAAGCAACGACGGTCTGTCCGATTTTGTAACAGGCCGAACGTCCAGGATGGAAGTATGATGGCGTATCGGAGATTATTTGGGCACTGCTTACACCGAACGTTTCAAGCACACTCAGGGTATCCGCTTTTGCATCAAAAGCATCCACGCTCCGCGCGCCTTTTTGCACTTGTCGAACGGTTGCGTCGCCTATCCTTAGTGTAGCAATCGTACGTTGCTCAAGGTTTTTTTCTTTTGCACTGAAGATAGTGCCGGCTTCGCAAAGAGCAAGTGAAGTAAAGCCGCGGGTTTGATTGCGGGCGGCGGCGGCCAATAAACTTGCCAGCAACGAGGGACGCATGACTGCCAAATCGTCAGATAGCGGATTAATAACAGCGAACTGAGGATCTGACATGCCAAAGGCCAGAGCATGAGCATTACAAATAAATGAGAAATTATGGCATTCCATCAATCCTTGCGAGGCGAGGGTGCGTATGGCTTGACTATAGATGCGCTGAAAGGGCGAGACGACAGACGTCGCGACGATCGTTGTGAGCTCAAGTTGTGCCACAGGCAAGCAATCATAGCCCTTCACCCGTAAGACCTCTTCAACTAAATCTGCCGAACCTACGATATCGGGTCGCCACGAGGGTGCAACGGCTTGCGTGCTCTCAAATTCAAAGCCAAGGCGGGTTAGAATGCCGGTAATTTCTTCCAGAGAAACATCAGCCCCCCCCAAGGTTTTGACGTATTCCGGTTTAAAGGGAACACGCTTCCTTTGAGCAGGAGGAGCGCCTGCAATCACACATTGACTGGCTTCTCCGCCACAAAGTTCAAGAATCATTTGCGTGGCTAAATCCGTGTAACGGGGCATGGCTGCGGCGTCAATTCCGCGCTCAAAACGATAACGTGCATCGGATGTTATGCTCAAGGCGCGGCCGGTTTTGGCAATGGTCATCGGGTCAAATTGTGCCACCTCAAGAAAAACGTCGGTGGTCTCCATGTTGCAGCCGGAGTCTTTGCCGCCCATAACACCTGCCAAGGCCAGTACCCGTTGATTATCAGCAATGACGGTCATACCCTTGGTTAGGGAGTAGGTTTGATCGTTTAAGGCAACCAAGGTTTCATCGTCTTTTGCTGCGCGAACAACCAACTCAGAACCATGAATTTTACTGAGGTCAAAGACATGCAATGGCCGTGCAAGGTCAAAAGAAAAATAATTGGTGATATCGACCAAGGCCGAAATGGGACGCAGGCCAATTGCCTTTAGTGCTTCTTGCAGCCATTTTGGGGAGGGGCCATTCTTAACACCTCGAATGACACGTCCGATAAAGTAAGGACAAAGAGTCTCGTCTTCAACACGTACAGAAACAGAAGAAGGAAAAGTGGCATGAAGGGTCGGAGTAGGTAAGGTCTTGAGTGTGCCCAATCCACTTGCAGCTAGATCGCGCGCAATACCATAAACGCCGGCGCAATCACCGCGATTAGGTGTGAGGTTGATTTCAATAACAACATCATTTATTCCCAAAAGCTCTGTCAATGACTGACCAATGGGGGCATCAGCAGGGGCTTCGATGATGCCTTTATGCTCGCCAGGTAGCCCCATTTCTTGTCCTGAAACCATCATGCCACATGAGTCTATGCCGCGGATGGTCGAGGGTTTTAGCACCATACCGGTTGCCGGAATGAGACTGCCTTCGGGAGCAAAAACTGTTTTAAGGCCTGTCCGTGCATTGGGTGCGCCGCAGACGATTTGCTTGCGGCCAAATTTTGTTTCAACTTCACAAACTTTCAGGCGATCAGCATTAGGGTGTTGTTTTGCTTCAATAATATGGCAGACGGTAAAGGGGGAAAGTGCTTCACCGGGATTTTCAATGCCCTCAACTTCCAGTCCGAGAGCGGTTAAACGGGCGCTGATCTCCTCTAATGTGGCGGTCGTCTCGAGATGTTTTTTTAGCCAGGAAAGAGTGAATTTCATCGTATGCTTCCTTTAGCAAGCGAGGGGATGTCAAGGGGTGAAAAACCGTAGTGAGAAAGCCATCGGACATCGCTTTCAAAAAAACCACGAATATCGGGAATACCGTATTTGATCATGGCCATGCGATCGTAGCCCATGCCAAACGCAAAACCTTGATAACGGGTGCTGTCAAGGCCGCAATTTTCAAGAACAAGTGGGTTGACCATTCCGCACCCGCCCAGTTCTAGCCAGTCACCATAATTACCGAGCGTCAGTTCGCCTTTATTTTTGCGGCAGCCGATATCGATTTCGGCAGAAGGTTCGGTAAAGGGGAAAAAACTGGGTCTAAAGCGTAACGGGAGGTCATCAATGCCAAAAAAGATGCGAAAAAAATTGAGCAGCGTGCCTTTAAGATGGGCCATCGTCACCTTGCCGATTTCATCAATCACCAGTGCTTCCAGCTGGTGAAATTGAGGGCTATGCGTTGCATCGCTATCATTTCTAAACACCCGGCCCGGCACGATAATACGAATAGGCGGTTTTTGAGTTAGCATTGTTCTGACTTGGACCGGCGATGTGTGTGTGCGTAAAACCCGTTCTTGTCCGTCTTCTGATGTGGGCATATAAAATGTATCCTGCATTTGGCGTGCAGGGTGATTGGGGGGAATATTCAATTTGGTAAAATTGAAGTCGTCACTTTCGATTTGTGGGCCTTCTGCCAAAACAAACCCCCATTGTGAAAAAATTTCAACAATTTCATCAAATGTTTGCGTAAGAGGGTGGATTTTTCCTTTGGATTGATGCCGAATTGGTAGTGTAAGGTCGATTTTTTCTTCTTGTAAGCGCGCATCAAGCGCACGTTTTTCAAGTGTGGCTTTTTTTGCTTGTAAAAGGGTTTCAAACAGCAGTTTTTCCTGATTGCGTTTTTGTCCTTCAGACTTGCGTTGCTCAGGAGCAACCTTTGCGATGTCCTTGACACGCAAGGTCAGTTTTCCCTCTTTTCCTAAAAGGGAGACGCGCAATTCTTCAAGTTTTTGAAGCGAGTCTGTTGCTTCAAGCGCTTGGTATTCATCGACCAATTCAGGAGACAGATCGAGAGGCAGTGACATGGTTTTCTCCAAACAAAAAGGGGGCAGTTGAGGCCGCCCCCTAATAAAAACAGAATTTAAAACCGAGTGTTACGCAGCTTTGAGGGCTTTCGCTGCCGTTTCGGCAATTTGTTTAAAGCTCTCTGGTTCACGTGCTGCAATATCAGCCAAGACCTTACGGTCAAGCTGAATACCAGCAAGTTTCAACCCGTTCATAAAGCGGCTATAGGTCAACCCGTGCAAACGGGATGCGGCATTGATACGTTGAATCCAAAGGCCACGAAAATCACGTTTCTTAGCGCGGCGATCGCGATATGCGTAGCGCAAAGCCTTTTCAACGCGCTGAAGAGCGATACGGTAGTTGGTGCTGGAACGGCCGCGATAGCCTTTGGCCAGTTTAAGGATTTTTTTGTGACGAGCGTGGGTGGTTACACCGCGTTTTACACGTGCCATATTTTAAACTCCAATCTTAGAAACTGTAGGGAAGAAGGTTTTTCATCACGTTTACACCATCGGTATGGAACATGACAAAGGTGCCGCGGCTCTGGCGAATCATATCGCGGGGGCGCTTGCTCGTGCCGTGACGGCGATTTGCTGCACCAGCAATGACCTTGGGTGGGCCGTTCTTCTTTTTAGGATTGGACAGTTTAAAGCGCTTTTTCGCGCCGGAATTTGTTTTCAACTTGGGCATTTTCATCTCCATATCTAAAGCGTTAAGCACATAGGCAATGCCCTGCCATGGTGCTGATTGATGTGCTATAGCTGATAATTTTTATAAACGCAAGAAATTTGATTGTCCAAGCATTTAGCCACTGTTTCTGCCCTGTGTTTGGATGAATTTTTTATTGTAAAATCTCCTAGCTGAGGGAAATTTGGTTTTTTGGGTTCTTTCGTTGTTGCGTAAGATGATTTCTCGCTGCGGCTTTGCGTTTGGCTACACGTGGATTTTTGAGCACGTCAATTAATCTTTGTTGTTGGCCTGTGCCGACACTAATCATAGCATAATTGTAGACATGATCTCCATTGGGTTGGCGTCGGGCCTGTTTGGGATAAATGCCCAAAGAATACTCATTATCGCCATGATGAAGAAGATAAGCCAGATACCTTTGAATCTCAGCCATTTGTTGTTCGGTCGCTGTAAGACTTACTTCCGTACTTACAAACTGATCACCCCGCCAACGTTTTTCCCATTGAGCATTGTTAATTTGAGCTAAAATATTTTTTAGCGTTTTTTTCCCGATTTTATTGGGTTTTGGGCGACATGATGCTGCCTGAAATTGGAGTCTGAAAGATCGTGAGAGTGTTGTTCTCAACGCTTTACTTCCCATAAGTCGGTGGCGACGCGAAGCGTAAGGCTTGATTAAGCGAGCATCATCAGGAACATTACTAAAATCATTCAAGTCATAACCAGGAGTGTTAACATAGTACTCATCGACGGACACGAGTTGAATACCATCTTTCAGCCTTTGTGTAATTTTAGACAGCAATGGATCATATCTATCTTGTGGCCAAATAACCTCACCTTTCGGTGTAACGCGTATGCTGTCAAAGAGCTTTTTTACAAAACTTCCATGTTTCTGGGAAAATGTTTGATGTGCGCTCGTTTGAGCCATAAAAGATACGCCGATATGTTTTGGTTCGATCAATCCAATTTCTTCGCCTAAACGTACCATCATCTCGTTTAGGTACTCTTGGTCAACTTTAACATTTCCGAACTGATCTAATGTTCCCCCATTAAGAATGTGTGTAACCAATTTTAAATTATCCTCGGAGCGGAAATGGGGCTTTCTTACGAGTGTTAATTGTTTCACGTTAGGGTCGGTATCTTTTGACCTCAGACCATAGAGAGCACCAGCCAGCCCGATTGCTAATATGAGGTCAGGCTCTTGAACCGTTTCGGTAAACTTGGACGTATATAGGTCATTTGTTCGAACCTCAAGCCGACCAAAGGCATGGCGTAAATACGTCATTCGGGATATACCTACACCCATATAGCGCAAACATTCTTTTTGTTTGTCGTCTTTTGAAATAAGTGATGCAGCATCATAAAATGCACGTGCCATCCCTGCTAGAGCATAACGACCATGGGTGTGATAGTACGGTGAGTTTGGGTCAAAAATATTATAACCTTTAATTGAAAAACTTATATTAGTATGATAACTGGGTGCTTCTGTGTGAAGCTGGTATTGATCAGCTCGCCTAAGAAGCTCTTTTTCCAAGAGTTTTCTGCGACGAATTTGCTCAAGTGGATCGCACTCACGAATTTGAAATTCTGTAATGCCTGGGGCATCATAATATCCACCCGCACGCCCTGTGCCAAAGCGCGGATAAAGAGCGCCCCTTAATTCAGGGGTGTGTTCATGCAATTCAAGGCAGAGAACATCTCGAGCGCCAAAACCTAGTACATCGCTCTGTCTGTGATCTCGGGTCATTTCTCTTAAAAAGTGATCGCGTTGTTCTACCCAGTGCTGAGAGGCATCTGCGTGTGGATACCCAGGAGGAAATTGATCAATGGATGTTTCTACTTCAGTGCCAACAACAGGGGCTATTCCCAATCGTTGAAATTCATCTGTCAATCGGCCAATCTCATCCAAAATCTGACCTTGACCGAAGGCGTGAGAAAAACGCGTGCGATAACTTCCACTCTTAAGGACACTCTTTTGTGTGTTTAATATTGCGAAGGCTCGCGTCGTTTCATAAAGGTCACAGTAATCATTGTTTTTGAAGGATTCAAAGACAATCCAAGATGCTGGAGAAACTTGTGCTAATCGCTTTGCTGTCTCGGTCATGGATAAATCAAAACTTACTAAATATGATGCTATATTATCGGGATTATCGGGATCTTGCTCAAAATGAATGCCGCAATTTCTATATTCTTCAGTATATATACCATAGCGGGTGTCAAAATTTTGTATCTCGATTTTAGTCTTCGGTTGGGTTGCAGTCGGTGATGTTTGTGGACGTTTGATAATAGACATGAAAAAGCTCCTTAAATGGTTGAAAATAGACATTAAAACGCCTCTAAAGATAGTATCTGTTTTTAGAGCGCATCTCCCTAAACAAGATGGACGTGCTCTATTTTTGCTTTTGTCGCAAATATGTCGTCATCGATGGTCTCTACAATTCCATCTTCTCGTGATTTGTGCTAATTCTCAAAAATTAGCAAAACGAACTCGTGAAAAACAGGACAAAAAAGGAAGTATGGTTAATAAAGATTCACATCCACATCGATTTTAAAGCTTGTGACGACACTTTCTCCCGGTCCTAAGTTTTTGAGGCCGGTTTCGTCTTCATCGTAGCCAACCAGATCCATCATGCCCGGTACATGTGAGAGAGCCGTGACACGAAATTCCGGCTCACTTTTGTTATGGGTAAAGCTCAAAAAATGTCACGCGAGTCGTGCGCATGAATGTTTTGGATGAAGGGGTTGTGATCTCACTCTGTTGTGTTTGCGGTAGGCCTCTCTAGGGTTTTTTAATACGTCCATGATTTTTTTGACGTCACTTACATTAGCGAAAAAAAAGTAATTTCCTTCTTTTTCGGGGTTATTAATCAACGAGAGTGGTGATCTGGATGAATTCTTGCGAGAGAATAAAAAATTAACCTCATTGTTAATGGCTGTCATTTCATCTAGGTTAAAGGGCAAGTCAACTATTTGCCGGCAACTTTTCTCAAAAAATTGATCCCACTGTTTTTCTGAAAATTTTTGATATACCTCTTTAAGCATCTTAGTATGTACCCTACAGGGTTTTTTCGGAGCAATCGTGGAGGCTAATTTCTTGCGAAAAGGTGCTGAAAGAGTTGAAGAAAAGAGCTTGCTTTTTTTGAGTTTTTTGTGACGGGAAGCCTTGCACTCATCAATTCGGCAATCTTCTCTGATATTGGAAAAATCGTTTAGGTCGTAGCCTGTTCTATTAACATAGGCGGGCTGTATATCATGGCACGTTACACCTTCATTAAGGGCTTTAAGACATTCTGAATGACGCGGATGATCGGCATACTTTGGCCAGATTATTTTTCTATCTTTCGTTATTTTTACCTGAGCAAACAACGTACGAATATAATCCTTAGTCTGTTGGGGTACATCATCATATTGTTTTATTAACTGCATAGGATGACACGCTTCCGGCATTGGTGGAATTAAATCAAGCTCTTGGGCAATGCGTATAAGGGCGCCTTCTAAATAGTTATGATTACATTCTACATGACCATCCTCTGTAACGGTGCTGCCATTCAGCACATGAGCAACGAGTTTTAATTGATTTTTATAGTGGCAGAATGGTTTTCGAACAAGGTAAAGTTTTTCAACGTTAGGGTCAAGCTTTGCATGTTTTAAACCATACAGAGCACCCGCGAGCGCAGCAACAATGACGAGATCTGGTTCTTGATTAGTTGATTTAAAATCAAATGTTTCAAAACCATTTGTTCTCACTTCGAGACGATGGGGGGAAATACGTAAAAAAGTAATACGGGAGGTGTTGATGCCCATGTAGCGCAATGCTTTTCCCTCACTTTTATCGCGTGCAACAAGAGTGGGAATGTCGCTAAACGCTTTTGCCATCCCTGCAAGTGCATATTGCCCATGCGTGTGATAGGTCGGTGATTGGGGGTCAAAAATATTATTTCCATCTTTATCGACAAAGCTGAAATTATTATGATAACCTGCCGGAGTGGTGTGAAGCTGATAGGCATCAGCGAGACGAAGTAATATCTCAAGAACCTTCTTACGCGTTTTGCTTTGCTCGGGTGGCGAGCTGTAAATGGTTTGGATTTCCAAAACATTGGCAGCATCATAATATCCCGTTGACGATCTGGGGCCGAATTTATGTTCAAGTTTTCCGGCAAGCTCGGGGGTGTGCTCATGCATTTCTAGCAAGAGCGTTTCTCGTGCATTAAATTGACGAGCGTCATGACGCCGAGGATCATTTTTCATCGCTTTAAGAAAAATTTTTTTTCTTTTTTTCCACTCATCTGAATGTCCTCTATGCGGATAGCCTACAGGAAACATATCAAGACCGAACTCCATCTCTGTGCCGATTTGAGGACGAAAACCCAACTTATCGAGTTCTTTTGTGAGGCGTTCAATTTCACGATAAATAAAATCTTGTCCAAGTTGATCAGAGTATCGCGTTTTAAATCCATGCGGAATAATTGTCTCCCGTTGAACCGAGAGTAAATAATAATCACGAGTGAGATTTACAAGTTGGTCAAACGAATGGTCAGGAGATGCACTTAAATAATCAAAGGCCATCCATGATGTATGGGGTGCACGCGAAAGCATTTGAGCGGTTTTGGTCAGCGAATACTTGAAGTGCACACGGTCATGCACCCCTGTTTTTTTGTTAATCGGAAAGGTAATTCCGCATTCATTATAATAGTCAATAAATTCTGAATAATTGCTCAAATTTAAACTACATTTTTCTTTATAAAAAACGCATGTTTCTTTGGTGATAAATCCTCTAAATTTATTCAAAAATTTCATAAATTTTCTTTCTGTTTGTTTGAATAAACAACAGTTTAAAAAAATGCAAACACGACATCAATAGTTTGTATGGTTAATAAAGATTCACATCCACATCGATTTTAAAGCTTGTGACGACACTTTCTCCCGGTCCTAAGTTTTTGAGGCCAGTTTCGTCTTCATCGTAGCCAACTAGATCCATCATGCCCGGTACGTGTGAGAGAGCCGTGACACGAAATTCCGGTTCACTTTTGTTGTGGGTGAAGCCTAAATGAGATAAAAGTTTATGGGCCTTGATCATGAGGGATATTTTTTTCTCGACGTATTCCGCGCTGAGCGTGCCCACCCAGTCATTAAACCAGCGCTCTTCACAGTTAATTTCAGCGAGTGTTAGTCCTTCTTTTAAATCAAGGTTGAAGGGAATTTCAGCGGGTTTAAGAGGGACGCCCTGTGGGTCATTGTTCCATATTCCACCTACATTGGCGCATAAATGAGTGGATGCGTTACCAGGTAAACGCATGGTTGCGCCCAATCCCCACGGCATTGTGCCAGTGTTTCCTTCGTATGAAAGTTCGTGCGTTACTTTTAGGTGATCGGTTTCGAGGTCATAAATCGTCGTGAGTGAAAAATCGAACGGCCAAAAAGAATCTTTTTTATGAAAAAAACGAAATGATGCAGCGTTTTTACCGTCTTTCTTGCCGGTCCACGGCTGTTGCCATGCAATGCCATTGTAAAAGAGCGGAAGATCAGAAAAATTGGGAGTGATGTCATAAACTTTTCCCTCCCACTTAAAGTGATTGTGCCGCACGAGACCGCCGATCGGTGCGATGGGGGCTAAACTGAGCAGGCGCGGATCACAGGTCTCTGTAAGGTTTTCTTCGGGCGTGGGGACGAGTACAGGCACTGTCATCTTTTTGTGTTGAACATCTAACCGGACAACGGAAGCGCCGAGTTGCGGAGCAATTACACATCGTAAAAGGCTGTTTTGTAATTCGACGACTTCCATTATCTTAAGCGCTTTGCTTATTGGGCTTTCTCGACATCAGCCATCACCTTCATGGTGATAATTTTGTCGGGATTGGTGACAGTACCATTGTTGCGTGAGTCGCCTTTTTTAATGTTGTCGACAAATTCCATGCCGCTTACCACTTGGCCCCAAACAGTATATTGTCCATCGAGATAATTTGCAGGAGCAAGGCAGATAAAAAATTGACTATCAGCGCTATTGGGGTTTTGTGCGCGAGCCATAGAAACTGTGCCGCGAACATGTTTCGCATCGGAGAATTCGGCATCAATTTTTTGTCCAGAGCCACCCATACCAGTGCCGGTGGGATCGCCACCCTGTGCCATAAAACCATCAATCACGCGGTGAAAAACGGTCCCATCATAAAATCCTTGACGGACAAGCTCTTTGATGCGGGCAACATGGTGCGGGGCCAAATCGGGGCGCAGTTGAATGGTTACGGTTCCATCTTTCAACTGCAAAAGGAGGGTGTTTTCAGGATCAAGAGTAGTGGACATAGCTTTCTCCATTGGTAAAAGGAGGGACATGGCCAACAGGGCAACAAAAAAACGACCAAGCAAACGCATGAACAGCTCCTCATGTAGGGATAAATGAAAGTGAAACCCTAAGCGATTTTTTTAGTTTTGACTAGCCGGATTGACTATGGGGAGCTTTTTATTCTGACTCCTCGCCATCATGACGACAATAAGCTACGCCCTTTCAAATATGATGTACCATCATCATCGGAGCGCGATTGACCGTCCGTTGGAGCTTCTATTCGGTCTGGCGCGCAGTAGGTTGCTGGTTATATGCGATACATTTATTTCCTCCCTGTCGAAAGAGGGCAAAAATCCCCGAATCATTTGCGCCAGATAAAAAACTATCGTTTGAAAAAACTCACGAATAATCCCTTGGCCGAAAAACAAAACAATAAAAATATGTGGATTTATGTCGTTTCTCCCGTTATGAAGGGTTAGGGAGATTGGCGTGGGCGTTCATGTCGCCAACCCGGTCAGGGCCGAGAGGCAGCAGCCGTAACGAATTTCGGGCGGGTCGCTGTCCAATCCCCACCTTTCTTTGCGCTTTCGGTTGGCGCCAGTGTAAGCGAAACTCGTTAGAAAGTGTAAGCGACAACATGTTAGAGAAAAAATCTCTCATGGACTGTGCATGCCGGCGGGCCACGCAGGATGATCTCGCAGGCTTGACCCGGCACGTGGCTGTGCTCAATGCGTTTCATGATGACTACACCCCCGTGATTGGTCAGGATTATATAGACAATTGGCATCGTTTTGATTCGTATATCGCTGAAACCTCTGCAGGTGACATCATTGCTTTTGCGGCGGGGCATGAATGGCTTAATTTAAGTAAGGCGATTGTTCTTTTTGACCTTCAGCTTCTGAATGTCGATCCGTTGCATGTCCGGCAAGGGATTGGACGAAAATTGATGCATTTTTTATTGAAAGATAAATATGATGCGGGCGTGCGTCATTTTTATGTTCATCATCAAGCGTGGAATAAGGCGGCGGGCGACTTTTATCTTTCTTTGGGGTTTGTTGAGCGCCCCCGCAGTCCCTACAAGCGGCTTTATTTAGCGGGTGAAAAATTGAAAGAGTTTATAGATTAGAGCAAATCCCGAAAAGAAGCTAATTTGCTTGAATTTTGCTCTCGCTTGTCGCTCGATGAATGTCTGAAATCTCACTTTGAAAAACCCACCATTCAAGGCAATTCTCAACCAAAAACTCAGACTTTTTTACGAAACAATATCCAATAAACGTAAATTACAAATATATTACTACTTAAAGCAACCAACAGGGCTATGATAGGACTCGTAAGATCGGCGATATATCCAAGTCCCACAGCAACGAGCGCGTAACAAATGCTTCCAGCAAGCGAAACCACCGATCCCATTGTTGCGCGCTGTTTATCGGTAAACTCTTGGTTCATTAAATCCCCCCGCGCGGTCATAGAGACACCGAAGGCAAGCGAGGTAGTGGTCATTAGCCAAGGAGAAAAAGGCGTGGGAAATATCAGTGCCACAAACCCAACCACGGTGAAGTAGAGGCTTCCACACATAAGAGATCGGCCATGGCCTAGGCGATCAATAATCGTGCCCGAGAACCAGAAGCTCAGACCGGCGAACACGTTACTGCATGTACGAATGAAACCAATAGCCCAGACGGGAACAAGCATTTTATAAAAAGCAGCCTGAAGTTCGTGCGCAGCCTCGCCGAAACTGAATGAAACAATATCCGCCAGGCTGATAAGGCGTAGTTTCCAATTACATTTGAACGCAACGACAGCATTACGAAGAGTATGAATGAGTGATTCTTGGGTGCGAACCACACACTTAGGCTCTTCAAACCACCAGCACAGCACAAAACACAAGAAGCGGGGAATAACCGAAAGCCATACAGCCATAGCCATGGAATGAAACGCAACAAACCCACCCAACGTAGCCGAAACACCCAAAGCCCACTGAAACATCGCGCTCGTCTTGCCTAATACATCATGGTAACGGGCTTCTTGGCCTTCTTCTTTTAAAGACTCGTATAGCAAGGCACTGCTGGTGCCGCTAAACAAGGCTCGAGACAATCCCTCGAACAACGCACCGGCAGCCAAGATCCAAAAATTCATGCCGAATGCATATAAAACCACACTAAGGAAAGAAAAGAACGACCCCACGATCAAAGTTTTCTTTCTGCCTATGTAATCGGAGACAACTCCAGTCGGTACTTCCAGAAAAGCTTGTGAGAGATAAATAACCGAGAAGATGCTCATCGCCAAAGCGAATGAGCCCGCGATACTTGCAAAGTAGAGAACGGCAAGCGGTCCATAAAGCCTAAAATCCAACAAAAAATTGAACAGATAGATTAGCCGAATGTTCTGTTTCAAAAGAGGACTCCTTATTCATTCAGGAGTTTATAGAAGAATTAAATATTGAGCGAGGAATAAATTCAGAGTGAGGGAGAAAGAAACGCCATTACTAAAGAGTTTTTTGGTTTGAAACCCACGCTTTCCCCCCCCACATTGACGGTAAATGATTCTTCTGACAAGCCGCAGCCCAGACAATTTGACTATCTGATAGGGCAGTGACAAATGTTGGTTTTCTAAAATCATTTGATGATATGCGGGAAATATACCTACTTGTTAAACCGTGATAATTTTCTCCATTCATAAGAACGAGAACGTTTTCCAAATCTTTTTCTAACTCACGATCTGGAATTCCGATTACGATCATCGACTGCTCCACCATTGCCTAAATTCAACACATCGTCCCTGATTATTCAATTTTAAAAAATAACTCCCAATGTGCTCTGGCTGATTAACTTGTTTAAAACGCCACAAAGCCATAGCCACACTTTCATTCTCGTAAAGCATTTCAATTTCTACATATTCAATATTCTGGTCTTTTATTTCTTTCCATGCATCAACAACAGCTTGAATAGTCCTTAGTGGTGTCTCTAATGGATTCTCGTGATATTCAAGTGTATCCGCAAGTAGTTCGGCCATTCGATTTGGATCTTGCGCCAGCCAAATTTCTTTCATTTTTCCAAACCACTCTGTAGGTGTCATGTTAATCTCCAGGCTTTAAATATAGAAGAAACGGCACCCTATTAATTACTTTCGCCTTGATTGGTTCTAACGTTCTTTGTCATCAAATTAGTGCTGATATAACCGAGTACATCGACATCTGTTCACACTAGCTTTATTCACGTAATTTATCAAGATCACTGCAGCTCTGTCCGATGGCCGACAAAGCTGCAGATTTGCCTGTAAACTAAAGTATGCAGCTTTTAATTGCTAAAATGTTTTTCAATGGCATAAAAACATGCCCGCAAGCCCATTGCTTCTCCGCCGGCGGGTCTGCCGGGTTGGGTTGACACGTTATACGCATTGAAATCAAAGTGTGCCCACGCTTTGGTGTTTTGAATAAACTGCTCTAGAAAAAGCGCTGCCGTGATTGCGCCCCCCGCCGAAACATTCGAAAGATTGCTCATATCTGCAATGGGGCTTTTCATGTGGCGCCAATAGGGTTTCCATAAAGGCAATCGCCATATGTAATCTTCATGCGCTTGCCCCGCTAGAAACAAGCTTGCTGCCATGGCATCGTTATTGCTGAAAAGGCAGGGAATTTCTGTTCCCAACGCGATACTACGTGCACCGGTAAGCGTTGCAAAATTAATGATCCATTGAGGTTGTTCTTGAGCGGCTTCATACAGCGCATCCGCGAGAATGAGTCGGCCTTCGGCGTCAGTATTATTGATTTCAACTGTTTTGCCGCTTTTTGTTCGCAGCACGTCACCGGGTCGCATGGCTGTGCCGCTCACGCTATTTTCTACGATTGGAACAAGAACGCGCAATCGCACATTGAGTTTGGCTGTCATAATCATCTGTGCCAGCGCGAGGGCATGGGCAGCACCACCCATATCTTTCTTTTGATCACCCATTGTGCTGGAAGTCTTGATATCAAGACCCCCAGTATCAAAAACAACACCTTTACCGACAAGCGTCACCTTCGGCGCGTTGGGTTTACCCCATGTGATATCGAGCAAAAGCGGTGGGCGAGCGCTTCCGTGGCCCACGGTGTAGATGGCCGGATAATCAAGTTCCAGCTTTTCTCCGCGAATAATTGTGGCCTTCGCTTTGTAGCGTTTAGCAATTTCAATGCCTACCTGTGCCAATTCTTCTGTGCCCAGGTCGTTTGCTGGAAAATTAATGAGGTTCCGCACCAAATAGGTTGCGCTGAGTATATTCTCAATTTTAGCTGTTTGAAATGTGACGGGTAGGGTCAGTATCGGTAATTCAGGAATGGCCTTGGTCAGATAATGCGTAAAACGATAGCTTCCCAATCCCCAGCCAAGAGCCAAATTTTCCAACACATCAGCGGGATATTTTCCTGCAAGTTTGTAGGTGTGTTGGGCAGGCAGTTGCAGCGGGAGTCCGCCCAAAGTCCAAATGCTCAAAGGCTCGGCATAGCCAACAATAACACCAGCAAGCGTGCCTGCTTTTTCATCGGGCAGCAGACAAATCTGTCCGGCTTCACCATTAAAGCCGGTTTGTGTTAGCCACTTGCGTATGGCCTGAGTATTTTCTTGCTGAGATAACCAAGAAGACAAACTGTTTTGAGTAACAAGATGAAGAAGCACTCCAGCGCGCTTGTGTGTTGTCAAGCCATACGCCAAAAGAGGATCATTTTGCAGGGTCATCATCTGCCTTTCTGTAGAGTGGAAACGGATTGATCGGGAGGCTGATAAAAATTTTGTGCACTTTTGTTTAACGGTAACGGCAATGCTTTTAATTTAGTAGGGTCGATCATTTCAATGAGCGGGCGATTTTTCATGGCCTGAAGCAGTTGGGTGGTGCGGGTATCCGTCAGTCGAGAAGAGCCCACAACCAGTGTTGAAACGCCGAAGGTATCAACGGTTCCCCACCCCATTAGTGTGGGGTGAAGTAGCTTGAGGTAGGGGTATTGCGTCAGTATTGTTTCCAGTTGGTCAGATGAAAAAGGAACAACAGACAATTGGTTTGCCTTGATTGCGTTCGCAAGCATAGGGGTAAAATCACGAATATAAAATATGGCGGCATCAGCTTGATGCTGGGTCAACAACGCCAGAATTTGATCTTCACTGTTTGCTGATAGGGCAGTGTATGTGTTTATCGGTATGCCTAAAATAGAAAGAACCCATATCGATTCTTGTTCGCGATCAGACTGGGTTGGGCCGAGCACGAGACGTTTTCCAATTAATCCCGCACTGTTTTGAATTCCTGCTGCGGGATTAGCTACGATCACGACCGCCAGCGGATTGATGAGAGCGAAAAGCTGGTAGGTTTCAGAAGAAAACGTCGATGTTGTGTTGTTGACCAAATTAAAGACGGCATAGTCTGGCACAAGGGCTGCTTCTGCGACATTTTCCTTTACCCGGCGCAGCGCGGCTTGGGCGGAGCTGCCATAATCAACGCGAAAAAGTGGATCGAGAAATGAAAGTTGTGCTTGCGCTGAAGGAGCCGCTGTAGAATTAAATGCCGGGATCAGAGAAAATTGAGCGCTAAAAATGTCTCCTGTGACCAACTGAAAAGCGGGCGGCGCTTTGGTTTGCGCGGCTTGAGCGACAGAAAATGTCAGAATCACAAAAAAAAGTGCCGTCCTGAAAACGTGATAAAAGGGAATGTTTTTCGTCAACTTTTTTCTGCTTTCACGATTTAGTGACCTGTGGTGGGAAAATCTTAAGACATTCGCCTTAAAATGAAAATATGGAATAAAAAAACGCTTAATTTTAGATAAAACGGTAAAATGGGGTTGAACAACCTTTTTGACAAGATTTTGAAACACATTGATTTGAGGTAAAGATCATGAGCGCAGTAGTTTTGGAACAAGCAACCTTTCCGCGAGAAGCCCCAGGATCTTGGTCACTGGCTTTAGCAGATGAAGCGGCGGCCTACGATGTTGGTAGCGACGGCCCGACCACGGCCCTCAACACGCTACATAATAACGGTCTTCCTCTTACATCCGTTTTTCAAAATGCTGCCCATATAGAGGCGGCCAATGACGGAAATTTTTTCTCTTTGGCAGCGGCGAATAAATTTAATGCACATGCTACCGATGCTTCTGTCGCGTCTGGTGATGATCCTTATGCGCATACAGATGGACCTGCTATCTCTGAATCTTCTCTTGCAGCCAGTGAGCCTGTTGCTGCGCCGATGGCGGTCCGGCGGCAGCAGATGCCGAAGTCCTCTCTCACAGCTGCGCCTGCACCGCCCGCGCCAAAAAACGCGCGCACTTAGTCAAGTTACGATATTTTAGAGGCTACCAAAGCGGGGTTGTAGGTTGCATCAAACAAGGTGGCGATTAGACGCGCCACCATGCGATAGGTTGTATCAATTACCAATGTGTTGTCTTCCCATCGGGCAAGGCCGGCCTGAAGAAAGGGAGCCATAGCCTCATCACTGGGTTTTAAATCATCGGGAATTTCTGCACGATAAAGACACATCAGATCATGGATGATGTGAGCGCGGCGTTGATCATCTGCCGTGCGAAGGCAAATGCGTTTTAGTGGTAAAGTGTTTTGCTTTAGTTTTTCCTCGTAAGCGCTGATGCTTGGCTCGTTTTGAACCATCATTGTACCCACATCACTGATTGATGAGGCGCCGAGTCCCAGCATGAGGGAAGCTGAATCATCTGTATAGCCTTGAAAATTGCGAGAGAGACGACCTTCGCGCTGCGCAATCGACAAAGGGTCATCGGGCTTGGCAAAGTGATCCATACCAATAGAAACAAAGCCGTTTTTTTCCAGAATATTGCGGGCGGCCTGCTCCATCTCCAATCGCTCGCGATCATTGGGTAAACCGTACTGCTCCAATTTTTTCTGATACACTTTCATGCTGGGTACGTGGGCATAGGCAAACAGCGAAATGCGATTAGGTTGTAAAGCAAGCACTTGATCAACTGTGCTTTCAACACCTTTTGTGGTTTGCAGCGGCAGTCCATACATCAAATCAAAACTGACTGCGTGAATGCCGGCATTGCGCAATTGGAGAACGATTTTTTGGACGAGTTCATAGGGTTGGTGTCGATGGATGGCCTCTTGCACATTTTGATCGATGTCTTGCACGCCCAAGCTTACACGATTAATGCCCTCGCTTGCTAACGTGAGAATAAATTCTTCTGTCGTGGTGCGTGGGTCTAGCTCTATCGCTTTTTCAGCGGTGGGTAGAAAATTGAAGTGGGTACGTAAATGGCGCATGAGGGTTTTAAACTGGTTCGGCGTGAGGGTGCTTGGTGAGCCGCCGCCAAAATGCAGATGCGCCACCTTTAAACTTTTGCCGATTTTTCTGCGAATGAGATCAATTTCCGTGTGAAGTGCTGCCAGGTAAGCGGTTGCAACATCTTCCCGGGTGGTAATATGGGTGTGACACCCGCAAAACAAACACAGTGAACGGCAAAAAGGGATGTGAATGTAGAGTGAAATAGGGGTCTCAGTTTGAGCTAACGCTGCAAGATGCGGTGTGTCCCCTTCCTCTTCAATCGGTTTAAATTTCGTCGCCGGCGGATAGCTGGTGTAGCGGGGGGCTGGCTTACCCAGCCAGACGTCAAAATGATGATCAGACAACGACACCGTGTTACCTCGTTTCGTGATTTCAAGTTAATCTGCGAAAAACAGTACTGTGCTAAAATTTAGACCGTCCCCGTGCGACTTGCAACGACTAAACATGGAAAAACCATTTTCGCGGTCGTTAAGACGACAAAATGAAGGGTATCTTTATGGAAAGCATGATAGAAACTAGGAGATAAAAAGAATGTAAAAATTACTTATGACGCGCTCGGAATCAACACGAGCTACTTTAATTGTTGAACGTTAAGCGCAAATAAAAAGGCTGAACCAAAAAAACACCTCAGAATCTTCTTGAGGAAGAAAATTCTGAGGCGGTTTATTATCGGTAAAGTGGAAAGCCTATTTACTACGCAGTGATTCGTGCGCTGCGAGTGCTGCTGCGGTTACAATATCTGAAACCGTGTCATCCATGCTCAAAAATTGAGCCGGTTTGGACAAGCCCATGACCAGTGGCCCGATGACCGTTCCGCCCATTTTTTCCAGCAGCTTGGCGCTGATGCTGGCTGCATGCAGGGCGGGCATAACCAACACATTTGCTGGTCCGGTGAGGCGGCAGAAAGGATACTGTTTTTTCATCAACTCATAATCCAGCGCGACATCAGGGGCCATTTCGCCATCATACTCAAAATCAATCCGGCGCTGATCCAGAAGCTCGATCACCTCGCGAATGCGGGTTGCGCGTTCACGATTGGGTTGACCGAAAGTGGAGAATGAAAGTAAAGCGACGCGCGGTTCGTGGCCCAGTTTGCGTGCTGTTTCAGCGGAGCGAATGGTGATTTCAACCAGTTCTTCCGGTGTCGGCAGTTCATTGACCGCTGTGTCAGAAATAAAGACTGTACGGCCGCGCATGATGGCAATCGAAAGTCCAAATAACAGCGTATCCTGTTGTGTGGGGATAACGCGATTCACTTCGGCCAAACAGCGAGAGAATGACCGCGTAATGCCGGTAATCAACCCATCCGCATCACCCTGTTGAACAATAATCGAGGCGAATGTATTGCGATCATTGTTGATTAAGCGTTGGCAATCACGATAGAGAAAACCTTTACGTTGCATCCGTTGGTAAAAGGCTTGCGCATAATTTTCACTGTTTGGGCTGATGCGGGCATTTTCAATGGTAAGACCATGATCTTCTGGCAGGCCAGCGGCTTTTACAACCTCAGCCACGCGCTCTAATCGGCCAATCAAAATTGGTTCGCCATAGCCTGCTGCGCGGAAAGCGAGTGCGGCGCGAATGATGCGTTCATCTTCACCTTCAGTAAATACAATGCGTTTTCCTTTTCCACGTACGCGTTCAAATATAAGCTGCAAGCTATCAGCGGTTGGATCAAGGCGCGCGCGCAATTCATGACGATATGCGCTCAGGTCATGGATGGGACGTTTAGCTACGCCACTGTCCATTGCAGCTTGCGCTACAGCGACCGGCACCGTCGTAATAAGGCGGGGATCAAACGGTACAGGTAAAATATATTCCTGACCAAATCGCAAACGACGTCCGGCATACGCGCGATCAACTTCATCAGGCACATCTTCGCGTGCAAGATCCGCCAGAGCCTGGGCTGCTGCCACTTTCATTTCTTCATTGATGGTGGTGGCACGCACATCCAAGGCCCCGCGGAAAATATAGGGAAATCCTAATACATTGTTGACCTGGTTGGGGTAATCCGAGCGTCCTGTCGCCACAATGGCATCATTACGAATTGCTTTTACTTCTTCCGGTGTAATTTCTGGATCAGGGTTTGCCATTGCCATGATGATGGGTTTTTCTGCCATGTTTTTAACCATTTCCGGCGTGACGGCACCTTTTGCGGAAAGCCCGCAAAATACATCGACACCCTTCATGGCTTCTTCAAGGGTGCGCAACTTTGTTTTTACGGCGTGGGCTGATTTCCATTGGTTCATGCCTTCCGTCCGGCCTTGGTAAATAACGCCCTTTGTATCGCACATAATAATGTTTTCATGCTTTACGCCGCTGGCTTTAAACAGTTCAACGCAGGCAACTGCTGCCGCGCCTGCGCCATTGACAACCATGGTCAACTCGCTGAGTTTTCGACCACTGAGATGTGCCGCATTGATCAGAGCGGCTGTCGCGACAATGGCTGTGCCATGTTGATCATCATGAAAAACAGGAATTGGCATGAGCTCACGCAAGCGTTGCTCGATGATAAAACATTCGGGGGCTTTGATGTCTTCCAGATTGATGCCGCCAAAAGTGGGCGCAAGGTAACGTACACAATTGATGAATTCATCAACGTCTTTTGTATCGACTTCAAGATCAATTGAATCAACATCAGCAAAGCGTTTGAAGAGGACTGCTTTCCCTTCCATCACGGGTTTTCCGCCTAGTGCGCCCAAATCACCCAAGCCCAATACGGCTGTGCCATTCGAGATAACCGCGACGAGATTGCCCTTGGCTGTATAATCATAGGCCGCATCGGGATTTTCGGCGATCTTTAAACAGGGGGCTGCGACCCCGGGTGAATAGGCCAGCGCGAGGTCACGCTGTGTTGCCATCGGCTTGGTAGCAATGATTTCAATTTTACCCGGTCGACCAGAGGCATGAAAAGCCAAGGCGTCGGCTTCGGTTGCCTTGCGCTCAATTTTTTTTGGTGAAGATGGTTTTGACTCGGAATGAGAATTTCTGGACATGGGTTGACCCTTGCGTTAGGTAGTGTGGGGCACATCATAGTGCGCTCTTTTTAAACAGCAAGAGGGTGACATTATTTAAATTATTAACCCCAAGGACCGAGTTTATGATCAGATTTGTTTTGATCATGACGTACTGGGTCCGACCATGGACCGGATGATGCCGATGGTTGAGAATTTTCTTGTTGGCGAGATGTGAGGGATGTGTACATGACATCATGGTTGTTTTTGGGATGGTATTTTTGTTCGCTGGCCAAAGCTTCAAGGCGGCGAATACGTTCATCCATGGACGGGTGAGTAGCAAAGAGTACGGATTTTCCCATAAGTGGACTGGCGATAAAAACGTGGGCTGTTGCCGGGTTGCGTTCGGCATCTTTCATGGGAATTTGACGTGTGCTGTGGTGAAGTTTCTTCAGGGCAGAGGCCAGTGAAAGCGGATTTCCGCACAAGAGAGCACCATCATGGTCAGCCTCATATTCGCGTGTACGCGAAATGGCTAGTTGCACAAGCATGGCCGCGAGCGGTGCCACCACAATGGTTAAAAGCACCCCCCAGAGACCTAAACCATGATTATTTTGTCCACGATTGTTTTGTTGGTTCATTGCTCCCCATATCAGGGAATGAGTCAAAAACCCCAATGCTCCGGCAATAGTGGCCGCAATCGTCATTGTTAGGGTATCGTGATTGCGAACATGTGAAAGCTCGTGCGCCATCACACCTTTTATTTCATCATTATTTAAAAGCGTGAGCAGGCCGCGTGTTGCGCACACAGCCGCATTACTGGGGCTGCGGCCTGTTGCAAATGCATTGGGCTGGGCTTGCTCTGCGATGTAAACTTTTGGCATCGGCATTTTGCCTGCTTGGGCCAATTCGCGCACAATCCTATAAAGATTGGGGGCGCTGGCTTCATCAACTTCTTTGGCCCCGTATTGCATGAGCACCAATTTGTCTGAAAACCACCACGCGCCAAAGTTCATCACGATAGCGAGAAACAGTGCGCCTTTCATTCCTTGCGCGCCGTTGATCATCCAGCCGCACAGAAGAAAAATGGCAGTCAGGGCTGCGAGTAACAGGGAGGTGGTTAAAAATGCCTTCATGATGATTCAATATGATGCTAAGCCTCTCATATTGCAAGGAGCTCGCGTATGAACACGGAAGAAATTCTCGATGTGGTCGATGAAAACGATCATGTTGTCGGCTCGATGCCGCGCAAGGAAATGTATGCCCAAGGGTTAAGAAAATTTAGGGTAGTGCATGCTTTTGTACGCAATAAAGCGGGTTTTGTATGGATTCCGGTGCGATCTCAACATGTTTCCTATCGTCCCGGGGCATATGATTTTAGTGTGAGTGGACACGTTGTGAGTGGTGAAAGTTACGATCAAGCAATCATTCGTGAAACAGCAGAAGAACTGCGTATCGACTTAGAGCAATACCCATGGCGTCAATTGCGATATTTTACGCCACAGGGAGATGGGGTTAGTCTTTTTAAAACGGTTTACGAGATTGTTTGTGACGATGAAATCGAGTTTAATGAGGAGATTGCGTCCGGCCAATGGCTTGCCCTTTCACACGTTGCCGAGTTGATTCGAGCGAATGTGTTTATGAATAAGGATTTTGATATCATTTTCAAAGCCTGTTACGGCGAAGTCGGAGGGGTGACGATGGCTGAGCCCACACGGTTTGGTGATTGGGAGAAAAAAGGTCGTTGTTCTGATTTTTAGGCAGCGTGGCAATCTTTGGCATGGGGGCGGTGTGTGACGTTTTGTCCCCCTTTTCAACTTGCTTTTTTTCATCATTTACAGGTTGTCTGGTGTTAAGTAGTGGATAACGCCTTGATTTTTCTTTGGTAAAACTCGTTAACCCTCTTGCGCTATACTATCAGTATAAAAAAATAAGTTGAGGAGATTGTACGGTGCTTTATCACCTTTATGAATTACAACGCGCAGCTCTTTCGCCCATACATGCCATTGCGGAAGCGACCCGATTCACCCTTCAAAACCCCCTGATGCCCGCAGCCTATACAGGCCTTGGGCGCACAATTGCTGCTGGCGCCGAATTGGTGGAGCGTACAACACGCAGTTATCACAAGCCCTCTTTTAATTTAAAGACGACGGTTGTTGACGGCAAAGAAGTAGCGGTTGAAGAAGAAATTTTAGGGGAAAAACCGTTCTGCCGCCTTGTGCATTTTGCGCGGGATGTTCCTGCCAATCGTCCACCTGATCCGCAAATTTTAGTGGTGGCTCCACTTTCGGGGCACTACGCATCGCTTTTGCGGGGAACGGTCGAAGCACTTTTACCTGAACATGATGTTTTTATCACGGACTGGAAGAATGCGCGCATGGTGCCGCTTTCGGATGGCGATTTTGGGCTTGATGATTATATCGACTACCTGATTGATTTTATGCGCGGTCTCGGTCCTGAAACCAATGTTGTTGCGGTTTGTCAGCCGGCGGTGCCGGTTTTATGTGCTGTGGCGCTGATGGCTGCAGCCGATGACCCGGCGCAACCGCGCTCAATGGCATTGATGGGCGGGCCTATTGATGTGCGGCGTGCACCGACCTCCGTGACGGAGTTTGGTAAGAAGCATTCATTGGCATGGTTTCGCCGCAATGTAATCACCACGGTCCCTCCCACCTATCCGGGAGCATTTCGTCGTGTTTATCCGGGCTTTTTGCAGTTGGCCGGATTTATGACGATGAACATTGGAAATCACCTGAAGGAGCATATGGGGCTTTTCCGCAATCTTGTCTGGGGGGATGGTGACGGAGCCGAGCGGCATCGCAAGTTTTATGATGAATATCTGGCCGCAATGGATATTCCGGGCCGCTTCTACCTTGATACGGTTGAGCATGTCTTCCAAAAGGCATCTCTGGCCAAGGGGCAATTGATGATCCGTGGTCATCTGGTTGATCCGTCACAGATCAAACGCACAGCGCTCTTTACCATTGAAGGTGAGTTTGATGACATCTCCGCACCCGGACAAACCAAAGCGGCACATGATTTGTGTAGCAGTTTGCCAGAGCATATGCGTGAGCATCATCTGCAAGAAGGTGTCGGTCATTATGGTATTTTTAATGGTCGTAAGTGGCGTGAAATTATTATGCCCAAGGTTCGAAATTTTATTCGCAACTTTGATAAACCCGCGTATTTGGGAACAATCAGAACGCGCGCAAAAAGTGAAGCTCTTTCACCGAAAACATCAAAACACAAACGTTTAGCTGTCGCAAGCAAAGCTGAGCGAAAGGTTTCGACTGTGGGACAGGGATTGGCGAAAAAAGGCAAAACCCTGACTAAAAAAGTCAAATCAGGCGGTGCGCCAGTTAAAAAATCAGCGTCACGTCGTTAGCGATCGAGCTTCTTCCTGCAGTAAGACAAGAAACTGTTGCCTGCATTAAAGCACTCCTGCCAAACAAAGACGCGCTCAGTTTATTCTTTTTACGCAAATACGTCGTCAAAGATGTTCTTTGCAAGCCCATCTTTTCGGGATTTAAACCCGAGCGCATCTCCAAGACGCGCTCAGTTTATTCTTTTTACGCAAATACGTCGTCAAAGATGTTCTTTGCAAGCCCATCTTTTCGGGATTTAAACTCGAGCGCATCTCCAAGACGCGCTCAGTTTATTCTTTTTACGCAAATACGTCGTCAAAGATGTTCTTTGCAAGCCCATCTTTTCGGGATTTGCTCAGCGTGAAGAAAGGGTAGGCAGTTTCTCAAGCCTTGTCATAATGCGAGCAAGGCGTTCGGCCCATGATTTTTGTTGCATCTCTGTTTCAATCAGATCCTGCCTGATTTCAATCAGCGCGTAGGGCGTACCAGTTGCCTCGCCATGGACTTCTGTTGTACACGTCCGCCCCACTTTCAAGGAGTAGGGCTGATTGTCGCCGACCACGATATCTCCCTCTTCTTCAAGGGCTTTAATAAGTGGATGTGCCAAACGTTCATCTTGCGTCCATAAAACACCAATATGCCATGGGCGGGGTGGCCCATTGAGTACAGGCGTGCAGCTGTGAACAGACAGCAGTAAGGGCAATTCATTGCGTTGGCGAACTTCGGAAAGGGTATCTGCAATTTTGCGGTGATAGGGGTGGTGGAGGGCGCGAATGCGCGCATTGATGGCTTCAATGCTGAGATTTTGGTTGCCAGGAACAGCAATTCCGTCACAGGCAATCGGCGGCATGATGTTCGGGTCATAGGGCATGCGGTTCGGATCAAGCGCGAGGCGGCAAAACCCATGAATAATTGCACAAGCATTCAAAATTTTGGCTAAGTGACGTGTTACACCTTCTGCGCCGATGTCATAACCGATATGACGCTTGAAGTGAGAGGCCTCTAAACCCAAATTTCCTAAACATTCAGGCATTTTATTACGGGCATGATCGCACGTTAATACCCAGCGCGACGTAGAATCAGAGTTTAAAACCTCAAATGCGGGACCGTCTTTTGCTGTAAGTGTAAAATGTGAAAGAGAATGAGACGTCAGGTCCGACACAAGAATCTCCATTTCAAAATTGTTAGGTAACGGTGAGTATGCCTGTAAATAAAACCAAGTTCCATAAAAATAAGAGCAATTATCGTTAATTTGGGCGTTTGCGTTTAGCCGGGATATGGTAATTTGCTGGTTGTGATGAAACAGGTCTTTTTTATTTCTCTCTTGATGGCGTGGCCTTCTTTTGCCTGGGCATGCTCTGTTGTTGCGATTAATCCGATAGGTGTTGATCTATATTTTTTCATGCTAATCGTTTTAATGGCGCATACCGCAGTGAATGTTCTGAAATTTAAAAAGAAGACTGATCCTAAAATCAAAAAAATTTATCGACATCGTTTGTATTGGTGCATTTGTCTGCTTGCCTTGCTTGTTGGGCCTGTTGTTTATACGGTGATTGAAAACGCATTTACTCCGGCGTTTTTGCCTGTTAGTGGACAAACTTTTGTATCACTTGAATGCCCTCCTGCGGGCTACGCATATTGGATGCTTCTTTCTCAGCTGGGATTGATTTTTGGGATTATTTATTTTGTTTTTTTCATGCCTGGCCTTGTTCTTAAAATGGTAAGGCATTCTTTTTTAAAGAAAAACAGAACTCACGCGCAGTGATTTTTAGAGTAGAAAGCCGCAGCTTGATATTTTTTCAGACCAAAGGGATAGGGCTTGTCAATTCGCTGGCATTTGGTTTAAAACGGTGTGATGGAAAAGATACCGATGACAGCGGGCGGCTTTGATCGCCTTGAAAAAGAGCTTAAAGATCTCAAAAGTGTGCAACGTCCTGCTATTCAGCGGGCGATTGCTGAGGCGCGCGAGCATGGCGACTTATCTGAAAACGCCGAGTATCATGCAGCCCGTGAAAAGCACTCTTTTATCGAAGGGCGAATCCAGCAGCTTGAATCGACGCTCTCGTTAGCCGACATCATTGACATTGCCAAATTTAAGGGTGATCAGGTGGTGCGTTTTGGCGCGACAATCACGTTGTATGATGAAGAAATTGATGAAGAAATTAAGTATCAGATTGTTGGTGCAGACGAAGCAGATCTTGCCCACTCACGATTGAGTTTGCATGCACCTATCTCGCGCGCACTGATGGGGAAAAAAGTTGGTGATACAGTTGAAGTGCATACACCAAAAGGCAAAAGATCGTATGATGTTGTAGCGGTAGAATATCTATAGCATCCTGCAATTAATTAGCTCATGAGGGGCAAATGACCACTCATACCGACGTCAGAACGCTTATCCCTGAAGATCAGGAGCAGCTCGTTCTTTTCTTGATGCGGCATGTGCCGACTAGTCTTTCTTTGCTCTCCAACGTCGAAAAATTTGGTGTTCAATCTGAACAAGAAGAGAGCTTGCATGCCCACTATATCGGAGTTTTTGATGATGGGCTATTGCAGGGTATTTTGTCACTGGGGATTGATGATTTGGTCATGGTGCAGTGCCCGCAATCCCATCATCTTGATCATCTTATGGCGGCATGGCGCGATTGGTTTGACGGTGGCGCACGCGGATGCATCGGACCAAAACTGCAGATTGATTATCTTTGCGGCTTGATGAATTTGAATGCTGAACATGTGGGGATTAACAACACCGAAACAGTTTATGGTGTTGAGACGGCCTCGCTAAAGGGCATGCATGATGCGCACGAATATTCATGTCGGTTGGCGCAAGCTGAAGACATGCCGCTTTTGTGTGCGTGGTATCACACTTTTTTGCTAGAGCTTTTGCCTTTAAAAGACAATGAAGCCTTACGGCAAAAAATTTATGATGATCGTTGTCTGCGCCTGAAAAATCAGCAATTGTTTCTCTTTACTGATGCCGCTGGGGTGTCGATTGGCATGATCGAGGTTGTTGTCTTGGCGTGTGAACGTGTTCAGGTGGGGGCGCTATTTTTGCCCCCCGATTTGCGGGGCAAAAATATTGGAATGAAGCTTTTGCAATGTTTGGGGATATGGCTGAGAGAGCACAATGTTAAGCATATTTATTTTTTAGCCGCGCCCTCGTTTGAAAAGCTCACACGACAAGCTTGTGAGTTAGGGTTTGAGGAAATGGGTCATATATCGATTGTGTTGTTCCGCGAAGCTATTTCTCCGACAAAAGAACAGGTTGCCTAAGTTCGTTCAGGCTTTTTAGGCCATGTGGTATTATGCGTCACAGAAACCATCTTTGACGACGTATTTGCGTTAAAAAAGCGGGGTGCACAAGAAAAATCAGCCCCGAATTTCTCTTGCGTCAGGCGAGTAATGAAACGTTTTAAAATGAGCGATGAAGGATAAAAGTGGTAGCAGCGGAGGGATATGGACTGGAAGACTAATCCAATAAAATCAATAGGTAATTAGATTTTAGCCTTCCAATTATACCCCCACCGATACCCCCAAGAAAAGTTAGTCACAAAATCGGGGGTTCAAATCCCTTGAGCATCAACCGACTGTACAAAAGCAATGCTTCGCTTCTTTGAACAGTATACTACACTAACACGGGACATCAAATCGGTCTTAGAGGCGACATCCAACACGGGGAGAAATGGCAAGCTGTTCAGTCCATCGACAAAAGGTAGGTCTCTTGCTTCTGTAGTTTTTCTTTCGTCGGGATGATAAGATTAGCGTTCAATGACACCAAAACCCCATCACACTTGGCTAAAAGCTCCTCTGTTGCAGAGGTCAAGTCGCCCTTAGAGTTTTCTATTACATGCTTCGTCGGATGTTTTGATAACCAAGCAACTTCCTTCTGCAAGACAGGCTTTACTCTCTCAATCTCCCGATCAAGGTCAGCAAGAAGTCTTTTCAGAGAATAGTCATTTATTCTGTCCATGGGCTTATTAACGCTATAAAATTCGATACAGCTTTGTAGCCCCTGCACCTGTCGGAACAGTAAAGTCGCATATTGCTGGTTGTCGTCCCATGAATCTCTATTTACAAACTGAGTGAGATAGTAATTCTCGCCCCATATAGCTTTGACGGCATCGGATACATATAACTCAATCTCGCGCTTTTCCTTCTTCATCTGCCATGAAGCTAACCATAGCGACCCTCCCACTGTAACGGCGGCGCCAAGCGCAGTTCCTACAAGTGATGCTATGGCCTCATCCGCTTTGTAATCTGTAAAATATAGAGCCCCGCCATAGCCAATAAACCAACCCACTGCGACAAGAGTTAGTGCCTTCGCGGATTGGAACACATTCATTCACTACCTCCCATCTGCAAGTCGAGGCTTTGCCGCACAAGCCCGAGAACATAGGGAAGATCATCAAGGGAGGTCAACTTGACCTCAACCTCACCATTCCCCCAGCGGCCAGTGTCTGAGACATTTTTACAAATTCCGCGTGGGTCACTGATTTCTGGCCATTTCATATTGAGTGACAGGCGTAGGCCGCTTGCTTGAGGAACAACATCAACGAAGTTGGTTTCAGCCTTATAGGCTACATATAGCTTCCAGAATTCTTCGGTTACGCAGGGGTCGAGGGCAAGCACTTCTCTGCGGAAGGCATCAAACAATGAACGCACTTTTGGGTGTGAGAGATTGGCATGGTCATCAATCGTGTAGGCCGTTTTGCTTGGCTGCTGCTGGCGATAACCATCAAGGATCGTCGCATCAAGAGCGGGTGCAGCCCATACTTCAATCGCTATTGCTGCAAGACGATCGGCTCTTTTCTTAATCTCGACCTCATTCCATGACGGCAACTGGCCCAGCCCCGCATTCATACGAAGCGGGCTTTCACGGAACCCACCCGTCATGTCTCTTTTTTCGACGAAAGATCGGTCGCTATACTCAGAGTTATAACCAGTAAGAGTTAGATTTCCTGCTGTATGAAGCCATGTTTCCTGAACTCTTTCCCACTCTGGGCCAAGCTCGGCTCGCCAAGCAGGCGAGAGATTTTCATTCTGTGGCAGAATATGCTCAATAGTATATTCATCAAGCAAGACGCGCTCTTTACGTCCGAAGTTTTCCAGTCGCCGCAACCAATAGCTCCGCAAGCGTGTTTTATAGAGGTCTCGCATTGGGAAGTCCCGTTTGAACTCCTCGTTCTTCGGGAACCGTCGATAGGAGGGCAGTGTTAGGAAATGTGCCTTCACGCTTTCAAGGTAACGGTCTTTTTTAAGTGCCTTACCAAAGGCTGAGAATGTTTTGTTCAGCGAGTTTGTGGGGATCGCGCAAATCGCCCGACGGAAGACATACGCTTTCACAAGTCGAACAATCTCTAAGAAGTCATTTCGTGAAAGAACACCCTTCGCATAATCATCATAAAGTTCAAGCAGGAATGGGTAGGAGACATCAACTTTCAGCTCTTTGAGGTCTTGGAAGGCATCACGAAGCCCCGCATCCTGCTCTGCCCCAAGAGCCATTGCGCAAAAGTAGCGAGAATACTCGCGTATCTCTCGAACCAGTGTTTCAACCTCGACTTTTTTACCGTCACCGCCTCGCGCCAATGTCTTGAATGACTCATAAACCTCATCAATCTTGGGAATCTCACCTGTCTTTAAGGTCAGAAAATGACGCATGAAGTCATCAAACTGTTCGCCATAGGCTTGCTGACCAAACTCAAGTTCAATCGGTCGCCAATAGTCCTGATACAGTCGCGTTTGTAGTTTCGGCTCGAGTCCCATGAGAATGAAGTTACGAATCAGGTCGGCCTGACTGAGTTCTTTTCCCGTTGAGTTCATGCTCTCAAAAATGAGCTGTGGGTTGTCTTCACCCCGAGTAAGAGAAGTGTCGACGATCAGCAGCTTAGCTATGCCTCGGCAGATGACCTTTATATCCTCTGCTTTACTGATCCACTCCTTAAACAGGGCATAGTTTTCGGTGACGCGCAGCGAGTGTTCCTTAGGACGTTCTGTCCCCCGAATCAAAGCTGTCAGTGTGTCTTTGTCTGTTTGGGAAAGGATGAGTTTGAAGAAGCGTTCACCGTCCTCTTCTGGATTACGGAGATAGTAATTCCGCAGCTTGCGCGGAGAGAATCCATCGATAGGCTCGCGCTGATCTTCGGGTAAAGCCTCAATAGCCTCAGCCAGCGCAGCTATCAGCAGCGTAATCGTCGTGAGGCGCTGCTGACCATCAATAACCAGAAGCGAAGACGGCAACATGACGTGGAAAAGACCGTCCTGAATGTAAACGACCGACCCGATAAAATGGGCCGAGACATTCTCGGCAGCTCCAGCCCGCAAAACATCGCCCCATAGTTGACTGCACTCGCGTTCTGTCCATGAATAAGTGCGTTGGTAAATCGGAATGACGAATTGAGGAGACTTCTTGATAAACTCCAAAAAGTTAGCTTCGGTTGCCTTCATGAATTGCCTCTCTCGATAAAACTTGTCGTGACTTTACTGCGGAGTCGCCAGCACGGAAGACTTTATTTGACCAGTTCCCGTGTCAACTCGACAAGTGAAACGGCCTCCACCCCTTCGGCAACAGGATAACGCCCCTCGCCTGAGTGAACGACAAAGCATTTATCTGGCCTTAGGTCGTCCATCGCCATATAGAAGCCCTTTTCGAGCTTAGCAGCGGGGTTGCGTTTGATCTCAATCGCCCAGCGCCCTCGTTTGGGCATATCCAGCACCAAGTCCATTTCAGCCCCAGCCGCTGTGCGGTAGAAGCTGGCCTCGGTGCGCTCGGGCGCGAGGGCGAGAATGTTCTCGATGACGAACCCCTCCCAACTACTCCCCACTACGGGGTGGCCCGACAGCTCGTTGTAGTCGCCAATCTCGAGCAGGGCATGGAGGAGGCCAGAATCTCGCACATAGACTTTGGGCGATTTGACAAGGCGCTTGCCCACATTGGCATGAAGCGGGAGGAGGCGACGCACCAGCAGCAAGTCGGCCAGAAGGTCGATATAGCGGGTCACCGTTTGGGCACTGAGTGACAGGTTGGTGGCCAGCTTGGACGCATTAAGGAGCGTTCCTTGCCCATGAGCCAACATCACCCATAGCCGCCCCAGCGCCTCGGCAGGAATACGGGGGCCAAACTGCGGCACGTCGCGCTCGAGATAGGTGCGGATGAAGTCTTGCCTCAGGCGCAGGCTAACTGCGTCTGCCTTGGCGAGATACGCATCAGGGAAGCCCCCGCGCACCCACAGGCGCACAAGGTCTTTCTCGGCGTTTACGGCCTCGGACACATCAAATGGCCCCATATCAACATAGGCAATGCGGCCCGCAAGGCTTTCGGACTGGCGTAGCAAATCAAGCGCCGCTGAGCCAAGAATGAGAAACCGCCCCGTGCGCTGGCCCTTACGCCTACCTTGGTCAATCACCCCACGCAGGGTGTCAAACAAGGCAGGCATACGGTGAATTTCATCGAGGATAACCAGCTTGTCCGTATATTGGGCGAAGAACAGCTTGGGGTCGCTCAACTTGGCGCGATCACTCGGCAGCTCAAGGTCGAGGTAAACCGCCCCGTCCTCATCCGCTATCTCATGCGCCAACGTGGTCTTGCCCACCTGTCGCGGCCCAATCAAGGCCACCGCCGCCTGACGGTCTAAGGCTTCACGAACAGCAGAAAGGGCACGACGTTCAATCATCCTTGCATATTATCCACAGTATGGAAGATTTGCAATAATAAAATATGCCACTTACCTCACAAACCTCGCCTTCAACCCGTCCAGCGTGGCCGAACCCATCACTTTGTCATCAGGAATCAGCAGGTAAGACCAAGGCTTGGCTTTATGCTCTGCTGCGTGCTGGCTGGCGGCTTTGCACCATTTCACCGCCGCCTGAGCCTTGGCAATGACTGTGGGGTTATCCACCTCGTTCTGAGCCTTGATTTCGCAGATGAGAATAGCGTCCTTGCTCTCCACCACAAAATCAGGCTCGTAAGCGTCGCCCAAGCGGTATTCAATCTGGAACTGAGCGCGCGCAGGCTTTACCCACTTCTCAACACTGGCATCCCCCTCCAAGAGGGCGGCAAAAGCCCGCTCAGGGTCAGAGTCGAACTTCTGCAACTGGGCGCAGCACCGCTTGAACCCGCCGAAGACGTGCTTCTTGGTTTCCGACTTTGGTGTGACGGCATTGGCATACGGGCGCACGGCCTGACCATTCGGCACCACCACGGGCTGCCCCTGCGAGAGAGTAAAGCCACGGGTAATCCGCACCTCATAATCATCCTCGCCGAGGGGTGTTTCGGCATAATGCTGCTTCATCTGGGCAAAGATGAAGTTGGCAAGGTCGCGACCATTAGGCTTCAACCCCTCAATCGCCCGCGCACCTGCACTAGCGCGGTTGCGCAGCTCCTCAAATGAGGATTCCAAGTTCTGGATTATTGTTAATAGGTAGACAATCTGGTTTTTTTGAGTATTTGTGTCATTCTGAATTTGCCCGACATCGGCTTGAAGCGTCTGGAGGTCTTCAGCCAAATTGCCTGCCTGTTCCAAGCTGGTGGTAACTGACGTGAGCATGTCCTTAATGTTTTGGGCAGCATTTTTTGATTGCTTGCGCAGAGCAAAGATATCATCTTTTACAGCAACAAGCTCCGCAACCATTTGCGCGTAATTATCCAGATTATCGACTACGTCCGACATGCTGATTTCTCCCTACTTGATTGAACTACCTAGTCCTGCTCTTCATCATCTGCGCCCTGCACAACGCCGAGCAGACCCTTCGCATCCTTGTCATCCAGCGTCAGGCGCGGTAAAGAAGTTTTTACGCGCTGCTCGACCTGCTTGATGTGTTCTGCGGCGGGAATGGTTTCTGGAAAGTTGCCGCCAATCTTCTGAATGGCAGCGCGAACCTCGCGACCAACCTGCTCGTGAATATTAATGGCCTTTTGCTGACCATGAATACCTTCGCGGTTTAGTTTCTCGCGGGTTTGCGTCATGCGGAATTGGTTCGCAGCCAGTTCAGTGGCATTCATGTGATCCATCATGTTTTCTTTTTCAGGAATACCTTTGCGCGCCTTTATGGCTTTTGTCCCTAGCCCGCCATAGAGTCCCTTGTATCCAGCATCATGGAACACGCCGAACATCCGACTCTGCACGCCTGCATCTTCCGCTGCGCCAGAGAGTGCCTTAAACTCTTCTGCCGTCTGTCGGCGCATTTCGAGGCGTTCCTGATCTGCGGCGAGTTGATCTGAAAGTTCCTGCCGCCGCGCCTGAATTGCGAAGTATTTTTGCGCCAAAGCGATTTCAGGTTTACGCGGATCGCCATTTTGGGCGATTAAATAGCAAGCGAATCGGGAAAGGTGAAAATCTGGAACCTCACGCTGGCTTCCCGATCCAAGCTCGACCATTTTGCCAGCGTTGGCAAAATGGTATGAAGGATCATTTCCTGATTTTTCACAAGATGTTAGCGCTCTTTTTATCGCATCTTCAAACCGTCGCCATTGATTATACCCAAGGCAAGGCTGTAAATCTCTTGCGCTCCAATATTCGGCGCCATGTTCATTATTTTTCTTTAATCCCTCGAACGAAACACTCTCGCCTGTGGATAAGTTTTGGCCTTTAACCATGTGTCGCCTCCTTTGTATGTTCTTGAACTGTTCTAGCGTTACTACTGGCCTTAGCAAGCTGAATCCAGCTCATCATGGCTCCCGCGAGATGTTTGCAGATCATTTGATCTCCCACCGCACGGTGAACAGGGTTTGCAGGCTTGGCTCGATCTGGAGGCTTGCTTGCACTTTATCAAGCATGGCCTCGACCCATCCAACAGACTTCGAGCTGAGCTGAATGGGCTTAGGAAAGCTATGCGCCTTGAGAAGATCATATAAGGTCGAGCGTTTTAGACCTGTTGTGTCTAATACCTGAGGTAAACGCAAAATCCTAATCGACATAACTGACCTCCATTTCATTCTGGAAATCAGTAAACACCATCGGACGGCATCCTGTCTATTTTGCCCCGTTAGAAACTGTTAGAAATCTACTCAGCGGTTTCTAACCCTCGCTCTTTGTTGATTTTTCTATATACAGATTGTGCGGCTTGCTTATAGATCCGCCACTCGCGCGTGATCTTTTTTTCAAGGCTGTCAACACTTGGCAAGTCGTCTTTGGGAAAGAGAGCTTTGTAAACGTCGAGAATTAACAAGGACAACGTTGAGGATCTTTCGATCAGATTATCGTCTTCAAGAATAGCCCACGCTATTGCAGTGAGCTTGCCGTAGTTAAACTTTTCCGGGCGTCCCCCAACATTTTGGGATGAGCGCTTTGGTATATCGGCCAAACAGTTATTGAGATTTTCTCTGTCAATAATGACAGGAGAAATATTTTGTTCCCCATCTGACTGGTATATCTTGTAAATACCAGACTGAAGGATGCCTTTGCCAATAGATCCCTCCCACAAATCCAGACTGATATATTCTCTCAATATCCCATTCACACAGTATGGCTTCAAAATGCCACTGCGGATAAACCGAAAAAAGCGGCTCATCACTTGTTGTGCCTGACCCCGCTGTCCCACTCGACCAGTTTGGATACAGTCATCGTTTTTATCTGGCTTCTGA
Organism: Bdellovibrionales bacterium; assembly: GCA_039808765.1. Taxonomy (GTDB): domain Bacteria; phylum Pseudomonadota; class Alphaproteobacteria; order UBA2400; family UBA2400; genus JBDHTQ01. The sequence continues at coordinate 97,991 of JBDHTQ010000008.1, forward strand.
TCGCAAAAACCTAAATCGGAAGTGTCGAGTGGCCAAAAGTACGCCTGCCAATCATCTTTTTGCCATTCTCCTGCAAAAAGATGATTGCCTATAAAATCCAAAGTTTCATGTAAACTGAGGGTGTCGTTGGTCTGGTTATATGTCATGACGCTATCACCTTTGTATTGATTAGTTCGACAACTGAATCAGGCACATCTTGCTGATCTAGGTAGTCAGCCCATTTTTGCATCAGCTCTTTACGCTCATCGAAAAGATTGGAGCGTTGATAGGCTTTTTGCACTTTCTCGCCTTTGTGGGCGAGCTGCTTGTCGAGGGCTTCTGAGCAGGATTTGAGGCGTTCGACGGAGGTCGTCATGAACAAAGCGCGGAACCCGTGTCCGCTCATCCGACCATTATACCCCATACGTTTAATCGCATTGAGAACCGTCGCCTCGCTAAAGGGCTGATTGGGCTTCACCATACTTGGAAAGACAAACTCCGAGTTTCCGACCAATTCCTTTTGGCTTTTAAGAAACTTCATGACCTGACGTGATAGCGGCACTTTGTGCGCACGTTTCATTTTCATGTTCTTCCATGGAATATCCCATTCGGCATGCTCAAAATCGAATTGTTCCCACTTCGCACGCCGCATCTCAATGGTGCGAAAATCCTCACACACCGCCCGCATAAACTCCCTGATTTCCTTCGGCTCGATAGCAGGGAAATTGCCCTTCTGGTAGGGTTGGAGGAGCTTGTTCAGGTTGAAGGTCGGGTCGATTGAGCAAAGGCCGTGCCCCACCCCATAGGTAAAAACCTGACTGCACATTTGCAGGGTGCGGCGGGCGATGTCATGCGCCCCTCGCTTTTCGATCTTCTTCATCAGGGCCAGAATTGACTGAGCCGTGATGTCCGAGATCGGCAGATTGCCAATCATCGGGAAGGCATCCTTTTCCAATCGGCGGATGACGTTTTGCGCGTGACGCTCGGCCCACTTGCCCGTGTTGTGCTTGTGCCATTCCCGCGCCACCGCCTCGAAGGTTTGGGCAGAGCGGATGACCTTGAGGAGCTTGTCCTCCTTTTTGAGCTGGTTGGGGTCATGCCCCTCTTTGATCTTCTCTTTGGCCTCTAGCGCCAACCGCCGCGCCTCAATAAGCGGGATTTCGGGGTAAGAGCCGTGGATCAGGATTTTCTCTTTGCCCATGACGCGGTATTTCTGCCGCCAGAGCTTATTTCCCGCAGGGGTAACCCAGAGATACAAACCACCACCGTCGGCCAGTTTATAAGGGGTTTCCTCAGGTTTGGCGTTCTTGCATTTCAGGTCAGTCAGGGGCATTTGGGGGTATCCTCTCTGAGGGGGCACTCAGGATACCCCCACCGATACCCCCATTTATGTCGGAAACAGGCAAATTCGGTCGGAGCATCTCGGACACAGAATAGCCGAAAGAGCTAGGTTTTACTAGCTTTTGTGGACTATCTCGGATTGTCTGGGAAGAGGATTTGGTAGCAGCGGAGGGATTTGAACCCCCGACCAAGAGATTATGATTCTCCTGCTCTACCCCTGAGCTACGCTGCCAGCCTTAGATGGCTTGTCTTTTAGGGGGGAAAGGCCGGTTTTGTCAATCCTTTTGATTGAAAAAATTAATCTCCGGATGCATTCACGTAAAGAAGGGTGAGAGTGTTGTTTTTTTGGTTTTTTTCCTCTACAAATTAGTAAATTCCTGTGGGAGAGCATCATGAGCGATTATAATTTTCAAGAAATTGAAGCTAAATGGCAAGATTTATGGGAAAAACAGAAACCTTTCGCCTGCGATGTGCTTTCCGATAAAAAGAAGATGTTTTTGCTCGTGGAATTTCCCTATCCGTCGGCTCAAGGACTGCACGTCGGTCATCCGCGCAGTTATACCGCTTTAGACGTGATCGCCCGTAAGCGCCGCATGGAAAACTATGAAGTGATGTACGGCATGGGGTGGGATGCCTTCGGCCTCTCTGCCGAAGTGTATGCTGTAAGAACCGGTATCCATCCCCGCATCACGACCAGAGAAAACATCAACAATTTTCGCCGGCAGATGAAATCTATCGGCTTTTCGTTTGATTGGGACCGCGAAATTGATACGACCGACCCGCATTATTATAAATGGACGCAATGGATGTTCCTGCAGATGGTCAAGCAGGGATTGGCTTACAAAGGCCCGACGCAGATTAACTATTGCCCCAACTGCAAGACCACTTTAGCGAATGAAGAGGTCATTAATGGCGGGTGTGAGCGTTGCCATGGTCCGGTTGAAAAACGCATCAAAGAGCAATGGATGCTTAAAATTACGCAGTATGCTGACCGTCTGGCGCAAGAGCTGGATACAGTGAATTATATTTCGCCTGTTGTCGATCAACAGCGCAATTGGATTGGTCGCTCCGAGGGTGCAGAAATTACATTCACGCTAAAAGAGAACAACGCATCGATCACTGTTTTTACCACGCGGCCAGATACTATTTTTGGGGCAAGCTACATGGTTTTAGCGCCTGAGCATTCCTTAGTGGACACGTTGCGCCCTAAAATCAGCAATTGGGACGCGGTTGAGGCCTACCGTCTTGCGGCCAAGCAAAAAACCGATATCGATCGTTCGGATGTGACAAAAGAGAAAACGGGTGTACCACTTGAAGGCATCTCGGTGATCAATCCGGCGACAAACGCACCCATTCCCGTCTGGATATCGGATTATGTGATGATGGGCTATGGCTCCGGTGCGATTATGGCTGTGCCCGGCCACGATGACCGCGACTGGGCCTTTGCTAAAAAATTCCACCTGCCCATCCTGGACGTTATTTCAGGTGGGAATGTTCAGGAAAGCGCGTATACAGGCGATGGAGTCCTTGTTAATTCCGGCTTTTTAAACGGTTTAAATGTAACCGACGCGAAAGCCCGTATGATTGAATGGTTGCAAAAGCATGATATGGGAAGCGCAAAGATAAACTATAAATTGCGCGACTGGATTTTTAGCCGCCAGCGGTACTGGGGTGAACCTATTCCGATGGTTCTTTGTCAAGCCTGTGGCTGGGTGCCCTTGCCGGATGACCAGCTCCCGCTTGTCTTGCCCGAGCTTGAAGATTATCGCCCCACCGATGACGGTTCGGCCCCCTTGGCCAAACTAACCGACTGGGTCAAGACAACCTGCCCGTGTTGCCAGGGTCCGGCCGAGCGTGAGACCGATACCATGCCGCAATGGGCCGGGTCATGCTGGTATTTCATGCGCTATCTTGATCCGAAAAACGATCAGGCGTTTTGCGATCCCAAGATTTTGGAAAAATGGCTGCCGGTCGATTGGTACAACGGCGGGATGGAGCACACCACCCTTCATCTGCTTTATTCGCGCTTCTGGTACAAAGCCCTGGCCGATGCCGGCATTGTGCCGGGGATTGAGCCGTATGGCCGCCGCACATCGCATGGCATGATTTTAGGAACTGACAATGAAAAAATGTCGAAGTCACGCGGCAATGTGGTTAACCCTGACAGCGTGGTTGAAGCGTATGGCGCCGATGTTTTCCGCACCTATGAAATGTTTATGGGTGACTTTGATAAAACGGCCCCTTGGAGTGATGGCACAATTAATGGCGTCGCAAGGTTTTTACGGAAAGTATGGGCCCTCCTTGAAAAAATTGATTCCTCAGCCCCTCCCAGCATCGAACAAGAAAAGGCCCTTCATCGCGCCATTCACGATGTGGGGGAACGTATTGAACGCATGAAGTTCAATACAGCAGTTTCAGCGCTGATGGAATGTATTAATGCCTTTGCACAAGCTGACAGTTTACCCCCAAGCCTGCTGGGTGATTTCTGCAAGTTGCTCTCGCCCTTTGCCCCGCATATGGCTGAAGAGATATGGCAACAGCTGGGCAATCAAGGACTGGTTTGTCAGCAATCGTGGCCGACCTATGACTCTGCTTTGTTGGTTGATGATAGCGTGACCATTGGTGTTCAAGTCAACGGCAAGCTACGGGCAACAATTACAATTTCCAAAGGCGCAAGCAATCTTGAGGCCGAAGCGGCCGCCCTTGCGGAAGAAGGCGTCAAACGCGCGCTTGAGGGCAAAACGCCGCGTAAGGTCATTGTTGTGCCGGATCGCATTGTCAATATTGTGGTGGGGTGACGCCGTCAATATGACGGTTTGGGATCTGCACGATGAATCCGGTTTTTTGGGAAACATTCAGGTTGGCGGACGTCCATACGTCGCCGTTATCAAGACGCGCGAGTTTAGACCATTTTCTCTTTGTTCCCAAAAAAACAGAGCGCGTCTGTCTTCGGGAGATACGTTCTAAGACCTTGGGCAGTGAAAGTCTGTCTTCGCGCAGGATACATTTTTTCATACGCTCTTATCATTCTTTTATTCAAAAACTCTATTCGTATCACGATATCGGTATGAGATGATCAGTTCTGCAACGTCTTCCTTCGGCAATTCGCGCCTCGATTTCACCCCCACAACCCAAATAATTACGCATTGCCAATGTGTCAAAACGCCCTGCAAGACGAACAACCCTGTTATGTGGACCAAACCTTTCTTTCATGCGGCTAACAACCTCATCGTCGCTACAAGCCTGAAGCAATTCACGCTGTCGATCAATTATCTTAGGGTTGCTATAACAATCGTTGCTTTTTTCATCAAGCCGATTAAGATAATGAGCAATTAGTAATTGCTTTTCGTGAGACTGGGATGAGCCAAATTCCATCCCCTCACATACTTGAATTGCGTGCTGTATTTCATGAATAGCAACGATTATACATGCACGGCTTATCGGATTAATAATGTCCGACCTTATTTTGTGTCTCATAGTGTTTAAGACACTCTTATTTACCGGCACGAACATCTGGATTTTTTCGATTGTATTAGGTTTAGTTGGATCAAGAAGAGTTTTGCCTTCAATATGATGAATGACTTCTTCAGGAAAAATTTCATTAACCTTTAATTCAAAAGGAATTGTTTCTAGATGCGGGTAGACGTCGAACAGCTCCGGTGTCTCAATAAACCCACTTAAGGTGCATTCATACTTCCTCAGTTGTAAAAATTCACATACAGAAATACCCAATTCAAGATGAGAAAGAGGCAACCACCAGCGGGGCACGCCATCCTTTTTCCCTCTTCCAAGGGGAGGACGCTTGTTTCCATAAAGTGCTTTAGGCCCAATAAACACAACCCGTTCCTCATTTACATTCACGTATTCAAGACAGCGTAACAGCTTTTTCGCATCGATTTTTACGCAGACACAATAATTTATTTCGTACACTAACGCACGCATAACCAAAAGCTGAAACAGGCCTTAAAGTGCTTTGATTAGAAAAATTATGTTCAGCATCGCGCGCTTCGATCTCGCCAGGATTATTCATATATCTTTTTTGTGCCAGACGATTAAGACGCTTGAGCAATCTAGGGTCAGCCGTTGCTCCGTTATTCAAACACGTTTCAAGAACAGCTTTTCGAAAATCCCACTTTAATGCTTTTCGAAAATCACCTATTGGCCACTCAAGCCTATTTGAAGATGGTTGTTCTTGATGTTGCATATCAAGCCGTTTATCAATTCTGTCGATTATCCCTTTAACAATTTTTCTATATTCACTCGATGGGCTTGTCCCCGTAGTCCAGTCTTCATGAAATTGTATGACGTGCTGTATCTCGTGCACTAAAAGACGCGCCAAATTACGTCTATAAATCATCCAATAAGACTGTTCATTTTCAGATATAATGGTCGCATTTGTATTTAATCGCAGTGGTTTTTCATGGGTGATGAACAATGAAATCGATTGATCGTTGGAAACTTCCCCCCTAGTATGAGCCTTGGGGCTTGAATACGACTTCCCATCGTTGTTTTTAACCTCAACGTTTATTTCAAGATCAATATCACGCAAAAAAGGATATGCTTCATACAAATTTTCAGCATCAAAAAAATTACCCAGCTTTATCTTATGAAGGCCGTGTACGTGTGATAGATCCGTATTTTCCCACGAAATATGGCCAGAAACATGAAGCCACCAGCGCGGCTTATTATCAACCGGCCCAAGCCCGATTGGTAACCACGATTGTCTATTTTTCGATTTTGATCCAATCAACATATTCTACATATACTCAATTGTGTTAGATAAAATCACGATAGAAAAACTAAATAGGGTTAATAACTCATCATTTTTATTTTATTGAAAAAAATCTCTTTTTTTGTTGAGCACTGTGTACATTTATATCCCATAAAAACGATGGATCAGTTTTCGAATTAAGGCTGAAGAAGATTTAGCAGTTTTGGGCTGTTTTTCATTATCGTACAAATGATCTGAAAAATTGATTGCTTGAATACGCCCTTCATTTTTTTCTACGATACGTGCCTCAACCTCACCGAGATCGTCGAAATAAGATTTTTCAGCCATTCTATCAAAGCGCTGGTTCAATCTCACAGCACGATGAAACGGATTTTCTGTTTCCAATCTAGAGATCAATGGGTTATCTGTACAAGCAATTATAAGGCTTTCTTGTCGGATTAACCGCCTAAATCGGGGTGAAATGGATTGTTTATTTTCCTCCAAAGAACGCCTCTTTTTATGAATCGCCGCAATATATTCGTGGATAATTTTTTGTTTTTCAAAAGATTGTGTCGTACCATCCTTCCACCCCTCATTGAACTGAATGGCATGCATCACCTCATGAAGAAGAACAGAACAGAACACTTTAATGAATCTCTTGTTATTGAATAATTTCTTTTTCGCGTTTTGTTGGAATGTAAATATAGTTTTAGTTGAAAATTCACCCTCAATCTTCATTGTTATTAAGTTTTTTTGGATCTGACCTTTTTCGGTACCAGTAAATGAGCCATTTACGCGAAAACGAAAATTATCACTTTTGTTTTTTTGATATATTGATAAAAAAATTGGAATATCCTTCATCCTCGGATAAGCCTCGTAAAGTTTGTCAACGCCTTTAAGGCACTCCCCTAAGGTTGTGATCAATCCATAATCTAAACTTAGAACAGCTTCCATTTCGGGGGAAATGACAGCATGACTATTGGGCAGAGGTAACCACCAACGGGGTTGGCCGTCCGCTTTTCCAAATCCTAAAGGTTCTGTGGCGTTGCCGTGTTGGGCTTTTTTTCCGATGTACATGATTAAAAATACAAAATTTTATTATTGAAAAACAAATTTTTATTAGTGGTTATGGTTAATCAATGTAAAGTATAATCTTGTTATTGCAGATTATGAGTTCGCCTCTACATTATTCGCCATGATTGCAATGTAACGTGAAGGATAAAACAGGGTGAAACGTAAAAGGTTTTCGAGAGTAAGTTTTTTTTCGGGCGGTCTGTTGACGCTATTATTCGTCACAGTCGGAATAGTGCATTTCTACGTTATTCCCAAAACTGAAGAAACTGTACGGGCACTTTTACAAGCTTCGGGCTATCCTAACGCCACCGTTAAAATAAGTGCAGCCCCAGTTCTATATTTGACCGTTACAGTTTTTGAAAATGCAGGAGGGCCGCCTACTGCTTATCTGGAAGTTTGGCCATGGTCACTTAGTCGCTTACGTTTGGCAAAACTCCACTTTTATGCCTTACCTTTGCCCGTTTTTTCTGAAGAGAAAGAAAATGGAGCAGTTTCATCGCCGTGGTGGCAGAAAAAATTTTTTGTCCCCCGACTTCCCTATCACGAAATCAGCGTTGATGATTTAAGCATCTCGCTTAAACAAGATCAGGACATAGCATTAAGCGCATCAGGGTTAATGGCGTGGGATGCATCTACTCGAGCGTGGCGCACTAACCTTTCATTTCTGTCCACCTACTATGAAGCAGCCGGCGACACTCTTCTGGTGTTTAAAGAAGACGGCTCTTATTTCTCAACATTTACGGTACAGCATCGTCAGGGATCGCGTGATGCTGAAAATATGCAGCTTTCGTTCGCAGGAGGCCAAGACAAGCCGATTTTAAAGGGAGAAATTTTAAGCCCTTTGATAAAGGCTAAAATCAACGAGTCAGAGGAGGCGGGTTTAGCGCGGATTCCTCTTGTTGGTACACTTAAGCCTCCCCTGTCACAAGCAGGCGCTTTAACGCTATCCGGGATGATCAACCTGGAAAAACGCACGGCCAACATCAATTTGAGCGGCGATTTTATACATCCTCATGCGACCATTAACGGCTTGCACGCCGCACTAAGCATCCCTATTCAATGGCCACTACAACTGGAAACGCCACAGTCATTTCAAGCAAAAACTGTTCTGGCAAGTGGTTTTCCCCTCACCGATGTTACGGGGCGCTTCACTTATGAAGACAATACCTTAAACATTCTTTCGCTTTCTGGCCAAACGCTTGGTGGTTCTGTTGCGATTGAAAAAACGCGCATCAAAATCCCTTTTAAAGAGATAAAGACAAATGTTCAGCTTAACCACATTGAGCTTGCGCAGGGCCTGGCCTTGGCCGGTGTCGATGGGCTGGATGGCGAGGGAACGTTGAGTGGCATTCTGCCAATTTCGTACGCGAATGGAAAAATTCAGTTCGATGAGGGCGGGCTTACCGCACTTAAAGCTGGCACGATCACATATGCACCCACCAACCCGCCAGCATTTTTGCAAGAAGGGGGGCAAGCGCGAATGCTGGCCGATATCTTCCGCGATTTTCGCTTTAAAACCCTTTCGATGACGCTAAACGGTATTCCGGGGGCTGAAAAAAGCGACACACTGACGCTAGGGGCGCGCATCGAGGGCTATAACCCTTCCTTTTATGACGGACATCCCGTATCCTTTAACTTAACCCTATCAGGTGATCTTGATACCGTCCTGCAACAAGGGCTTAAAGGGTTATCCCTCAATCCCGACGGTTTGAGGGAGCTTGTGAAGATGGGAGAAAAGCAGTGAATCAAACTTTTTTATCACGTGCGCATTTGATCGCGCTGGTTATCCTGAGTGGGGCATTTTTGTCTGCCTGCACGCCAACGGTAAGATTAGAAGCGCCAGAAAAACCGATTGAGATCAATCTCAACGTAAAAATTCAGCAGGAAGTTCGCGTAAGCATTGCCAAAGATGTAACCGATGCTGTAACCGCTGACCCGTCGCTGTTCTAACCCTCAGGAGTGATGATTATGAAAAAAATACGTCTCTTATTTCTTTCTTTAGCGTTGCTGATCAGCGTTTTCGCGTTTCAAGGTCAAGCCTTCGCAATTGATATCGATACAGCCAAAGCCCAAGGATTAGTGGGTGAGCGTCCGGATGGATTATTGGGCAGCGTTATAACCCCCAGCGCCGATGTCACCGCCCTTATTGATGATGTAAACGCCCGGCGCATGGCAATTTTTAAGCGTGTTGCCAGTGAAAAAGGGCAACCGCTTGATGTTGTTCAACAGATTAGTGGTCAGGAATTTATTGCCCGAACAGCAAAAGGGCAGTATGTCATGAGCAGCTCTGGAAAATGGTCGAAGAAGTAAAAAACTTCACGACGATTTTAAACGCTTAGAAGAGCAGGGGGTACTCTGCTCTTTTTGCTTTACGTTGGTTATCGGGGGAGTCAGTGAATAAGAAGCTCGTCGGAATTGTGTTTGCAGGTAGCATGCTTATTGCGGGCGGCCTTTATTGGGGTATTCCTTTTTTTCTGGATGGAACCCGACAAGGGCGCATCATTGCCCGCGCGTTAGCAGATGAGACAGGCCTGAGAATACGGATTGAGGGGCAGGTTAAAGTCGCCCTGCTACCGCGCCCCCGCCTGTCGGTTTGGAATGTGCGCATGTTAGGGCTTGATGGACAACAAACGCTTGCATTTATTCCACAAATGGATTTTAACGTCGGCCTTTTTTCTCTTTTCAGCAACTCACTTTCTCTCTCACGGTTGATTCTAAACAAGCCGATCATTACGCTTTCGACAGACACGTCTCAAGCCTATTTACCCGTGCTTAAAAATGCCAAAACAACCTTACTTGCAAAAGGTGGAATTGATATTCGCGCGGCTCAAATCGTCCTTCAATCAGGAAACACGGCAGAAAAGATAGCTGATTTAACTGGCAAAATTGATTTTTCTGATGGGTCAACGCTTTTTAAAACCAATCTATCCGGCACTTGGCGTGATCAGCCGTTGGGTGTGACATTTGACATTGCTCAGCCTATTGGCAGCAGCCCCGCACTCGCCAATCTACAGATTAATCTTGCTGCAATTGATGCCCTGCTTAATGCGACAGGATCAATTGAAACACGTGACCCGCGCTGGCCAATTGAGGGACACATTCAACTAAAAAGTGCGCAACTTCTATCCCTTATTCGCCTAAAGCAACAGTTTGCTGGAGAGCCGTTGTCAACCCTCGATGATCCGGCCCTGCAAGATCCCTTTACGCTCGATGCCCGGGTTGAGGGTACGCGAAACGAGTGGGTTCTGAAAAATATTGATGCCGCATTGGGTGAACTTCAAGCCAGTGGAATGGCCCGTATTCAACTTAAGCCAAGACTGGGAATAAGTGTCGCCGGGCAAGCCCCTGCTTTAAACCTTGCACAGTGGCCCACCCTTTCTGCGGCACTGACAAACAAAACCGCCTCTATTCCCGCTGGATGGTTGGGTGCTTACGATGTGATGATACCGGCTTTGCGCCTAAACGACCAACTGGAATTCTCTAATCTTCACCTCAAAGGTGACGTAAGCAATTCCACACTACGTTTTACTGAAGCCACAGCCACTTTGGCCGGAGAAACCCACGCCTCTTATACGGGCTTGATTCAACTAAAAAATGAAAGCGAACCAACCTTTGATGGCACGCTCTCGCTGGATACAACCACATTACGTCCCTTTTTAGCCGCTCTGGGAATGAATGTTCCCGAAAGCATTCCCCAAGACACCCTTAATCGATTAAAGCTTAATGCAACCGTGCGCGGTGTATTATCAACAGTAAGTGTTCCCGATTTTAACGCGACGATAGACGGCATGGATGTTCGTGGGCAAATCGGTGCACCGTCACCAACAAGCGGCCGCGCGGTCTCAATGCAGTGGGAGCAATTCGATATGGCTCACTTTGCCCAGCTTGGTCAGGTTCCTGCATGGATATGGCCCCTGCCTGCCTGCACACTGGACGTGACATTTAAGAATCTCCGCATGGGGCATGAAAGCGCGCAAAACGTTTCGCTCAAAGCCACACTGCAACCCGACACACTTACAATCGACAATCTTGACACAGCTGATTTTTCGGGTAATCGACTGCGCCTCAACGGAACCTACAGTACAGATCACACCAAGCCGGGCGAATTTAATATTGCGATTACAACCACAGATGGACAAAAGCTTCTGCAAAGCCTTCCTGTGCTGCAAACGATGATTCCCCTTTCTTTTGAAAAACTGTTTGATGGGCCTGTTGAATTTTCCTCACGTTGGCATAATGATGGAAAAGACGAGCAGCAACATTTGCTTTCCCTCTCGCATGATGATGAGTCGGTGAATGTGGTGACGATTGATGACGCACACAACCCCTTTCACTGGAAAGCGCGGATCAAATCGTCTTCTACACTCAAAGCCCTGCAGCGCCTTCTTCCGCTGCCTGCACAAATCAGCGTACTTGAAAAAGATCCCGGCCCGATTGATATTTATGCCGAAGGCAAAGAGGATGGCAATAATCTTTGGACGTTAACAAACATTCAGGGCATGATCGCTGGCCTTACCGTGCGCACAGGCACACTAAGCGCAAAGCAGGTCAGCTGGCCCTTTGCATTTGATTCGCAAATAACCCTGGCCGACGGAGATCTCGACGCTCTGCTGGCCGCAATTGAGCCGAAAAAAGCCATGTCGCTTTTGCAGGGATCGGTCGATGTTACACTTGAAAAAGCACAACTCTGGCAATCTCCCATCAGTGATGCCACAATGCGCCTTGTTTTCAATGGTCCATCCGATGTAACCCTTGATCATTTTTCGGGTCAATGGATGGGGGGAAAAGTAACCGCGAAAGGTGTATTTCGCCCCAGTGATCAAGATCTCTTAAAAGGTGAGATTAGTCTTGATAACATTGAGTTTGCTCAACGTTGGGGCGATCGTTTTGGTGTGATTGCGCCACTCGATGCTACGCTGCGTTTAGAAACGCACGGCACCGATACCATAACACAACGTCGCAATCTGGAAGGAGATGGCGAGTTTTCTATCGATGGAGGAACCGTTCAGGGGTTGTCATTCCGCGCTCTTACTGAAGCACTCACAGCCAAACCGTTGATTGATATCCCCCTTGATCCTTTACTTTTGCAGGGTGGCTCGACTGATTTGGTCAACATGGGCGGGAACATTACGCTTGAAGAAGGCGTGATGACGATTTCGCCGATGCGCATTAAAACAACAGAGGCAAGCGGAGAGTTTAATCTTCATGATGACTTGAATGCAAACCGGATTGATGCTGACGGCGGCTTGACGCTCGAAAAGGTTAAGGACGCCCCACCGGTTAACTTAATTCTCTCGGGGACAACAGCACAGCTTATGGGACACTTCGATTTGTCTGCATTGGAAAAGTGGCTTTCTGGCAAAGCCCCTGCGGCTCAAACCTCGTCGGCATCGTCAACCCAACCTACAAATGAATCAGCCGAACCTGCAAGTGCTCCTGCGAACAAAACAGAGCCATCCCCCCTAATCGCCCCCCCCTCCAAAGAGACTTCTTCGCAAAAGAACGATGATAAAATCGCAGGTCAGCCGACAACAGCCAGCGCCGGGGCTGTATCGCCCAATACAGTGCTTAAAGAAGAAAAGGGGGTTACTGATGAGAAACTACAAACTTTTGATAACAACATCTATTTACCGCAGCTTCCTAATAAGCAAAACACCTTAAATAACAAAGACATTGTTATTAATAATCGCCCCCTTCAAGCCGCTCCACCCACCATGCAAGATATGTTGAGCATTGTCCCCAAAGATTTGCCCGCCGCTGAGCAGACAGAAAAAGCGCCCTCGAATGAAAAAACACAAGCAAAAGAAGCCCCTGGCGATGCTCCGCCCGCGGCCACACCCGACGCCCTGGTTAAGCAAAGTGACAGGCAATAGCTTTCATTAATGCGAGACGTTAACTATTTTTTAATTTTAAAGGTTGCTTTTACGCCCCACCTCTTCGTAAGATCAATTAAATTTCAATTTGCAGGAGATCGACAATGACGACACAACCTCAACGCACATCTCACCTAAGGGCGTTATTCGCAGGACTAGCGATGACAGGATTGGTTAGCGGCTGCGCGGTTAGCCCCGATGGTCGCATTGTTAATTTAGCGGGCGAACCCATGTTTAGAGTTTATGGCAATCAATATAAATATCGCTGGGATGCCCCAGGCGCTGCGGTTGTCGTTCATTCCACCGGAACAGGTTACACGCATTATGACTTTGATAGAGGTCGTGGCAGTTATCGCAGACCTGCCGCCCCCCTACAAAGACGACTTAATCTCTGGGAGCGTTAATATTTAGTCATTTCCTTTATGAGGGTAAATGTTGCGTTTTTACTGCTTTGACATTGACGAAAGTAACGCCTGAAACTATTCTCAAGGTTACCAATTTAGGAGTTTTATCATGACAACAATGCTGGAACAGGCAACAAGATTATCGGGAAAAAATAGATTAGCGGCAGTAGCCTTTGCGGCAATTGCCGCCCTACCAGGGTGTACCATTGAACCTATGGGCCGTTATCATGACAGATCGGTGACCACTGTTGTTCCCACTCGTGGTTATTATGGGGGTTATTACGATCGTTATTATGGCCCAGTTCGCCCGCGTGGAAGTGAAGGGTTTGTCCCTTATGGGGAGGGCTATGATCCACGTACTTTTAATGATCGCGGCAATCCAGGAGGCCGGCCCTATTTCGGCAAAGGGCATGACTATGCGTGCTTACCAGGTCGCGGGTGCAAAAAATTAGAGCAAGACGACGATCGCAATGATTGGGGATATCAGGGTCGCAGAAATGAATTCGATTTTCGCTATCGCTAAAATCGCAACGTTGCGAGCGTGATGAGCAGTTTCACATTACCTTTTTATCCCTTTCACTTATCACTTAATAAAAGCGGCGCATTTTAGCGCCGTTTTTTACCTTGACATCTACACATGACATTTTTCATTACATGTATTGCTATGCATTTTTTGTGTACGAAAATTTTAAAACATTACAGCGAAGAATAAATGCCCACAATCGCCGACTTAAATTTGAGCCATCTTAAAAACCCTTCTGAACAGGTGCTTGCATTTGCCCATTTTGCTCGAAACCCTACGCAGGAACCGCCAAACCAAGATGTGATTGCTGCGGCTATTGAAGAAATTTTTAGCCCGGAATGCCAATCCCCCCAAATTAAGAAGAATGCGTCAACGCTCGCAGCTCTCTTAATCCCCCACCCCGTAGGGTGCACAATTGCACGATCCATGGCCGATGCAATGCTGGGTTATGTAAAACACTATAGAAATCGCTTCACTGATTATTCAAACCCCATGCCGTTCAATAGTTTTTTTGTGCAGGCGTTTGAAACTCAATCATTGGATATAACGTTTTTTGAGAGTTTTGATCTCTCTGCCTTAATTCAACATACGTCTCTTAATAATGTTGATCGCTTTATACGAGGCATTAACAACACGTTTAGCGATCCCGCTGTGATGCGTGACCTTGTCATAAAATTTTGGCAAGCAATTCCTGAGGTGGATTTAGCAGGCATCGAAAATAGTTTCTATGATATACGCAGCTGCTCCATCGATAGTTGCTTGTCTTGCCATCCACGCGTTCTCTTTAATTCACCGGAAACAATGATTCCTCCTTTGCTTGATTGTATAAAATGGGGAGAAGATAAATTTTCACAGCACCCCGCTCTAACCGTTCTGCTTAATCGTATGCACGAGAGCTGTGATACCTCTGAGAACCTAGAAACGAGCGTTCAACTTGTCTCTGATTTTCTGTGCGATAATCAACACGACCTCATCGCCCGCTTTGATACGCAATATGTTGGCCTGCTTCAGAAAATAATTTATTTATCGGACCCGAAAAGCACAGATTCTTTGCACACCTTTAGAGAAAAAACATTCACTCAACTTGAGGAGTTTATTGCAGATCGCCTCCATCTTGCGCAAGAACAGATGCTGAGGCCGAAGCACATCCCGGCTTTAACCCACGCATGTCTCACCATAACGTCGAACCCCTCCCGATTGTCTGAAGAAAAACTGCTCAAGATGTGGGAGCAAACAATTTCCGCGATTTCAGAAACATTGCAAGAGCCCTATCGATCAACTGAACTTTGGAATGTGTGCATCAGAGGATTGTCTACTGCGCCGCAAGAAAACATAAAGCTGAGAAAGATGCTTTTACAAGAAGCCACTTGTTCGCTTTCTGATATGGCTGATAAGGGCTCCGAAACATCAAACATCTTTTTTAATCGTCTAACCATCCTTCTTGATGATAGAGAAAAATTTTCACCCGACGAAATGTGGGAGATTTTGAGTTCTTTAACGCTGAATTTCTTTTCAATTGCATCTCTGCCGCGTGGCTGCGAAGGCATTATCAGGGGTATTAATCTTTTTCACCCTTCAGAAAATCTCATGGCGAGAGAAGTCAAGAGCCTCACCTTTTCTCGACCGGAGCAGGACGATGGTCTATTAAAACCATTCTTTCTTGTCGCAACACCACCGGCAAACTTGTGGACAGTAGGCTTTATAAGCAATGAACGCATTGTAATTTGTGACGACTGCTCATCGGAGACGAACCGTTTAGATCATGCGGATCTGGATGAAGAGGGCAGGCCCTCACGAAAATTTGGCGAGTCTATTAATAAAACGAAGGAAGGCGTCATCAGAAATATTTTAAGAGAAAAGAACATCGGCAACGATGAGTTAGTTGATTTAACGGAACAACACTATAGGGCCGTTGAACGTGCCATTGCATCCACTCTTGAATCCGCGATTGAGCCCGCTGCCCCCCTCGTCTCCGAACTTAAGCGTCCCTTTTTTAGCGCGTGGTTTACACAGCTGCAGCCATTTTCTTGAAATGTGCAGCCGCAAAAGTTTTTTAAAGGACATTACGGGGTTTGATTTTAGAAAATATGCAAAAAAATTTCCCTTTTGCATAAAGTTTTGCTATAAGGCCCCATCCAGAGGTTGGAGGGGTGGCCGAGTGGTTGAAGGCGCTCGCCTGGAAAGCGGGTATACGGTGATGAACCGTATCGTGAGTTCGAATCTCATCCCCTCCGCCATTA
>JBDHTQ010000009.1:0-88207 GCA_039808765.1 Bdellovibrionales bacterium
AGTATACATATGCCCCTTTCATGGTGGGTTGATTGGGCTTATAAAAAATATCCCGACTTTATTTTGTTTAGTACCGTTAATGTTTATGTGGGAATGGCCACAGTGTGTTTTACGGGGGCTATCGTGGTGGGACTTTTATTTGATAAACCGCTGCAAAAGCTGTGTTATGTTGTGCTGAACTTTTTTGCACGTGGATGGCGCTACAGGGTTACAAAAGCATAGGCCGACAAAATTTAATAAACAGCCGTACCATTGAGCAAATGCGTTGGCTCCATTAGAATGTTATATTGCTCTTGCGTTTTGTCAGCTGTGAGCGGTGAAGACTGGCCATTGACTTTTATGGATAAAATATCCAATCGGTTTGATTTTAAAATATAGCTCGAACCATCAACAGGTAGGCTGTACACTTCACCCGGACGTAATACTGTGTCCGCCAGTAAATCGCCTTGCAGTGAATAAATTTGCACTGGACTTTCCGCTAAAACCTGCACGGTCATAAGGGCTTTTGCTGCAGTTGTGAGAGATGTCCCCGAAGCCGTGGCTGAGCTGTCTTCTCGTTTGCTCGGTGTGGAAAAGGGGGAGTTGGTTGACGTTGCGGGCAGAACATTGCTGGTTGTTGCATTCGGTACTGTGCTTGAAGCCGTAACGGGAAGGGCTGTGTCGGGTGTTTCTATAATACTAGCTTCGCTCACGCTCTCATCAGTAGAGGAATCATCATCAATCTCTGTTTTGTTGTGTGGTGCGGTAGCGGCTGTAGTCAATGAGGCTGACGACATTGCTGCTTCTTGCACAAGCGGTGGTTTAGTCGGCGTTATTGTTCCCAGTGTTTGAAAACGTGCGGGCAGGGGCGGTACATACAAAGCAACATCGCGTCCCGTAGTCCCGGTCATTTGCCATAAACCATAACATACCACCATTAAAATGAACCCGATTGCTATCAATGTGCCGCTGGGCACATTGCGTTCGGCCGGATCATCAACGTGATGAATTTTGAGCGGTGTTTTTTTAAGGTTTAAGTATGATGTTTTGTGGTCGTCGTTGGCATGGAGAATTTCATGATAAAAGCGGTCCACCATTTCGCTCTGGTCAAGCTGTAGAAAAGTGGCGTAAGCCGCAATAAAGCCCTTTGCATAAACGACTGGCGGTAAGGCATCAAACTGTCCGCCTTCGATTGCTTCAAGATGTTTCATTTGAATGTGTATCGTATTTGATACCTCTTTTAAGCTATAACCTTGTAAAATGCGCGCGTTACGCAGCGCCATGGCAACCGATTCAATATGTGGGGATTGCAAGCCGCCACGAGGTGGGGGTGAGTCTTGTGTGAAGCTTTTAAAGCGCCCAAAATTTGCCATCTTTAAATCCATCTGGTTAAAGCAAAACATCCCTTAGCCCGTGCCGGAAGTTTTTATGCATAAAGGGGTTCGGCTTGATTTATGATCCATCAGTAGCAGATTTGTGCTTGAGGGGGCAAGGCCGAATCGCAGTGCATGCACCTTGCACAGTGCGGCTATGTATAAGGAATATGAAGAATATTTATTGACGAAGGGTGGCCTCGCGCTTCTTAAAGGACGTTTGCGCGCGTTCTTAAGAGCGCATTGGCTTGTGCTAAAAGCTCGTCAATGATGTCTTGTACTGGCTGTTCTTTGCGTACCAAACCAACGCTTTGTCCGGCCATGATTGAGCCGGTTTCTACATCGCCCTCAATTACTGCTCGACGCAAAGCGCCTGCCCAGAAATGCTCGATTTCAAGCTGTGCTTCCTTCTGGTCAATCAAGCCCTCGTCGAATCGTTGAATCACCTCACGCTGTTTTTCCATAAAACGTCGAGTCCCCTCGTTTTGCAAGGCGCGCACCGGAATGACAGGAAAGCGTGGGTCCAACTGCGGGGAGGGTACCGCGTCACGGGCGCTCGCACGAATAAATGCCTTTTTGAAGTTAGGGTGGGCGATACTTTCTGTTGCGCAAACGAATCGGGTGCCCAGCTGAATCCCTGCTGCGCCCATTTCAAGATAGCTTACCAGCGCTTCGCCGCGCCCGATGCCACCCGCTACAAAAACCGGAACATTTTGAATTTCAGGGAGAATTTCCTGCGCCAAGACAGAGGTCGCCACCGGTCCGATGTGCCCGCCTGCCTCCATTCCTTCAATCACGATGGCATGGGCACCTTGGCGAATCAGTCGCTTGGCCACAATCGCCGATGAGGCAAAACACAAAATTTTTGCGCCTGTCGCTTTGGCGTGCTGCATTGCCTCGCCGCTGGGCAAGCCACCTGCAAGAACGATATGGCTTACTTTTTCTTCACCACACACGGCGATCAAGGCTAAAAGGTCAGGGTGCATGGTGATGAGATTAACCCCAAAGGGGTTTTGGGTGAGGGCTTGAGTCGCTCTAATTTCGCTGCGTAAGATGTCAGCAGGCATTGATCCTGACGCTAAAACCCCGAAACCTCCCGCATTGGAGATCGCTGCAACAAGGTTTCTTTCTGAAACCCATGTCATCCCGCCGCCTAAAATAGCTGTTTTTGTTCCCAAAAAGTCGCAACCGCGCTTCATTAGGGCTGTTAGGGAGGGGGCTATGGGGGGGTGCATTGCTAAATATTTCCTTCTGCTTGTTCTTATGACGAATTTGGGGGGGGAATGTCAATCTTGCCTCGCGTGAAAAGACAGGGCATAGTGCAAAATTATGACGCATGATGCTTTTCGCACGACAATCGACTCTGATGAGATCGCTCATTTTGCCACACTTGAACAGGATTGGTGGAATGAGCGCGGCCCGTTAAAAGCATTGCATCATTTGGTGCCGCCGCGGATTGAATTTATAAAATCGAGTGTTTTAAATGGGTTGGGTCGACGTGACGTGCGCGGATTAACATGTCTTGATGTGGGCTGCGGCGGCGGTTTGCTGGCCGAACCACTCGCGCGGCTCGGTGCTGATGTCACTGGCATTGATGCTTCTCCTCAGGCGATTGCCGCTGCGCGTGCGCATGCCCAACAATCTGATCTTGCTGTTCATTACGAAGAATCGTCGATCGAGGATTTTAAAGGCAAAAAACGTTTTGATCTGGTTATTGCATCTGAAATTATTGAACATGTGGCCGATCCCGCTCTGTTTATTGATCATCTGTGCAAAAAACTTGCAGATAACGGCATTTTGGTGATGACCACACTTAACCGCACACTCAAGTCCAAGATTTTAGCCGTTTGGATGGCGCAAAAAGTCCTGCGCATTGCGCCTACCGATCTTCATGATTGGAACAAGTTTCTAAAACCCTCTGAGATTGCTGAGTTTTTGCGCAAAAACGGCCTCTCTATCAAAGAGATAAAGGGCCTGCGGTATAACCCCTTTACAGGCAGTGCGACAATGCATGCCAGCGATTTTGATATCAATTATTTGATTTGGGCGCAAAAATAAACACGTTAGATCAATACGAATTAGGGATCTACTTTCGTCTCGAAACCGCAGAGTTGAGCAAAAGTCTGGCCTCGCGATTGATAATCTCTAAACTGGCCAAAACTTGGTGATGCAGGGGATAGCAAAACCACGCCTCCCTTCGGTGTTAGAGAGATTGCGCGTTTAACAACGGTGGTAAAGTCCGCTTCATATAAAACGGGAAACGTAACGTGGGCATGCAAAGATTCAAACAACCTCGCTCCACTCGCTCCCGTACAAACAACCCCTGACATAGGGGCCTGATGGGTTATCATGTAATCGACCAATTCAGAAAAATCGAGGCCGCGGTCAAACCCGCCCGCAATTAAAGTGCAGGGGCGGGGGTGATAAACTTTTAGCGCCATAATGGCCGACTGCACTGTGGTTGAGATGCTGTCATCTACATACAGAATGCCAGCACGTTCGCCTAAATCTTTTTGCCTGTGCGCAACCCCCTCAAAACCCTGCATGGCTTGTATGCTTTGTGTAGGAGAAAAACCCAGTTCTGCCAAAACTGTTATGACCGCACTAACATTCGCGCGGTTATGTTCGCGCATGAGATAAGGTGAAAGCGCGTACTGACTCGCCTCAGCGGTATCATAAAAAATACATGAGGGGGGAAGT
This sequence comes from Bdellovibrionales bacterium, assembly GCA_039808765.1. Lineage (GTDB taxonomy): Bacteria > Pseudomonadota > Alphaproteobacteria > UBA2400 > UBA2400 > JBDHTQ01. The sequence goes on from JBDHTQ010000009.1 coordinate 4,053, forward strand.
GCAAACGGGGCGCGTTCAAGCACGCTGCGATGCACGTAGGTTTTTGGAGCGTGATTAAGCAATGCCAATTTGTCGCGATAGTAGGTTGTTTCATCGCCATGCCACGGCAAGTGATCAGGAAAAAGCGAGGTAACAAGTGCAATATCTAACGTTCCATCAAAATCAGCGGTCTGGTAACTCGATAATTCTAAAACGATATATTCTGCGCGTTGATTTAAGGCTGCTGTAACCGGCGTTCCGATGTTTCCCAGCAGCAGCACATCTTTGCCTAAATTGCTTAAGCAGTGCGCCAGGAGAGAGCATGTTGTTGTTTTGCCTTTGCTACCGGTTATGCCGATGGTGAAAGCTGTGTCATTGCGCATTTTAAACCATACGTTGAGCAGGGAGGTAACGTGTCCCCCACGTGCTTTAAAATCTTTTAAAGCCTTGTGATAAAGGCTGACACCGGGAGATTTAATTAATACATCACTTGACTTTAACGCTGCTGCAATGTTTTCGTCTCCCCGTACAACCGGATGTCCGTTTAGTGTTGTAGGTCCCGCTTGCTCTTCATCAAGGAAAATATAATTCAGTTCATGGCAGAGGGCGGCAGCGGCTTGTCCTTCCTTTCCTAAACCCCAGATGGCAATGTTTTTGTTCCGCCATTCATTTAGTGGCATGGTTGACTCTCTTGAAGGTAACGAAGGTAGGGTTCAGCGACGTTATGGGGCGCCTTAAGATCAAAAAGACTTTTCCATACGGCGGGATCAAATGTAACGGAAGGGGCTAATGCTTTGATGACCAGGCAGGATTTCCATTCTTCTTTTAATGCAAGATAGGCTAATAATTGTTGACTTTCTTGCAAGGTTCCTACGCACTCAAAAGGTTTAGACGCCGCTATACCAAGCAGTGCGCTAAAGTCATTAATTTGGTCTGCATCATCCAAAAGGTTGCGGCCAAAAATTTCAACTAGGCTCTCTTTATCAATAAAAGCTGCGAGCGAAAGAAAAACATACTGACACTTGGGGCAATGACAACACCAATGGGAAAGGCGATTATGTGCCTGTACTTTCATTGTTTTGTTGCAGCTCATAAAAACTGAATGATAGTGGGGATCACGGGAAAAGCGCTCGACAATAGCTGTCTCGCTTAAGGGGCGCAAAAGAGAAAAAAGTTTGATGTTGGGGCTGATCATGGTGGTGATTATGTTTTGCAGCGCCATTTCCATTTCAAACGACTTGCTATACTGGTGATTGATCACACGATCACCAATCATCATGTTGCCTTCGCTCGCTGAATGCTCGTTTGAAAAAACAATCGTGGTAAAATCATATAAAATGGCACATGCAACGGTGATAGATGATAAAATGGCGGTAATGGGAACATGTCCATTATAAGCGCCTTTTTGTTCGTTTAAGATAAACAGGGCGGGATCAATGTGGCGTTGACATTTGATAACATCAAGGGTGGTCTCTTTCACGACGCGCGTTATTGTTTCTGCATTGCCGGATTGAAAAAGAACGACTTGCTCGTTATTTTTTTTGAGTAAATCCAGTGTAACAAGTGAATCTTTTCCTCCTCCCATGGGCACCAAATGACGATGTGATAAAGTCAAAACCTGAGGATTAAAGCGCGCGTTTTTATCAAACTCAAAACGAAAAAAATCGACAATATCAAGTTTGTTTTGTACTGAAAATTCGCCTAGCCCGGCAACATAGACAGTTTGTAGAAAATCGGCGAGATCAACAGGCAATGTAAACGCCTCACAGCGTAAACGTGGTGCAAGCCAAGCTTTAAAATAGCTAATCCCTGAGAGTAAAAAGATTAATCGAAACGCTTGATCCAATGCTGTTTCCGCCGCGTGAGTGAGGTGGGGGAGAGGCAAGGGGAACTGAATTTTTTCACAAAATTGATCGCCATTCGCATAGCGATAATGCAAAGAGAGCACGCCTGAAGCATAATCAAAATTATAGGACTCAAAAATAAAGTCGGCTAAATTGTCAGGTTGAGTAAACGTGGAAGCATCAATAACCATCGTCATGATGAAACGTCCTTCGCGTTGATGACCCGTGCCAGTGTTAAAACGCGCACCTCGCGCGCGCCATTTTGCAGCAAACAATGGGCGCAAGTTTCCAGCGTGGCGCCTGTGGTATATACATCATCAATCAACAGAATGCATTGATTTTTTACCTGTTCTGGCGCGCAGGCAAAGGCAGAGTGTAAATTTTTTCGCCGCTTTTGGGCATCCAAACCAACTTGAGGCCGTGTATGACGCGCCCGTCTTAAAGCAAAGAGTGCAACGGGTTTGTGGTAAGCTTTTCCTATCGTTTGAGCAAGCAGGGCCGCTTGATTATATGTCCGCCGCCATAATCGCCACCGATGCATTGGCACGGGTACAACAAGGGATACATCCTCTATTAACGGTTTTGCTACGCGCACTAACCAAGGTTCAAAGAGTGGTAAAAGATGGATTTGGTCGTGGTATTTAAAGAGCGAGATAAGCCTTCTGCTGGCATCGTCATAGCGTAATGCAGCCCGGGCCAACGTAAAAGGATAAGATCCCTGCACGCAGTGGGCGCATAGCATTTCATCACCGCTTGAAAATTCGAAAGGTAATCCGCACTGCATGCAGAAGGGTTTGTCAATAAAACTGAGTGTCTGCCAGCATTGAGCACATAACATGTGAGATTGTGTGCTTGGCCTGCGGCATCCCGCACACAGCGGGGGTAAAATAAAATCAATGAGGGGTGTGAAAATTTTTCCCATATTTCCTTGTCGCCCAAATTTAAAAAATATACAATATTACGCTGATGATGCCCGTACCGAACGCTGACGTTTTTGACCTCGCCCTTTTGCGCGCTCGACGTGTTCGTGCGGCTGAAAATTTTAAAGCTTTTGATTTTATCTATCAGCGTGCACAAGAGATCATTATTGACGGGTGTAAAGGTATTAAACGCACGTTTCCACGGGTTGCGCTTTCCGGTATGGCTAATGAGGATATCGCTCTTTTTTTACGGCATGAAAAAGGAGCCAGTGACGTTGTTGTGCTTGATCTTCTTGACCCCGAAACGCAAATTCTCGCTCAAGATTATGACCTGATCGTCAGCCTTTTTGATTTGCAGTGGAGTAATCATTTACCCCAGTTAATGCAAGTTATTCATTACATGCTTAAAACCGACGGCCTTTTTATGGCGTGCTTTGCGGGGGGGCAGACATTAATGGAATTGCGTCAAGCCTTAGCTATCGCCGAAGAAGAAATGTATGGTGGAATCAGCCCGCGCGTATCCCCCATGATTGATGTGCAAGCCGCTGCACAGCTGTTGTATGCCACAGGATTTTCTTTACCAGTCGCCGATGTGGAAGTGGTGCAGGTCGATTATCAAAATCCTTTAACCCTTTTGCATGATTTGAAAGGAATGGGAGCCACTAACGTGATGCATCGCCGTAGTCAAAGGCCGATGACGCGCGGGTTTAGGGATCGTGCGTTACAACATTATCGCACACATTTCGCCTCGGGGGCAGCCCATGCAAACGGTGCTGTTGCCACCTTTGAGCTTATTTCATTGCTGGGGTGGGCGCCCCATCCCGATCAACCTCAGCCTTTGGCGCGTGGAAGCGGTGCAAAAAGCCTGCGCGAGGCATTAAATCCACAAAAAACAGCCAAATCATCATAAAAACAGTTACCTCCCTTTAACACTTTTGTTATTAACTTGTTGTTGGAGAGATAAAATGTCTGAAAAACCCCCTGCCGCCGAAAAAGCTCCCGTTGCCGAAACTGCGCCTGCAGTTATGGACTATCGCGATCTGCCTTTTCAGGTGCCGGATGAGATTTTTGAGGGCATTGTCGAAAAATACACCCGCGACATCACAAAGCTGGCCAGCATGAATCGTTTTGACCCTGTGGTTGGGCGTGATCGCGAGGTGGATGAGCTGATCACCATTCTGCTACAACGCGGTCGCTCTAATGCTGTTTTACTTGGTCCTGCGGGGGTTGGTAAAACGGCGCTTTTTATCGCGTTGGCGCAAACAATTGTTTCGGGCAAAGTGCCCAAGATTTTAAAGGGATCACGTATTATTGAAGCTGAGCTTTCAACCTTTGCTGCGGGAACGGCTTCGCGCGGTGAATTCGAAGGCCGTCTCATTCCGTTTTTAAAGGGGGTGGCCGAGCGCAATGCGTCCAAAAAATCCCCGCCCATCATTATTTGTATTGATGAGTTGCACACAATCATGCCCACCTGTCATGCTACTGCTGCATCCGGGATGTCTGATATTATGAAACCTTATCTAACTGCGGGCGATTTACAGCTGGTGGGTGCAACAACGCGAGATGAATTTAATCAGTTTATTCGACCCGATGCGGCTATGGATCGGCGCTTTCAAAAAGTAATTGTCGATGAGCCCAGTATTGATAATACCATCCACATCATCAAAAAAATTAAACCGAAATACGAAGCGCACTTTGGGTTGGTGATCAGTGATGAAATTTGTGAGCGTATGGTAAAGGTTGCGACCAAATATTTGCGCAAGCAAAATAACCCCGATAAATCGATTGTCACGCTTGATCAGGCATGTGCCCATGCAATTAAATCGGGTCATGAAGAGCTGACGTGGGAATCTATTGCCACCACCATTGGCACACAAATTGGTGTAGTGCCCAGTGCTATTGAGTAGTTTGCTATTGAGTAGTTTGCTGTTGAACGTTTTTAGAGCAAATTCCAAAATGATGGAATCGGCGAGAGCATCTTTGACCTTTCTTAAAAAGTGTTAATTTTAATGTCGCTTCGTCGTTAAAGTGCACGTAGAGCCTACTGATGGCGGGAAAAAACGTGCTACAAAAAATGTTTTTGTCATTCAAAGCATAATTATATTCAGTTCGGGGGTGTATTCTGCATGCAACTGTATGAAAACAATCAAGTTTGGTGCTAAATAATAATTTGTTTAAAATCATATGCTTATGAATGATTAACAGCGCTTTTGCGAAAATGTCGCGATCTTAAGTACTTTGCAAGTTCCCGCTGTTAGTCTAGATTTATAAGCGTAAGAAGCGAGGGGGTTCGAAACTCCAAGTTTTGGACGCACTCCCGATTTGTTTACAAACTTTAGATGAGGAGATGCATTAATGGCCTATGCACAGCGTTTGGAATCTCTGAAACATCGTCATGACGCAGATGAAGCTGCTTTACATGCAGAGTCACTTCGCCCTGCTCCCGATGGGGACGTCATTCATAAGCTTAAGCTTCACAAGCTTTGGTTGAGAGACCAAATGACGTTGCTCAGCCAAAAGATGGACGGCGATCGCCAACGAGAGTCTCAATAAAGTGTAAGATCGTTTCAAGCGTAAGAGCGTTATCCTTCGTTACAATGTAAGTTTTTAAACTAAGAATGTATAAACGAAAAGGCGGCCCACAGTGAGGACCGCCTTTTTTGTGCGTTCTTTGACAGATTAAGTAAAAGTCTATTTCTGGCGTTCTTTTTCGGCTTTTTCGACTTTATTGAAAAAGTATATTAGGCAACCTGCTTGGGCGATAAAACCTGTGATTAAGCAGGTAAGAATCGCCTTGACACCAGAAAGCATGTCAAAGTGACTACCAAAAAGCTGGTCCCGGATGATGAGGCCGGTGATAATCGTTGGTGCTAACGAGAGAAGCAATGTCGGGAAGCCAAAAATAAGCTTTGCCTTTAATGGCGAGGTTGTTCCGGCATGCACATTCTTGAGCATCTTCCTCCCCATTTCATAAAGGATATATCCCACGAGCAAAAAGATGAGGGCTTCTGCACCCGCCATCGCAACAATCCCAGGGCCTAAGTTGGGGTTTAATGTTGCTGCAACTTGCTCTGCGTCTTGAACAGCCTGTGCTGCTTGATCAATAACAACGGTGCTGGAAACAGTGGAAGGTGATGCTGTCATAAAACGTGTCCTTTCCCTGAATATGTAAATTAACGTTGTGTATCGCTATCTTCATCTATCTCATCATCTTGAGAAGTTGGTTGAACCTTCTGGCGTGCGGCTGTGGCATAGGCGGCCAGTGCAGCAGCAAATGGATTTGTGCCGCTTGTTGTGCTTTCTTGTTCGTCCATATCTGAGTCAAATGCGTCGCTCTGATCGTTTGCATCCTCAGGCTGAACCATTTTGGACGGCTTAATTTTTGCGATTTCGGCATCCAGATCGCGCTGCGAGCATAAGCCCAAAAGCACAGGATTTTCCGGCTTGATGTTGGCAATGTTCCAGTGTGTACGTTCACGAATGCTTTTGATCGTGTCTTTTGTGGTTGCCAACAACCGACCAACGGAGGTATCGGACATGCCTGGATATGTTTTGACCAACCAAGCAATAGCGTTTGGTTTTTCGGTACGCTTTGTCATGGGGGTGTAGCGCGGGCCTTTTGTGCGCGCAGCAACTTCCGGCAGATCTTTGCGATCAATCATCTGCATCACGGCGGTGGGGTCGGCTTCACAGCGCTTGATTTCTTCGTCTGTAACTTGATTGGTTTGAATAGGGCTAACGCCAATCACGCCGGCGGCGACTTCACCATCAGCGATGCTTTTAATTTCGCGTTCGTGCATATCGCAAAATTTAGCAATTTGAGCAAAAGTGAGAATTGTATTTTCTACCAGCCAGACAGCTGTTGCTTTAGGCATCAGAAGTTTGCTCATGGTTGTTCTCCCCAAATAATTATAGCTTACCCGTTCTCCGCTGCGAAACACAACGAAGCCTCACGAACCTTCTTGTGTTGCGGGAGGATGATCCAAGAACCAGACCACGCAGGTGTTATACCTGTTCTTACACCATGGGGCAACTGAAATTAGAGAAATGAGGAAAATAAATATTGATTTCGTGCTATAAACATTAATTATTTATCAATAGACGTTCTAAAAATGAGGAAAATAATGAACTTAGAAGATCTTGAGCCAGCCCCCAAACAATCGGTCGCGTTAGCGGCGAAAGATTTAAGCATGCTCGGAATTGCGGAGCTTAAAACCTATGTGGGTGAGCTGGAGGCAGAAATTTGTCGCGTTCAAGCAGAAATTGCTAAAAAACAAAGCCACCGCGCGGCTGCAGATGCCTTTTTTAAGTAGAGTGTCGGGTTGGTTTGTTTTGAGCGCATCTCCCAAAGTCATGCGCGCTCTGTTTCATTTCTTTTGACGCAAATACGTCGTCAAAGATGGGCTCTTTCGATCCCATCTTTTCGGGATTTGCTCTCGTGCTATGAATGCGTGGTAAGAGCGTGCCGCAGACAAAAAACTCTTAGCGCGCTGGCGAGGTTACGCATGCCGCGCAAAGCATCCACATCATGAATAAGTTGCGCAAGCGACTTACCTTCTTTTTGTGCGTGTGCTTCGAGTGCGTGCCAAAATTCTTCCTCTAAGGCAATAGATGTTGCATGCCCCGACACCCGCACAGAGCGTTTGATGAGCTTCAAAGAGGCCGGATCAACGGGCTTGACCAATCATTTTCTCCGGAAGCACCCAAGCGTCAAACTCTTCCGCCGACAGGAAACCCAGCTCGATCGCAGCGTCTTTCAACGTTTTGTCTTCAGCCAGCGCCTTTTTTGCAACTTTCGCAGCTTTGTCGTAGCCAATATGGGGATTAAGGGCCGTTACCAGCATCAAGCTGCGGGAGAGATGAGATTTGATGATGTTCTCGTTAGCCTCAATGCCGACTAAACAATTATTGGCAAAGCTGCGGCATGCATCGGTGAGTAGGCGGATCGATTGCAAAACATTGTAGATGATGACGGGTTTAAACACATTTAACTCAAGGTGGCCAGAGGCTCCGGCGATTGTTACAGTAGTGTGATTACCCATTACTTGTGCGCAAACCATTGTCATTGCTTCGCTTTGTGTTGGGTTGACCTTGCCGGGCATGATTGAGGAGCCAGGTTCGTTTTCGGGCAAATGTATCTCACCAATACTGCAGCGCGGGCCACTGCCCAGTAAGCGAATGTCATTGGCAATTTTCATAAGCGAGCAGGCAATCGTGTTCATCGCCCCGGAGGTTTCTACCAACGCGTCATGACCGGCTAATGCCTCAAATTTATTTTCAGCGCTGGTAAAAGGCAGGTCGGTGATGCGTGCTACTTCCGTTGCAAATTTTTCTGCAAAACCGGTGGGGCAGTTAATACCTGTTCCTACCGCTGTGCCTCCTTGGGCAAGCTGCAGCACACGGGGCATAACGGCTTGAATGCGGTCGATGGCATAGCGAATTTGGGTAGCGTATCCAGAAAACTCCTGTCCCAACGTAACAGGCGTTGCGTCTTGCATGTGCGTGCGACCAACTTTGATGATCGACTTAAATTGCTCGGTTTTGCCGTCTAGGGTCGTTCTCATGTGTTCAAGGGCGGGCAAAAGTTCATGCGCTAACTGTTCGGCGGTCGCAATGTGCATCGCCGTGGGGAAACTATCGTTGGACGACTGGCCGTAGTTTACGTGGTCATTGGGATGGACAGGTTTTTTTGATCCCATGGTGCCGCCAAGCACTTCGATTGCGCGATTGGAAATGACTTCATTCACGTTCATGTTTGTCTGTGTGCCCGAACCTGTTTGCCAGACCACGAGGGGAAAATGATCGTCCAGATTGCCATCAATAACTTCATCGGCAGCGGCAACAATTGCATCGGCGACGCTTGCGTCGAGTGTGCCGAGTGATTTGTTGGTGAGGGCAGCCGCCTTTTTGACAACACCGTAGGCGCGGATCAAGGGCAGCGGCATTTTCTCTGTGCCGATTTCAAAGTTTTGATAACTGCGTTGTGTCTGTGCACCCCAATATTTATCAGCAGGAACAGCAACCTCACCCATTGAGTCGGTTTCAATGCGTTGTGGATTAGATTGTTCTGTATCTTTTTCAAGCGGTTGGCTCATTGTTTGCTCCTAGAGGTTAAGAATGCCAGCAGCGTGCTGTAACGAAATTCGGTCAATAATTATCTAAAGTGTGAGTGTTAACAAAACCTTCTCATCTTTTTCTTGTTTGTTGTCGAGACCATCATTGTGATGGGCGACCATATCACTCCTTTTTCAAGGCTGCAATTCTTCCCGCAGTATTTTTTAGCTTAACTGTGGTGAATCTGAACAAAATGATGCCACCCCCTTTTTTGTTAGTGTTCCGAAACTATATCCGGTCTGGGAGGTATCATAAATTGGGACAGCATGTGGCCATACGCCCGGTGCGCAGGATTTATCATAAAGAAACGATGGATGACGTTGTTGCTGAAGCTCTGGTGTCGCGGGCGCAGGTCATCTTTGATCGTTTGAACGATGAACAAGAAGTACGCAATGTTTTGATAAAGTTGCTTTTTATTATTCAACGACGAACAACGGCTTTTCCCATTCATGATGAGGTGCGACGTGTTCTTGATCAATCAGTGCACGGGCTTAGTCATTGTCTTGAAAACCGCACGGGTAATCCTTTAGAAATGGGCGCTGCTCTACGTACGGTGACCATGGTTCTCAATTATCTTCGAGAAAAGCAGCTTTTGAAGGCTCTGGAGTGCGGATTTGCAAAATTGAATTCTCCAACCAAGCATTATCATTAGGGTTTTGGGCAAAAGGGGGCGCGTGATTGTGACTTCTAAAGCGGCGTGCTTGCATCACGGTTCTTTGCCGAGCACATTTTGCTTGGAGTACATCATGGATGTGAAGAGGGATGTAATGGTGGGCAGTACTGGGATCGAACCAGTGACCTCTACGATGTCAACGTAGCGCTCTACCGCTAAGCTAACTGCCCACACTTCCGACGACGACAGGGAAGCCGGGTGGTCTTAGCATCCTTAAGGCGTCTTTGGCAAGCCTTGGTGGCAAAAATTTTTTTTCATGATCAGGGGTTGAACAATTCGTGAACATACGGTAGCTTTCGGCCTATGGCGAAACCGACCTCACATTATGTTTGTCAATCTTGTGGTTCGACCAGTTTAAAATGGGCTGGGCGATGCGACGGCTGTGGGGAGTGGAACACTTTGGTAGAAGAAGCGCTTCCCCAAGCTGTGCCCAAGGGGCTTTCACCTGCAAAGAGCGGTCGTCGGATCGAGTTTGTGGGTTTGCAAGGCGAGGCCAAGGTTTTACCCCGCCAACAATGCGGCATCAGTGAGTTTGATCGTGTGACGGGTGGGGGGTTCGTGCGCGGCTCCGTTCTTTTGGTCGGCGGCGATCCTGGCATCGGTAAGTCTACGCTTCTACTACAGGTTACTGGCCGCTTGGCGCAAAAAAATCAAAGCCTATTACAAAGCACTTCTCAAACAGTTCAGCATGAAGGTGAGAGTGTCGTTTATATTTCCGGGGAAGAGGCGATTGATCAGGTGCGTCTGCGGGCCGAGCGTTTGGGGTTGTCGCAAAGTCAGGTGGCTTTAGCTTCTGCGACGTCCGTACGCGATATCGTGGCAACATTAGAATCTTCTCCACCGCAATTAGTTATTATCGACTCTATTCAAACTATGTATCTGGATCAGTTGGATAGTGCGCCTGGTACGGTTGCTCAAGTGCGGGCCTGCGCTCACGAACTTATACGTTTGGCAAAACGCACAGGCACCATTGTGGTGTTGGTTGGGCATGTTACCAAAGAGGGAACATTAGCCGGGCCACGGGTTCTTGAGCATATGGTTGATGCTGTGCTGTATTTTGAAGGCGAACGAGGGCATCAGTTTCGTATTCTCCGAACAGTCAAAAATCGCTATGGCCCAACGGACGAGATCGGTGTTTTTGAAATGACCGAAGCGGGATTGATGGAAGTGCCCAACCCTTCGGCCCTCTTTTTATCAGACCGCAAAGGCGACGTTTCTGGGGCTGTGGTTTTTGCCGGAATGGAGGGTACGCGACCCGTATTGGTTGAGATTCAGGCCCTCGTTGCACCTTCATCTTTGGGAACGCCCCGACGCGCCGTGGTTGGATGGGATTCAGCACGCCTCGCTATGGTGTTAGCGGTATTGGAAGCCCGCTGTGGGGTGGTGATGGGTGCGAATGATGTTTATCTCAATGTTGCTGGAGGACTGAGAATCAACGAGCCTGCAGCAGATTTGGCGGTTGCAGCGGCGCTGGTGTCGGCGCTAACGGGGGTTCCTGCGCCGTCCAAGGCCTTGTTTTTTGGCGAAATTGGCTTGTCGGGAGAAGTGAGGCCGGTGGGGCAAAGCGATGTGCGCTTAAAGGAAGGCGCTAAACTTGGTTTTGAGAGTGCATTTGTGCCTGCTTTGCGTAAATCGCATAAAACGCATGCGGCTTTACCGTTGCATCCAATTGATACGTTGGCTAACCTGCTGCCGCTTTTCGCAGCATCTTCTGCGCAAAGGAATACTCACGCATCATAAAATTCGACGAACAGACTGTAAAAAATGGAGCAAATATCGTAATGGTTTTGGCGAAAAAATGAGGCATGATGGGCCGTATCCTTGTTGTTTTTTTATCCATTCTTGACACGCAGATAACATACAAAAATGAACTTGACGTTGGGTTGGAAGGTGTTGCGAAAACAACCCGAGAATAACTGAAAAATCTGCACTCAGGCGTGAACCTTGCCGTTGGTATCAGATGGTTTGCGCTCGTTCTTCGTGGGTTTTTTACTGCTTATGACCTGTTTTCAAGATCGTGGTGCGATTTTTTTAAAAATGCTGTTGATCTGTGTAGAGCTGCGCACTGCCATTACAGTTCAAATACATATCCTGTTGCGCTTGAGTGCCCCTTTTGTCTGCCGGTACTGCGTATATGAAGCAAAGGGGCATCCTATTTGGCTGCACACTGTATTATCGATCCTCATGGTGAAATAAAATAGTGTAAAACAAAAACGCACTCTCCTTATTAATTGCAAAACTTAAACTTTCTCATAGAATAACGTGACTTTAGCGGGCATTTATGCTAGAGGCGAGGCAAGATGAAGAGGATATTAAAATGAGTTTAATGGGTGCAAATCCGATTGATATTATTGTTGTTGTGATCATTCTTGTCTCGGCTTTGCTTGCGCTGGTACGCGGTTTGGTGGCTGAGGTATTCTCGATCATGGGATGGATATTATCATTTTTTGCTGTTTTGTACGGCTCGAAACCTCTTCTACCGGTTTTTGAGGGTATGTTAGGTGGGCCGGGTTTGCTGGCAACAGGTGTGACAGTCGGTTTTATTTTTGTGATGACGTTAGTGCTGATGACGTCTGTCAGCTATCTTATTTCAAGTGCGATGCGTCGTCATCACTTAAGTGCGATTGACCGCTCTCTGGGGTTTTTATTTGGTTTAGTCCGTGGAGGGCTGCTGGTTAGTCTTTTATTTATCGCGGTAACGTTTATTTTTCCCATGCCTGCTGAGGGAAAAAAAGTTGAAGAAAATACAGTGCAGGCCGTTTTGATTGAAGCGAAGACCTTGTCACTGATGCAATCCGGCGCAAAGCTTTTGACCTCTTTTGCGCCGAATAAAACGCTTTCGGTTGAAGATCTGAGCAATAATGCGCTAACCGAGCTACTGAAGAAAAAGAATGGCACCAATGGTGCCTCGTCATCTTCTAACGAGCCTGTTGGGTACTCTAATCAGGTGCGCGACAAACTTATGTCTGTGATTGATCGTTCGGAAAATGTGGAGAGCTCTCCAACAAACAGCCCCGATTCCGCAAAGGATAACGCGTCACCTGCATCCTCATCAAATCCCCGTTCTGCTCCCGCTCTAGCAACGCCTGTCCTAGAGGGGCGACCGCGCGACTGATTGGCGAGGCCTAAAGCCAGAGAAAATCCATTAAATAAAAAAAAGGTGGATTTTTGAGGTTTTTTTTATTAGTAATGCCTGTGGGGGATCGGCGTGGACGCACGTGTCGCCAACCCGGTCAGGGCCGAAAGGCAGCAGCCGTAACGAATTTCGGGCGGGTCGCTGTCCGGTCTCCCACTTTTCTAACAATGTGCTTAAAAACTCAGAAATCATAAAACTTTTTAAATAAGCTCTTTACTGCGCTCTGATTGTCGTGCGTCAGTCCCTATGTTTGCTGAAGGGGAGTGTTAGCGGTTGTCATTTCTTGGCTTTGCTTTTCCGGCTTCACCACATAACCGGAAAGCGTAGGCGGCCGCAAGAGGACCAATTGTCTCGAAAATGGCAACCATCGAAAAAACGATGGCTTCAATTTCTGAAGCAATTTCTGAGTCTAAGTGATTAAGCGCAGATGCAAGTCCAATCGCCATACCTGCCATAGGGATTAAAAGTAGGCTGATTGCTTTTTCTTGCGGGCGAAAAAATCTATTGTGTCGAGAAGCGGCAATTACACCCATAAATTTACTGAGCGAGCGAATTAAAACGAGAAGGATGGGGGCTAAGCCTAGGGCTAAAAAGAGGCTGGGGTCGATTTTTGCTCCGGCCATCACAAACAAAATAATGAAAAAAATATCTCCGCCCTCACCAAGAGTAATTCGTGTGAGATTGTGCTTTGAGGATTCAAACCAACGCGTTGCTATTCCCAGCACCAATGGTGCTAGCAACGACGAAATACCAAACATTGTGCACGTTCCTAAAGTCAGCATTACAGCTCCTACAATAATGGCAAAACGATAATGCTGATCGTGCTCGTGCAGAAGTTTTGTTATGTGGATAGCTAGCCAAGCGATCAAGACGCCGATAATTATTGCGCCAATCAACGGAATAAAAGGAATAAACGGAATCAAAATGAGGTTATCTATAGATTCGCTTTGATATTTAATGAGCGCAGCGGGCATCACAAACGAAAAAAGTAAAAAAGAGATGAGGTTATTCATCGCAACAAGTGATTTGACATGTTCAGTCACTGGGCCTTTTGTTTTGAGTTCTTCAGAAACATGCACAAGTACAGCTGGCGATGAAGAAACAGAAATAGCCCCAATTATGCTTGAAAAGACCAAATCATAACCGAGCGCAAGCATAAGAAGAGTTGTCAGTATAAATGTTGTTCCTGTTTCAAGCGCCGCCATCATCATCAGGCGTTTTGAGTGTAACATCTGTCTTGGATGTAACATATTTCCCAAACGATAAAGAATAAGGCCAATCGCAATATCGGTGAGAACGCTCGATTCACCTAAGACAGTTTTGTCAATTATTCCTAATCCATGAGGCCCAATCATAAATCCTATAAACATGAATGATGTAATTGTTGGCATCCATTTCAGGCGTGATGCAAGCGTGCCACCTAAGACCCCCATCAGCAAAAACATCCCGAAAACAAACATTACATTTGGTTGAAAGGAGATAAATTCTGTTAGAAAGCTATCCATTTCTATTCCATGCGTTAGTGAGTTATAGGTTGTGTCTATGATGGCACGCCGAACCAGTTTACAATAACAGTCAGTTGTTAAAATTTATCATAGTTTAAAGAAGTATTTATGTGTTCGAAAGGTGATGGTCCAAATATTTTTTGGATGCTTTAGTTGAAAAAAAGAATTGCCTGTGGCCGCATTGGGGCGATCATGTTCGCTAGAATTGTGGTATCGACTCAAACAAATACCTGATTAATGAGCTTCTGCCCAATTTTGACCGGCACCAACTTCAACGATGAGCGGAACAGTAAGTGTGGCAACTGTTTCCATGATATTTTTGATTAGCAATCCTGTTTGCTCTGCCTCAGAAACGGGTACCTCAAAAACAAGTTCGTCATGGACCTGCAAAAGCATTCGACCAGATAACCCAGCCTTTAGTAAGGCAGAAGGAATTTTTCCCATGGCTTTTTTGATCACATCTGCGGCACTTCCTTGCAGTGGAGCGTTGATCGCCTGCCGCTCAGCAAAGCTTCGGCGCGCGTTGTTCTTGTCATTCATGCCGTTGATATAGCATTTTCGACCAAAGATGGTGGTTATATAACCTTTATCACGCGCCATGCTTTTCATCGATTCCATATAGTCGCGCAGTTGCGGAAAGCGCTCAAAATAAATTTTAATAAATTGGGAGGCCTCGCTTTGCGCAATGCCAAGGTTGCGGGCTAAACCAAAGGCAGAGATGCCATAAATGATGCCGAAGTTGATGGCTTTTGCGCGTCGTCTGAGATCGCTGCTCACTTGATCATGAGGAACGCCAAAAACCTCGCTTGCGGTGCGGCGATGAATGTCTTCATTGTTTAAAAAAGCTTCTTTTAGAGCAGGAATATCTGCCACGTGAGCCAGTAAACGTAATTCAATTTGAGAGTAGTCAGCAGAAAGAAGAATATTGCTTTGCTCTGCAACAAAAGCCCGACGAATAAGGCGTCCTTCTTCGGAACGAATGGGGATGTTTTGTAAGTTTGGGTCTGTCGACGAGAATCGCCCCGTCACAGTGGCCGCCAAGGCAAACGATGTATGCACGCGTCCTGAACGTGGATTGATCTGTTGTTGCAGGGATTCCGTATAAGTGCTGCGTAGTTTGTGATATTGACGCCAATCGAGAATTTTTTGAGCAATGTCATATCCCTGTGCCGCTAGGGTATCAAGTACGTCAGCATCGGTTACCCATGCCCCGTTTTTACTGCGCACGCCGCCGGGCAGTTGAAGATTATCAAACAAAACTTCGCCTAATTGTTTGGGTGAGGCGAGGTTGAATGTGGTTTTGGCAAGTGCATAAATGTCTGTTTCAAGCACAAGCATTTTTTGGCTAAATTCTTGAGAAAGAACGCGCAAGATATCCGGATTGATGCGTACGCCATCCAATTCCATCGCTCCCACAATAGCGGGCAACGGGCGTTCAATCAGTTCATAAAGTGTTGTTTGCTTTTCAGAAACCAACCGCGGTTTTAAGCAGTGCCATAAGCGCAGGGTAACGTCGGCATCTTCGGCGGCATAAGCGCAGGCTTTATCGAGTGGCACCTGATCAAAAGTGATTTGGGTTTTTCCGGTTCCACAGACGTCTGAAAAAGGAATGGGGGTATGATCCAAAAAGAGTGTTGACAACGTATCCATACCGTGGCCATGCAGGCCATTGTCCAGAACAGAAGACAGCAACATGGTGTCGTCATAGGGATAGAGATGAATGCCGTGTTGCGCGAACATTTGCCAATCAAATTTGACGTTTTGACCGATCTTTAAAACAGCATGATCTTCAAGCAAGGGCTTGAGCAAGGCAAGGGCGCGTTGCATATCAAGTTGTTCAATCTCTGAATGGCCTAGCAGTGCTTGTGTGTCACGATGCGCCAGCGGAATGTAGCAGGCTTCACCTGGGCTTAAGGCAAGAGAGATACCCACCAGATCAGCTTTTGCCGGGATCAGCGAGGTGGTTTCGGTATCAATTGCAATCACTGCTTGAGCGTGGGCTTTCTCAATCCAATCTTGTAGAACAGCCTCATCTTGAATCAACATGTATGTGCCAAAAGGGGCTTGATGTTGTGGTTTTTTAAGCTGAGCTGGTGCACTTAGTTTCTCGTTTAAACCGACTGCAGAAAAAGAGGGGACTGCAGGAGCGTTCACTTTAATGCCGGACTTGCTTGCAATACGCGCTGAAAGCGTTTTAAACCCTTGATGCAGTAACCATGATTGTAAAGCATCAGGATCAGGTTCGGGGGCGGTGATAGCGGTTAAAGGCAAGGGGAGAGGTGCGTTGGCATCCAGCTCGATCAGGCGGCGCGACAGGCGAATCTGCTCTGCACAGGTGACGAGTGTTTCGCGCCGTTTGGCTTGTTTAATATTATCAGCTTGATGCAACAAATTTTCCAGTGTTTCATATTCGCCAAGAAGTTGGGCAGCGGTTTTTACACCAATTCCCGGCGCACCGGGAACATTGTCGGCGGTATCGCCGACTAAGGCCAACAGATCACCGACTTGATCCGGTCTTACACCAAATTTTTCATACACTTCGCGGTCGGTAATCTCTTTGTTTTTCATGGGATCAATGAGGCGAATGCCAGGTCGGATCAGCTGAAACAAGTCTTTGTCACTGGAATAAATCTGCACATCACCGCCTGATATTTCTGTTTCACGCGCATAAGAAGCAATTAAATCATCGGCTTCATATTCGGCCAGCTCGGCGCAGGCACATCCAAATGCTTTTGCAGATTCACGAATAAGAGCAAATTGTGGAATTAGCTCGGGAGGGGGGGGGGGCGATGGGCTTTGTACTCAGGATACAGCGTTGTGCGAAAACTGGTGCGCCCCGCATCAAAAATCACTAAGACGCGTGCCCCCTTTTGTTCTTCCAGAAGTTTATAGAGCATGGCGCTAAACCCATAAACTGCCCCCACGGGTGTGCCATCCGCAGGGCGGGTAAGGGGGGGAAGGGCGTGAAAAGCGCGAAAAATGTAACCTGATCCATCAATCAAGATTAAAGGAGCGGCGGGCGAGCAGTCTAAATCCATGCGTTAGGTTTAAAGAACCCAGGGCCCTGCGTCAATCCGTGACTGGGTAAAATGTGTCATTCCCTTTGAGAAGATCAAACTTTTTGCTATAGAGTAGAAAATTGAGATTACTTTTCGGGTTTGAGGGTCTATGTCACGCTTTTCACAATCATTAAAAGTTGCCGTCATCGCTATATTGACTTTGTCGGCATCGTTTTCAGCTGTTCAGGCAAAAGAGTCGGAACCAGAAAACACAAGTGTCGCGGCAGCCACCCTGCCTCCCATTCCTCCCGTTAAACCACAATTCAGCAATGTGTTTAGCTTTGATTACCTTAAGCAAGAAGCAGCCGCGCTGGCGCAGAAGCCTTACAGCGCACCCAATACGATCACGTCGCAATGGTTAAAGGATTTGAGTTACGATAGTTATCGTGATTTACGCTTTAATCATGATAAAGCCATCTGGGCTGATGACGGCTTACCGTTTCATATGGAATTTTTTCACCTTGGAGCCATTTTCACAACTCCGGTTCAAATTTATGAAGTCGATACCGACGAGAATGCTCATCGTTTTGCCTATAACCCTGATTTGTTTGTTTTCGGCAAAGACGGGGCCGTTCCCCACGAACACATCAGTGATGTGTCCGACTATGCTGGTTTTCGATTGCACTACCCGTTAAACCGTCCTGACTATTATGATGAATTTTTGGTTTTTCTGGGCGCAAGCTATTTTCGCGGCGTGGCAAAGGGACAAAACTATGGACTCTCAGCGCGCGGCTTGGCTGTTAACACTGCAATGCCGCAGGGTGAAGAGTTTCCGATGTTCCGCAAATTCTGGATTGTTAAACCCGCAGAGCATGCCCGCCATATCAAGGTGTACGCTTTACTTGATAGCCCAAGCGTGACGGGTGCCTATGCGTTTGATGTGACACCAGGTCGTGTTACGCGCATGGATGTATCGTCAACCCTTTACCCCCGGCAGGATATTGATCGCCTTGGCATTGCACCATTAACGTCGATGTTTGAGTTTGGTGAAAATGATAATCGGCTTAAAAGCGATTTTCGTCCTGAAGTGCACGACAGTGACGGTTTGCTGCTCAATAACAGCACTGGTGAGTGGGTTTGGCGCCCGCTTCTTAATCCGGTCAATCTGGGGGTTAGTTCTTTCGCGCTTGAAAATCCGCGTGGTTTTGGTCTGATGCAACGTGACCGTAACTTCTCTGATTATGAGGATTTGGAAGCACGTTACGAATCACGCCCCAGCTTGTGGGTTGAACCGCAAGGTAAATGGGGCAAAGGTGCCGTTCAGCTGGTGGAAATTCCCACCGATAGTGAAATTCATGATAATATTGTAGCATACTGGATTCCCGATCAACCTGTGAAAGCTGGGCAACCACTGTCGTTTGATTATACGTTGAATTGGGGTGATGATCCTGATTCATCTGATCATCCGGCCATGGTTTTATCAACCCGTGTGGG
The DNA here is from genome assembly GCA_039808765.1 of Bdellovibrionales bacterium. Classification (GTDB taxonomy): domain Bacteria; phylum Pseudomonadota; class Alphaproteobacteria; order UBA2400; family UBA2400; genus JBDHTQ01. The sequence continues at coordinate 22,717 of JBDHTQ010000009.1, forward strand.
CCGACAATTCGATCAAAACAAAATCAAGTTTGTCATTGACTTTGAAGGGCTATCTGGAAGATACAGAAAAGAAGACGGATCTCCTGATGTTGATCTGTGGACCAGCAACGGTAAGATTGAGGGCAGGTCCATTGCGCCGAATCCGCATTCAGACGGTTGGCGTGTGAGCTTTGATCTCAACCCAGATGGTCAAGATATTCATGAACTGCGTTGCATCTTAAAGCGAAACGGCCAACCTGTTTCTGAAACATGGTCGTACCAATGGCGACCGGAGTAAGCGGTGTATGACTGATCAAGCCTATGATGATAAAAGGAGAAGAGACGTGTTGCCCCTCCCCCATCCCTTTGCTCATAAAGGTGGCCGGCTTTATCCTGCGGCCCCTTACTCTTCACAGCATTTAAAAACGGCCTTACTTGGATTAGCCCGTTCTTTGGGGGCTGAGGGTGATAAAAAACAGCGTCAGCTGGCCGCATTGTTTTGGCAAATGCTCCCTATGCGCCGGATGTCAGTGGAAACGGCACTGGATTATCTCAATTTGGTGGTGCTGGAAAAAGCGGAACAGCATTTTAAACGGCCTCTTTCGCTCGCAGATTTGCGTGTCGCTATCATGCAGCAAAAGATTGAGCCGATTGTTGTTTTTTCCCAAGAGTCGGAGACAACCGCTCGCCCAACCGTTTTGCCTCATTCATTGCATGTTACACCGCAAGAAAATCCGCTTGAAATGCCGATACAACCGCTCACGCCGCTAACGTTGAGCCAGATTTTAAGCGGTGGTCTTGTGTGTTCCTATCGTCAATTCTCGTCTGCTTCTGCTTAAAGGATTATCGTGTCACTGCCTCGTTCGCCCTCTGCGTTTGCGCGTCGTTTGTTGTTGCTTGTTTTAACATTAGGAACGGCGGGTGGTGCCACTGCACTCTGGGCTGATCTTTTAGCGCAAAACGGCCTCACTATTCTGGATATTATCCAAATAATTTTATTCGCATTAAGTTATTTATGGGTAAGCCCCTTTTTCTGGAGTTCCATTTTGGGTTGGCTGCGGCTGGCATCAGGGGGCAAGACGCCGGGAATTGTTCACCCGCATCATCTCTTGCCGGGGGTCGAGGCGCCAGAGTTAATGAATCATCGCGCTACCGCCATTGTGATTCCTGTTTATAATGAAGAAGCTGGGGCCGTCTTCGCCCGTCTTTGTGCAATGTATAAAGCCTTGGAGCGCTCTGGCAATCTTCAGCACTTTCATTTTTTTGTTTTATCAGACAGCACCGACGCCGAAGCCTGGTTGGCTGAAGAAATAATGTGGTCGAAAGTTGTGCGCGAGTTGAATGCCGAAGGACGTTTGTTTTATCGGCATCGTCCCAAAAACACGGCTCGCAAGGCTGGCAACATAGGTGATTTTTGTCAGCGCTGGGGTGGCTCGTATGAGCATATGATCGTGTTGGATGCCGATAGTCTGCTTACCGTAGAAGCCATTCTGATGATGGCACGGTTGGCTAAACTCAATCCCCATGCGGGCATCATTCAAGGACTGCCGACGATCATCGGGGCAAAAAGTTTTTTTGCACGTTCACAGCAATTTGCTGTCCGCCTTTACGGTCCGTTGATTGCAGCAGGGATCAATTTTTGGCATTTAGGTGATGGCAATTATTGGGGTCATAACGCGATCATTAACGTGGCCTTTTTTGCGCAACAATGCGGGTTGCCTAATTTGCCCGGTGCGCCGCCTTTCGGGGGGCATATTCTCAGCCATGATTTTATTGAGGCAGCTTTGATTCGGCGGGGGGGGTGGCGGGTGTGGCTCGTGGGAGAAATACCTGGCTGCTATGAACAAATGCCAGCATCCATCATTGAAAACGGTAAGCGAGAAAGACGATGGGTGCAGGGTAATTTACAGCATATGAAAATTCTTTTTGCTCACGGGCTGCATCCAATGAGTCGCATTCACCTTCTGATGGGAATTGTGGCGTTTAAAGTCTCAATTCTAAGTCTTCTATTTTTAACAGTGGGATTGGCGTCATCAATGTATGCCCAATTTGTTCCTCCAAGCTATTTTCCCGCGTACAAAACCCTGTTTCCTGCGTGGCCGATTTTTAATGGTGACTTGGCCTTGTCGCTTTTGGCTGGCACCATCGTTATGCTGACGCTGCCCAAAATTTTAGCCATTCTTTTGCGCATGGGAAAACAATCACGTTTATATGGTGGGCGATTTAAACTGTTTTTGAGTTTTATGCTGGAGCATATTTTTACGGTTTTTATTGCGCCGATGCTTATGCTGATTCATGCGGGGTTTGTGGTCGATGTTTTCCGCCGCCGTGATTCAGGGTGGGGTAAACAAAATCGCGGTGATGCTGATACATCGTGGGGAGAGGCCTATCGCATTCATCGCTACCATACATTGTTCGGTATGGTTTTGGGTGTGATGGGGTGGTACTTGGCTTCGTCCCTGTTTTGGTGGATTTCGCCGGTCGTGATTGGGTCCGTTTTTTCAATTCCACTATCAGTTTTTTCCTCTCGTGTGAGCTGGGGGCAAGGTTTGCGTCGCGCAGGTATTTTTGTTATTCCAGAAGAAACAAATCCGCCGCAGGAGTGGACTGATTCCTTGGTTCATGAAGAAAATCTCACTCCTTTTTTACCAAAAGGATGTGGAGCATTAGGGGATATTACTCCTGTTTTATCTGACCCACATGTGAATGCCTTGCATCTTTCGCTTCTGCCAAGCAACAGCATGACGTATTGTGATTTAGACGAGTTGGCCAAAGCCCGACGTAAGCTGGCTCTTGGGCTTAAAGGAGAATATGTTCCTCCATTATCAAGTGCAGAACGCTATGCGCTGATGTTTGATCGCGAAACACTTGAACGTCTGCCTTTGGGGGTGTCACCAAAGCTACCTTGATGAATTTAATGAAAGAAGATCGATGATAGTGCCTGTTGTTCTTAAGCTTGAAACCTTACAGGTTATGCGTGGTCTTGCGGCACTTATGGTTGTGCTCTTTCACATGGAGGTTTCTATCTGGCCTGGTATTTTTCACATTTCGCAACCCTTCTTTAGTGGGTTTGAAATGGGATCGGCGGGTGTAGAAGTTTTTTTTGTAATCAGTGGTTTCATCATGTGGCATATTCATCATGATGATTGGGGGCTGGCGCAAAAATTTCTCCCGTTTCTTTACAAACGTGCGACGCGCATTTATCCACTCTACCTTTTTGTGTTTGGCATAACGGTATTTTTTTACTTTCTTTTTCCTGCTTTTGGATCGGCGCGAGCGCAACATTGGGGATCCGTTTTATACGATGCTGCACTTTTGCCGACAGAAGGCTATCCACTTCTCGTGGTGGCATGGACACTTCAGTATGAAATGTTTTTTTACATGATGTTCGCCATCTCACTTTTGAATCGCTACTGGGGAGTCATGTTGGCGGGAATGTGGATGTTGGGTTGTACGATCAATCTTTTTATGCATACCCAAAACTTCTGGCTCGCATTTTTTTTCTCACCTTTAAATTTTTTGTTTGTGCTGGGTTGCCTTGCTGCACAAATTGTTCAAACCCGTCGATTGGTTTTTCCACACATTATTGGCATCATGGGTGTGATTCTGTTTTTTGTGATTGGTATCAATAAAACCTTTCATCTTCTTACGATCGATGATGGGCTGCAATCGCTTTTATATGGTGTGGTCACGTGTATGATATTTGGATTTATTCAAGTGGAAGAAAAAATTAATTTTAAGAATTACTTTTTTAGACCTTTTGTTCTGATGGGGACAATAAGCTATTCGCTTTATCTTGTGCATTGTCTTGCCATGACAGTTTTTGGATTAATTTTGATCAAGTTCTCACTTGTCCAATATGTGCCGCTGTGCGTTTTGTTTTTTCTTCCGCCAATTGCGGCACTTATGAGCGGGTTGATGTGTTTTTGGTGGGTTGAGCATCCACTTCAGCGTTTTTTCAAAGGTCTTGGGGAAAAATTTTTTTCTTGTGAAGGTGGGCGTTTCAGCCATCGTCCTCTCTAAGAGAGGTTAGGGCTGCGTGAAAACGACATTATCCAGCCTTGTATTTATAAGATATTCGCGCGTAAAGTACCTGAGTTTATCGGGAATTGAGAATGCAAAAACTTGAGTCAGTTCAGATTATGCGCGCGATTGCTGCTTTGCTGGTTGTATTTTTTCATGCACACGGTTATGTTTTGCCGCAAAAGCTGCATATCAGCGAACCGCTTTTTTATGGGTTCAGCATGGGGTATGCGGGAGTGGAAATTTTTTTTGTGATTAGCGGTTTTATTATGTGGCACATTCACCGTTTGGATGTGGGGCAGCCAGCGCGGGCATGGAATTTTATATATAAACGTTTAACGCGCATTTATCCTATCTTTTTGATGATTTATGCGACACTCATTGCATTGTACTGGCTTTTCCCTGGTCACGGCCCTGACAGTGCGAAAGATCTGACTCACGTCCTTGTGAGTGCTACTCTTTTGCCTACACCCTATTCTCCGGTGATGGTCGTCGCTTGGACGTTGCAGTTTGAGATGTTTTTTTACATGCTTTTTACGTTCCTTATTCTTTCTAAAAAGATTGGTGGCGCAGTCATTGCATTGTGGGTGATGGGATGCATCATCAATGTGTTTTGTAATTGGCAGAGTTTTCCTGCGTCGTTTCTTTTTTCCGCGTATCATTTTCTTTTTTTAATGGGAGTCGCTGGAGCTGAGCTTTTGCGGATGCGGCGTTTGCCGAGACCTTTTTTGATCGGATTATGTGGATGCCTGCTTTTTTTAACAATCGGGTTGATTGAAGCATATAATGTGGTGGTCTGGTACAAACCGCTCCGCACAATTTTATATGGATTTTCTGCCTTTATGATGTTGGCATTTGTGCAAAGTGAAAAGCAAGAGGCTCGTCGGGGGGCTGTTTACCGTGCCTTTGTTGTGCTTGGATTTGCCAGTTATTCTCTTTATTTGTTACATAGCCTGATTATGACGATTACAGGTGAATTAATGGAAAAGGGTGGAATTATCTTTTTGTTGCCCAAGTGGGTGCTTTTTCTTATTCCGCCCGCCCTCGCGATATTTGGTTCGTTGATCTTTTACATGCTCATAGAAAGGCGCTTGCAAGATTTTTTCAAGCGCATGCAGCCGAAAAAGAGATTGCCCATGACAGCTGCGTTGAAAAACGTGGAAAACGTCTAATCTTTACCGGTCTTGAGTGCAGCAATGAACGCGCTTTGGGGAATTTCAACACTGCCGAATTGGCGCATCCGTTTTTTGCCCTCTTTCTGCTTTTCCAAAAGCTTCTTCTTGCGGGTGATGTCGCCGCCATAACATTTTGCGGTTACATCCTTGCGCATGGCAGAAATGGTTTCGCGGGCAATAACCCGTCCGCCTATTGCCGCCTGAATGGCGATTTTGAAAAGATGTTTCGGGATTAGATCCTTGAGCCTTTCGCACAGGATGCGGCCACGACTTTCAGCGTGCCCTCTGTGAACAATGATCGCCAGAGCATCGACAGGTTCTTGGTTTACAAGAATGTTCATCAGTACCAAGTCACCAGGTTCGTAGCCGTCCATATGGTAGTCAAAACTGGCATAGCCGCGGCTGACGGATTTAAGGCGATCATAAAAATCAAACACCACTTCATTGAGCGGAAGGCGGTATACCACCATAGCGCGATTACCAACATAGGTGAGCTCAATTTGTTCGCCGCGCCGCTCGGTGCAGAGCTGCAGAATGGAGCCAAGATATTCATCTGGTGTCAGAATTGTGGCCTTGATCCAAGGCTCTTCAATACGATCAATTTTCACGACATCAGGCATATCGACGGGGTTATGAATTTCCTTGAGGGTGCCGTCATTCATGTAAAGTTTGTACACAACGGAAGGCGCAGTAGTAATGAGATCAAGATTAAATTCGCGCTCTAAACGCTCTTGAATAATTTCAAGATGCAAGAGCCCCAAGAATCCACAGCGAAAACCAAAACCAAGAGCGGCCGAGCTTTCTGGTTCAAAGTGAAAACTGGCATCGTTGAGGGCGAGTTTACCCAAGCTGTCACGTAAGTATTCAAACTCTGCGGCATCGGTGGGGAAAAGTCCGCAAAACACAACTGGTACCGAAGGCTTAAAGCCTGTCAACGCTGCAGCGGTTGGCTTCTTTTCATCCGTGATGGTGTCACCCACTTTGGTATCGTGAATGTTTTTTACTCCCGCGGTGATAAAGCCTACTTCGCCCGGGCCAATTTCCTTAATCTGCACTTTTTTCGGGGTGAAATAGCCCACCATGTCGACATCATAGGCACTGCCAGTGGCCATAAATTTGATGCGCTGTTTCTCGCTTAAAACACCTTCAACCACGCGCACCAAAATGATCACACCCAAGTAGGCGTCGTACCAACTATCGATCAGCATGGCCTTCAGGGGTTTGTCGCGTTCACCCTTGGGGGCAGGGAGACGCGTAACAATAGCTTCTAAAACATCTGGAATGTTTAAACCTGTTTTCGCAGAAATCAGAACCGCATCCGAGGCGTCAATGCCAATCACTTCTTCAACTTGGGCTTTTACACGATCGGGATCCGCAGCGGGCAAATCAATTTTATTAATGACAGGCACGATATCGTGATTGTTATCAATTGCTTGATAAACATTTGCCAGTGTTTGCGCTTCCACACCTTGGGAAGCGTCAACGACCAAAAGCGATCCCTCGCACGCGGCCAAACAACGGCTCACTTCATAAGCAAAGTCAACATGGCCGGGGGTATCCATCAGATTAAGCTGATAGGTTTCGCCATCTTTAGCTTTATAACTCAAACGCACGGTCTGAGCTTTGATGGTGATGCCGCGTTCCCGCTCTATATCCATACTGTCAAGTACTTGCTGTTTCATTTCACGCTCTTCAAGTCCACCGCAAGTTTGAATCAAACGGTCAGCGAGCGTGGATTTGCCGTGGTCGATGTGAGCAACAATTGAGAAATTACGAATATATTTTGGTTCAGTCATGGTGCCGGACCATACCGATTTGTTGATCTTTTATCAATCCCCAGTTTGTTCGTTGTTTTCGATTAAATGGATAAAATTAATCAATTTAACTAATGATCAGTGGTTTGTTATGATAAAAAGTATGGAGGGTATTGAGATGAAAACATTGTTAAAAACAACAACATATTGCTGTATGCATTTTGCTGTTGCGTTGTTTGTTGCTTATGCGGTCACCCGTAATTGGCAAGTGGCGACGACCATTTCAGTGATTGAGCCACTGGTGCAGACGTTTTTCTTTTTCTGGCATGAGCTGGCATGGCAGGGCAAGCTACGCTTGACACCACGTGCGACAGGATGTCATATGGGGACAACAATTTCCCCTTAATGATCGGAATGCAATGACAGAGATCAATCTTCCTCTCGTGATAACACCTTCTGCTTTGAACAAAATCCAAGCGTTACTTAAAGCAACTGAAGATCAGAAGGCTTTTCGTGTGGCTGTGCAGGGTGGCGGGTGTGCAGGTTACCAATATGAGTTCGGTCTTGTCGCGACTTTAAATGCAGATGATGAATTGCTTGAGGGTGTTGTGGTGGTTGATGCTGTTTCTCGTCCGTTTTTGTTGGGAGCAACCCTTGATTATGTCGATGAATTGGGGGGCAGTTTCTTCAAGGTGATTCAGCCTAGTGCTTCATCTACATGCGGGTGCGGTAACTCTTTTTCCATGTAATGAGGTTGTTTGCGTGAAAGTCGCCACGTTTAACGTCAACTCAATTAGGGCTCGTTTGCCCAATGTGCTGCGCTGGATTGAAGCGGTAAAGCCGGATGTGTTGATGATGCAGGAAATAAAGGTCGTTAACGACGATTTTCCCCGCCAAGAGTTGGAGAATGCTGGGTATACATTATTTATCCATGGGCAAAAAAGCTATAATGGCGTAGCGATTGCGACCCGACAAAACGCGCGTGAGGTGAATAACAGTATTTTGCTTGACGATGCACTGGCCCGCTACCTTGAGATAGAGATTGAGGGTGTTCATTATATCAATATTTATGCTCCGAATGGTAATCCTGTAGAGAGCGAAAAGTTTCCTTACAAATTAAAGTGGTTAGAGGCGCTTTTGCACCGTGCAAAAGCACTGTTGGATGAGGAAACGCCTTTTTTGATTGGCGGTGATTTTAATATCATTCCTGAGGATGAAGACTGTTACGACCCCGCGGCTTGGGCGGATGATGCTTTGTTTCAGCCCGAAGCCCGACGGCTGTGGCGGCGTCTGAAAAATCTCGGTTTAACGGATGCGTATCGTGCATTGCACTCAAGCGAAAAAGAGGCCTATACATTTTGGGATTACCAAGGGGGATCATGGCCGCGTAACCGCGGGATTCGCATTGATCATTTTCTGCTCTCGCCGCAACTGGCCGACCGTTTGTTAACATGTGTGATCGATAAATCTCCACGGGGAGAGGAAAAAGCGTCAGACCACACCCCGCTCGTGGTCGATTTTGTGCCATAGCGGGCACAAAAAAATAAAAGTTGTGGACAAAATTACAGGACAATTGACTTTTGCTTGCCGCTTTGTCGATATGCGCAACATGAATACTCGTCGTTCCACACATATCCTTGCCACACTCGGCCCTGCGTCTGGTACCAAGGAAAAAATCCGTCCGCTGGTTGATGCCGGCGCGGATGTCTTTCGTCTTAACTTCAGCCATGGGTCTCATGAAGATCACGGCGCGCGCCTTAAAGCCATTCGCGAGATCGAAGCAGAAGTGGGTTATCCGCTGCCGGTTCTGGCTGACCTGCAAGGGCCGAAGCTGCGCCTCGGCAAATTCGAGAATGGCAGCATTGCGGTAAAACCTGGCGATAAAATTCGCCTCGACCTTGATCCTGCCCTTGGAAATCAAGAGCGCGTACAGATGCCTCATCCCGAAATTTTTGCGGCCCTAGTGCCTGAAAGCACCTTACTGGTGGATGATGGTAAAGTGCGTTTGCGTGTTGATGTTTGCAGCAAAGAGCATGCCGACTGTACCGTTATTGCGGGAACGAAATTGATGGACCGCAAGGGTGTGAACGTACCCGATGTGGTTTTGCCGATTCCGGCATTGACTGAAAAGGATCGGGCGGATTTGAACTATGCGTTGAGCGTAGGGGTTGACTTTATCGCTCTTTCTTTTGTGCAAAAACCAGAAGACGTGAGCGAAGCCCGTGAGTTGATTGGCGATCGCGCATGGATTATCAGCAAGATTGAAAAACCGTCAGCTGTTGACGCGCTTGAAGAAATTGTTGCGCTATCGGATGCGGTGATGGTGGCGCGGGGTGATTTGGGCGTTGAAATGTTGCCCGAAGAAGTGCCGGCTATCCAAAAACGCATTATCCGCACCTGCCGCGCTCAAGGGAAGCCGGTGATTGTGGCAACACAAATGCTTGAATCCATGATTTCCGCGCCTACTCCCACCCGAGCGGAAGCTTCGGACGTGGCCAATGCTGTGTTTGATGGAACGGATGCCGTGATGCTTTCTGCTGAAACCGCATCGGGTGATTATCCGGTCGAAGCGGTGACGATGATGGACCGCATTTGCCGTCAGGCTGAATCTGATCCGGCTTTCCGCTCCATTTCGGGTGCGGTAGTGCTGGGGCACGAGAGTACTGGGTCCGATGCCATTACAGCAGCGGCCAGCATGGTTGCCGATACAGTTGAGGCCGCCGCGATTGTGACGTTCACAACATCGGGTGCAACAACATTGCGCACATCGCGCGAGCGTCCGCAGGTGCCTGTTCTTTGCTTGGCACCCACTATCGAGACTGTGCGTCGTGTTAGCTTGGGTTATGGTGTGCGTGCCGTGCATCTGCCCGGTGTTAAAACATTCTCGGAAACCGTTGATGCTGCGCTGCGGATTGCCCGCGAGATCGGGATGGCTGAAAGCGGTCAAAAACTGGTGATCACGGCGGGCGTTCCTTTTGGCACCCCCGGCAGCACCAATACATTGCGTATCGCTGAGGTCGCTTAAAATGTCGGGCAACGGTTTTTCACTCGTTTATCTGATTGCCGTTGCCCTACTTTTTTTACCTATGGCGTTTTTCGTGATGCGCCAACCCGGCGCTTTGCGAAATGTGGCATTGTGGGTTCTGGCTTTTGCCGTCTTGATGTGGGGCTACCATTTTGTTGTTGAGGTGCCCCAGCAAAAAGCGCTTGAGGCGCAACAAGGAACCTCTTCTGACGAGAAAGAATCTGGTCCTGCTTCTCCCGAATCCCTCGCCCCGCGCTCGTCGGATAGCCCGGTGAGGAATCTCTAATCTTGAGGCGCGTTTTATAACGAGCAATCCTCTTCATTGCGTACTCTCAACCCATGAATTGCCTATACAAAATCGAGTGCGCCTCTCTCAAAGACATGCGCACTCAGTTTTTATTGCTTTAGCGCAAAGACAACGCACAAAGAAAAACCCCCGCTAGACGATAAAATATCGCTAGAGGGGGGTATACGGTTTTTTTTGCGCTTTAACTGCGTAGAGGAGCGCTGAGAGAGACAAGGCGCGCTTTTTTATGGCCTTCTGGTGTGTGGCCCGGCAGCATTTCCACCTTACAGCTGGGTGATGTGCCTTGGCAGGCATGGGTAACGATATCAGGAAGGGTTGCTTTGTCGACTGTTACGTGCAAGACAGTGCCCTCATCTAGCGGCTTGTTATTATTATAATAAACACCAGCGTAGCAAGTCATGGTTGTAGCGTTTGGATCTTGGCCTTGAAGCTGGTTAAAAGCGGTGGCGAGCGCAGCAGACGAATCTTGCAAAGCAAAATCAGGGCCGCACCCGGGACCGTTTTCAGGGATGTTGAAGTTTAGCACAATCCCTGAAAATATCTGCGCAGGCGGAGGAGCAGGTTCAGGGGTTATGGGAGCGACGAGTTGTGGTTGCTGAGTTGGTTGGTGTGTCTTCTGATGATACGAGAGTAATTGCGTTGCGGCGTTTGCCACATCGGGGCGGGGGTCCTTTGCGAACGCTTGAACGGTTGATAAAAATTGCGGAATGATTGTCGCTGGAGCGCGGTAATTGATAATATCAAGCGTTTTACAGATCACCATTTCACTGGGGTGTTGCAGGCCAAGCCCTAAGATGGTTGCGACATCAAGGTCAGACAGACCTTGCTTATAAAGTAATGTATAATCAATTACTTTTAACGCCTCCAGAGCAATGTCATCAGGACCTTGGACACATCTTTTTATCGTTGGCATGAATAGGTATGTCTCATCACTGCTGCTCATCGCGCTAAGTGCGAGGGCCGCTTTTTTAGGATCAGTGGCAAAATTTTCAGCTGCCCGTGTGAGTAGCGCAAAAAACGGCTTTTTTTCATGACTCCTGCCTATCGTCGAAAAGGCAAGAGTCTGAATGGAGTCCTCGGGATAATTTGTTGCAGCGCTTACAACAGGTATAAAAGCTGGTGGAATTTTATTAGTATAATGTGCGTTCCAATCTATGACTCGAATTGCCGACCGGGCGATTCTAGGGATTGCGGTTTGTTGTAACGCATCGCAAATAGGATTATAAAACACCATCAGATTTGGTGCATATTTCATTGCCTCGAAGGCTGCACACGCAAGGTCGGGCCTTGAATGATCCGCTGCGCAGGTTATGATGTCAGTAATAAATGGAATGAAATTTTTACGGGTGATTGCTCCCAAAGCCGATGTGATTGTAGGGTCGTCATTACTCTTTAAAAGCTCTAAAATAACCCCCGTAAAAAGGGTCGCATCAGTCTTTCTTTTGGGGGTGTGTGAATAATGTGATGCTAGAGTCTGCGCGCATGCTCTTCTTAGTTCGACGCGGTTGCCCGGCGCCGCGTGCTTGGCGATCATTGGCGCAAAAGGGGTAAGGTCGTCTGTATTCCATAATGCTTTAATGGCGGCGCATTGCAGCGGCAGTGATGAGGAGCTGGCAACTGTTTGTAGCTCACTAAAAAAATCAATTTTTGCGGTGTGGTACGTTGTTGCCTCAATGGCAGCTCTGATCACAGAAGGATCGCTTGCAAGGGTTAGACAATCGCGCACATCTTGAATTTGTTGGGCGGTCAAACCACTCGGATGTATCATCAAAGCTGCATGTCCGATGTCTGCTAAATCCTTAACAGCTTGAGCTGTTGGCCTTAAATAAAGAGGAAGGGGGTTGTTTGGCGCTGTTGGCATGGCTAGGCCCGTTGTTAAAATGGTTAATAAAATATAACGAATGCTGTTTTAGCATTTTGGGGGGTGCAAGAACAACTCATATTTAACTAAAAGCGGTAACATCGTTCCAGAAGTTAAATGCACTTATTAAAGGGAGCGCACCAATCTTCTGTGTGGATAAAGCGAATGCTCTCGTAAGATGATTCAACACGATGCTGCTTTAATTTTTTAATTCGCTTGGGATGCCGCGCCGTATTTGTTTTGGCATGAACAGAAAAAAAGACCCGATTTCTCGGGCCTTTTTAGTCGTATTAGCGCTTTAGTCGGCGCTAATTCAATGCATTATCCCTGTGCAGTGGGCTTTAGGGTGGGGAACAGCAGCACATCGCGAATGGTTAGGCAATTGGTCATGATCATGACCAGACGATCAATCCCAATTCCGAGACCGCCGGTAGGGGGCAACCCGTATTCCAGCGCGGTAACATAATCGCTGTCGACACGTTGGGCTTCCTGATCTCCGTCTTCGCGTTGCTGCAGTTGATCCATAAAGCGGGCCATTTGGTCTTGCGGGTCTGTGAGTTCAGAGAAGGCGTTGGCGATCTCCCATTTCATGCAGAAGGTTTCAAAACGTTCGGTCAAGCGCGCATCGGTTTTATGGGGCTTGGCAAACGGCGAAATATCCCGGGGTTGATCAATCACGTGGACGGGCTGGGTGATGGAAGGTTCGACTTTTTCCCCAAAAACTTTTTCCACACATTGCCCCCAATTTTCCTTGCCGGTAATTTCAGGACATTGGGTGCGGGCGATGCGCCGTGCTTCGTTGATGTCGGTAATGGCCAGGAAATCAATGCCGGTCGCTTCCTTTACCAGCTCTGTCATTGCAGCACGACGGAACGGCGGCTTGAAGCTGATGGTTTGGCCATTAAACACCACTTGATCCGAGCCGGTGGCCGCAATGGCTGCTGCCTGAATAAGTGTTTCAGCCAATTCGATCATGCCTTCATAGTCGGTGTAGGCTTGATAGGCCTCGAGCATCGTAAACTCAGGGTTATGGCGGGTGCTGATGCCTTCATTGCGGAAGTTGCGTCCCAGCTCGAACACGCGTTCGGACAAGCCGCCAACAATCAAGCGCTTAAGGTAAAGCTCAGGCGCAATACGCATGTAAAGATCAATATCGAGCGCGTTGTGATGGGTCACAAACGGTTCGGCCATGGCCCCACCGGGGATGACTTGCAACAGCGGTGTTTCAACTTCCAGAAAACCGCGCTCGGTTAAAATATCACGAATGCGGCGCAGGATTTTTGAACGGGAACGAAAAACATCGCGGCTTTCTTCGTTCATGATCAGATCAAGATAACGTTGACGATAGCGGGCTTCGGTATCGGATAGACCATGAAACTTATCCGGCAGCGGCAACAGTGTTTTAGAAAGCAAAACAAGTTGCTGTGCGTTGATCGTGAGCTCTCCGCGCTTTGTGCGGCGAATGGTGCCTTCCACACCGATCAGATCGCCAATGTCGAGATGCTCCAGCAGCGTTTGCCCCTCGGTTGAAAGGGTATCCTTATGGCAAAAAACCTGAATTTTTCCGCTTACATCATGTAAATCGATGAACATGCCCGAATTACGCAAGGCCCGAATACGGCCCGCCATGCGCACGTGATCGGTGGTGGCCACATCGTCGGCGAGGTCTTTATACCGCTCAAGCAAATCGTGCGCGCGATCTTTAACGTCATATTTATAAGGATAGGGGTTAATGCCCAAGCTCTTTATCTTTTCCAGCTTGGCAATGCGGTTGTCGCGCAGGCGCATTTCGGCGTCGCTGCGATCGGAGGCCAATTCTGTCTGAAGATCAGGCAGTGCTGTAGGGCTTGTCATTTTATCGTCCTGTAGGTTAGAGTGAACGGCATATCTTTGCCTATCTGATTCAAAAGAATCAACATAAAAGAGTTTTTATTGTGATGACTTTATAGATGTAATGCGATTACGAGGATGCGCTTTGGCATGAATACGTTTTAACCCTTCCATCTCTACGTCGGTGTAACGTTGGGTGGTGCTGAGAGATTGATGACCCAAGAGCTCTTGTACAACGCGCAAATCGGCGCCTTCTTTTAACAGGTGCGTGGCAAAACTATGGCGTAACGCGTGTGGTGTAGCAAAATCTGGTAATCCGGTCTGTGCGCGCAAAAGACGCATTTGTCGCTGCGCTACACCAGGATTAAGCGCGTTTCCGCGTTTACCAATAAAGAGTGGAGCATCGGCGGTTGGTTCAATCTGGCGCTGATCGAGCCAAGCGTTAAGGGTGTCGCGCACGGCGGGTAAAAGTGGGACACGTCGCTGCTTTTTTCCCTTGCCCGTGATTCTTAAAACTGGCTCACGAACATCGTATACCTTAAGAGATAAAGCTTCGGCCAAGCGTAAGCCTGCGCCATAGAGTAGTGTCAACAAAGCTGTATCGCGGGCGTTTGTCCATGAATCATGTGTTAATGTAGGCGAGCTAAGCAGGCGTTGAGTTTCGGCTTCACTGAGCGGATGAGGGAGAGGCGGTGGATTCTTTGGCCGTCTTAACAATGAAAGTGCAGGATTACTTTGTCCGCTTTGTCGTTCCAGCCATCGGTAAAAACTGCGCAAAGTAGAGGTGGCGCGTGCACGTGACGCAGCTGCCAATCCTTTTTGCGCCAAAGCAGACAGCCAGCTACGAAAAGTGGAAAGATCAAGTGCTATCAGCGCCTGTTGTTGAAGGGGGCCTTCGCCCAAATGCGCTTGTGTAAATTGAACAAAAGCCAATAAGTCTTGTCGATAGTTGCGGATCGTAAGAGCAGAATAGCGTCGCTCGTTGCGCAGTGCATCCAACCAGTTTACCATGCATTCTGGTAACTCAGTCATGGCGTGTATCGCTCATAATGTATGAGCGCCCTCATGATCGAAGTGATGAATAATACGCACCACGATACCTCCCAAAAAGGCGATAAAATCAGTGCCTTGATCAGGATGGAACCACTCGGGGTCATTGCTTCCAAAGGATAATAGCCCTGATTTTTTGCCTATCTCTAAACGAACCAAGGCGACCGAGCGTATAGCCGCAGAATGTTGACCCAAAAGTTCTGGCATTGGTTTTGCGTGTGCGCACAACATGGCATCAGCGGGGCCTAGCCAGCTTTCAATCGTGCTGTCAGGTAAAGAAAGAATAGAAGGGGGTGTTTTTGTGTTTTCTAACGCCAGTTGAGCACAATCGATTGAGCAGAGTGAGGGGATATCTTTTTGAACAATGTGCCCCAGTTCTTCAAGCGAGCGGGCTTCCATCAACCGTAAAGCCGTGGCATGCAGGCGGGTGAGGCTTATATCATTCTCATGACCTGCGGTAATGAGTGAGTGTTGAGAATCGCGCAAAGCTTGCACCTGCATTTTCAAGCGCTGTACCATAAAACTTTGAAAATCACTTACCCCTTCGCCAAACGGGCGGGCCGGTAAAGAAAGTTTCGTAATCAAATCAGGATAACGTACTAGAAAATCAGGGTGATTCTGAAGATACTGAACAATGTCTTTTTCATCGAGTGCCAATTCGGCATGTTGAGGGTGGGACGTCATGATGGGTTTATCTCCCAAATGAAGGTTGAACATTTAAGCTAGCCCAATTTGTCTGCTCTGCGCTATACCTTGTAACCATGCCGCCGCCATTCGACAATAAGTCAAAATCAAATTTAACCGATTTTTTGATCGGTGTACTGTTGCCGCTTCCATTTAACGAGCCTTTTACTTATTGTCAGGTTCGAGGTGAGAACGAGCAAAATGCGGTCAGGCTGGGTGCTTATGTGATTGTTCCTTTTGGAAAATCAGAGAAAGTTGGTGTGGTTTGGTCGTTAAATGCATCAACGTCTGTTCCCTTGGAAAAAGTCAAACCCATCACGCGCCTTATTGCGGCTCCCCCTATGGATGAGCAGCTGCGTACATTTATAGAGTGGGTCAGTCGTTATACGCTGCAGCCTCTTGGTCTCATTTTGAAACAGGCATTAACCATTGACAGTGCACGCGAAGCCCCTACCCAAACTGTTTATCAGGGGGTGTCGAATGTTCAGTTGGCTCCCCATCAGCGACTTACCCCTTTACAAGAGCAGCTCTATGAAAAAATAAAAAACGGCGACGCTCATACACTGACTGAATGGACAAAAATATTACATTGCAGTGCCGCGACCCTCAATCGA
The DNA here is from genome assembly GCA_039808765.1 of Bdellovibrionales bacterium. Taxonomy (GTDB): domain Bacteria; phylum Pseudomonadota; class Alphaproteobacteria; order UBA2400; family UBA2400; genus JBDHTQ01. The sequence continues at coordinate 39,019 of JBDHTQ010000009.1, forward strand.
TTGCGCGAGCGCGGGTTGTTGGTCGCCCATACGCAAGCGCGCGACGACGCATTTGTTCAATCATCTGTTGCAATGAGTCCCATCACATTGTCGCCATCTCAACAGCACGCTGCGAATACCCTTATTGCCGATGTGACAGCTGCGCGCTTTCATGTCAATGTGCTGGAGGGAGTAACCGGATCGGGCAAAACAGAAGTTTTTTGCGAAGCTGTTCGCGCTGCTCTGCAGGCGCAACAGCAAGTTTTAGTTCTCATGCCGGAAATCGCGCTTTCAGTTCAAATGCTTGATCGGTTTGAGCGTTTACTTGGTGTAACTCCGGTTGCGTGGCATTCTGATTTATCATCATCTGCGCGGCGAAAAGCATGGCGCGCCATTGCGCAAGGGGAAGCTGGATTGGTGATTGGTGCACGTTCATCTCTCTTTCTTCCGTTTAAAAACCTAGGCTTAATCGTTGTCGACGAAGAGCATGAAGGCGCCTACAAACAAGAAGAAGGCGTAAATTATCATGCACGTGATATGGCCATTGTGCGGGCGCGCTTGTTGAATATTCCAATTATTTTATGTTCAGCAACACCTTCAATCGAGACGGTCGTGAATGTGCAAGAAGGACGCTATCATTCGGTCAGCCTGCCAGAACGTCATGCGGGGGCCTTGCTGCCAGCCATTACATTGGTTGACTTATTAAAAAATAAACCACCAAGAGGTCGTTGGTTGGCCGAGCCAACTTTATGCGCAATTCAAGAAACGTTAGCACGCAAAGAGCAGGTTTTGCTTTTTCTTAATCGCCGTGGCTATGCTCCACTTACCTTATGTCGCACGTGTGGTTTTCGTTTGATGTGTCCGCATTGTACTGCGTGGATGGTTGAACATCGCATGGGTGATAAAGCCGGATTTTTACAATGTCATCATTGTGGATATCGACAAAAACTTCCAAAGACATGCCCACAATGTCATGATGAAGAAAGTTTTGTGGCGTGCGGTCCCGGCGTCGAACGATTGGAAGAAGAAGTGGCACAACTTTTTCCTGATGCCAAACGTTTGATTGTTACAAGCGATACGCTCACCTCATGGAAGCACGTACAAGACGCGCTGCACAAGATGTCCGAGCGTGAATATGACATGATGATCGGCACGCAAATTGTTGCCAAAGGTCACCATTTTCCTTACCTCACGTTGGTGGTTGTGGTCGATGCTGATCTTGGTTTGGATGGCGGCGATATGCGCGCTGCTGAACGCACCTTTCAGATTTTACAGCAGGTGAGTGGTCGTTCAGGACGTGCAGAACACCCCGGAAGTGTGATTCTGCAGACACACTGTGTAGACAATTTTATTTTTGATTTTCTCCAAAAAAATGATCGCGAAGGATTTCTTGATCACGAAATTGCAATTCGTCAAACCCATCATTGGCCGCCATTCTCACGTTTGGCAGCGCTTATTGTAAGTGGAAAAAATTTGATCAATGTTGAAATTGCAGCGAAAGAAATCCGCATAAAATGGCCAGAACTTGACGGTGTTGAAATTTTCGGCCCCAGTCCTGCACCGTTGGCAAAATTAAAAGATGATCATCGTATGAGATTGTTGGTCCGATGCGATCGCGGACAAAAAATACAAACTGTTTTGATTGATGCGCTTGCATCATGCCGACTTCCGAAAGGTGTGGACTTGAAAATCGTTATCGACCCGTTTACCTTTTTATGAGATAGCTAAATGCCATCGAGGCACAAATGTGTCTCAATACACAACTATTATCGGGAGCTTATGATGGTTACGACGACGACAGTAAAGAAAGCACCCTCGACAGCGAAGAAGGCAACAGTTGCCACAAAGGCAAAGCCCGCTGCGAAGGCCACAACTACTGCTGCAAAGAAAACAGCTACAGCAACAGTGAAAAAAACAACAACAGCCGCAGCCAAGAAGCCTGTAGCTGTTAAGAAGACAACAACAGCAGCTGCCAAGAAGCCTGTTGCTGTTAAGAAGACAACAACAGCCGCAGCCAAGAAACCTGTAGCTGTTAAGAAGACAACAACAGCTGCTGCCAAGAAGCCGGTTGCTGCTAAGAAGACAACAACAGCCGCAGCCAAGAAGCCTGTAGCTGCTAAGAAGACAACAACAGCCGCAGCCAAGAAACCTGTAGCTGTTAAGAAGACAACAGCAAAAAAAGCTGCTGCTCAAAAACAATCAAACAAATCAACCACAGCGAAGACCAAAACAGCGTCGCGCAGCACGAAATCTTCAGCGAAGAAGACAATTTCCAAGAAGTAATGTGATTGATTATCAGCCGCTTACATTGTAGGCGGCTTTTTAAAACCCCGTAATTTTATTGCGGGGTTTTTTTATTGGTGCATCACACCAAAAAAATGACATTTCTCATGAATGTTGCTGCGCTTTGGTTTTGTTGAAGAAGTATTAATGCTCTGATCGATCTTACTTAAATAATAAAATGCTTCTACGCGTTGATGGGTAATTTACATTTTATTAGTCATTGTTGGCAAAACTAAATCCAGCATTAAAGGAGCACCCCATGAAGAAAACAGTAACCGATGCCGCCGCCGCGCTGGTAGATCATCTACATGATGATATGACGATCATGGCTGGGGGGTTTGGGCTTTGCGGTATTCCTGAAAATCTTATCGCGGCTATTCGTGCAAGCGGTGTAAAAGGGTTAACCGTCATCTCTAACAATGCGGGAGTTGATGGTTTTGGTTTGGGCTTGTTGTTAGAGTCGCGACAGATCAGGAAGATGGTTTCATCCTATGTTGGTGAAAACAAGCTTTTTGAGCAGCTTTATTTATCGGGTGAGCTGGAGTTAGAGTTTAATCCGCAAGGAACGTTAGCCGAGCGTATTCGTGCAGGCGGGGCAGGAATTCCCGCATTTTATACCAAAACTGGTTTTGGTACGTTGGTGGCAGAAGGTAAAGAAGTGCGTGAGTTCGATGGTGAGTTATATGTCATGGAAAAAGCCCTTAGGGCTGATCTGGCGATTATTAAAGCATTGAAGGGTGATGAAGAGGGTAACTTGATTTATCGTAAAACCGCACGTAATTTCAATCCGATGATGGCAACTGCAGCGGCTTATACTGTGGCAGAGGTTGAGCAATTAGTGCCCGTAGGAGCGCTTGATCCTGATGCTGTGCATACCCCTGGGATTTTTGTTAATAGCATCTTTGAAGGCAAGAATTACGAGAAGCGGATTGAGAAAAAAACTAACCGTCCAAAAGCGGCATAACGTTTAAACATAACAATCATCCGATTACATCGGGAGGAATTCAATATGGCATGGACACGAGATGAATTGGCTCAGCGCGCGGCACAAGAGCTGCGAGATGGATATTATGTTAATCTGGGTATCGGCATCCCCACGCTGGTGGCCAACCTGATCCCGGAGGGTATGACTGTCACCTTGCAAAGTGAAAATGGACTTTTAGGCATTGGTCCGTTTCCCTATGAAGGGGAAGAAGATCCTGATCTTATCAATGCAGGCAAGCAAACCATTACAGCGCTTGAAAACTCCAGTTTTTTCTCAAGTGCTGATAGTTTTGCAATGATCCGCGGCGGGCATATTGATCTGTCTATCTTGGGCGCCATGCAGGTTTCTGCGAGCGGTGATTTGGCCAACTGGATGGTCCCGGGAAAAATGGTCAAAGGAATGGGTGGCGCGATGGATCTGGTGGCCGGGGTCAAGCAGGTGGTGGTGGTCATGGAGCACACTACAAAAGAGGGTGATGCAAAGTTTCTGTCGCAGTGTGATCTGCCTTTAACAGGGAAGGGTGTGGTTGATTTATTGATTACGGATTTGGCTGTCTTTAAAATCAGCGAGGGCAGTGCAACATTGATTGAACTTGCACCCAATGTTACGCTTGATGAAGTGCAAGCGAAAACAACAGCCCCTTATTTGGTTTCTCCTGCGCTTAAGGTGCAGGCATAGTATTCGTCATTGCTGGTTTACGAGGGCAAATCCTGAAAGGTGGCATCGAATGAGGCCATCTTTGACAATGTATTTACGTTAAAGAATAAAACAGAGCGCGCCTGACTTTAGGAGATGCGCTCTAGTGAAGTTTTTTCATCACTTTTTTGACAAGAGGGAGGTGTGAAAAAATGAAGATTGCAATGCCTGTACTTAGTGCGAGGCTCATCTCCAAGGTGATACTCACCAACCCCTGGAGGCCATGCGGGGCGAGGCTTTCCCAATGATGGAATATTTCTGTTAAGCCCAATCCACCCATCAACAAGTGGCCACCTACGCCTAACATTGCAATCGTTCCAACCAATGCGATTGTTTTAATCAAGAAGGGTGTTGCAGACAGAATGCTCTGACCAAATCGAATCAGGAATCTTGAACGCATGTTTTCTGCCGGGCGATCTATTAACCAACCACCCCAGTTATCCAAGCGCACCAGCATTAAAACTGCACCATATACGCCCACAGTCATGATGACGGATAAAAAGCCGAGCACACATGCTTTCATCCATAAGGAGAGGGAAGTGAGCTGACTCAGTGAAAGCACGATAATTTCAGCGGATAAGACAAAATCCGTACGCACGGCTCCCTTGACGCGCTCTGCTTCATACTGTTCAGGAGACAGTGGGGCAAGCGGGTTTTCTTCTTTCAACTCTTTGTCGGTGTGCTTGACGAGATGAAAAGCTTCCAAAACGGTTTCGGCCCCTTCAAAGGCCAAGTAAGCACCACCAATAGCTAATAGAATAGGGAGTAAAAATCCAGCATAAGTAGAAAGAATAAGTGCCAAAATTACAAGAATAATTTTGTTTTTGAAGGAACCACGTGCCACGGCGAGAATGATTTTAACTTCCCGCTCTTGGCGAACATCCACCATCGTCGAGACGGTTGTTACGGCGACATCATCAGCCACAATCGCCATCGAATCTACCGAGGCCTTGGCCGACATTTTTGCGATTGTGTGAACACTGCTTGATCCGCTTTTAAGCATCAAAGCCGACTGTTTGGCAATGTCATCCGCGATAACTGACATATCGCGCAAGAGCGTTAAAAAACCGGCAACGGCCATGGTATCATCTGTCCTTTAGAAGTTTAAACGATTGAAAATTGCAGTGGGAAGATGACGAATGATCAACATAATGTATTTCCAAAAACGAGGAAAATACAGAACACCACCTTTTTTCGCTTTCCGCACACAGGCTTTTGCCAAGGTTTCGGGATCACCGATCGGTAAAGGGGGATTTTTAAGTCCCCACGTCATGGGCGTATCCATAACACCCGGTTTAACCAGTAAAACTTTTATTTTTGCGGTACTCAGCAGAGCACGCAAACCTTGGCAATATGCTTCTAAACCTGCTTTAGCAGAACCATACAGAAAATTCTTTTTACGCCCGCGATCACCCGCAACTGACCCCAGCACTACAATTGATCCACCCATTTGTTCCTGAAAAAGTGGAACCAAACTATTGATCGCTAAAACAATGCCGGTGTAGGTGCTTAAAACCATTTCTGCACAAACATCCGTTTGTGCAAGCATGATTTGCTGGTCCGGCATTGAACCGATTGCTACATAAATGTTAATGGGTTTGGGTAGCTGGATTGCGTGCTGTTGCAGCGCGCTGTAACAATCCGCGCGTTGCGTATCAAAAAGTATTGTTGATATATTGTAGTTATTATAGCGAATGGCGAGATCTGCTGCAGTAGCATCAAGCTCACGCGTGTTACGTCCTGCAAGTAGGATAGAACAATTCTCTTGTGCAATCTGATGAGCGAAGGCTTGTGCAAGCGCAGAGGACGCGCCCAGAATAATCCAGCTTCCGCTCATGTGGTGCTCCTTAATCCCAATCGCACAGCCATTTGCGATGAGAGTTTTTGATGTGGGTCAAGATCGCGGCAAATTTTTTTAAACAATTCATGCCGCGGGTACATCGCTTCAAAATCACCACGCTGCAAAATTGAGTCTTTGGCCAGATAAACGCGGCCACCGTGATCCCGGGTGATGCCGACAAGTTTTTGCAAAAACTCTGCGGTCCCTTTGCGGTTAGGAAAGTCCAAGGCCAGACTGTAGCCATTGATGGGAAACGAGAGAAGACCATCGCCTTGCTCGCCGGTTCGTTTAACGACAGCAAGAAACGAGCCGCGATGTGATGCGGAAATGCTTTCCAAGAGTTTTTTGATACCAAAATAAGCAAGATCGCGTGGAATGACAGCTTGAAACTGATGAAATCCGCGACTGCCATACATCCTGTTCCAATGACCGATCGAATCCAGCGGATAAAAAAACTTCATTGCGGATTGTTTTTTTGTTCGCGGTTTGGCGGGGGCTGTGAAGTGATAATAAAACTGATTGAACGCCCAAATGCTCAGCGGATTGAGCGCAATGTTGGGGAACATGATGGGCAGCGAAGGGCCCGCTTTGTGCGGTTTGGCTTGGCCTTTTATAAAATGGCCACGCTCGAGAATACCGCGTCCCATGCTGCTGCCGCGTGCCATCGCATCAAGCCAAACAACATCATGATCATCTTGTTCGGGAATGCTTTCGCAAGCTTCAAATAACGCATCAAGATTTTTGACCTTGTGTTTTGTCACTGCCATCACGGCTCCCGGCACCTTAGCCAGTTTTAAACAGACGCGACGAATTATGCCGGTTAAGCCAAGGCCACCGATTGTCGCTAAAAAGATGTGTGGTAAATCCAGTCGAGAAACACGAAGGGTTTCGCCGTTCGGGATTAACAGATCAAGCCATTGAATGTGTTTGCCGAGGGTGCCCGCACGGATATGATTTTTGCCGTGAACATCGTTAGCGACAGCCCCTCCAATCGTGACATATGCAGTGCCGGGAGTAACTGGCAAGGCCCATCCTCGCGGAAGGAAAACGGTTTGAATTTCTTCCAGGGTTACGCCTGCTTCGCAGACCAATTCACCGTTGTCAGGATCGAAGGATAGAAACCGATCAAGCGCATGCAAATAGAGTCCGTGTCCGTTGCTGACGGGTACAGCTTCATCACCATAACTTCGGCCTAAACCAAAAACTGTGAGGTTTTCAGCCTCAATCAGAGCGCGTTCAACACTCTCTTGATTTCCTGGTTTTGCCGTAGGGACCGTTGCTGCGCATGTGCCGCCCCAGCCTGATAATGTTTGCTTGCGCCACAAAGAGGTTGTCATAGGTAAATCAATCCTGCAAAGGTTAGTACCCATCCCAAACCTGCGAAAAGAATGGGTTTATCGGTGAGAAAAATCAGGGTTGGCGATCCTGATCGTTCCTCAACCATCGCGATTTGAAGATAGCGCAACATCGCAAAAATCACAAACGGAACTGTATAATAAAGATGATCACTGTGCAGGCGGGCGCGTACTTCGTCGTCTGTGGTGTAAATCAGATATGAGACTAAGGCCGACCCCAATGTAATAGCCATCGCCGTATCAATGAAATTGCGGGAATATCCGTCCAGTGACTTGCGATGCTCTGATTTAAGATGGCGAATGAGATCGTCTCGCCTTTTGGCAAACCCCAGAAAAAGTGCCAACATGCCTGTTAAAATGACGATCCACGGGCTGGTGTTGACTTGAATTAAAAGTGCTCCCGCCTCGACGCGCAAAACGAAGCCTAAGGCAATACACATCACATCAATCACGGCAATTTGTTTAAGACGATAGGAATAGGCAATGTTCATCAACACGTAAATGCAGAGAGTGAAAGAAAATTTTGTTGAGAGGGTGAGGGAAAGTCCCGTCGCCAATATAGCAACGGTAATCATGATAATCAGCGCTCTTTTTTCAGAAACAGTGCCTGCCGCCAGTGGACGTGAGCGTTTAATTGGGTGCTGTCGATCGGAATGACGATCATTCCAATCATTCATAATGTAAATGCAGCTTGCAGCCAGACTCCACGCCATAATCCCCAGCGCTACAATGAGCACATTCTCCACATTCATGGCCTCGGGGGTAAAAAACAACGGCGCTGCGACAAAACCGTTTTTTATCCAATGATGAGGGCGCAATAATCTTAAGGTGGGGGGTAAGGTCTTCATTTGTGATGTGTTATAACATCTTTGCCCATTTTTCTAGCCTGTTTGCGCAGTTATGAAGTGTTGTGAGGTCTGTATGACGATACATAATATGCAGTGTGCTTAATTCAGGGTATATTCAGATTACAGAGAGACGGTCAATTTAACCTCGTGCGTGCGTGGCGATTCGACAAAAGCCCCAGTTTGTCCGGCTTCTCCATCGCAAAATAGTGAGACCGATATGGTCATAAACACTTAAAAGCACGCTCGGATGCACTAAAATTGATCAAAAAATGAGCGGGTGAGTGAATTTGTTCGTTTTTGTAGGCAAAAAAATCACGTCAAGTGCCTAAAATTACATCCAAGCCCATAAAAAAGCATTGTCATTCGTTTAAAATTAGAGCAAGTCAATAGTGTGCGCATTGAGCGCTAGGTGACAACATAAACAACAGGATTTGAGCTATGGCTGAAGCAGCTGTTAAAGTACCAACCGTAACCCTTAAGCAAATTGCAGCAACCTTGGCAGAAGCCCAAGGGATTTCTAAAAAAGATGCCGTTGCTATTCTTGAAGCGTTCATCGCACAAGTTGGCAAGCACCTGAAGAAGGGCTACAAGATTCGCTTGAGTGGCTTGGGCATTTTTGTTGTGCGTAAGCGCCCGGCACGTACCGGTCGTAACCCTGCAACAGGTGAGCCAATCAAAATTAAAGCCAGCAAAAAATTGGCTTTCCGCCCTGCAAAAGAACTGAAAGAATCTGTATAAGATTCGTCTTAGTTGATCAAAAAAACCCGCTTCAAACGAAGCGGGTTTTTTATTATGCGGAAAATATGGGTTTTTTGAGGAGGGTATTTTTTTGTTTCTGAAGTCATACAGTTTCATGTAGAAGAGAGGATGTTAGGCTTTTGAATGTAAGGGTATGATTCGTCGCGATTCTTTTCTTCTTCTACTGATTGTTGGTCTTTGCACTGGGGTTTCACTTTATAATCCCCTTGTCGCTTTGGCGGTGCTGTTTGTCGCAAGCACTACATGCATGGTGATGACAAAATCGTGGAATGATCCGGGCTATTTGTTGGCAACGCTTCTGTCTTTTTATATGATTATTGGTGGCGGGAATTTCTCTTCTTATCGCGGTGAAATTGAAACTGATTTCATGCAATTTTTGTTGGTGGGGGCACTTTGCCTTTTAACAGGCATGGGATGTGCACAAATGATTGTCGTCAAAAATTTGCAGTGGCCTATATTGCCTCGTTCTCCAACGTTATCAAGTCAAGATGCGACCTACTGGATAGGGGTCAGTGCTTTGCCGGGGTTGGCTGGAATTGCAGGAATGCTGTTTACGTTGCCAACTCTACCACTGTTTGCGCCCTCTGCACGCTTTCTCTTGGCGCCGCAGTGGCAAGTATTGATTGAATGCTTGTTTGTTCCGATGATTCTTTCTTTGTGTGCTATGGCAGAGGATCGCGAAAAGAAAAGCGCATACAAAGCACAGGCAATATTTTTTCTTATTCTTTTGTCGTTGACGGGCTATCGCGGTTGGGTGATTGAAGGGATTGGGTTGGCGACAATGGTTTGGTTGATGATCACGGTCAGCAAAAAGAAAAAATTTTTTGGTGTTGTGTTTGCGTTAATCGTCTCATTGGTTATTATTTTTTCTCTGGCATTGTTGCGCCGCCTGTTGGAAGTGGATCTGTATGCGCCAGCTGAATCCTTGCGTGTCCATGGTGCTGAGAAATGGCCGCAGTTCTTTGCTCAAATTCATTTTGCTTTTCGTGAGTCACTTTATACCGCACAAACTTTGTGGCAACTGCATGATCCGACTATTGAACATTCCTCATTATTTTTTGCCGATCTATGGACGCTATTGCCGGGTGTGCAGCCTGCAGCAGGAGATATACTGGCTCAGGCGTTTGGTCATGTCTTGGGTGGAGGATTGACTGCGGCGCTTCCGGGGGTGCTGTACTACGATTTTGGTTATGCCACGTTTTATCATCTTTTCTTCGCGGGTATTATGTTGGGTTGGGGATGGAAAAAAGTAGAAAAGTCGCGTTCAATTTTATTGGCAGCACTTTATTATTATGCCTTTTTTTCATTTTTGCACCTTTTTCATCGAGGTGCTTTAAAGCCCTCTTACTTTATTATTCCTATTCTTTTAGGATTGATATTATGCATGCGTGAGGGGTTTTACCGCTTTGCCCAAGCACCGGATTATCGGGGAATGAATGACAGCAGCGCGCCTTTACTTGCTCACGCCGCTTCGTGATGAAGCGGGACGCTTTACGAGGTTATGTCAAGCTTTAGCTGCTCAGTCGTTAGCGATTGAGGGCTGGTTTCTCATTGAAAATAATAGTTGCGATGGCACCGTTGAATTGTGTGATCAGCTGCAGCCACAGGGCGCTATTAAACATATTTATGTTCGCCACGAGCGCGATTCAATGTCCTATGAACTGGGGTTATCCTATGCGCAACGTATCGCTCGTGGGCTTTGTTGGGTGAGAGAAACTGTTGAGCTTACCCCGCAAGACATTGTTGGTATCTTGGATGCTGATGTAATTCCTGCTGTGGAATATTATCAGGTTTTAATGCATGCATTTGAAAAATATCCAGCATTAGGATTAACCAGTGGTGTTGCATATCATGAGAATGGTAAAAGGATGGCATACGCTCCAGAATGGGTAATGGGAAACTGTCGTCTTTGGCGCGTGGCATGCCTTGATCAAACGGGATACATCATCGGTCCGGGTGCTGATGCACTCTGTCAAATTAAGGCAGAGGCGATGGGGTGGTGTACAGCCGTCCAGCGGAACGCAATCGTAACCTGTCGCCCACCCGGAGCGCGTGCTGGATATGCTTATTACGGGTATACCGCTTATTATCGTGGTGAAACAATCGGGTATGTTTTTATCCGGGCGCTTTATAACATCCTGATCGGGCGTTTTGGATGTGGCCTGTTTTTGTTTTGCGGCTACTTGAACGCTTTCGTGCGGCGTTGCAAAAAAACACAAGATGTAGACATCATCAATTATAGCCGCGCCAAATTGGTGCGTAAAATAGGCCGTTTTCTAAAGCGGATTAGCTAGCATTAATGGGGTGCAACCAGGCTATGGTAGCAAGCCAGCAAATTATTTTTCGAATGATGCCATGCTAAGTCATCTAAACGTTTTATGGCGTTTTGTTTTAAGCACTCCCGTACATCGTGGTGATCAATTAGATGGATCAAAGCTGCACATAATGCTTCTACTGAATCATTCTCTGCACATAAACCAGCGTTTTCTGCATCACAAATCGTTTGGGTAAGGGGGGGGTAGACAAAGGGAATGTTCATTGCAATATATTCGAGTGTTTTGTTGAGTGTGATTAAATCAGTATAGGTGTTTTTTGCATCAGGAATAATCGCGATATCAAAAGAACGATAGGCAGATATCAGCTCATCGCCACTGACAAAACCTTTAAAAATAACAGTGCTCGCCAGATTGAATTTTAAAACATTGTGTTTTACCTGTGCCAGTTCAGGCCCGTCGCCCACAATAATCATTTTAAAAGGCAGGGCTGGTTTTTTTTCTTTTAAAAGCCGGGCAATCTCGATTAAACGAGCGCCTCCATCCTGAGAGCCTAAAATCCCGACGTAGCCAATAACGGGGGGCTGTGAAGTATATGTATTGTTCTTATGATGGCATGCAGCTGGAAAAAAGCTATCGGGGGTATGGCGAACAATAAAAATTTTCTGAGGGTCAATTTTTCCGCGTGTTTGTGCAACATGATGAAACGATTCATTTGGAACAATGACGCGATCCGCACAGCGATATGTTTGTTTTTCAAGCCAAAACATGAAGGCGGTTATTTTGCTAAAAAAACGGGGTTTACGGGTAAATTTTGAAGCATACAATTCGGGACAGACATCGTGTTGATCATACACCACGCTTGCGCCAAATTGCTTTAATAACCAAGCAATGATAAAAAATAAATCTGGGGGATTGCAGATTTGAACGATCCGTAATCGATGGCGGCATTGTAAATAGAGGCCGAGTAAGAAGGTTGATAAAAAGAGGGTTGTGTATTCGCAAATAAAACCACCTAACCCAACGCCCTCAAAGGGTTGCCAAAAGCGATAGACGTGAATGTTGTTTTGCTGGTCATAAAATTTTTTAAAACCCTTCGTGCGGGGACAAATGATGTGGACTGTGTATCCGTTTTGTGCCAATGCACAGGCTTCTTGCCAAACGCGACGATCTGCAGGGACGGGCAAGTTGGCAACTAAAATCAAAATGTTTGCTGAAGGGGGCGGCATTTTTTCATGGATTTCATGTGGGTGCTGGCACCATAACCCAGTTTTATTACTGGATGCAACCCATCGTCGTAAATTCTTAAAACAGCCGCATGTTTTTAACAAAAGAGTAATAATCACACGCGTATCTTAAGACGAATCGGAAGATGAAGTTTTTTAAAACGCTTTCGGCGGGAGATGGGAAATGCAAAAAATTGCTGTCGGAGTGATCACCTTTCAACGCCCGCTGGAGCTTGAGCGACTGTTAGACGGTATTGCGCGACAACATTTTACTGTCGTAGCGCCTCAGCCTGAGGTTACCGTGGTCGTGGTTGACAATGCGACGCAAGGCAGTGCACGAGCGGTATGCGACCAAGCGATACAGCGTCATGGTCTTAAAATTTCCTATATCTTTGAACCGAAGCAGAGCATTCCCGTGGCGCGCAATCGGGTGCTCGACAGCTTGCCGGATGGATGTGAGGGGGTTGTTTGGGTTGATGATGATGAGGTGCCCGCGACCAATTGGCTGGAAGCATTGATTTCAACGTATAAGGCGAGCGGTGCAGATATTATTTTGGGTGCGATTGAGGGGGTGCTGCCTGAGGGTGCACCGGAATGGGTGCGCAAGGGTGGTTTTTTCAATCGTCGACGTTTTGTTGACCGAGCCTCGTTTAGTGAGGGGGCAACCAATAATTGTTTGATGGTTGTCGATTCTATTCGTCAACACGGTTTGCGCTTTGATGAAAATTTGCGCTACGCTGGGGGCACAGATACGCTTTTTTTCAAAGTAGCCGATGTCAAAGGTTTGCGCATGGTATGGTCGTCCAAGGCGCTTGTGTATGACCACATTCGTCTTGAACGCACTAATCTTAAATGGCTTCTGCATCGCCATTTTCGCTCCGGGGTAAGTCTGGCCATCGCAGATTGGCATGCAAGCGGCGTTTTGGGGGGAGGGCGTCGTTTTGGGATGGGAGTCTACAAAATTATACAGGGACTGCTTAACCTTCCTGTCGGTTTCGAAGGAATGCATGAAATGGCACGCACATTAATGTTTTTTTCGCGCGGATGCGGGATGATTGTGGGTTTAATGGGTTATCGGTTGAACGAGTTCAAGCCTGAGCGTTCGCCGGTCGGGACTGAAAAAAACAGTTAGCATTTTTTAGCAATTCCGTTCGGCTATATTTCAACATCAAACTGCCGCAATCGTTAGCTTTATTGCCCAGCTAAATTGCGTAAGCTGCGTCCGATCATCGCGAGCATTGATAAATCAAATTGTGGTGTGCTTTGTACCTCTTTCAATAAAATATCACAGCGCGACAAGATTGCAGCATGGTCAGCGAGCCATGATGTGAAATTGCCCTGATTTTGCGTGAGAATACAAACAGAAATCTTTTGTTGCCAAGCGTAAAGATCTTCGACTAGCGCCAATGCTTCTTGTCTCTGCCAGTGGTTAGAGAAGTTAAGAGCAATTGTTTTTTGGCGTAAAGAATCCAATGCAAAGTGTTGGCCAACAGTGTAGTAAATGCCCGCAGACTGGGCCAACGAGCGATTGGCTTGTTTGGCAACAATTAAAATATCTAAGCCGTTTGAAAGAAAATCCAATGAGACAGTTTTTTGCGCAATGTCAGCGGGCAGGCCTTGTTGCTGAAGTGTTTCCTGAACTTGCTGTAAGCGTGTGAGTGAGTCGGGCGGTAAAATCTGATCCTTTAATTCAATCAGCTCTTGAATGTCGCGCACCAACTCGTTTTGTGTTTCGGACATTTGAATTGGTCGTTTCAACATTTTCAGTAAGGCATTGGTGGTGCGTGCGACGAAGGTTTGACTACGTATGAGTAAGTCAATTTGCAGACTATTGGCGATCACGGTGTCCAGTTTTTCAATGCTGCGCCAGTACAACGGTAAGCTGAAAACATGCCGAACGATAACATACGCCCGCAATACATCGGCAATGCTATGGCCTGTGCGTTCAGACAATCCATGCACAAAAGTTGGCCCCATTCTGTTCACGACATTGTTGGCCAGAACGGTGGTAATGATTTCACGTCGTAAGCGATGGTTACGAATGGCACGCAGGTAGGGCTCGCGCATTGGCTTGGGAAAGTATTGGCGCAAATCAGCTTCCAGTGTCAAATCATCGGGCAAATCAGAGATCACGATATCGTCACATAAGGCAAGCTTGGCATGAGCAAGCAAAATTGCAATTTCAGGACGAGTTAAACCTTCACCTGCCTGCGCACGTTGAAGTAATTGATCATCCGTGGGTAAAAAAGAAACAACGCGATCCAGACGACTTTCTTTTTCCCACATGCGAATTAATCGTGCATGGGCTTCAAGCGAGGCGGCCGCTTGTTTGTGCTCAAGTGTGATGATTTCAGTTTGCAGATAATTGTTGCGCAAAACAAGCGCAGCCACATCTTCTGTCATGCCGGAAAGCAGCTCATTTCTTTGCGCCATTGTTAACGCACCAGTGGATAATTCGGCTTGTAAGGCAATCTTGATATTCACCTCATGGTCGGATGTGTCGACGCCTGCTGAGTTGTCAATGGCATCCGAGTTAATTGCGATTCCTTCATGAGCGAGCTCAATACGGGCGCGGGCGGTGATGCCGAGGTTTGCTCCTTCGCCAATTACTTTTGCGCGTACTTCATTTGCATTTACGCGCACGCCATCGTTCGCGCGATCGCTGGCATCGGCGTGACTTTCATCGGTTGCTTTAATATAAGTGCCAATGCCCCCGAGATACATTAAATCGACATCAGCGCGTAAAATCGCGCGGATGAGCTGATTGGGAGAAATACGATCGCCACTCAGCCCTAATACGTTGCGGATGGCTTGCGTGAGTTCAATAAATTTTGCTGATCGTTCAAAAACACCCCCCCCTGCAGAAATCAGCTGGGGATTGTAATCTGACCATTGGCTGCCCGGAAGTTTGAAGAGTCGTTCACGCTCCATAAAGCTGGCAGCAGCATCGGGTTGCGGATCAATAAAAATATGCTTGTGGTTAAACGCTGCGACCAAGAGCGTAACGCGTGAGCGCAGCATTCCGTTGCCGAACACATCCCCGGCCATATCACCAATGCCGACGCACGTGAAGGGCTCAACCTGAATGTTGCGCTCTTTCTCACGGAAATGACGTTTGACGGATTCCCACGCCCCGCGTGCCGTAATGCCCATCTCTTTGTGGTCATAACCCGCCGAGCCACCGGATGCGAATGCGTCGCCGAGCCAGAAGCCATATTCAAGGGACAAGCTGTTGGCAATGTCTGAAAAACGCGCTGTTCCCTTGTCTGCCGCGACAACGAGATAAGGGTCTTCGCCATCGTGGCGAACCACATTGGGTAGAGCGGCAATGCCATCAAGTGTCCGGTTATCGGTGAGATCAAGGAGTCCACGGATAAATGTTTTATAGCAGGATACAACTTCTTCTTTTTCTTGCGTGGGAGGTAGTGGCAAGCGTTTGCAGAAAAACCCACCCTTTGATCCAACAGGAACAATTACGGCATTTTTAACCATTTGAGCCTTCATAAGCCCCAGAACTTCGGTGCGAAAATCATCACGCCGATCAGACCAGCGGATGCCGCCGCGGGCTACTTTTCCCCCACGCAGATGGATGCCCTCAACTTCAGGACTATACACCCAAATTTCAGCATAGGGGCGAGGCAGTGGAAGATCCAGAATTTTACCGCTTTCAATCTTGAACGAGATGTAGGGCTTGAACTGCTCATTATTCATGCGCTGATAATAGTTGGTGCGCAACGTAGATGTGATGAGATTAAGATAGCGGCGCAGAACGTCATCTTCTGTAAAGGATGTGATTTTCTCAATATCGGCTTCAATTGCCTTGATCACACTTAATTGTTTATCCTGAGCGTTTGGTGTTGAATCCGGTTGTTGTGCGGGATCAAAACGAACATGAAAAAGCTGCACCAGTTTTGCTGTAATGTGCGGATAGTTGGCAAGTGTATCGCAAATCAGGGATGGGGTCGCCATAAAGCCGATTTGTTGCAAATAACGAGCATAAGCACGCATAATCGTTACTTCGCGACTGTTGAGGCCGGGGGTGATCAGTAATTGATTGAAGCGATCGTCTTCAAGCGCACGTTTCCAAAGCAGGTGGAAAGCCTCTAGAAAATTTGCTTCAACCCGTACCAGATCAATAGGCTGACCGTTTTTTGTTTGCGCGAGTAATTCATGCACCCATACTTTTCCGTGTTCTTTGGGCCTGATGGTAAACGGCACTTCAGAAATAAGGCGCAGCGACATGTTTTCCAGGCGGGGAACGATGTCTGAAAGTGCAACGGCCGTATCTTTGTGAAAAAGACGAATTTGCAAGCTGTCGGGGGCATTTGCAATGGGGTGGAGGCTGAGAGCCATTTCCCCACTTATGTTGATGTTTTCGATATATGATATATCGTCCGCTGCACGTTCAGGCATCACAATTGAGCGATAAGCGGTGGTAAAGGCATCAGCATAACGACGCCGTAGCGGCAAACTTTTTTCGCGCCCGTGGCGTGTAACCAAGGCATCCATAAGGAGATCGTCCCAGCCGCGGGCAGCATTGATGATTTGTTGTTCCAGTGAATCCGTGTCAGGTACACTCGACATGGCTGAAAGATTAATTAAAATTTGCACGCGTACGAGTGGGCTATCGCTAAGCGTGCTGACAAACGATTGTAGCTTTCCATTGAAGCCGTTTTCAAGGATGCGGGTAAACTCTTGTCGCATCTGCGTGTCGAAACGTTCGCGTGGCGTAAAAACAAGGCACGATGCATACCGGTTAAACGGATCGACCCAAACGAACAGGGCCGTACGGACACGGTCCGCCAGCATAAGAATGCCTTTTGAAATGCGAAACAAATTTGCTTCGTCAATTTGAAAGAGGTCGTCACGGGGATAGTTATTGAGAATATGGATCAGGGCCTTACCGTTATGGCTGCTTGGTTCCAGCTTGGACATGGCCACAATGCGATCAACTTTTTTGCGCAACCACGGCACATTTTGTGCAATTGTGCTGTACGCAATTGATGTAAATAAACCGAGAAAAAGATGGAGTCCCGCCAAGCGACCATCCTCATGAAATCGCCGTATCCCTACCAAATCAAATGGAGATGCGCGATGCACTGTCGAACGGGCTTGCATTTTATTGACAAATAAAAGCTCGGGTGCGCTGATGTAGTGCTGAATAGTCGTGGGCAGGGTATCAAATCTGCTCAAACCGTTGATAACTACCAATTCGCTTGAGCGCATAAGACCGCGTTCAGCATTCGGGTCGGATTCGAGTCGTGCGCCGTCTTCGCTCAAATTGTAATTACGGCATCCCAAAAACACGAAGTGATCATTCATCCAACTGCAGAATGCGAGGGTTTCATCCTTGTCCTGTGCGCTGAGGTTTTTAAGCGATGTTGACTCAATGCTGGCACGCGCCGAGGCAAGTGCTTTAAGCATCGCCGGCCAGTCGGCAACAGACAGCTGCACATCTTTCAGCACATTGAGGAGTGTCGCTTGAATGGTGGCTAAAACGTCTTCCGGTTGGCGTTCAAACGAAGCATGCACCCATGATTCGCGTTCCACATGTTTTTCATCCTGATTCTCACTGAGGCTCAAGAGGTTTCCTGCCTCGTCACGGTGAGCAAAAATAACCGGGTGCTGCAAGAGGTGAATCGTTAAACCTTGGCGCGTTAAAGCTTCAGCCGTAGAGTCAATAATAAAAGGAATGTCAGGCAAGACCATTTCAACGTGAGTGGCATCTTGTCGCCAATTGCTTTCCTGCATGGGGGGATTATAGACATTTATTTTTGGCTCTGGTTTGCGATACTTCTGAACCCACTGCCACATTCCTTGAATGCGCTGACGGTGAGATTCTTCCGAACTGCCAAGAAGGTCTTCTTCTGACACGTGATGATAAAATTTTGTTACAAACAAAGCAAAACTGGGCTTTAAAGCTTCGGGTACATTGGTACAGCTCTTTTGGATCAGATCGAGCAGTCTTATTTTTGGCATGGGTTGAGAAGATGCTTCAATCTCTAGTTCTGACATTTTAACCGAACTCCTGATTTTTTATCACATGTTGTTGGGGGCGGTGTGGTGGATAATAACTTAATGGGTAATTTTTTCGTCGGAAGACACGCCCCAAATCTGTTTTTTATCAATCCACCCGCTGTAGTTTTTTACGTCGATCAAGCACCACTCTGCCAGACATTCGCTCACTTGAGCAATCACGCCGGGTTGTAATTGTGCAATGGGCGCCGCGATTGAGACAGGTTGTTGACGCAAAATAGCCGTTTGGGGATGCACAACTACGACGCGTTTTCCTGAAACCAAGGCCTGATTGACCCATCCTTCGGTGCCCAACCAATCGCGAATTTTTCGCCAGTTTTCATACTCGGCAATAATTTGTACGGGCATCCCTTTATAGATGAGCGTCCAAAGAATAGGATAGCGGCTACCAGGTCCTGACCTAACGTTAACTTCGGCTGAGCGTGTTGAAACGAAGCGCGGGAGAGGTAGTCCGCTTTGGTCTCCTACGGCCTGAGCTATGCTTCTTGGGGACGAAAAAGTGAGCAAGGCTGCGCAAAAAGCCAGAGTTTTCAGCATTGATGCAAAAGAAGAAGTACACATGCGCCCATTTTATACCTCAAGCGCCAACTGTGACAAGCCCGCATAATTTTTGAAAATTAGGGTGATGGAGGCGCTTTCATGGCTAAATAGTACTTGAGGTTGCCTTGACAGGCAGGCTATAAACGGAAATCAAAGTGGGGTTCGCATGCCTCATGTCTTGAACAGGGATTTTTTTACACAGTATTTTGTGGAGGGATGGGAAAATGCGCACGTTTCGGTTCATGAATATTTTCTTGGCATTGATGCTACTTCTTGCCGGAGCGACATCTGCCCATGCGGGTTCAGGTGGTTTTTGTTCTGATCTCTCCTCAACCACGCCAGCTGATGCGGCGGTCGCTTTGCGGGGTTCTTTGCCCAGCGGTACATCACTTGGGGGTGCTGCACAATCAATACTTATTTCTGCATTTGAATCGGCTGCAGAGAAAAATCCCGGTTACATTGTCGAGGTTGGCAGCTTGATTGCCATTGGTCGTCCAGATGCACTTGATGCGTTACGCAAAAGCGTTTATCGCATTTGCGTTGCGAATGCCGAATTGATTTGGAACAAAATTCTTCTCGCACTTCAGAATCCAACAGCAGAGCAGCTTGCTGCAATTGCATCGACTGATGGTGTTTCACCTGCCGCAGGTGAAGACGGTGATGGAAGCGGCGGCTAACGCCTGACCACAAGCGATGAAGAAGAGAAGGCTGCAAGAAAGATTGCAGCCTTCTTTTTTTGTTCTTTAAACATGAAAGCCAACGATAAATGCCCTTTTTTGGTTGCCTTGAACCAGTCAATCGGTTAACTGTCGCAGCATGACCCATGTTGACCCTTCCGCCTTGCATTCACTGCACACAATTGATGAGCCTCCGGCGCAGGATTTGAAAATCTCTCGTCAGGATGTATTGGAGGTGCGCGAGATTTTGCGCATGCTTAAGCGTCGTCGTTGGTTGATTTTAGGCACGGTCGGCGTGGCGTTGGTGGTGGCTGCATTGTTGCTGTCGCAGCTTCGTCCGCAATATACGGCATCTGCTTCGGTAATGGTGGATCCGCGTCAAACCAACGTTGTGGATTTAGAAGAAGTTTTATCTGGTTTACCCGTGAATGCGGAGACGGTACAAAGTGAAATTGAGGTTTTGCGTTCGCGCGATTTGGCAGGTCGCGTGGTAGATAAACTAAAACTCAGTGACAATGCCGAGTTTTCAGAAATTGTTCGCAGGCAAAATGAAAAAAGCTTTTTAACCGATCAAGATCATCAGGATACAATTCGCAATGCTGTGATTGATCATTTTTTGAATTCACTTACTGTTAAAATTGCCGGTCGATCGCGCGTAATTACCATGAGTTATCGATCACATGATCCACGTCTTTCAGCTGCAATTGCTAATAACATTGTTGATCTGTATGTTTCCGGCCAGCTTGAAACGCGGATATTGGCCACCCGGAATGCATCATCCTGGCTTAATCAAAAGCTTGAGCAACTGCGCATTGATGCCGAGAGTGCCGAGCTGGCTGTCGACCGTTTTAAAGAGCTGAATAATTTATCAAGCGAACCGGGCCGTGGGACGGTGGTGGACAAAAAAACTCTGATTCAGCCTTCTGTCGCTAAGACGAATACGGATTCTCTTCTTTCAGATACAAAAGAAAGTTTGCAAGCGCAGCGTAACGTGCTGATGATTTTGCGTGATAGTATGACTCCTCCTGCTCAATGGGGTGACCAAGATTTACATCAGATGTATGATGAGCTGGTTTCGCTGGATGCTGAGCGCATGAATTTGTCATCACGGTTGGGGCCGCGTCACCCAAAGATGGTGGATGTTGAATCTCGGTTGAACTTGGCACATAATCAGTTTACACAAATTCTGAATGACCGGATTTCTCAATTTGATACCCGTTTAAAAGCGGGTGATTACATCTCGACCAACCAAGGCACACTCCTGACCAGCAGTGATGCGACAGCGCCGATCGTTGAAAAACTGGATAATCCCGAAGAAGCACGCGCTCGCTTAAGCACACTGGAACGTGAAGCAAAAGCCAATCGGACATTGTACGAAACTTTTTTGAATCGTTATAAGCAAACTACTGAGCAACAAGGCTTAGAGCAAGCGGATGCGCGGGTGATTTCGCGTGCCAGTATTCCCCTTTCTCCCTCTTTTCCCAACAAGCCGTTGTTTATGTTGCTGACGTTGGTCGGGGCACTGGGGGTGTCCCTGATTCTTGCCTTTATTGTTGAGCAAATGGATGCGGGTTTTCGTAGTTCTGACCAGATTGAAGCGCTTTTGGGATTGCCCGCACTGGCCATGGTTCCTACGCTTAAATCGCTGGGTGTAAAAGGTGAGCATCCAGAAAGTTATATTGTGAGCAAGCCCAATTCAGCCTTGGCCGAATCTGTGCGGGCGCTGCGGATGGCTTTGTTGCTTGCTGATGTTGACCATCCACCCAGGGTTGTGATGATCACCTCCGCATTGCCCGGTGAAGGCAAAACCTCACTTTGTTTGGCTTTGGCACGCATGGCGGCAATGGGAGGTGAAAAGGTGGTTGTGGTTGATGCAGATTTGCGTCGTCCGCGAATTCATGAAGCCCTGCATGCTCCGCATAAAGAAGGGTTGGTGGATGCTTTAGCCAAGCCGTCATCATTGGTTGGTGTTATCCAGCAAAACATTTTGGAGGAGTGCCGGTTTGATTATATTACGGCTGGCTCAGCGGATGTGCATTCTGCCGAGTTGGTGCGTTCGGCTGCAATGAAGCAGGTGGTGGAAGAGCTTTCTCGGCATTATACGTTGGTCATTCTGGATACCCCGCCAGTTTTACCTGTGGCCGACGCCAAATTATTATCGCTCTTGGCCGATAAAGTGATTTACGTTGTGCGTTGGAACCATACATTCCGCACAACTGTTCAGCAGGCGGTCAAACAATTGCGCGACGTAAAGGCTAAGTTTTCCGGTGTTGTGCTTAACCACGTTGACGTGCGCCGCCATGCAGAATATAGCTACAGCGACAGCGGCTACTACTACGGCCGTTATAAAAAGTATTATACTGACTAGAGCAGATCCCGAATAGGACAATTATTACCATGATTTAGGCTAAAGCGGCTTTGTTCAGGCGATAATGTCCGGCAGCAGCAAGTTCTCGATCTTGGTGATTTCATCTTTAAGCGCAAGCTTGCGTTTTTTCAGGCGTTGAATTTGCAGCTGGTCCACGGGCATGTGGTGACTGATGCGTGAAATGACATCGTCAAGGTCACGATGCTCACTTTGAAGCTCTGCGAGTCGTAGTTGTAATTGCTTTTGTTCAATCGGATCACTGTTCATTTTCGGTGCCGTTTTTCCGTTTCTGAGCCGGTTTGTCTGCTTTTTATGCAGGATGAGCCATATCATCCTACCAAAAAGTTAAAAACTTATAACACATCATCTAGCAAATTTCTGCAATTTCATTATGGTGGGGGGCCAGACTTCACTTAACTTAGGTAAAATCATGTCAAATCCAGGAAAGAAAAAAATCTGTGTTTTTACATCGGGCGGCGATTGTGCCGGTCTGAATGCTGCAATTCGTGGTGTGGTGCATCGTGCCATTCTTGGTTATGGCTGGGATGTTATCGGCAGTTTTGATGGAACAGAGGGGCTTTTAAATCGCCCCATGCGCTATCGTACGCTTACCCTTGATGATGTAAATCCCAACGTGTTAAGACAAGGAAGCACAATTTTGGGTGCCTATAATAAGGGGAATGTTCCCCCAACCGGAGAAATGCTGAACGCGGCTATACGCGAATTGGGGATTGATGCGGTTATCGCAATTGGTGGTGATGGCTCATTTTCCATCGTAAGCAAGCTGTTAGACCCGAGTATCCAGTTTGTTGGGATTCCAAAGACAATGGATAATGATGTTTCAGGGACAGAGATGTCGATTGGGTTCCATTCTGCTGTCGGTGTTGCAACTGAGGCTTTGGATCGTCTTCATCCCACTGCGGCCGGTCATCATCGCGTAATGGTTTTAGAGGTTATGGGGCGTGATGCAGGTCATGGCGCTTTGGAAACGGGGATCGCGGGGGGGGCGGATATCATTTTGCTTCCTGAAATTCCGTGGAATCCTGAATCTCTTGTCAAGAAACTGAAAGCTATTCGTGAAACAGGCCGAAATTATGCAACGATTGTGGTGTCTGAAGCAGCAAAGCTGAATGATGGCGCGATTGTGCAAAAAGAATTTGCTGGAGGGCAAAAGCGCTATGGTGGCATTGGTGAACACATCGTTCAAATTGTTTCCAGTCAAGCTAACATGGAAGCACGTGCCATGATGGTTGGGCATACTCAGCGGGGATGTGCCCCAACCTTTACAGACCGTTTGATCGGTCAGGTTTTTGGTGCTAAGGCTGTCGATCTTATTGCAGAGGGAAAAACGCATCGCGTGACAGCATGGCGCGGTCGTCAGGTTGTTGATATTCCAATGGAAGAAGCGATTGGGGCATATCACGCAGTGGATCCTTGCGGGGCCCTTGTTAGTGCAGCAAGAGCGTTAGGAATTTCATTTGGGGACGAATAAGGAGTAAGGATGCTGACAAGCCTGCCCAACCTTTTAACGCTATCACGCATTGCGGCAATCCCAGCGATTGTCGCATTGATGTTCGTGGCAGAAGCTTGGGCGGCTTGGTTGGCTTTGTTTTTGTATATTTTAGCGTGTTTGACAGATTGGCTGGACGGCTATTTTGCGCGGGCACAAAATTTGGAATCGCCTGTGGGAAAGTTTTTGGATCCTATCGCGGATAAGCTTTTGGTGAGCGCCTTGCTATTAGTGATGGCGGGAACAGATCGATTGACATTTTGGGCCTTGCCAGCGGCGATCGTTATTTTATTGCGCGAAATTCTGGTGTCAGGATTGCGAGAGTTTTTGGCGGGATTGAATAAAATCAGTGTGCCTGTTTCGCGAGTGGCAAAATGGAAAACAGCGATGCAAATGGTTGCACTGGGGTTTTTGATCATCGGGGTTTGGGGGCCTTGGGGCTGGCCGTGGAAAGAGATTGGCGGCCTGGGTTTGTGGTTTGCCGCAATCCTAACTGTGCTGACGGGCTGGAGTTATATGCGTATCGGCTGGAAGCATATGAACGAGATATAAAATAAGGTGTGATTGTCCCGGATTTTTTAAATCTCGCTTTTACACATTAGTGTAAATTCCAAAAAGATAGACGTACTCTGTTTTGTATTTTTGTTTTGTATTTTTGACGAAATATATCGTCAAAGATAGCCTTTGTTATTTCACCTTTTCAGGATTGGCCTTAGCCAGATTTTTTTAATGTTTCTTCACGATAGTCATCGGCCAGTCTTTGAGTCATTAGCCCTACCGTAAACTTCGACGATTCAATCTCTGCAATCGGTGTGATTTCAATCGCAGTTCCGGTTAAAAAAACTTCGCTGGCATTAGCCAGCTCTTCTGGCCGAATTTGCCGCTCAATCACCTCGATACCGCGACGTTGGGCTAAAGTGATAACTGTTTGCCGGGTAATGCCACTTAAAAAGCAATCAGGGATGGGGGTATGTAATTTTCCTTCTTGCACCATGAAAATGTTTGCGCCCGTGCCCTCAGCCACAAAGCCGCGGTAATCATAAAAAAGGGCATCGTGGGCCCCTTGCCGTTCGGCCATGTTTTTTGAAAGGGTGCCAACAACATAAAGGCCGGACGCTTTTGCATGGACAGGGGCTGTTGTTGCAGGCGGTCGGCGCCACGGCGAAACAATCATTTTTATGCCGGTTTTGTGAAGATCATCCGAAAAATAACTGGGCCACGACCAAGCTGCAATTGCAACATTGATGCTGCTTCGCTGGTTAGAAAGTCCCATCTCTTCGCAGCCGCGCCAAGCCAGCGGGCGAACATAACCATTTTTAATTTGATTGAGTTTTAGAATCTCGCGGCAGGCTTCGTTCAGATGTTCTGCTGTGTAAGGCAGCGTCATATCGAGCATGTTGGCCGAACGGATCAGGCGTTCGCTGTGGGCGTTGAGCTTAAAGCATTGGCCATCGTAAGCACGAATTCCTTCAAAAACCGCCCCACCATAATGAAGCGCGTGGGTTAGCATGTGCACCTGGCAGGTGCGCCAAGGCATTATGTTTCCATTAAACCAAATATAACCATCACGATTGTCGAAAGGGGGATCGTTTGCGGTCATTGCTGCTTGCTCCATGGTTTGCTATGACTATATCTAAGCGTGCTTTGAATAGCACAGGAATATCAGAATGACAGATGAAATCAACACCCAGAAAACGCTTGAAGGCTTGATGACCAAAAGACATGTGCTGGTGGTGGATGATGATCGTCGACTGCGTCATCTCCTGAGTGCTTTTTTGCGTGAAAACGACTTTGTTGTGACAACAGCCAGTGATGCTTCAGAAGCACGAGACTTACTCACTGTTTTGGTGTTTGATTTAATCGTGCTTGATGTCATGATGAAGGGCGAAACGGGTATCGCCTTTCTTCAATGGTTAAGGAAGGTAAAAAACAGCGTACCGATTTTGTTGCTCACCGCGCAAGGCGAAGCCGAGGACCGGATTGTGGGGCTTGAGGCGGGGGCAGACGACTATCTGACCAAACCTTTTCAGCCTAAAGAACTCGTCTTGCGCATGCAGGCAATTTTAAGGCGATTTCCCCAAGTTAAAACGTCGTCCACGGTTGTTCGGTTTGGTGCATGGCAGTTTAATCCTGAGCGGGACGAGTTGGTCAGTCAGGATGAGGTGGTGCGTTTGTCAAGCGTTGAAGCGGGGTTGTTGCGCACACTGGCCGAAAAGCCGGGCACAATTTTTTCCCGCGATGCATTATGTGCCAGCCAGCCCTTAGCGGGCAATGCGCGCACCATTGATGTGCAGGTAACGCGCTTGCGACGTAAAATTGAGATTGATCCACGTCAGCCACGCTATCTTGTGACCATTCGGGGGGAAGGATATGTCTTGCGTCCTGATGATTAAAAGGTTTTTTATCGAAAAACTGCTTAATTTTCACCTTTTAAGCATTTCAGGGTTGACTCTTGCCCCTTAAACAGATTAAGAGGAAGCCTTATCGGTGGGTTGAGTTATCAAAGGGTAGAATCATGAAAGTAGCACCTTCGCTTAAAAGCTTGAAGAATCGTCATAAAGCCTGCAAGATCGTGCGTCGCAAAGGGCGAGTCTATATTATTAACAAAGAGGCGCCGCGTTACAAAGCACGTCAAGGCTAAACCGTCTTCGGTAAGCATTTAAAACAGCCGGTGCATTGTTGCTCGGCTGTTTTTTTGAGCTATCTACATCATGAAAAAGAGTTTTTGGAGAATAACCAAGACCAAACGGACATAAAACTGCATAAATGATGAAGCGGTGCGGGTAACTGTATTGGCACAAAGAAAAACACCGCTTGCTTGTTTTAAAACCAACGATTTATACGCCGTCTCATCGGGCATTGGAAATATGACGGAATCTATTGCCTCATCTTCACCAATTCATATTCCCGCATCACATCATCAAGTGTTTTGATCTTTTTATATTTTTCGTCTACTCTCCCAAAATGCTTCATTTCTTGCGCACATGGCTAACGAGGAAAAAACACAAAAATGTGTCTGGCCTGAACGTCGCTGACCGCGGCTTTGCCCAGTTACCGGAAAATTTAAGAATTTACGCTGTGGGCGATATTCATGGACGGCTTGATCTTTTGAATTCTTTATTGAGCCAAATTAGCGAAGAATGTGCTCAGGCTCCCGAAAAACTTAAAACCCAAATAATTTTTTTGGGCGACTATATTGACCGCGGTCCGCATTCTAAAGAGGTTATTGATCGCCTTTTGCAGCCTATGCCTGGTTGCTTACAACCCATTTTTTTACTGGGGAATCACGAGTTTGTTTTTAAATCGCTGTTTAATGATGCGACAAATTTTGCCGGATGGTTGCAGTTTGGGGGATACAATACGTTGTTAAGTTATGGCGTTTCTTGTCCGGCTGGGCGCTTAACGCTTGAGCGAATGACGCAAATTCAAGAAGGGCTAAAAGAGCGAGTGCCCGACAGTCATCATGAGTTTTTAAGCCGACTGCAGTTGTACAGTGTTCAAGGTGATTATCTTTTTGTTCATGCGGGAATTAATCCGCAAAAGACATTCGCTGAGCAAACCCAAGATGATTACCTTTGGAGCCGTCGTGGTTTTCTTGATGTTATGCAGGCATGGGAAAAAAAGGTAATTCATGGCCATACCATTTACCCTCAGATTGAAGTAACGCCGCTGCGTATTGGGATCGACACGGGGGCCTATGCCTCTGATATTTTAACAGCACTCGTGCTCGAGGGGAATCAGTGGCGTACGTTGCAAACCGGGCCAGGCAAAGAGATTTTTTCAAATGAGGCATCCGTTTAGGATCTTCATTTTTTGTTAATACTCAACCAATTTGCCGCACTAATTCAGGTGTTTACGCCAAATTAACCATACCGGCGCTCAAAGTAACAGTATGGTCCAGATTTATTTACCGATCGCGGAGATGTCCGTTAGCATTGTCACACTCCTGTTCATGGGGGCGGGGGTTGGTGTGTTATCAGGTCTGTTTGGGATTGGCGGTGGTTTTTTACTGACACCGCTGCTGATTTTTTTGGGGATCCCTTCAGGGATTGCTGTAGGAACGCAGGCAAATCAATCGATCGCAAGTTCCATCTCAGGCATGCTCGCGCACAAGCGCAATCGTAATGTCGATATTCCGCTTGCACTTATTATGTTGGCGGGTGGTTTGGCTGGAACAGTCACTGGAAGTTCCATCTTCTCATACTTGCAACAGCTTGGGCAGATCGACTTTCTGGTTTCGGCGCTGTATGTGTTGTTTCTTGGCTTGATCGGCTTCTTGATGTTGGTCGAGAGCATCGATGCTATTTTACGTTCGCACCGAAACCCGCATTTACCTCCCAAGCCACGCCAAATTCCTCAAGTGATTGCCCGCCTTCCCTTCAGGGTGAACTTTGAGGGATCAGGTATTCATATCAGCGTGCTTGTACCGGCACTTTTGGGTTATATTACAGGCATCACGTCAATTCTGCTGGGATTGAACGGCACATTACTTGTGCCTGCGATGATTTATCTGATGGCAATGCCTGCGACGGTTGTGGCCGGCACGTCTCTCTTTCAATTAGCTTTTGTTTCTATGCTCTCTAGCGGGTTTCATGCCGCTTTTCACAGCACGGTTGATATCATCTTAGCGCTTCCGTTGATGGCGGGAGGGGTTATGGGCGCACAAATTGGCAGTCGCTTTGCCGGTCGGTTGCGACCTGACTATGCCCGACTTTTACTTGGTTTGGTTGTGGTGAGTGTTGCACTGCGGTTGCTTATTCAGCTTACTGTATTTCCTGATGCGCGTTTCAGTATAGAGGTGACGTCATGAGAATGCGCTTGTTACGAAGACTTCTTATGATCCTTGTGGTAATGGGGCTGCCGCATAAGGGAGAGGCAAGTTCAGCTATTATCGCGGATGTATCTGATCGCAGTATTGCGGTGACCGCAGGTTTTAATGGCGCACGAACGACATTGTTTGGAACCCTTCCGGAAACAGGTGATGTCATTATTGTGGTTAAGGGGCCATCTGAAACCATCACTGTGCGCGAAAAAAAACGTATTGCAGGAATGTGGGTTAATGGTGCGTTTCATACATTTAAAAATGTTCCTGGAATTTATTGGGTGGCCAGTTCCCGGCCATTGGAGTTGATTGCGCCGGATGAATTTTTACGCGCTCAACAGATTGGCTTGATGAACGTCTCGCTTAAAGATTCTGATACACCCGATGACGCGCGCATTGACGAATTTTCACATGCATTGCTTATCCAGAAGGCCATGCGTGACGAATACACGTTTGCTCCCGCCATGATTCATGTCATGGAAGGGCGTCTCTATCGGGCTGATCTTGAGTTGCCCTCCAGTGCGCCCACGGGTGCTTATATTGCTACAACATACCTGATGCAGGACGGTAAGCTGATTAGTGCACAGCAAACCCCTATTTATCTTAAGAAAGAGGGAAGCCCTGAGTGGATTTCAAACATGGCACACAGTCATTCGTATACCTATGCACTTATTACGATTGTGTTTGCTTCGTTCAGCGGATGGTTTAGTGCTATACTGTTGCAGAGGAGATAATCATGATTGAGGATGATTTCTCGGGACGTCAGATTTTGGTTCTCGTAGAGGTGGAAAAAACCGCTCGTTCCGCAGTGCATTGGGCCGCGCACTGGGCGCTTAGGACTCGCGATTCACTCATGTTTTTGCATGTGATTGAGCCAGAACAACTGTTGAATTTTGGCTCTGTGCACGATATGGTGCGCGCAGAGCGCTGGCAGGAAGCGCAAAAAGAAATGGATCCATTGGTCATTGAAGCGGAAAAAATTACTGGAATCAAACCAAAAGTACTTTTACGAGAAGGTCCGCTGAAAGAAACCGTACGGACTGTTTTGCAAGAGCAAACCAATTTATCATTGATGGTGATGTCAGCCAATCATCGCGAGAAAGGTCCCGCACCGTTTGTGGGATATTTGGCCAGTCGTATGGGGAGCAGAGTTCAGGTGCCGTTGGTGCTTGTGCCAGACAGCCTGACGCCGGAAAAAATAGAGGAACTAACCTAAACGCAGGTCGTTTATCAATAAGGAGCGGAAACATGTTCATCCAAACCCAAACAACACCGAATCCCGACACGCTTAAGTTTTTACCCGGACAAGATGTTTGTGTGCGTACAACCCTGGATTTTTCAGATGCAAAGAGCGCTCAGAGTTCTCCGCTTGCACGCATGCTTTTTAAGGTTGATGGGGTGCAAGGCGTGTATCTGGGATCTGATTTTATCTCAATCACTAAAAGCGGTGACTATGAATGGCTGGCGATTAAGCCGCTCGTTTTGGGTGTTATTATGGATCATTTTGTAAGTGGTCGCCCCATCATCGAAGACAGCGCTCATGAAAATGACAATGGCGATGAAGGGGATGATGGTGCCGGAGGAGAAATCATTGCACAGATCAAAGATTTGATTGAGATGCGCGTTCGCCCTTCTGTTGCAAAAGATGGCGGCGACATTACCTTTATGCGGTTTCAAGATGGTGTTGTTTGGTTGAAGATGAAGGGGGCTTGTGCCGGATGCCCTAGTTCAACCGCTACATTAAAGTCTGGGATTGAGAATATGTTGCGCCACTATGTGCCAGAAGTTCAGGAAGTGAGGGCTGGATAATGTTGATCCTTGGGATAAACAGCGCGGGTTTAGAGCTATCATTAACGCTGCTGGGAGATGGGCAAAAGGTTTCTTTTCGCCATTTTGACGAACGACGTGGACAAAGTGAGGTCATTCTTCCGTTGACTGAATCATGTTTGAGGGAAGTTAACGCAACTTTGCAGGATATCGATGCGATTGCGGTTGTCGCCGGTCCCGGCTCTTTTACGGGATTGCGATTGGGCATTGCTGCTGCAACAGGGTTGGCGCAGGCTGTGGGGTGTCCGGTTGGTGCGCTTAATCGGTTTACGTTGGTGCGTAATTCATTGGCACAGCCTGAAAATGTTGCCATTGTTTTTCAATCCCTGCGTGACGAGCTTTATGTTGAATTTGAATCAGGAAAACCGCTGATGATGACAGCACAAGATATCGCTGGCGAAATTGTACGTCGTGGAGGGCAGTGGGCTCTGGCGGGGGATGGTGCTGCGCTTGTTCCGCTGGACCTGCCATTTATCAGAACGCGGGATGAATCCGAGTTGGTAGCCAGCGCTGCAAATGTGTTGCTGATGGCGCATACGTCTTTGCCTCCGGCTGTTCCGTTTTATTTACGTGCACCGGACGTTAGCAATGCAAAAACCTTTGAGCATGCGACGATTCATGGCTAAGGCTGAAGACGTTGCGGGTATAAAAAACAACGCAGATTTTTTTGAAAAACTTTCTAAGCTGCACGCGTACGCTTTTTCTGGAGCGTCGGCCTACTCAGCGCAGTCATTTTCTGACCTTTATCAGGATCCATCTGTGTTTGGTGTTTGTCTTGACGGTGATGGGCAGCTCAATTTTTTATCCGACAATGAAACTGAAAGACAAGTTGTAAAAACAGAGAATATTATAGGTTTCGCTTTTGTACGTGCATGTTTGGATGAAGGAGAGATTCTAACTGTACTTGTTGCGCATCCATACCAGCGTCGTGGATATGGTGCGCAGATGATGCAGGCGCTGATCGACAAAGCGCACGACAGAAATATTCACACGCTTTTTCTTGAAGTTGATGAAATCAATTTTGCAGCGCGCGAATTATATGAGCGCTTTGGGTTTTCCATTCTCAGTCGTCGCGAAAATTACTACAAAGTGGGCCATAATGCATTGGTGATGCGTGCATTATTATGAGATTATAATTTTTAACTTTATGAATTTAAAAGAAAAATAATGCTATCATTTTGTTCTCGATTTCGGATATAAACAGTTCGGTTTTTAGAATGATTTTTCCATACGTAAGAAAATATTTCTAAGATCCGCGAAAACAATTTTTCCTCATGAGGTTTAAGGTGTCCTGTATTGCTGAAAATCACCAAGTTCAGGTTGGTGAGTGTTTATCTTTTATGGGGATGGAAAGTACTGCTCATGTGAGCCATCATCCATTGTCGAGGGCTATTGAAGACTGGATCTTAGATCCAGTTTGTTTTCATCCACAAAAGCCTGATCGCGAAGAAGTGTACGAGGCTACATCCTTGTTTCAATGCTTGGCTGGTTCAGCTCTTGATATGATTCAAGAAGGTGATTTTCTTGCTTCTGATCATCAGCGGCAGCTAAGAGATTTTATTTCAAAGGCTAATTTTTGCGATAATGGCGGTGGCTTGAGTGCTCTTCATTATCGCCGATATGGTGGTCTCGTGTTTTTTCTTAGATTTAGTGGTGGTGGCCTGGGTTTTTGTACAGGGCCACTGGATTCCTGGGGATATAATGCTGATAGCGCCGCTGATATGGTTCGCGTTGCTGCATATACGTCAAATCCTTCTCACCCTTTCACTACGAAGAGTTTTGTTCTTCTAGAGAGAAGATTTGAGGACGATCCATTTGATGTTCGTCCTGCATATAGGTTGCGCTTACTGACTGCTGGACATAGAAGGCATAAAGTCGACCCAAGAACAAAAACTCCTGAGAATAGTGTGCTTGGTTCTATAACGAATTTTTGTTGTTCATTGAGTGAAGCTGGTCGGGTTTTACATAGGCAGCATTCTATTGCTGATATCAGTTACATGTAGAGCATACATTATGTACTTATGGTGTGGGCATGTGTTATCAAAAAATTAGGCTGCGGTTTCAAGTTGCAGCCATTTTTTTCAAACAGGTTGTTGTTATAATTTTTGTCTGTTTGATGAGATCTTGATGTAAAAGAAAAAATTATGATGGACATTTTTTGCTAGTTTCAACTATAGAATAAGTGTTTTAAAAGACTCTTGATGAAGTCTATAACAAGGGTTTTTTAATAAGAAAAAATAACTTTTTATGAGGATAAATAAATGGATGAAATTGCATTAGTTGGTCCTGCTATGATCCCAGAGCTTTTTGAGCAGGATGGAACCCCACTGACTGTACAACAATTTTTAGATCAAGCAAAAAGATGGTGCGGAATGCCTTCGTCAAAGGCCCCCCCCATTGGTCTTGGTGAGCAGTTAGATGTTGTTCAAAAAATGGCTGTTGCTGTGAGGGGAGTTTTAGCTGAAGATCAACATATTGGTGGACTCTGTGTCAGCTTGGGTAAATCAGTTTTTGACTATGGAGATCGCGGTGGTCGCCCCTCCTTGATGATGGGTAGGTTAGCGTATTCTGCTGCTTTTACAGAAATTGGTGAATTGATCGTATTTGTTCAAAAAGATTTTTCTGAAAAAGATTTAAGACTCCATTTAGGTGTGAGTGTTGATGTACAAGATGATGGCATCCCTCATCAAGGTTTTCATCCATGTTGTGTGCGCGCATTTGCAATGGTGACATCTGGGAATTGTGACATATGTCATCAATTTTTAGCCATTGAACAGACGCCTGACAGCCATAATATGCGTATGGCTGCGACCGCGAGGTTATACCCAGTACGTTTGGTAATGGGCCATGTTCCGAATGAAATGATTGATCCAATGAGGCGCATGCTCCACGCTATTCGCATGGCGGCTACCGCACATTGCAACCCGACTTAAGTAATGAGCAACCCTCTGGTGAGGCTTTGTTCTTGGGCGCACGTAAATAAAATAGCGTGCGCTTTTTTTTATCACTTAGAGCATAATTGGCTTCGATAAAAGCCGACAGCGGCCCAAAGCATCATGCAAAACGAAACAATGCCGTTCCAGCCTGCCATCGAGATTCCGAATAAAAACCATACTGCCACATCACAGGGAACAGTATTGGGGGTTGCATAGATTTGCGCCAATGTTTCTTCCATGGTTTTGGGTGCATCACTGTCTTGAGTGCAGGTGTTGGGGCCAGACCACCAATGCTGCTCCACGCCGACGTGATAAAGGGACACCCCAGAATTAAAAAGGGCGAGGGCGACAATAAGCGCCAAAATTATCATCCTGAACTTCGCCGGTTTTATAAAAAAGCCGATCAGTCCCAAGATGGCAATGGCAACATGCGGCTTGCGCTCAAGGTAACACAGATGACAAGGCAAGAACCCTTGGCTTTGGTAAAACAGCGCCATTCCTAACACTGTCATGGCGCCAAGGGAAAGAAAAAGGGCAGCGCGACGACCGTCACCCTGCATCCAGTTGAGAAGAGAAAAAATCTTTTGCATGGAGCAATAAAATACTTTGAAACTTTTCCTGTCAATGTGTATATAGAGGCCAGATGTTTTTTGGTGCGCCCTAGTGGCGGAATGGTAGACGCGGCAGACTCAAAATCTGCTTTCGGCAACGAAGTGGGGGTTCGAGTCCCTCCTGGGGCACCATATCATTTCTAATAATTCAATTTATAAGGCAAAAAATCGCTTGTAAGGCATTGATTGTGTCTGGTTATTTTACGCGGTTGCCATTTGTTATAAATAGCGCGTTGTTGTTTGGGGATGCGCACTCGTTCTGTGTTACGTCAACAAATGCGTAAGGTCATCGCTTTGAACAGATGACGAGAGGAATATGTGTTCCTCAAGCAATGCTTTTGTATGGGGGATGTGTTTTTGATAAAAATGGCTCCCCGGGACGGGCTCGAACCGCCGACCCGGTGATTAACAGTCACCTGCTCTACCGCTGAGCTACCGGGGAAAAACCATGTGGAAGGGCTTATAACAACTGTGTACGCTTTTGCCAAGTGTTTTATGAAAGATTAACTAAAAATATCCGCTCAAACGACCAACGAAGAGGACACAAAAATGAATGGATTAAGCCCAACCGGTGTTAATCGCATTTTGCCAGGGCAGGAAAAGCAACGTTCGGTGGGTGCTTCCATGCCTCCCTCTACGATGTCTGGTCAAGACACTGTGCTTGCGGGTGTTATTCAAGCGCGGCAAGCCCAGTACAATCCTGAGGCAGCTGCCCCGCCCGTGCGTGCTACGCCGCCTATTAATGCACAGGGGCTTTATTACAACCGATCACGAAAATTATGGACTTTTCGGCGGTGGTTTGTGATTTTGGCGGTCATCATCGTTGCCTTTTATTTTTTCGCGTTTATTGACTGATTTTGGTGTGTAAAAAAGACCTAAAATGGTCCATTTATCGATGTTATTTGATAAAATTATACACGATAACGTTTGCGTAACTTTTTTGGCTATGATAGAACGCAGTCGCAAAAAAGGACGGGATTAAGAACCAACCTTCTTTGCGTTTGTCGGGAGGTTTTCTCATGGCACGCATCAGGCTTACACGCCGCAAGTATCTTCGTTTAACGACTCTGAAAACCTTGAATCTTACCCCAAATTATGCGGCTTACGTGCGTTTCTGCACGGGTCTGAATTCTGTGCCATTTTATCACCCTTACCCATTTTCAAGCATCAAGGAGAACTCAAAATGAGCCAACAAAAACAATCCACCGCCGCCCAATCGGAAAGTTCCTGGGGTAAGGGAAATACCCCTGAAAATGCGTGGCAAGGATTTGCGGTTGGCCCGTGGAGAAATGAAATTGATGTGCGTGATTTTATTATGCGCAATTATACTGCTTATGAAGGGGATGCGCAGTTCTTGGCCGGAGTTGAAAAACAGACATTGGCTGTTTGGGATAAGGTAACAGAGCTCACCAAGCAAGAGCGTGAAACAGGCGGGGTATTGGATGCCGATACAAAGACGCCCTCTGATTTGCTGGCGCATGATGCCGGATATATTGATTCTGCACTTGAAACGATTGTCGGCTTACAGACGGATAAACCATTCAAGCGTGCCATTATGCCAACAGGCGGGGTAAAAATGGTGGCGGATGGGCTTAAAGCCTATGGCTTTGAGATGGACGAAAGTGTGGGTGAGATATTCTCTCGTTATAGAAAAACCCATAATCAGGGTGTTTTTGATGTATATACCCCAGAAATGCGTGCGGTGAGAAATTCAGGAATCATTACAGGACTGCCGGATGCTTATGGTCGTGGACGGATCATTGGAGATTATCGCCGCGTGGCGCTCTATGGTGTTGATCGCCTAATAGAAGAACGAGAACAACAAAAATCCAGCACGAATTGCATGACGATGACTGAAGAAGTTATGCGCGAGCGTGAAGAGTTAACCGAGCAAATGCGTGCTCTGCAAGATTTAAAAACGATGGCAGCGAAGTACGGGTACGATATTTCTGGTCCCGCCCGCACGGCACAAGAAGCGATTCAATGGCTTTATTTTGCTTATCTTGGTGCGATTAAAGAGCAGAATGGGGCTGCGATGTCACTGGGTCGTGTTTCAACATTCCTGGACATTTATATCGAGCGTGACTTGCAATCAGGCGTGCTCAGTGAAAATGCGGCGCAAGCGTTGATTGATCAGTTTGTGATTAAGTTGCGGATTGTAAAATTCTTGCGCACGCCAGAATACGATAGCTTGTTCTCCGGTGATCCCACATGGGTGACAGAGTCAATCGGGGGGATGGCGATTGACGGGCGCACCATGGTGACAAAATCTTCTTTCCGTTTTCTGCAAACCCTCAATAATCTTGGGCCGGCTCCTGAACCGAACTTGACGGTTTTATGGTCCACTGCTTTGCCGGAAGAATTTAAAAACTTCTGTGCGGCGGTCTCCATTCGTACATCCTCCATTCAGTATGAAAATGATGATGTGATGCGTCCCTTTTGGGGCGATGATTATGGAATAGCCTGCTGCGTCTCGCCCATGCGTATTGGAAAACAAATGCAGTTTTTCGGTGCGCGTGCAAATTTGGCCAAGTGCATGTTGTATGCGTTGAACGGGGGACGCGACGAGATGACAGGTCAGCAGATCGGTCCTATTTTACCGGCTATGCCTTCCGATGAAATTACCTATGATGCGCTGATGGAACGTTTTGATCCAATGATGGATTGGCTGGCAAAAACTTACGTCAACGCGCTGAATGTCATTCATTTCATGCATGATAAATACTGTTATGAACGCTTGGAAATGGCGCTGCATGATAAAAATATTTTGCGCACTATGGCTTGCGGCATGGCGGGGCTGTCGGTTGTGGCTGACTCCCTTGCGGCGATTAAGTATGCCAAAGTGACCGGGATTAAAGATGAACGCGGTTTATTTGTTGATTTTAGGATTGAAACACCTGACGGGGCCGAACCGCCACGCTTCGGTAATAATGATGAGCGTGTGGATGCAATTGCGCGTATGTTGGTCGAGACATTTATGAACAAGCTCAAGCAAACACCCACTTATCGCAATGCGATGCATACGCAGTCGATCCTTACCATCACGTCGAACGTCGTTTATGGTAAAAAGACAGGCTCTACGCCGGATGGCCGTAAAGCGGGCCAGCCTTTTGCGCCCGGCGCGAACCCGATGCATGGTCGTGATTTTAAGGGGGCGGTGGCTTCAATGGCATCTGTTGCAAAACTGGATTACCGGCATGCGCAAGATGGTATTTCTTATACCTTCTCGATCGTTCCTGGCGCGCTTGGTCGAACCGCGCAGGAGCGCATCAACAATCTTGCCGGGCTGCTTGATACATACTTCAGCAAGAATGATCATGCAAACGGGGCACAGCATATCAATGTTAACGTGCTTGAACGCGACATGCTGTTGCGGGCCATGGAACATCCCGAGGAATATCCCCAGCTTACTATTCGTGTATCGGGTTATGCTGTTAATTTTATCAAGCTCACGCGTGAGCAGCAGCTTGATGTTATCAATCGGACGTTCCATGGTGCTTGCTGTTAAAAGCGACGCCGTCGTCTGCGAAGGATACGTTCATTCCGTTGAAACTGCCGGGACTGTTGATGGTCCCGGTTTGCGGTTTGTTGTTTTTACCGCAGGATGTCCGCTAAGCTGCCAGTATTGCCATAACCCCGATTGCATGAAGATGAAAAATGGCGGCCGCATGTCGGTCACATCTTTGTTGAGTGAAATTGCGCAGTATAAACCTTATTTGCAAAGAACAAAAGGCGGCGTGACCATCAGCGGCGGAGAGCCGTTGGTTCAAGTGGAATTTACCGAAGCCCTTTTACGAGGGTGCAAAGAAATGGGGTTGCATACCGCACTCGATACGAGCGGATTTTTGGGAAAAAATGCGCCTGACTCTTTACTCGAACAAACAGATCTTGTTTTATTGGATATCAAATCGGGCCTCCCTGATGTTTATAAAAAGGTCACAGGTGTTGATTTGCAACCGACACTCGATTTTGCTTTACGCTTACAGGCACTGCATAAACCGATATGGGTGCGCTTTGTGTTGGTGCCGGGGTTAACTGATGCGATTGAGAATGTTCACGCTGTTGCCAATTTTGTGAGCCAACTGGATACTGTAGAACGCGTTGAGGTTTTGCCGTTTCATAAAATGGGCGAACATAAATGGGAGGCACTAGGCATGACGTATCTGTTAAAAGATACTTTTCCACCTTCTGCTGCCGTTATGGCACGCGTTCGTCAGCAATTTGAATCTGCAGGCATAAAAAACGTTTATTAATTATAGTGACCGAAAATTTTCTAGCGTTCGTTTGAGTGTTTTGCTAGACTGACTTGAATTTTTTACAAGATTACAAATATGTAATTCATTTAGGATGGTTTATGAGTATTGTTACCCCCGCTATTTGTATTCAACGTGCCGGTCTTCGTGATTATGGCAGAATGTGTTCCTTGTTTCGGGAATGGAATGTGGAGCAAGTCCAAAAAAATCCTGAGCTTTATCGGGTCGTTGAAAATGGCATAGGCCGCTGGGCCTACTGGAGCTCGGTATGGGGTCAGCGAAAAGTTTTTATGATGGCGCTCAGCGGAAATGAGTGCGTTGGGGTGAGCGCGATAGAGAAAATTGATCGTCCCAACTTTAGAGCTGCAGGAGGAGAATATTCGGTAACAATAATGGTTTCGCCGGGGCATCGTCGCAGTGGCATCGGCGAGCGGTTGCTTAATTCTACCCTTATGCAGGTTCGAGGGGCTGATGTCAGTTGTCGTCTCCCAAGCGGCAGTTCGGTAGTTGAGCCATTTTTTAAAAACTCAGGGTTTTGGGTGTCTCGTGTCATTTATGGAAAAGCTGTTAATTGTGATAAAATAGCTAAAACAGTACCATGGCGAGATTCTCTCGCACGGCCAGACGAGGCAGACATACTAAGAGAGCTGTTTGATTCAGATCAACGAAATATTGCCTCAATTACACGCTTTGCGAACCGCAAGTTTTATCCCCTGCCGAGTATGGTTGAGGTTTTTAATGCTATTCGTTACGGTCGTCCTGATAAGAGTGATCATGTGGTTTTGGTAAAGCGTGGCGAAGATGGGGTGAGTATTGAAGGGATGCTTCTTGCTCATCAAAGAATTGTGGATGAACAAACTTGGTACCATTATCCGCGGTTTGCTGTGATTGACGCTGTTGCTGTTGCTGTTGATGTTGATGCAAAGACCGATGCAATGGGAAATGCTGCGAAAACGGCGTCCTGGCTTGTAGAACATGCTGCCGCATGGGCTGTCGATAAGGGGTGTAGCTATCTTCGTCATGAGCGACAAGTGCGACGTGCCGATCAAATTCATCAGCAGTGGTATGGGGGGCTTCGTTTGGAGGGTGTACGCATGAATTGTTCAGCACATCCACAAAAATTGAACGCTGCTGTTTTGGATTAGCCACGCTCATCATTTTTGTTTTTGTGGATTTTTCTCCATTCACGCGGATTGATAAAGTGACCGGCCCATAAACCTTGTTTGTGTAAAGAGGCTTGCTTTTGTTCTTTTTTATAGTAACCGTGCGAAAAGTAGCTGTATTCGATTGCCCAGCCTTGACGGATCATTTCCCGCGATAAATCAACTCCCGATGATGACGTACAGCGGGCTACCAAGCGTAAATAACGGTCTTGGTCAAGAATCATACATGAAATAGCTTTTCCGTCGATTAAGCGCTCGAGCGCGCGTTTTGCATTTTCCCCACAGGGGTAGGGTGTGTTTCCTTCACGTGTGCAGGTTTGTGCTCGTTCAGGCGCGTCAATACCCCAAAGGCGGAAGCTGCTGCTTCCCATTCTAATGGTGTCTCCATCTTGCACATAGATTTTTTCTTGAGCAAAGCTGTGCGTTGAAAAAATGAAAAGAGTTATGAAAACAATCAGGTGAACAAGCATGCTATTATTAGCGCATAATTTTCTGCGAGCGACAACACTATTGTGACTTGTTTTGGTCTTTGTTCATCGCTGCGACAAATATGTTTTATAATCTTGAATACAATGCTTGAAATTGCACAACAATTTAGACATCATAGCACAAGATTTTTTGAATAATCTAGGTCATAACATTATAAGATTTTTTAAATAATCTAGATCATAAACCATTTTTAAAAAAGGATAAGATTTATGCGGGATACTGACGGGATTACCACCGGCCGACAGCATGGTACAGATGTTTTAGCATTTCAATATATTGCTCCTCCACCTTTAGGTGTTAAGGTGTTCGCCATAGACCCCCGCACGGGCGAGCAAGTTAAAAATTTAAGAGAATATGATCATGTTTTTAACTCCGGCAAGCCTGAGAGGAGTTTGTTTCTCGTTATTGAAGATTATGTAAGCGGCCTCGTAACTGGTTCTCATCCTGCTGCCGCGCTGGAAGCAGTGGTTGCTCGAGGTATTGTTACTGCCAGAGAGGTTAGCGGTAAACAAACTCAAGGATTTCAAAAAGTATATTACACACTTCGCACAGGTGATAGTCATTTGCGTGTGAAAGATTACATCTCTCCTTTATCTCTTGGCGCTAGGGTGGGGCAACAGGTTGAAATGGCTTCTATTAATGGGGCTGTGTTGACAATGAGGCCGTGTTAAAATGTGGGTTAAGTATTTGGCAAGATGCAGCGTCAACGTTCTCTTTTAGGGCTTGATTTCTGCAAGTGCAATTAATGTTGATCCATACTTTTTTTCACGCAGACAGATTACATGTCGAGAAAGTTGTGGCGCATCATCTGCACTCATCTCGAGGCAGAGAAGCGTGCCTTTGCTGATCCAGTTTTTTTCTTGTAGTACGGGAAGTGCTTTCTGAATCAGATTCTGGCCATAGGGGGGGTCAAGAAAGACAAGATCGCAGGTTCTTGGCGCTGGTGGGGGGAAAAGCGTTGATGCGTGTATGATGGTGCTACGTGCTTCTTCTTTGAGAAGGGCCACATTGCGCTGGGTAATATTCAATACGTCTCGACTGTAATCCATAAACGAGCAATGTGCAGCGCCGCGTGATAGAGCTTCCAAACCGATTGCTCCGGTTCCACAAAAAGCATCAAGGACCACGCTGCCTTCCAGTGTGCCAAGATGATGAATGATCATGCTAAAAAGTGCTTCACGAACACGATCCATTGTTGGTCGCGTGTGATCAGTGTTCGGTTGAATTAATTTTCGGCTGCGGTGGAGGCCACCAATGATCCGGATCATGATGATTTTGGTGGGAGGGCTTTGCCTAATTGGTCGCGGATAACACGCGCTGGTATTTCTTCAACAGCACCTTTCGGCAATGTTCCTAATTGAAAAGGCCCATAGCTTACGCGAATAAGTCGATTAACCGTTAATCCTAGCGCTTGCATAATTTTACGAATTTCTCGATTTTTCCCCTCCGTAATAGCAACGCTAAGCCATGAGTTGCTGCCTTTTTGGCTGTCAATGGTAACAATCATGCTGCCATAGCGTACACCTTCAAGTGTGATGCCGTTTGCGAGATTTGACAATTTTTCTCCGTCAACAGGGCCGTATACGCGCACACGGTAGCGGCGTATCCATCCGGTTGACGGGAGTTCCATATAACGAGCAAGGCCGCCATCGTTTGTGAGCAGCAGCAATCCTTCAGAACTCATATCCAGTCGACCAACAGAAATGACGCGTCCGATTTCGGGTGGTAAATGCTGAAACACAGTTGGTCTTCCCTGTGGATCGCGCGCCGTGGTTACTAATCCAGCGGGTTTGTGATAACGAAAAAGTCGTGGGGGTATTTTTTCTTCAAGGGGTTTGCCTTTGACAACGATTGCATCCGCTTCGCTGACGTTGAGTGCAGGGGATAAAATTTTTTCGCCATTCACGAAAACATGTCCCTCTAAAATCAGGCGCTCTGCTTCTCGGCGAGAGCATAAACCGGCACGGGCCATGCGTTTTGCGATACGTTCATTCATGATATTCATGTAGCATAAAACTCTATCTCAATGAAATGGTTTAAAATTTTTTGAATTGTTTTTTTAAAAAAACAATGAATCCAAAAGGATGAAAAATAAAAAATACGCATTTATAAAACCATTCTGGTACATGATAGAAATGCAATAGAATTAAGTTTTTCTTTAAAATTTTAGGGGATATTATTTGCTGTGAAGATCTAAAGCCGTTATGGTTAATAAGATATCCAACAACATGATTAAGGACGTACGAGATGACCAATCTACGCACGGGCTACAGCCTTGCTGTTCATTGTGGAAGAGGGCGCGATCAAACGAATGAACCGAACGTTTTCTCTCACGCTCTTGGACTGAGAGAAGCCGTTTATTGCAATCAGCTGGGCTGGGAAACGGCGGAAGGTGAACATCGTAATAAACACGATGCCAATGCTATTCATCTCGTCGCTTTTTTCAATGATAGGGCCATTGGCACGGTGCGAATCGTTTTGCCAATTGACAGATTGCCCGTATGGTCCGATCACGTTCTGACAGGTAATTCAGAAAATTCGTATGCCAGTTCTCTTCAATATCCCGAAGTGGGTCGCTTGGTCATTAATGCTGAAGCATTAAACTTGGCGAAGCGGCAACAAGGTCCTTCTGAAGCCTTTCAAGGGCAGCATGATTGTTGTCAATTAATGTTTAATGGCGTTTATCAGATTTGTGATCAAATTGGCTTTTCCCATGTGATTGTCCATACGACAGAGCCAGTTATTCGCATGGTAAAATTATTGTCACGTCACAACGTGGCAGGGGTTGATCGAAAAATTGTCATGCTGGAAGAACCGACTACTGACCATACCGGTGAGCCAAGAGGGGTCTATCTTGTTCCAACTGGTCTTTATCAGTGTGTTGAATCAACGCGTCGCGATTTTGTAACTCACCAACTTGCAGGTGTTCATGAAATGATTCAATGCTCAGACGTTGTAACTCGTTTTCGTGAGACAATGGAGAAGAATCAAAAAGTTAATGCTTGGAGTAAGTCGAGGAAGAGGTGCCGTAGTGACTTAATAGTTGTGGCTGGGGCTGGTTCTTCTGCAAAAATGGCTGTAACAGGGGGGCATGGAGGCACTCACATGCAAGTCGCGATGCGGCATGATGCATAAGGGAAAAAAGC
The DNA here is from genome assembly GCA_039808765.1 of Bdellovibrionales bacterium. Classification (GTDB taxonomy): domain Bacteria; phylum Pseudomonadota; class Alphaproteobacteria; order UBA2400; family UBA2400; genus JBDHTQ01. The sequence goes on from JBDHTQ010000009.1 coordinate 81,641, forward strand.
CGCATTCAAGCGGCTTTTTTATTCAAGGTAACTAGGTTAGTTTTTTTGCCCTTCTTCCTGATGGGAGGAGATCACGAGCGTGAGTGCCTCAACTGTGTCAGAGCCTCGCAGCTTCGCTACTGTTGATTGATTTCTCAACATCCGTGAGGCGCGTGATAGTGCTTGTAAATGATCTGCGCCTGCATCATTTGGTGCGAGCAGAACATAAATCAAGTCGACGGGCTGGTGATCAACGGCTTCAAAATCGACAGGTTTATCCAGTTGAGCAAAGATTTCATAAACGCGATCAAGCCCCACATATTTCCCGTGTGGGATTGCGATACCGCCTCCCAGACCTGTGCTGCCTAAACGTTCTCTTTCAATTAGCACATCAAGGATCTGTCGTTCATGAAGGCCAGTGACTTCTGCAGCCGCTTTAGAAAGCTCTGTTAAAAGAGCTTTCTTGTTTGCGGCCTTAATGCGGGCCAAAACCCGATCAGGGCGAGCGCTGGTCATAGCTGACTAGCCGTTGTTCTTGGTATTACTGGAGTCAATCCAGCCGATGTTGCCATCGCGACGGCGATAAACCATATTGATCTGTCCAGAGCTGCTGTTTTTAAACAACAAGGCATTTTGATCGGCAAGGTCCATGCGCATCACGGCTTCGCTTACGCTCAGTGATTCAATGCGTGTTTCCATTTCGGCAATGATAGCGGGTTTATCGCTCACGGCTTCGGCATCTTCTTGCATCGGCTTTAAAACATAGGCGAGGGCAGAATCATGGGCCTGTTCGCTCTTTTGTTTGCGATGATGATCGGCAATGCGCGCTTTGTAGCGTTGCAATTGGCGGGTCAGTTTGTCCAGCGCTTGGTCAAATGCGGGGTAAGCTTCTTCGGCGGCACCATGGCTTTGCAGTTCCAGTCCGCGGTCAACATGCACGAGGATATCAACTGTAAACAAATGCGCATCGCGCGAGAAAACGACTTGTCCTTCATTCGCCGGGGAAAAATATTTAGCCACGGCCTCGCCGAGGTTATCATCGACATACGTACGCAACGCATCGCCGACATCGACTTGTTTACCTTTAACTGTTACCGTCATGAGAGACTCCTTTCAATCGCGCGCACCATAAAAGGGCAACTGTCTCCTGTCAATATAAGGAGAACATAAACGCTTTTACCAATATGGGGCTTTTGGTAAAAATTCCTAGCACCAAAAGAGAGTCATGCGCCATAATCAATGTAAAATTTATTAAGACAGCAAGAAAGTTGAAAAAATATGAGTTTTGTAGCTCAAGCAAGGCGAGAGTTTTTTTCGCGCCGACGCTGAACGGACGAGGGAATGCCCAGTGACTCTCTATACTTGGCGATGGTGCGTCGTGCAATATCAATGCCTTCTTTTTTCAAAAGATCGACCAGTGTATCGTCGGAGAGGATATCATTCATCTGTTCAGCGTTGATGAGTGCTTTAATGCGGTGTCGTACCGCTTCGGCAGAATGGGTGAGGCCGTCTGCACCAGCGATAGACGCTGTAAAAAAATATTTAAGCTCGAATGTGCCGCGTGGTGTAGCAATGAACTTGTTGGCGGTAACCCGGCTTACAGTTGATTCGTGCATATCAATGGCATCAGCAATATCCTTGAGGATAAGTGGCTTGAGGTGCATGATGCCTTTAGTAAAAAAATCGTGTTGACGGCGCACAATCTCGCTTGCAACTTTTAGAATGGTCTGTGCACGTTGATGCAACGATTTAACCAGCCAGCTTGCCGTAGAAAAACGTTCAGACAAATAGTCTTTTTCTTCTTTTGTGCGGGCTTCGGCTGTGACGCGGGTATAGTAGGCTTCGTTTACCAGAACACGCGGCAATGTAGCGTTATTAAGCTCGACAGTCCATCCGCCCGCCGGGTTGGTATGCATAAGTACATCCGGCTGAATGGCCATCAAAGCGCTGCTGGCAAAGCCCGTGGCGGGGCGTGGATTAAGCGCTTGAATTTCTGCAATCATATCTTTCAGGTCTTGCTCATCAACTTCGCAAATTTTGAGGAGGCTTTTGTAGTTGCGTTCGGCCAAGTGATCGAGGTTTTCTATGAGGCGCTGCATAGCGGGATCAAAGCGATTTTTTTCTTCCAGTTGAACAGCCAAACACTGCGATAAATTTTGAGCAGCAATGCCTAAAGGATCCATATGCATGACGCGCTTGCGTACAGTGTGTACGCGCTGTTCGTCGCAATTTAAACGTTGAGCGATTTGTGTGTCACTTTCTTTGCAGTAGCCGCACTCATCCAGCAAATCAATCATGAAAAGAGCAAGCAGACGTTCAAAAGATTCGTCTAATTCGATGTTGATCTGCTCAAGCAGGTGTTCGCGCAGCGTCACCTCTTTGCTCAAGACATTTTCAAGGCTATAGGCGTCGGTGGAATTAAATGAGCCGCTTTTTTGTCCCCAGTCACGGCCTTCGTCATGGTTGGGTTGCCAAGTTTCTTCTGTGGTAGAATTCTTATTTTCGCTCTTGTTTTGGGGTGTGCTGCTGTCTCCACTTAATGGGATAGCCGGAGCGTCGATCATACCTTCGGGCCGTTCAAGCAGGGGGTTCTGCTCGACTTCTTGATCGATGTATTGCGCAAGCTCTTGGTTATTAAGCTGCAAAAGTTTAATTGCTTGTTGAAGCTGCGGGGTCATGACCAGACTTTGGCCTTGTCGCAACTCCAAACGTTGGCTGACTGACATGCCTTATACATTACCAGAAAGCAGAGGCTTCGCCTATCCGTTATCCACTTGCCTAAATTATACTGCTTTTGTCCTGTTTTAATTTTAGGGTGAATTCAGTGAGATAGAAATGTTATCCACTGACCGTGTAAAACTATCCTCATGATCCACAGGTGTGCCCATCAGATTCTAATTCCATGCCGTGATGACTTAGCCTATGATCGCCCCCGTTAACGAATTGTTTATGTTTGTTAACAAAAAAATCTTTCCTTGTTAACCATAGTTATGGTATGGTGTAGGGGATAGGGTTACTAGATATTGTGTTTTTGGGTTGGGCTGGGTAACAGCTTTTGGTCGGGTCTTCGGGGGATTCTCCTCATTCTTAAGGAAAGGCTATCTCATGGCAGTTGAATCAATCTGGTCAGATGATGCGCGCGTCGCGGTGTTGCGAGAAATGTGGGCGATGGGCAAAACAGCATCGGAAATTGCTAAAGAGTTGGGAACGACGCGCAATGCCGTTATCGGTAAAGCGCATCGCTTAGAGCTGACGGGTCGTCCTTCCCCGATCAAACAGCGCCTTGTTAAAACACCACCTGTACAAGCCACACCGCAAAAGGCGACCGGATCAGCGACGATTTTAGCTTTGGGTGATCGTTCGTGCAAATGGCCGATGGGTGATCCTCTTTCCGCTGAATTCCATTTTTGCGGCAAAAACGCTGCTGGTGGGTTGCCTTACTGCGAACAGCATGCGCAGTTGGCCTACCAGCCAAAGCGTAGCCGCAACGGATAATATTTTCCTCAAGAAAACCGATTGCAAAAATGCCTCCATTTATTTTGGGGGCATTTTTTTGTCATGGTTTGGGAACGTGGCAAAAAATTTTCCTTCACACCCGGCTATTTTTTCTGTTATAAGCGGTGCACTTAGCGGTGCGGGTGTAGCTTAGTGGTAAAGCTCCAGCCTTCCAAGCTGGCCATGAGGGTTCGATTCCCTTCACCCGCTCCATTTTTCGACTGATTATCCCTAAAACAGTTCGCGAGGCGTCCGCTCTCATGCAAAACGTTTTTTTATCCCGATCGTTTTGTTAAATGGGGGACGGTGCAATCATGCCAGGCAATGGCGGCCTTTTTAAAACCGAGCCAGACCAGAATCTGCATTCCGGGATGGCCGATTATGTTGTGAAAAGCCCAACGTCCCTTTTGCCATGAAAGGCAAAGGCCCTCTGTGATACTGGGCTTGAGGAGCATAAGGGCTTCAATTGCATCGATGTCGCTCATATCGTAGCATCTGCCGTCCTCGGTTATAAGGGTAATGAGTCCTGTCTCACGAAAATTTTTGGCATCAACCTCACGCACATCTGAAATTCTAATCAACTTGCTTTTCGCTTTGAGAAAAATTGGATCTTTCATTTTTATGCAACGCTTCCACCCGTTTTTTCGTTCAGATCGAAATTTCTTTCAATTAAATTGATGACCCGATCCGGTGACACATCCTTTCTGAAAACGATGTTTGGACCGTGGTTATCAAGCATGACCGCCCAAATTCCGTCTTCAATTTCTCTAAGCCCTTGGGATGTGTTTTGACCACATTCATGGCTGCCACATTCATAAGGGCGTTGGGAGCGAAGAGGAATCTGATCGGGCGCCTCAGGTCGCATTGGGCAATGAAAGTGCACGATGCAATCAAGATCAGGATGATCTTTAAAAATGATGCGCTGACTCATGCCGCCTACGGATGGTTTACCACCATAAGCAATGACATGGTCATTTCCTGTCGGCTCAATCATGACCATGCCTGTTGTTTTAAGGTCATTGAAGTTTGACCATCGCCGCGAGGTAATAATTTTCCCATCCTTACCACGAAGAGCAAAATGTCCCGCTGTTACAAGGCCTTTTTCGTTGCATTGAATCGGCTTGTAAGCTTTTCGCTGGATGCAGTGATCAACAACCATTTTCAGTGATGTGTGAATCTGTTCCGCATCCCACGATATGCCGTTGCTTTCTACAACTTCTGAGCGTGTAAAGTGACACGTTGAGCGTAGGAGAGTCATTTCCACCAGTCCTTCGATTGCCTCAATTCTCTCGTTTGTGACGTGGTAACGCGCTTCTTCCGGGCATACGACCATATTTAATCGCGTGCTTACATCATTAACTAAAACAAGATTGATGTGGCTCCCCTTCATGAGACTCAGCCCGGCTTTGTACATTTCATCTTCGCTGGCATTTGTTGTTGTTTTAAATGCGACCAGAAAAATATCCTTGCGGTGTTTGCGTATGCGCGAAACTATTTTTTCGCTTGGTGTAAGTTTTAAATTTTGCTCGCCGTCTTTTGTTTTCAATCGTTCCGCGCGTCGTCCAGATTTAATTGTTCCGATTGTGCCCGTGTAGTCGCAAATGGCGGGATTCCAGAAAACAATGTGGGCGGTTGGATCGTTGATAATTTCTTGGGCTAACAGGGCTATATCATCATTTGTTTCATAGGGTGAAGATGGGTCTGCCATGCGTGTTAATGTCAAGCGTGTATTGTGGCCCGACCGGCGGCATATACCAGCAATTTCACGCGCTGTAGAGCCGTAAGCTGGTGCGCTTAGTGCAAGGTGTGTGCGAACGTGAACGGTTGTTCCTCCCCCGACAACGTGAATCGGGCATGGTCCCACTGCAAATTGGTTTGGTTGTACTGTTTTGAGCGCTTCAAGTCGTAATGCCTCACGTGTGAGGCGTGCGTTGATCGGTCTCTGCCCGTTTTCAAATTTTTTATAGGTTTCAAAGGCGAGCTCAAGTTGTTTTGCTGCTTCTTGTCGTGACCAGCCCATGCGGTTGCGCCAAGCACGAAGTGCAGACGGGGTTAGTATGTGAGACATTGCCAAAAGCGGGGGCAGAAGCGGGGTGGTCATTGTTATTACCTTTCATTATGGCATATGGGTGTGAGTATTTTATACCCGGGTATTTTATACCTGTCTAGGGGTGATTTGTTTTATGTGATTTATTTTCTAAAACGATAATTTTAGCTAGGTAAATGGCATTTTTCATGGTTAATATTTGCCATGATGACTGACTCTCAATCCAATTCCCCCTATCGTTCCGTTAACAAGCAATCAAAAGCGTTTAGCCTTATTGAGTTGGCAATCATTCTTGGAATCGTTGGTTTGGTTGTTGGCGGGATTTGGATCGGGGCGTCTGCGGTTATTGAAAAACGCCGTATTAATGAGACTATTCAGGCTATTGGCGTTATCTCGGATGGGGTGGGGCGCTTGTATACAAATTCCGCCATCGAGGGCGCGGCTAATGGCACGAGTATCGTGAGCGTTCTCATCGATGCAAAAATTCCTCCAGCTGACTGGGTTGTAGGGAGTCAGATCGTTGATCCTTGGGGAAATGCTGTTGTCATACGCTCGACGGGTGCTGATGTAAGCAGTCCTCTTCCGCGCATTTATATTGAGCTGCAAAACCTCACTGTTTCACGCTGTATGCAAATTCTGCCCAAGCTTCCTTCCAAAAATTTATTGGGGGTGTGGGTGCCCTCTCCTTCATCGGTGTTTTATACGACCTTTCCGCTTGATCCGAATGGCCCTATTTGCAGCACAACCCAATCGCGCTTTAGCATAAATTATAGCGTGGATAAAAATTAACTTTTATCCCGAGGTTTTTATCAAAAAAAAGACTTGCTCTTCTTGGTAAGATCGCTATTTTTCGGCTTGCCCCTCTGAGACGGTTCAGGGGGTTTTTGACCCCTTTGTGACGAGCGTTGTGGCGCTCATATATTTTGGAGAAGAAGCGATGGCGAAGGCGAAGTATGAGCGGACGAAGCCGCATGCGAATATTGGGACGATTGGACACGTTGACCATGGTAAGACGTCGTTGACGGCAGCGATCACGAAGAGACAAG
>JBDHTQ010000010.1:0-76417 GCA_039808765.1 Bdellovibrionales bacterium
CGCACAATTTTACCGGATTTGGGTGATTTAATCGGGTTCATCACCTTCATTGCCTCAACAATCAAGAGCGTGTCACCTTCTTTAACGGTATCACCAGCCTTAACAAAAGGCGCAGCACCAGGTGCACCAGCAAGATAAACTGTACCAACCATTGGTGAGGTAATTTGCTGACCAGCCGGCAAGTTTGCCGCTGCGGATACTTTTGCTCCATCACCAACATTTACAGAGACTGGAGGGGCCGTTACAATCGGTGCAGCATAGGCTGTTGCACTTGCAGCCGCAGCACGGCTTACGCGAATTGAGCGTTCACCTTCTTCAATTTCAATCTCGGTCAAGCCGGTATCATTCAGCAGATCCGCCAACTTGCGAATAGCTTTTTCATCAATATTAAACTCAGACATTTTACTCCCTTCCCATCAATTGAGCGATGGCCGATATAGCAAGAACATAGCTATTCGGCCCAAAACCTGTCACTGTTCCGGCGGCAATCGGCGTGATTAACGAGACCGGAGCGGCATACCCGCGTTTGGCTGGATTATCCAAGCTCACCTCAATGACAGGGATATCCAAAAAACGCAAGGATTCACTGATAGCCACCGAGGTACCCGCATAGCCAGCTGCATTAATAATAACGCCTTCGGCTACAGATTGGGCTTCTTGTATCCACCCAATCAACTCACCTTCCAGATTCGTCTGGCGAAAAACCACTTCAAAACCATAATCTGCAGCATGGTCACGGCAAGCAGCTTCCACATCATCCAACGTATCAACCCCCTCCCCTGCGACGGATTTAAAGCCAAGCAGATTAAGATTTGGACCGTTAAGGATAAACAAAGGTGAGGAGATTGAAGCCATTAAATGTAAGCCATGTTGATGCGCGATTGTGATTCCATGTTGATCCAGAGGATCAACATGCCACTTATTTAGCTAATAATAGCGGTAAACTCAAGAGGCGCTTAATTTTGAACAAAAAAAACCGCCAAAAACTCAGGAAACACCTGACCAGTGGCGGTTTTTTGTTATTTTTATAATTATTCGATTGATTCTTTCACATGCGCGGCGTTGGCTTTACGTTGTTCCTCAACGGCTTGGTGCATAGACTGCAGATCCATCATGCCGGGATAGAGGCGTTTACCGACGACAAAAGCAGGCGTACCACGTATATGCAACTGCTCGGCAAGGTCATAAGAGCGTTTGATTTCAGCATCTATATCGAAAGCTTGACGATCTTTTTCAAACTTGTCCATGTCCAAGCCGATGAGCTTAGCAATGCTCATAATTTGCTCAGTCGTGATGTGCCCATCTTCAGTTGAAAGTGCAGCATCGTGAAATTCAGCATACTTCCCTTGCTTATTCGCGGCCAAAGCTGCGCGCGCAGCTTCATCCGATGTTTTACTTAAGATCGGAAACTCGCGCATAACAACACGCACATTTTTATCTTCTTTAACAAGCTGCTTAATCAAAGGAGCCGCCGCATGACAGTAACCACAGTTGTAATCAAAGAAGACAATAAGATCGACATCCCCTTTGGGGTTGCCAAATGTCGGTGTTACCCCATCGGTATAGAAGTTGTTCTTATTGCGCTCCAAGGCTGCGGCTTGTTGCTGCTCTTCCTCTTTGCGCATTTTCTCGCTGAGGCGATCTGCAACCTCTTTAAGGATTTCAGGGTGATTTAACAGATAGTCGCGCATTATCGGACCCATTTCAGCTTTTTGCGCTTCTGTAAAAGCGCTTTCCTTTTCGGTGGTTTCTGCCCAACTGGCAGCAGGTTTCAGGCCCACAAGAAGCGCCACAAACATGACCACTATTCCCCATTGCTTTATTAAAGACATCTAACTCTCCCCCCCGCAGCTTGTGCGCATTTTAACAATGATACCCTCGACAATGACTGTTTTTTAATCATCTGGCAAGACCGGTGCAGCCTCATGCCCTGGATTTTCTGAGTTTGGGTCTTTTTGTGCATTGGCAAGCACATCGCCAGCACGAATCCAACCCGATGATTTTTCAGGCAAGAGCTCACGCGCACGCTTAGCTTGCTGAATAGCCATTGAGCGGTCATTTTTTAACAAAGATTCTTCTGCCAGACTGTACGTCGCCATGCCAATGTCACCTTGTTGGCCATAGGCTGTTGCTAACAAACGCCAGAGCAAGGGTGAACGGCCTTCTTTTGTATGCGCGTCCTCAAGCTCATTAATGGCAGGCTGCAAATTAGATTTATCACCAGAGTTTAATAGTGCCTGAGCATATCCAATTCGCAGCAACGCATTACCACCTGAAAGCTGCACCGATTTTTGATATGGTTCGATTGATTCGGCCACGCGTCCGCTTTCATAAAGAATTTGGCCTTTTAATTCATATATATACGGATTGTTTTTTTCCATTTGCAGCAAGGCATCAATCTCTTGAAGTGCACCCTTAATGTCACCTGTTTGGTGAAGAGCGATAGCGCGAGCATAGTGATCAGTAAAAGTTTTATCATCCGGTTTGATGCGAGCCAATGTATTGCGTGGGTCAATGTAGCCGTCCAGCTTCGCTTTGATACGATCAAACGCAGTAGTGAATTGCTCGTCATAGCTGGCACCGTCTTTCATCCCGGCAATCGATGATTCCACAGCCTCGACACGATCACGGGTAAGTGGGTGCGTCATCACAAACTCAACTTGTTGACTTTCGGGCAACAACTCTTGATCCTCCAACCGTTCTAGAAAATCATGTAGCCCTGAAGCGGATATTCCCGCGCCGTGTAAAAACCTCAACGCGGCTTGGTCGGCTGCAGATTCTTGTGACCGGCTGTATTGCAACAAGTTACGCTGAGCCATCTGTTGACCAATAGAGACCGCTGCCACGCCTGTTGCCCCGTCTCTGCTGCTAACAGCAGCAGCTAAACCAGCAACAGTACCTAATAGAGCCGTTATCGACGCATTGCGCATGGCCTCGTCGCTACGTAAAAGATGTCCACCGGCAATATGACCTGTTTCATGAGCGATAACGCCAACCAATTCATCTGGATTTTTAGCTGCTTTCAGCAACCCAGTATAAATGAATATGTTCAACCCACCCGCAACGAAGGCATTGATATCGTTATCCTGAACCAAAACAAACCGCACAGAAGAGGGAGACAGCCCTGCTTGCTCAAAAATTGGCTTGCTTAATTTCTGCAAAAACTCTTCCGTTTCTGCATCGCGAATAATTGAAAGATCACCTGCTGCATTGGCTTGGGTCACGGGAAGACAGACAAGAAAGAGGGCAACAAAGAGCAAGTGATGCACAAATAAGGATGAAATGCGGTTCAGATGCACTGTTTATCTCCTCTATCTTTCCCGCCGAAGGGTTTAGAGATTACCTTTTTCACACAATAGCAGATCTGACAAAAAACGGCAGACTAAAGTGTCGCGATGATTTTATCGATGAAAAATATGATCAAGAAAATCCGCGCGGTTCTTTATTAAGAAAGTGATTTACCGTGTGAATCTGCTCAGGCACCATCAGGGAAGGCGCGTGACCACATCCGTTAAAAACTTTTAACCCGCTTCGCGGCCCCGTTTCAGTCATTTTTTTTGCAGTTTCGGGCAAGAGAAGGTCTGAAAGGGCACCGCGAAGGGTAAAGACTTCTGCGCGAATGCTTTCCCATAATGGCCAAAAATCAAGATCGGTTATGAACTGACTCATCAAATCGCGGCTATTAAAAGCTTCGCCAATCGTAGGGTCATACGCAAGAGCTAACTTTCCATCAGGCAAAACTCGCGCAGAAGTGCAAGATAACGCACGCCAATCCTCTTCTTTCGTTAAGCCAAATGGTGCGAGAATAAGCTTTAGATAAGCCTCGAATTCAGGCATATTCTCAAAATGAGGATCTTTACCAACGTACTGAGCCAATCGTTGCAAGGCCTCTTTAGGAATAAATGGACCGACATCATTGAGCACAAGGCGGCGAATAGGTTGATTAGGCTGTACCGCCATCATCATTCCCATAATTCCGCCCATCGATGTCCCCACCCAATCAACTGGACGGGTTGGCGAAATCGCGTTGATCAATACATTCATATCGGCAATATACTGCGGGTAGGTATAAAGTTCCGGGCTAGCTAACCAGTCCGACTGCCCGCGCCCCACGATGTCCGGGCAAATAACATAGCGGCTTTCATGCTCCGCCAAATACTCACCTAACCGATCAAAATCGCGACCGTTACGCGTTAGCCCATGTACGCAAACGACAACGGGTTCGTGCCGGTGTTTATGTTGTGCACCATGCTCGGTGTAAACCATCCGATGCAAGCCGGCAGGATTGGTACAGTAAATTTCACCGGTTTGCATCATTTTCTAGGTTCCCTTTGTAGCATTGATAAAGTGAGAGAAATTGTTATTTTTTTCGCTTTTGTAGCCTGTTTGAGCTGTTTTTATTTTGAGGCTCTGCCGTTATGAGCCTGAGAGCATTATCGTGTAAAATATTAAACTGCTCTTCTGTTGCAGCTTCGGGAGGGGCATCTTCAACCCTCACGATCTCTGGCCATGGTTGACTGTTAAAAGCGGTTGTCATCGCTGCAGTATAGGCCCCCATGTTGCCAAACTCGATATAATCACCGGTTGCGATATTCGTTGGAAAATAAAAGGGGCCGTTCATTGTATCATTGCCATACCCTGCCGGACCGCTCAAAACAAAAGGCGATGCCTGATCAGAAAAATTTTCCTGACTTTTTTGATTAAGGCGAACAACCCGTACAGGTGGGCGCCACCACGCCAAATTAATGGGGCTTAATCCGCCGAGCGTGCCTTCGTTTAAATATAACATCTGCCCGCGCCGTTGCTCGACTTTTGCCAGAATAGAAATTGATTCGTTGACTAAAAATCGCCCCGGTGTAGCCAAAACTTTGCATGAACGAGGCAAATGCAAACGCGCCAATCCCTCTTTGATAATTGTAAAGTACGCATCCAGGCTGGGCGGATACAACCCATCATAGATAGAAGGAAACCCCCCACCCAACCAGACCATATCAAGCATAAAGCGTGAACGATACATCACTTCTCGGAGCATCAATAACGCTTCATCAAACAACAGGGGATTAACCACCTGTGAGCCAATATTAAAGCCCAATCCCAGCTTGAATCCCGCCTTGACAACAGCGTGAGCCAGAATAACCGCTTGTTCAATTGTGCAGCCAAAACGGTGACCTTCATGAATAAACGCCCCCGAAGGCGATGCCAGCCGTACAACTAAAAGCGCATCGGTATCAACGCAACTTTGTATTTTTTTCAGCTCCGCCGGGTGGTCAATAACAAATATTCGCACCCGATGCTTTTGATAGGCTTCCTTAATGGCAAAAAGTGGTTTAACCGGATGAGTAAAAATAAACTGCGGCTCTTGCAGCTCATTCTCAACAGCTTCGATTTCTGCCAGCGTATCACAGGCAAACCAATTAATGCCTGTGTTTGCAAGTGCGAGCATCACATCGGGTTCAAAATTTGCGCGAACGGCGTAACCCGTTTGCCCCGGAAATCCCTGTATAAATTCTCTTGTGCGTTCTTCCAGAATGAAAGGCCGGAACAAATGAATAGGAAAGTCAGGCTGCATCTTTTCAGCCACGTCATAAACGTTGGCGTATTGTGATGGTATTGACGATGATTGCGGTGGGTAGGACATATCACTCTTATGTTTGCCTGTGAGGTATTTCAGAAGTCTTACCCCGTTAACATTATTTGGGTTCAGTTTACATGTTTTTAACAAAAAAGCAGCGAATTTTGAAGGAGATGAACTTAAAAGAAGAGAGATTTAATGAATATTAACCACACTCTGTGAAGATATGTCGAAATAAGGAAGATCCGAGCTAATGGCGGGTAACGACAACAAACCGATGATCGTGATTAAACGCATCAATAAAGGCGGCCATGGCCATCATGGCGGCGCCTGGAAGGTTGCGTATGCCGACTTTGTTACAGCCATGATGGCTTTTTTCCTTTTGCTTTGGCTTTTAAACGTTACAACAGCCGAGCAAAAAAACGGTATCGCCGATTATTTTACACCAACGACTGCAACAATTTCTGGACAAAGTGGTGCAGGCGATATTTTGGGCGGGGCTACAATTACGGTGGAGGGAACAAATGTGTCGGAAAGCTCTCCTATTGCTCTCGCTGAAGCAAAACCAACGGATGGTGTGACACGCACAGACTCGGAAGATGAGGCTAAAGGGAATCCTGATGATGAGGAGCCTTATAACGAGACCTATGAAAAAACACAGCATGAAGACGAACAAAAACCTGTAGATGATCAAACACAACCCAAAAAACCTTCTGAAGATCAAATTAATAAAGCGCTGCAAGAGCGTGAACAAAAAATGTTCGAGGAAGTTGCTAAAAACCTTCAACAGGCAATACAAGGCATTCCCGAGCTAAAAGACTTGGAAAAAGCGCTGATCATTGATCAAACCCCGGAAGGATTGCGTATTCAGCTGGTTGATCAGGAAGGCTACTCTATGTTTCCGCGTGGAAGCTTCATGATGGAAGATCGAGCCAAAGAGCTTATTCAGCTTGTTTCAAAAGCTGTAACAAAACTGGATAACAAGCTTTCTATATCCGGGCATACGGATAGTACCCCTTTCGCCAATGAAAATGGTACCTATACCAATTGGGAACTTTCCAGCGATCGCGCCAATGCTGCACGGCGCATTATGCAAAATGCAGGGATCAGCCCTGATCGTTTAGCAACGGTGGTCGGCCGCGCTGATCGTGAGCCTTTTATAAAAGATAATCCGGCAGACCCACGCAATCGTCGCCTAAGCATTATCCTTTTACGCAAGGTTCCTCTTACCATCAACCCAGAAAATCTTTCGACGAATGAAGGAAACCATTCGCAGGAAGGTGAATTGAGTGGCCACGTTGTTGGAGCTCCATAATTTTTAAACTTAATATGGTGTGCTTAAACTATAGCGCAAAAAAGGGCGGCTATCACACCGCCCTTTTACATCTTTTGTTGTCGGCAAACTTATGCGAAATCAAAGTTTGCTGAAGACAATGAACCAACGGAAATCCCTACCAATGTAATCATTGATGAGAACGAGCCAGGTACGTTGTAGTTATCATCAACGATAACGGCACCATTATCCGCATTGATGATATGAGCCAAAGCCCAATTACCAAAATCAACTGGTGTAGCAAAGCCTTCAAAGTGAAGATGATCATAGGATGGATCAAAATCAAGAATAACATCATGAGACATGTCAGCATATGTGTTGACACCCCAATCTGTTGATTTGAAGACAAACGTATCGTTGCCCTCACCGCCACTAAGCTGGTCGTTATTTTTGCCACCGTCGAGTACATCATTACCATCACCCCCATAGAGGCGATCACGACCATCGCCAGTAGAGATATAATCATCCCCACCTAAGCCATAAATCGTATTTTCCTTCCCACCGAAATTACCCCTGTTGAGAAAGCTGTCGGCAAATTCAGAACCAGTGAAATTATTGATGTTGGTAAAAGTATCGCCTTCGGCATAACCACCAAGGCCTGCCCAGACGACACTGCCGCCATACTCGATGTCTACACCTGCATCGGAGTTCTTGTAGCTTACATGATCCCAGCCGAGGCCACCGTCCATATAGTCAGCACCTGAACCGCCCCAGAAGAAATCTGAGCCGCTGCCGCCATACATGAAATCATCACCGCTATCACCTGCCATGATGTTATTGCCATCGCCACCATAAATGATGTCATCTCCGGAATTGCCTTGCAGTGTGTCATTACCGTTTCCACCGTATATGACATCATCACCAGAATCGCCATTTATCTTGTCATTACCTGCATCGCCCATGAGCAGATCGTAGCCTGAACCACCATTGATGATGTCGTTGCCATCATCGCCGCAGATTTTATCATCGCCTGAATCACCGTAAAGCTTATCATTTCCGCTACCACCACGAATGATATCATCGCCGCTCCTGCCCCATACGGTATCATTTCCACCCATTGCATTAATGACGTCGTTACCGTCCATACCGTGGGTAGCGTTGGCTCTATCATTTAAAAATGTTGTGCTGTTAGCATTCCAAACCATATCAATCGTGCTTTCACGATTTAGAACATCGATGTTATCAATGACGCTGCTTTGGCCATCAAAAATGAAGTTTCCATAAGGGCTACCGCTTCCATTGGGAACATTGTCCAGCAATTGATAATCTACACCCTTCAACAGAATAGAGGTGTCCGCTGCATCAATACCGTCAAAAGTGATAAGGGTATTATCACCTTTCTGAGTAATCAAAATGTTGCTGGCCGTAAGGTCTGTTCCCTCAAATTTAAGAATATCAAGCATTGCTTTCCATGCATCAGACTGCACAGAGCCTCGCCCAACTGCGATAAAATCATCAATAACGGTCTGACCTGACCCTCTTGTAATGGTGTAAGTGGTATTCATGAAATGCCTCCTGATTAGAGCAATATTGAAGTGTGATATAGCTTTTCTGATCTAAAGTGAAGGCCTATTCACACATTTTGTGTCTTAGTTAGCAATTTATTCTTAGATATTCTACAAATATATTTTTGGTTCGAGGCAGTTCAAAAAGGCATTTCTTTAAAAACTGGCTGATTTTGGGGAAGTATGTTAAAAGAGCGCATGAACAAAATTGCTGTGTGCGTGATTACATTTCAACGAATAGATGGCTTGCGCAAACTTCTGCTGTCACTGACAGAGACAACCAGCACGGCCGACTCGACACGTTCCCCCTCCGTGGTTGATATTTTTGTGATTGATAACGATCCGAAGGGTTCAGCCGAAGCCCTCTGCAAACACTTTGAGAAAAACGTTATTTATCTCCACGAACCACAACAAGGTATTCCATTTGCGCGCAATGCGGCCTTAGAGGCGACAATCAACAATTATGATTATCTCTGTTTTATTGATGATGATGAGTGGCCATCGTCACAATGGCTTGCATCGCTAACAACAACAATTGAAACGTCTCGCGCTGATGCGGTCATGGGGCCAGTCGTGCCCGTGTATCCTGAAAATTGCCCGCAGTGGATAATTAAGGGAAGTTTTTTTGAGCGCACCAGACGAAAAACCGGCGAGCGCATGGACCGCGGCGCCTCAAATAATGTTATGTTAAGGGCTGATTTTTTACGCCGTACAGGATTGCGGTTTAATGAGACATTGCGCTTTACCGGTGGGTCTGACACATACTTCTTTCAAGCCGCAATTGCAGAAAAAATCCATATTGTATGGTGTAATGAAGCAGAGGTTTTTGAAGATATCCCACGACATCGCATGACGGTAAAATGGCTAATCCAGCGCAGCTTCAGAGCGGGAAATACACTTAGTCTTTGTGATCAACTGCGCGACCCATCGCTAAAAACAAAAGTGATACGTTTGTTCAAAGGGGGGGGGCGCTGCATACTGGTCTTGCTGGCATTGCCTTTTGCGTTGTTTTTTGGTCAAATCAGGCTAATAAAACTCGTTCTTGCCGGAGTTAAGGGGTTAGGAAGCTTGGCCGGAATGATCGGTTTTCGATACGAGGAATATGCACCGAAACGCTTGCATAAAAACACCTAAAAATCAAAATTTGAAGTAAATTGAAACTGTATTTTTTTGCTCACACAAACGGCCAAGCTGTGTGAAAGAAACAGTCTGTTGAAGAGTTTTTTGCATTTTTTCGTTGATCAGAATAACCTCCTCAATTTTGTAAACAGTGGCTTTTCGCGCCAGATCAAAAATCCAATTTTTACAGCTAAGATAATCAACATCATTGATTTTTATGCTGAAGGCTGGAAACGCTTTGTAGCGTGTTCCTTTCGGGTAAAACGAAAACTGCAACCGGTCGACAAGATGAAAAAAAATACGTCTATATTTCTCACTTAGCATTAACTTTTGTGCCGGTGGGAGGGTTATTGTCAACGACGATTCCGCTACCTCGTTAAGCGCAACCGTTGAATAGTCTTCGCGCAAAAGTGCCGATACTTCTTTGATTATTTTCAAGGATTGTGTTCGGACATATTCATTATGCACGGTGAACGGAACCACGAGAAGTGAAATGATAAGCATAAAAATCCCCGCAATATATCGATACCTGATTTGTTTTGGTGAAACGGCCCTCATTTGAATTTTCTTTCAGAAGCTGTCAGTGTACGGGTATAGAAAAGCAGCATATACAAAGCAACAATATTTGTTTTTAAATACCGATAAAACAAGCGCTTCGGTTCTTTGAGCATTCTGTAAAACCACTCAAACCCCATACGCTGCAACCAATCCGGCGCGCGTGTATCGTGTCCGGATAAAAATTTAAACAAACCGCCACAGGTTTTGACCCACCCCACGCCTCTCAAAACTTCTTGATGGCGAACGGCAAATAATTCTTGGCGCGGCCGCCCCAGTGCGATCCATAAAACATCTGTTTTACTTGCAAGAATGTCATTTATAATTTCCTTTTCTTCGTCTTCAGCAAAATAACCATTACGGCAACCTGCAATAATAAGATTCGGGTAAAGCACCCGCACATTGTTGATCGCTTTTTGATTTTCTTCAACTGTTCCACCAAGAAAATAAAATCGCAGACCAGCTTCAACTCCGGCTTTAGCAGCATCGTGAAAAAAATCTGTGGTCGCGATTCTTTCCGGCAACGGTATTTTTGTCATGCGAGAGGCAAAAACAGCAGACATACCATCTGCATGAACAATATCCGCATGATCCATAAGTTTTTTAAAAGATTTATCCAGCGCATACAGTGCAATACTTTCACCGTTTAATGAAAAAACGAGTTTCGGATTGTTTTTCTCAGAAAAATCGGCCCGCCTTGTAGAAAGGCAGTCGTGCACCATAATTTGTGCAAGTTGATAGCGTGACGCACAAATCGTTTTGACATTGCCAATCAGAACATGCTCGAAATTCTGGGCAAAAAAAAATTTTCATCATTCATAGGTAGAAAATAGCACTGCTGCCCTCTCTTGAAAAGCAGTAGACGTGAATAAAATGCGTGTCGTAGAGATTGTGTTGCGCTATAACTCTGCAAGGATCGTGAAATTGGCAAACACGCAAGAAAATGAGGCTTTTGTGGTGAATTGGAATAAGATCGGCATAATTTTTTTTCTTTTTGCAAGCGTCTTTATTTTTAGCGGCGCACTGTTTCCATTGATTAAGTCGATCCAATCGCAAGGATTACCAAGTGATACTCAAGATTTGCAACATGCCTGTTTGTTTTTAGCTCTAGGGGGAGTTGGCAGCATTTATCTGCTGCGTTCAATACGGGTTTTGCCAACCGTATTATTGCAGGTAAAATCGCTAACACTTTTTTTTATACTCACGCTTTCATCTACGATGTGGTCGGTATTACCATTAACCAGTTTTGCAAATGCAGTTTTAGGGCTTTGTCTGGTTGTTGTTGCGTTGGTATTTGCGTTTACTTATACAAATGAGCACTTTATAAAACTTATCGCACTCATATTTGGTGCATTTGCTATTGTCAGTATTCTCATGGCCTTATTTATCCCCTCAGTTGGTATTATGGATGGTTTTCGTGAGGGCATTTACAAGGGCACGCATGAAGGATTATGGCGTGGTATTTTTGTACACAAAAACATTTTGGCCGAAGCAATGGCAGTAGGAATTTTATGTTCATTTTCCGCCATTTTTTATGCGACAAAACTGGAGAAAATAGGTTATGGCGGAATCGTTATTGCTTGCTCCGGGGTCCTCGTTTTATCAGGATCGATGACCGGTATTCTTGCACCGTTTTTAGCAATTATTCTCGCGGCCTTTAGTTTGTTTTTTTTACAGGCGCGCTTTGCTAAAAAGCTTTTAGTTACTGGTTTTTTGTTCTTATCAACTGCAGTAATCGGCGCTTTTTTAAATAGTAACCATGTTGACATGATTTTAAATTTGCTGGGAAAGAACTCAACCCTTACTGATCGTTTGCCTATTTGGAGCGGGGTAATAGACGCAATTCATGATCGCCCATTCTTGGGTTATGGGTATGAGTCATTCTGGTCGAGATCACATGATCTTGCTTCTTCATATACGGGTAATTATTTAACGTGGATTGCCCCTCATGCACATAATAGCTTTCTGGATGTTATGCTGGCACTTGGATTGGTTGGGTTTACGCTTTTTTTGTTCCATTATCTTGGGCAGTTTGCCACCTTGATGAAGACGTCTGCAAGACCAGCAAAAGAGGTTTTTTTCTTTTTCACGATATGGTGGGCATTGCTTCTTTTCAGCTTAACAGAATCGGTAGTTGCCCGCGAGGGTAGCTTGTGGTTTGTTTATCTATGTATCACTTTTCGCATTGCCCACCATCACGCCGAAACACATGGCACCCCACATCGGCGACCTAATGCGTTAACGGGTTAAGATACCCCTGCATCATTCGTTCAAGCGAAAAGTATTGGGCACGTGTACGCGCTTTTTCAGCAAATTCTTGTTTATTGTGTTCTGTACCCAAGAGAATATTTTGAAGTGTTTGAACCCATAATTGCGGCTGTGCAAGCGGCAAGCAATAACCATTGTCTTTGATAATATCTTTTAAAACAGAAATGTCCGAGGTAATAACAGTTTGGCCAATCGAAAGCGCTTCTACAACAGCAAAACCGAAAGCTTCATGGCGAGAGGGAAAAGCAAAAACATCACCTGCGGCGATAAAATTAGCGATATTCTGGCTTGAAATTTCACCTAATAAATGAACCCGATCCCCCAAGTTTTCATCCATCACTTGATTAAGAAGTGTATCACGCAATTCACCATCGCCTGCAATCGCAAGGTGAATTGGCTCAGGCAATTCCTTCATCAGCGAAATCAGAAAAGCATGATTCTTCTGTTGTGCCAAACGCCCTACGCTGACAATAAGCGGAGCATCCGTTGGCAACCCCAGTAGTTCACGCGTAGTATGACGATTCTTTGTGGGCATAAGGGGCTCTATACCGTTTTCAACCACACGAAGCTTTTTCTTGTAACACGCTGGATAGTGTTTGAATGCGCTAAAAACATCATGTGAGACACAAATATTATCTGTATAAACACCAAACATCCCGCATAACAAGTCGGCAAAGCGTAAACCTTTTGGTATGCTTGCAGGCTGATTTCGTTGCGTTGCGACACGGGGTTTTATGCCTGCTAATAATGCAAGAGTCATCCCCAACGGTGCAATTGTTCGACCAAAAGCATATACAACCTGGGGCTTTTCGTTTTTGAGTTTTGCAAAAAGTCTGTAGATCGTTTTAATGCGCTGAGCGATACTTTCAAATGGATGAGCCAAAAAAGTATAGGTATTAGGCTCATCAATATAGGTTGGTCGTTTTTGATAGAGAAACCAAACTTCTGCAGCATAGCCTTTTTCGCGCAAGTAACGCGCCATACGAACAGCCGCACCCTGAGCCCCTCCCCCCTCCATTTGCGTGCAAAGGCAGACAATTTTTTGAGAGCGCTCAGGATTGGGCAATGTCATAGCAAGGTTTTATTTCTTCTTGTTAAAGCTAACTGATTTTTGCACATCGGGCTTCCACATTGCAACACGTGTATCAAGCGCGGTGACTTGAGCCGGGCTCAGTTTTGCACGAACTTTTTCAAGTTCTGCCGCTGCAGGTTTTACGTCGTGCGCAACTTTTAACCAAAAGTATGCTCCTTCATAGTCGGGAGCATTTATACCCTTCCCTCCAGCGAGCATATGCCCTGCATTGTATTGCGCCCAACCGTAACCCTGTTGCGCGGCTTTCAGATAAAGTGCCAAGGCTTTTGCCGGATCAGCTTTCACACCTTTTTTATTGTCCGTATAATAGGCTGCGAGTTTGGTTTGTGCTTCCGCTAAACCTTGATCTGCTGCGAGCGTATATAATTCAACAGCCTTCGCATCATTTTTAGCAAAACCATTGCTTCCAGTGGCATACCAAGAAGCCAGGCGCGATTGCGACCAACGCTCACCAGCATTTGCTTTTGCAACGGTTGCCTTCACCTCATCACTGGTCACGGCAACGGCTGCTTTAGCAGACACTGTGGGTTTTGTGCTGGAATTATTCATTGAAAGTGTATCGCACCCAGCCAAAAGAACGAGAGATAAAAAACCACAAACAATGGTCGATTTCATGCGAAGACTCCTTGTAAGACAAAAAAAGGGAACCGAATTAAAGCCACCATACCCTTGTAAAAGGATCGTGCCAACCCTTAAGAGAGGGCAAATCTGATAAAGTTTGCGCCACAGCTACTGCGGCAAGAGATCCGGGCAGATGGTGGGGGTTTGAGGGCCATTCAGCAACAGGCTTTTGTGCATACCAAAGCAGAACGGCTTCTGCGTTTTTCTGCATCGCATTGATTGCCATCGATGTTTTCAGGGGTGATGCTGAATTCTTAAGTGCACAGCGCAAAATAAAATTTGCATCCAAATCGATGCAATATGGTCGGTTTTCGTAAAGTCCGCTGGGTTGCTGAAGCGAGAGAATTTTGTCGATAACACACTCCCCATATGGAGCATCGATATGAAGTTGCGCAAAAATCCAATAAAGGTGAGCGGCAGCCCCCATGCGGGCCATTTGCGGATCGTGGCGAAAACGATAAAGCTGATCAAAAATTTTCTGTAAAAGCAGGGGTGCAGGTTGCCAAAAACCATCTTTTGAGCACATTTTCGCCTGCCAATATAAAGCCCAACCATTTAGCCAGTTTTGAACGTTTTCAACACCAAGAAGTCGTACCGCTTCATTTTCTCCGACGAGGTTTTGCAAAGCTCCCATGATTGCCGCAACTCCACCAACTTTATGAGAGCCGCGCCAAAAATGAAGTCGATCGAGCATACTTAAAGACATCGGGCGCTGATGCGCAGAAGGTCTTGGGTGAATGTAATTCGTGAGCGCTGAAAAGGGCTTCAGTCTTTTGTTGAACACCACATTATCATTTTTTAAAAGCTGCAATGCACCTAGCGCATAGGCTGATGTATGCAGCGGATGGTGTTTTTGGTCATCTCCAGCGTAGAAAAAACCATCCTCATGCTGATGATGAAGAATATTTTGGATGTATTTTTCGCGCTCTGTTTTGTTAAACCGCTGATCAAGTGTCCCAAGGATGTAATGCACATAGACCCAATCCAGTACATGAAAAAAGTGGTCATTACTGACCACTTTCTCGTAAGCCGAAATTTTTTCTCGGACGATAGACTGCGCTTCACCAAAGTTTTGCATTTTGCCCCATAAATAACATCACGGCGAGAATTAATCATGCAGCCTTTGATGGTGCTCTTGTGCTGATTGCAGGCATAATCAAGCTTAATACGCGAACGACTGTTGCCCGCAAATCTTTGCGATGCACCACAATGTCGACCATACCATGATCTTGCAAATATTCTGCTCGCTGGAACCCCGGTGGCAATGTTTCGCGAATTGTGTTTTCAATCACGCGTGCACCAGCGAAACCAATCAGGCAACCTCGCTCGGCAATATGGATATCGCCCAGCATGGCAAAACTTGCTGTAACACCGCCCGTTGTCGGGTCGGTTAAAACAACCAGATAGGGCAAGCCAGCCTCCTTTACCATTTCAACAGCAATGATGCTGCGCGGCATCTGCATCAGGGAAAGAATACCCTCTTGCATGCGCGCCCCTCCTGATGAAGGAATTGCGATAAAGGCTGACTTTGTTTCAACAGCACGTTTTCCAGCGGTCACTAATCCCTCACCCACTGCCATGCCCATCGAGCCGCCCATAAAGCTGAAATCAAAGGCTGCAATTACTGTGGGAAACCCGCCGATTTTTCCCTCTGCAACCATGATTGCGTCTGGTCGGCTTGTTTTTGTTTGTGCCTCTTTTAGGCGGTCGCTATACTTTTTCTGGTCTCGGAACTTAAGCGGATCAGCCAAGACTTTTGGCACAGCAATTTCTTTAAACTCGCCGCCGTCAAACATCATTGCCAAGCGTGCTTTGGGATCAAGACGCATATGGTGACCACAGTGATTGCAAACTTGCAGGTTAGCTTCTAGATCGCGATGAAAAAGCATTGCATCGCAGTTTGGGCATTTCAGCCACAGGTTATCGGGCACATCGCGCTTCGCTACGAGGGCACGTATTTTCGGTCTAACGAAATTAGAGATCCAATTCATGGGAAGAATTAAGCAAAACGCTGCCCATTTTGCAAGGGCGTAAACACATTGTTTATTGAGGACTAGGGAATATGCCGAGATGACGCACCTGTCATCTTGTGAATAAGTGCTGTAATAGATTCTTTGCCACGCATCACCAGCAGCTGACCCGGAGCTTTTATCCGGTAAACACCATTCTGTCGGATAAAAACCCACCCTTTTTTGGTGTACCAATCACGCATCCAAAATGCGACATAGTAGCCAAAAACACCACCAACGATAACATCAGAAAGGTAGTGAGCACCGATTACGATTCGGCTAAAGGCAAAAAAGCTTGCGAAAACAAGCATCATGATTCGTAAACGCGGAAAAAAACATGTTATCGCACCAGCAATAGTAAAGAGAGTGGTGGAGTGTCCCGAGGGGAAAGACTGATAATAACTTGAGGTTGGAAAGGCAAAGGGTGAAAACCCATAAATCCCTTCATCAAACCAAAGTGTAGGACGCGCGCGTCCAAAAATAACCTTTAGCACATCAACACTGATGCCAGAAACAGCAATACAGATAAACACAAATCCCAAAGCAGCTGCCATCCAGCTAAGCATTCTCTTCGCGGATTCCTCAGTGATCGCTTGATGCATAGCAATTAAGAAAGGGAGAATCAGTGCAATCGGCACCAACCAATAACGCGAATCGCCAACCTTTGTAATACCTCTAAAATACTGATAGATTTCTGGTTCTTGCGAACGCATGAACTGGCTTAAATCAACATCAACGAACGCCATCAACAAATCAATAAAAACAAAGAAAATAATGAACTTAGCTACTTTTCTATGTTGCACAGAGGTCAAGAATTCCGCCCAATGCGGCACTCTCAACGAAACCGTGCGGCGGGTTTTATCCCATTGAACCAATCCAGTTTTTTCCGTCACAATGTAATCCTATAAAGTATGAGTTGCACCTCATCCCCCTTGGAATAGTTTAATCCGGCGACGCTGCCAAGACTTTCTGCGCTAGGAGGTAAAGTTGTCGCAACCCGTTGCTCAAGAAACACGAGATGACACCCTTTTTCGGTTGGAAGCGTATCGGCCAGGCGGGTCTGTGTTCCAAGCAGAAAAACAAGACTCGGCTCACTATACCCGATCGCAGTAATCGGGCCGGGACAGGTCGCTTGAAAAGGTTTAACAAGCTCTGCCATTGATCGACTAACCCAAAAGCTGTTAAAATTAACCAAGGTTTGACCAAAAGAAACCGCGTAAAAATTGAACAGAGTCGCTAAAAAAACACTGAGACCAAAAAATGGACGCACTGCTCTTAGAACCCATAAAACGACCGCCCCCATAACAAGAATCAATCCCGAAAACACCCCTGAAATGCTTACAGCGTCATTTGATATAAAAAGGGGCATAAACGGTACACCAAGTGCCACAAAAATTAACAAAACCAACGCCCCACTAATCCATAAGCGAAAACGGATGCTGGGATCTGTGATGTTAAAATCTTCTAAGCGATAGAATCGGCGTGTTAACATAAAGGCAACTAATAATGCGATTGCGGGGAAAACAGGCAACGTATAATGCAGCAATTTTGTTGGCATCAACTCAAACACAAACCAACTGGGCACAATCCAACAAAGCAAAAACTGAACTGCGCGATTTTGTCTTTCATGCCAAGCGGCAAGTGCTGACGGCAGAGCAAGCAGGCCCCACGGCCAAAAACTGATAAAAAAGGTCACCAAATAATATCCCGGTAGAGCGCCATGCCCCTCCTGCCCGCTGGCAACTTTTGCAAGTAAGTCTTGCCCCACGGAGTCAAACCAAAATTGACCATGTGATTTGATTGTAATGACAGTAACCCACGGAAGAATAATAGCAAAGAAAAGGACAATTGCCTCCACAGAACAAAGACCTTTAAGCCACGTGGTAGAACGTTTTAAGAAGCTTAGCATCAATAATGTCAGCCCAACCACCATGGGAACAATCGGTCCCTTGATCAGCACAGCAATACCAAGTGCCGCCCAAAACAGCATTTTTTGTCCTCGGCTTAGCGCGTCCCTCAGCCAAAAAACAGCCACAAAAAACTGCGCATAAACCAGAATAGCCAACTGAACAGCATCAGTTTTTGCCATGCGCGCTTCAACCCCCAACAACAGCGTGGTAGCAAGCAACAATCCCGCAACCAGCCCCGTGAGAGTGCCAAACAGCATCGCACCCAGCGCATATGTGCCAATCACTGCGACGATTGCTCCGAGTAGAGAGGGAACGCGGTACGCCCAAATTTGATCGACTGCACTGGTCAGTTGAACAGAAATGCTTTGTAACCAATAAATTCCGATAGGTTTTTTGTAGCGAGTCTGGCCTTGAAAATGGATATCAACGTAATCTCCAGTCTCAACCATTTGCTTACTGGCCTGAGCAAAGCGTGCCTCGTCGCGATCAAACGGCGGAAGCTTGGTTTGACCAGGGGTAAAAAGAAGTAAACCTAACACGATAAGAATCAAAACCGCACAAACATGCAGCCGTGACGCAGGTGCATTTTGCATAAATAAAAACCTTTTAGCGCACTGAAAAAAATTCACGTCTCAAGAGTTCCTGTTTTTTTGCGATCACGCAACACGAAGTGAAGATTACGAAAGTAGATGAGCAAGCCCAGTCCTTGACCAAAGATAAACACAGGGTCGCCACGATAAAGCGCATAAACGAGCAAAACCGTCCCCCCGCCGATACTGAAAAACCAGAAAAGATCAGGAATAACACTTTTTTTTGCGCGTTCGCTCGCAATCCACTGCACAAGAAAGCGCATCATAAATAAAAACTGACCGAAAAATCCGATTAAAATCCACATGAAGTCGGGCCGCAGCCAGAAAGCCTGCGCAATATGCTCAGCATGTGAAAGCTGTTCCGAAATAAATCCACCCATCTTTTCCTCATTGTTACGCGCGTAAGCTAATCTTTTTTTTGCCTTTCGTCATGTTTAAAATACAAAAAAGCCGCAAGAAAACGTTGGTACGCTCGCGGCTTTCAAAAAATAAAAATATGAAGGAAGGTTTATTCAAGCCTGATTATATTATGCGCGCGTGGGGGAAGAAACAGTGCCGTGGTAGCAATCAATCCAAAAACACCCCCTATTTTCGCTGCGACACCTGAACAAGATCTAAAAGTCTCAAGAACAAATGGGCTAGCACCGCATGCCGTAGCGGTAAGCTCGCAACCATACAGGAGTGCAGCCGGACCAAGACAAACAACCATAGCATTAAAAACAGTGGTAACGGATCGCCTCACGAAAAACCTTCCGTTCAAAGTTATCTCAAGAAATGTTATGGTCGGAGTGACAGGATTTGAACTTGCGACCCCTTGCACCCCATGCAAGTGCTCTACCGGGCTGAGCTACACTCCGACGCTGAAGGCAGTCTTATAAGGTGAATTTTATTTAAAATCTACAAAAAAATACTGGAGAAAGGTTTGTTGCAAGGAAGATCACATATTGGCGCATAATATAAAGCGCTATACGGCTTCTTGATTATTGTCATCCTCGCGTAAAAAATTAACTTCACGTGCACGCACAACGATACCATCTGCGAAAACGGCAATCGTCAGGCGATGGCAAAGCCTTATCTTCTCAGCTTCATTTTTACTAAATGGGCCAATCATAGAATCTTTAGGCGTAGTTTTTAAGCGAATATAGTGCCGATTATCTTCATTCAACAGCTCACAAGGGATAGCACTTTCCAGCTCACTCTCAAGTGTGTGAGCATCCACGAGGAGCATGAGGTGCCCTGTGCGATTATCAACCAACGCAAGTGGTTTGGTAAGTGTTGTCTCCATATTTAATCAATAACCTCTATCGACGTTCCGCACAGAGCACAATCTTTACGTGCGTCTGTCAACCCCAAACAAAAAGAGCTTATTTTTTCGGCTTAAAAGATACGCTTATGAGCGATCCGGCTTATCCTTCGGTAGATTGGGAGTGAGACTCGTGCTTAAAGATGATTCTAACAATTTTCCTGAATAAGGATTATTCACAGTGCTCATATCAATCGTACCAAAACCGGCCGGAACGACAACGTGAGACGGCCGTTCAGACAAACCACCCTGAATAACACGCAACACGGTATCATGATGAGCTGTCACCGATTGGCTTATTTCGCTTCCACACATCGCAATACTTACGCCGTCATTGGAGCATCCTGAATAAAATACGTCTAATGCACGCTGTGTTAAACTGTCCATCATTGTGATCATCTCCTTATAATGGGGGCAGAGTGCCGCAAGAGGGTAAACAAACCCTTTATTGAATCTAACTTTTTGATAATTAAGAACAATTAACAGTAGTGAATCGCACATTAAGAAGCGTTAAACACAGCCTATAACTCCGCTAAAAAATTAGAAAAATTTGTTAAAATCGGTTTTTACCTCTTGAAATGAGGCATGCCGCTCACGAAATCAAAAGAAATCTTTTTGGAGAAAATGCATGTCGAACACCGAAACACACACTTTTCAAGCTGAAGTCAGCCGTCTGCTTGATATTGTTGCCCACTCCCTTTACAGCGAACGAGAGGTTTTCTTGCGTGAATTGATCTCAAACGCTTCGGATGCTTGTGATCGCCTGCGTTATGAAGCGCTTACGCAGTCCTCCATGCAAACCGCTAACCAACAAGAATTGGTAATAACGCTCACCCCCAACAAAGAGCAAAATCAGCTGATTGTTAGTGATAATGGAATTGGGATGAACAAGCAGGAGTTGCTCACAAATCTTGGAACTATTGCCAAGTCCGGCACGGGTGAATTTCTCAAGTCAGCACGAGAAAAAACAGATGCCCCTTCGTTAATAGGGCAATTTGGTGTAGGGTTTTACTCTGCATTCATGGTTGCTGATGAAATAGAGGTTCGCACACGTCGCGCTGATGAAAAGCAAGGATGGCTTTGGACATCAACCGGACATGGGAGTTTTTCATTATCCCCCTGTGAAAAAGAAGAAGCAGGTACAAGCATTACGCTTAAATTGAAAGATGATGCAAAAGAGTTTTTAGAAACATCACGCTTGAAAGAAATTGTTTCCCGTTATTCTGACCATATTGCTTTTCCCATTCGCACGGCTGTCGACAATGAGGGCAACCAAGAGGGAATGACAACGACATTGAATACGGCCTCCGCACTTTGGTTGAAGTCGCCACGAGAAATTACCGAAGATCAATACAAAGAATTTTACCATCACAACGCGCACGCCTACGACGACCCTGCCCTCACCCTGCATTGGCATGGTGAAGGCGTTATTGATTACAGAGCCTTGTTATTTGTGCCATCAACAAAACCTTTCGATCTGTTTGATCCACAACGGCGCCATCATGTTAAGCTTTACGCGCGCCGTGTCTTTATCACGGATGCAGCCGAAGGATTGCTTCCACCCTATCTGCGTTTTATGCGGGGTATCGTTGACAGTGAAGATTTGCCCCTCAATGTAAGCCGTGAGATGCTGCAGCATAATCCAATTTTAGCGAAGATCAGCACAAGTCTTACCAAGCGGATTCTGGGTGATTTGGCAAAGGTTGCAAAAGATCCAGAAAAAATCAGCACCTATGAAACGTTCATCGACAATTTTGGCGCAGTTCTAAAAGAAGGACTCTATGAAGATCGTGACCATAAAGATCTGATTTTCAATCTTTGCCGCTTCCATACCACGAAGACAATTGTCGATGATGGTCGAATGATTTCCCTTCAGACTTATGTTGAAAGAATGAAAGAAGGACAAACGCAAATTTTTACCATCAACGGCACAGATCGCGGCACGCTCATGAACTCGCCGCAGCTTGAAGCATTTAGGGATAAAGGTATTGAAGTTTTGCTGCTAACAGATCCCGTTGATGATTTTTGGCTGGCTCAAGTTGGTGATTACATGGGAAAACCATTTCAATCAGTTACAAAAGGTGCCGCTAATCTTGAGAACATTAAAACATCACAGGATAAAAAAGAATCACATGATTCATCACGCGATGAGCAGCCACCTTCCACCGAGATTGAAGCGTTCATCAATGAGATGAAAAACATTTTGGGGCAAGAAGTTAGCGATGTGCGGGCCTCTAAAAGATTAACCTCAAGCGCTGTGTGTTTGGTTGCGAGCGACAGCGATATTGATATTAATCTTGAAAGACTACTTCGTGCGCACAAGCAGCTTCCACAAGGGGGGGTACGGCGTATTCTTGAAGTCAACCTCTCGCATGAGCTGGTAAAAACCATGATCAATTTACAGAAGAGTGGTGATACACGTGACTCTTTTAGCGACCTAGCCCATCTTTTACTTGATCAAGCGCGTATTTTAGAGGGCGAGCCATTGCCTGACCCTGCTGCATTTGCACAGCGCATGACAAGTCTATTGGCGAAAAAAACCGCTGCTTGACACAATCTAGAATATTTAGTGGGCATTCAGTGCGCTTCTACATAGCCCTCCAGTGAGTAAGCATTGCTTTCATTCAATTGTGATCCTGAAAGCAATGCTTACACTGTAAAAAACCATGTAAATCAAAAAATATAGACGCTCTTGATACTAAGAATTCATCGCATATTGACCCCATTTTTCCCTCAAAGCACATTTCGTTTTTCTGTAAACACTTTCAGCACCCAACATAGTTCCCAATGAAACAGCTAAAAACGAAACACCGATAGCACAATACATGAGGGAATTAACCTGCACCAACTGCTCTAGACCACAATAAGCTCCCGCCACGGGAGCTAACGCATAAACACCGATCTGCGTTGCCCCTTTTTGGATGCTCTTAAGTATGCCAATTTCGTTTAATCGGTTTAGTACGATTGTGGGGTGTCCCGCACCCAAAACTAAATTCTTTCCCTCGCTATCATGAAGAAATTCACAATGACGAGGAATTGTTGAACGCATTTCGTTCAGGCTTTTTCTCACACCCCAGCAATCTTTAAGCATATGCCCGAAGGCAACCACAGCCCCGAGCGTTGATATTGGAGGAAGAACAGCCGCACAAGCAGCGGCAACACCGAGACAAAAAACTTCACGGCGCTTAAAATCAAGGTTTTGTCGGACATTGGAGCAAATTTTTTCAAATTCGTCCAAGCTTATTGACTGATTCATAATTTAAAATCCTTTATATTAAAATTTCATAATTGAAATAGTCCAACCCAACATCAACCAGTTGTACTATCCCCCCCCTAAGAGGTTATCGTCTCTAATCATTTCAAGCAGTACACTAAAACCAAGACTTATAAGATTATAAAATATCGTGATGATAAGTCTTATAAAATTTGTATACAATTGGCATTGGTATTGTCAACAATCACATCAACACACCGTGGAACGAAACAACAATACACTTGTGTCCTTTTTATATACAATTTTTACTTTTAAGTTATTCTGGACTTATACCCGACTCCCTGGCTTCAAAGAGTGAAAGGGAAGTTTTGTTGCCTCTTTAGCAACGGGTGACCAAGGGCTCGATAAAATTTTATTGCCAGCCAGACTGAGGATTCCATCATAGTTTAATCCGCACGGCAAAGGTTGTTCCCTTTCAATGGATGCACTCACACCAACACTATTAAAGAGATAGCTAGGACGAGAGCCATGCAAATGCAAATCAAAATCACTAAAAAACATCAGTGACCAATTTAGATCAGGAGGCAGCAAGCGTTGATTTTCAAGTTGGCGGCGTCTTTGCCCAACAAGCGCCAGGGCCATTTCATGACTATTCCATTGCCTAAAGTTATGATTTGGCTTGTTAAAACCCATTTGCATAGCACTGACGATCGTGTTTTCATCAGTTGCAAAAGCATATAAACTTCCTGAACGGATGATTTCAGGAGGAATATTGGAGCGCCGACAGATGCTCTGAGCTTCCAACAACATTTGATGTGGTTGTCTGACACTAAGTTGATAAGCACGCGCGAGATCTGCGCACGCGGTAACATCACCTGAAAAATCGAACGAATGCAAAAAGCCCCTCTGCAAAACCGGAAAATGCAGAGAACTAAGGTCATGCCACTTTAGTCCTTGCTCTTCACGCGACATAGAGACTGGTCTTCTGCTATATTCCGTCTGACCGAGGGCAATACCTTTTTTTAAAAAAGCTCTCTGATAACAACCTAGCCCATAATGATCAATTTTATTTGTCGGCATAACACAAAAAACACTGGCTTGAAAATTTTTGGCGGTATTGTGGTTAAAATTCATTTTATCTTTGGTAAGACACTGCTGGCCCTTGTTAATTGCCATCTGAAGAAGTGTGTTTGTGTCAGCAATTAGATCCACGCTACCCCGCCTGCATACATCGACCATTAAAACTTTTTTTATTTCGCCACTCTCGGCTTCATGTATGACGAGATACATAATCCCTGCAATCATGAGTGAACGTGGCAATAAACAATTCTTTCCATCAAAATAACATGCTTTAATCAAGCTGACCTCATCGCAGCTCTGATAATTATTAAAATAGTCCCCAAAAGTACACGGTTCAATAAGCTGAACATGATAAAGAGGGTCGATAGGAAGCAATTCGCATGGTATTAGTTCTCCCGTACCAGTGATGGATACTTGATGTTGTTGAGCAGCACCAGTATTCCCACTGCCTGAAGAAACAGCTCTGTTTGGGGGGCGAAAGCCAGCACTACGAGCTCCAGCCACAACTAAACGTTTTTCCCAAGGTATCACTGGACTAAGGCTAGCCATCCGTCTTTTAAACTCTTTTAAATGAACCATTTTAATTACTTTCTAGAAAATTGTTTGGGGGCCGTTATACTCCCTTAATAAAATCGCTTGCAAGCACGAAATTAAAACTTCGAAAAAAAACACGCATTAAACCTGATCAGCAATAAACCCAGCAGATTGTAACCGCCATAAACGGGCATACAATCCACCCTGAGCAAGCAAATCTTCATGTGTACCGTCTTCAATTATTCTGCCTTTATCAAGAACAATAATGCGATCCATGCTTTGAAGGGTTGAAAGACGGTGTGCAATTGCGATAACCGTTCTTCCCCGCATCACATTTTTTAGACTTTCTTCGATCAATTTTTCAGATTCACTGTCCAAAGCCGAGGTTGCCTCATCTAAAATCAAAAGTGGTGCGTTTTTCAAGATCGCACGCGCCAACGCTATCCGCTGACGCTGCCCACCAGATAGCTTTACGCCGCGTTCACCCACCTCAGCATCATAGCCGGTGTATCCGTTTTGATCGATAAGCTTTACAATAAAATCATGCGCATAAGCTTGTTTTGAGGCTGCAATGATCTCATCAAGTGTAGCATTTGGACGACCAAACCGAATGTTTTCAATCACAGAACGATGAAGCAGATCGGACGTTTGAGGAATAACGCTCATCACACTACGTAAACTTTCTTGTGTAACGTGTGCGATATCCTGCCCCGAAAAATAAATCTTCCCTTGCTGCAAATCATAGAGTCGCAAAATGAGTTGAACCAGCGTCGATTTACCAGCGCCGCTTGTGCCAACAATGCCGACCTTCTGACCTGATGTTATCGTCAAAGAAAGTTTTTCAAAAACTTGTTGGGCTGGATAAGAAAAACTTAAATTCTCAATTTTTATTGACCCGTCATTCACGATAAGCTCAGAAGCATCAGGAGAATCTTTGACCTCAAAATCTTGAACAATGGTATCAATCCCGTTTTTAATTTCAGCGTAAAGGCTAATACACTCTTGAATAATCTGGTCCAACCACCAGCTGTTGTAGGCAACATAAGCACCATACGACAATGCTGCAACCACATCACTAAGCCCCATTTGTCCCCGACTGTAAAAATAGATTGATGCAATCAAGATAGATATCTGAAGAAATAAGTTCGTGCTATGACGCATAAACTCGACAAAACAATTAGCAATCATCGTTTTTTGTTTAAACAATGATGCAGACTTCATATAGCCACGTATATATTGATCCTCACTTTTTTGACGAGAAAATGTTTTTACTAAAAAAATATTAGATATACTGTCGATATAATGCCCCCTCAAAGTGTTCGTTCCCTCAATGGTATCAAGTTCAAGGGGGAAAACATATTTTTGCAGGTAATATGCAATTCCCGCCCCCATAACCAGATAAATTCCAATAATGACGATAAAAACCCAATTCAAAAAGCAAAAGAAAATTATCGTTCCAATTAACTGAATGACGCAATAATTTAAGCTAACAGAACATATTAGAATAACTTTGCGAATGGAGTCCGGCATTTCCATCACTTTTCCAGCCAGACTACCAACAAAATCATCCTGAAAAAATCGGTAAGAATGGCCGTATAAATATTGCCCGAGCTGCCGTCGAATCATCATCACAAAGGGCGGAAAATAAAAAGAATTAATGATACCCACGATGGTGAAAAGTAGACGTGAAAGTATCTGGACAAAAATTATGTATGCAAGAACCAGCAACCAAAGGTAGGTGTAACTGGATGATTTATCGCTATATAAGTCTGAAAACGCCTGAGAAAATTGACCAAAAAACCACGGTTCCAAGGCAAGCATTACATTGGCAGTAAGCGCGAATAAAAAAACAACCAGACATGGAAACTTGAGCTGCTTAACAAAAAACCAAATAAATGGAAATACACGGGACGGTAAAACTGTGTTCTTCGGTATCTCTTTGTCGATCAAAAACAGCCTTTTCTTAATGCTCTTTTCAAAAAAATTATACACCATGTTTCAGCCACCTTCTGAAGCGAAGGTAACAAGAAAGATTGTCAAAGAAAACTAAAATATATGTTTAGGCAATTGCTTGCTTTATAAGCGTCATTAGCGTTTGGCTGTCATCAGAAAGAGTTTGTGAAGAACACCTGATATCATGCAAATTTTGATTAACATCTGCGACAGCAGTGGCCGCAAGTTGCATATTTGACAAAATACCATGTGTCACAACAGACTGCTCTTCAACAGCAGAAGCAACGGTGTTAACGCTTACTTCAACATCTGCAATTGCTTTTTTGATGGATGTAAGTGTTTCTACTACATCAACCGAGACCGACTGGATATTTATAATTTCTTGAGAAATTTTTTTCGTCGCATGAGCAACTTGCCCAGCAAGGTTTTTAACTTCGCTGGCAACAACGGCAAAGCCCTTTCCTGCTTCGCCGGCACGTGCTGATTCAATAGTCGCGTTGAGCGCAAGTAGGTTGATATTACTTGCAATATCCTGAATAAACTCAATTACGCTTGTCATTGAGCTTGCTCCGGCTGACAGATCAACAGTCTTTTTGTCTGCATCGTGAACATGGTGAAGAGTTTTTGTAACAGTGTTTTGCGTGCAATTAATGTTGCTTGAGATTTCGCGAATGGAGTTATTCAACTCATCGACTGCAGCAGCAACCATTTGCACCCCGTTTGAAGTTTGCGACGAGGCATTTGACGCAGTGGATGTTTGCGTTTTCACATCATTCAGCGCTTGAGCAACGCCGCTGAATTGTTGATCAATTTCTTCCGATATTTTTCGGCGATTTGTTATATCGCTCGCGTATTTTACAACTTTCATAAGCTTGCCTGACGGACCAAAAACAGGGTTGTAAGAAGCCTGAATCCAAACCTCTCGCCCGCCTTTACCAAGCCTTTTGTATTGTGCCATCTGGTAAACACCACGACGAAGATTGTCCCAAAACTCTTGATATTCACGGCTATTAGAATAAGCACCATCTACAAAAATGCGATGATGTCTACCCACGATTTCCTTTAAAGTGTATCCCATGCAATCCAAAAAGTTTTGATTTGCAGAAATAATTGTCCCATCGGGATTAAATTCAATCACGGCTTGAGATTTTGAGATCGCTTTAATCTGGCCTTCAAAATCAGCCGATTTTTTCTTCTGCTCAGTAATGTCGGTTGCAAATTTTACAATCCGAAAAAGCTTCCCTTGATCATCAAACATCGGATTATATGACGCTTGAATCCAAACTTCTTCTCCTTGTTTGTTCAAACGCATAAATTCGGCTGCTTGGGTATGACCCTCGCTTAGTTTTTTCCAAAATTCCTTATAATCTGTACTTTCGGCATATTCCTTAGTTACGAATATGCGGTGATGACGTCCCTTAATTTCATCTAAGGCATATCCCATAGCGTTCAAAAAATTCTGATTGGCGTCTAAAATGATCCCATTGAGATCGAATTCGATAACAGCTTGAGATTTGTTGATAGCGGATAGCTTTGCATCTTGCACTATCAAGGTCTCATGAAATTTTTTACTTTTCCAAAAACTCATTTTTCCTCGCTTTTGGTTAAACATCCAATGAATTTAATAAAATTTTATTAATAAATATAAATCCGCCGTTAAAGCTGTATATTTCAGGGCATTCATTGTTCAGACGTGCACCAAATAACGATCTGCGGGCGTACAAATTTTCAGTCAGCCTGTGTATCAGGAAAGACGCTCCAGTTTACAAGGCGGGCCTGATTATTGACATGACGAATCTCACCGACATAACTCCCCATATTGGATTGATGGGTCATTGAATCAATACGGACACTCCCTTGAGGTCCGCCAAAAATGCCAACGTTTACAAAAGCATTTGCAAGCACTTCGGGGTCTGTGGTTCCAGCGTGTTGTAATGCGGCGGCAATCAATTGATAGCCGAGATACCCGTGTAAGCTACCGTAGGTCGGCAGAGCATGATATTTAGCATAATATTTTTTAACAAAAGCAGACTGTGGCTGATCCTTTTCGTTTGCATTTAAAAAATCTTCAACCGGATAGCCTGTGCAAATCCAACCATCAGGCAGATCAGCGCCGATGGTTTCGCGCACGTCGGAATAGCCGTTCCATGGCGAAAAAACTTTCCTTGCTTGCAACCACTTGCGCGCATTCCCTTCCCGTACAAATTGGACCACATCCGTGGGAAACCCGGCAAAGAAAATGCCTTCAGGATCAGCCTTCATCAAAACAGGAAAAAGAGTACCTGCATTTATTTTTTCAGCTTCATAACGATGCTCATAAACAATTTTTGCGTCTGGCACCTTTTTCAGAAGTTCTTGTTTAAAAACGTCCTGCGCAAGAATTCCGTCATCAAATGTCGGCACGATAATTGCCCATGTTTTTATCCCTGATTGAGCAGCTTGAGACACAAGCGCAAGCGTATCATTCCGGGTCGTAGGCCAAAGGCTAAAGGTAAAAGGTGTTTTATGATCTCCAACGATAGCATCACCAGGCGAGAACGTTGCAAGAAACGGTATCTTGTTGTGCGTAGCATAATTTGAAATTGCTGCAGCCGTCGAATTGTACCATGCCCCAGCCAACAGATCGACATGATCACGCGAAACCAGCTCGGCGGTTAAGCGCATCGCCTCAGCAGCATTTCCTTTGTCATCTCGAATTGTATAATTCAGAGGACGGGAAAGAACCCCACCGTTGGCGTTGATTTCCTCTAGTGCAAGCCTTACACCATTTTCGTATGCTGTAACAGATTTTGGATCAAGACTGAAAGAATTGACGTCGCCAACTAAAATAGGCGTTTGTGTTGATTGCATCTCTGTCGCATGGGCTGTGCTTTGATTATTCAGAGCACCCATGATGATCGCGATCAAAAAACGTAAAATCAGACCTTTTTTAAGCATCCCGTATCCCCCAAAGATGCAACAAGCTTAGTCGAACGCACTGATTTTTGAAGCATAAAATTGTAGTCTGAATTAGTCCTCTTTATTATAGGGGGCAATTCTGTGAATTTTTCATCGATTGATAAAGATAAAATATTCAACTCTTGACAGAATCCATCATAAACAATACGTTGCGTTCATCGACTGTGGGAGCAACATCCTTCATGTTTTGAGGGGGGAGTATGTCAGAACCAAATCTAACAGCTGCTTGGGATTTGGTTTTTTGTGTATTTGCGATTGGCGCTATCGGCTATGGGTTGGATCGGTGGCTTCATACCCTGCCGTTGTTGATGTTTATAGGGTTGATCGTAGGCATGATAGCGGGATTGTGGCGTATGGCACACAACGCATCTGTTAACAAATAACGGGAGGTTAAACGTGGCTGCAGAAGGACATTTTCATATTGATCCAATCTCGCAGTTTATCGTTTTCCCAATCTGGGAAATTCATATTGCTGGCTATAATTTGAGTTACACTAATTCTTCTCTGTTCATGACGATTGGTGTGGCCTTGGTTATTGGCTTTTTCCTTCTTGCAAGCCGCGGGAGTAATTTGCGGCCGAGCCGATTTCAGGCTGCTGCTGAAGTTCTTTATGGTGCCGTGCTTTCGATGCTCAAAGATGGCGCCGGTGATGAAGCCATACGTTTCTTACCGCTTGCGTTTTCTATATTTTTTACAGTGTTAATGGGAAATCTGCTTGGAATGATTCCGGGTTCATTCACCTATACAGGACAAATCATTTACACCTTCGCCTTAGCGCTATCGATTTTCACATTTATTACAGTTTTGGGTTTCGTTATTCACGGCAAAAGCTTTTTACACCGCTTTCTTCCCCCTGATGTGCCGACTGTGATGGTTGTTCCAATTGTGTTTTTGGAATTACTTTCCTACTTTATTCGCCCGCTCACGTTGGCTGTTCGTCTGTTTGCCAATATGCTGGCAGGACACATGGTCTTAAAAGTGTTTGCTTATTTCGTGGTCGGCTTGGTGACAGCAGGCAGTGGTTTAACCATCTTGATCGGTTTTATTCCGCTTTTTCTCAATGCGGGAATGTTGGGGCTC
Organism: Bdellovibrionales bacterium; assembly: GCA_039808765.1. Taxonomy (GTDB): domain Bacteria; phylum Pseudomonadota; class Alphaproteobacteria; order UBA2400; family UBA2400; genus JBDHTQ01. The sequence continues at coordinate 30,698 of JBDHTQ010000010.1, forward strand.
GAGCTGTTTGTTGCTGTGCTTCAGGCTATGATTTTTACTATTCTCACGTGCGTATATCTGCGTGACGCACTCGTGATTGACCATTAACACGCAAAGAAATTGGCAATACTGCCCAACGAAAGGACGAAAAAATGAACGAAGCTGTTGAGATTGCAACCGTCGCAATGCAGGGTTATAAGGCGATTGGTGCTGGCCTTTCCATGCTGGGTGCAATCGGTGCGGGTATCGGTTTGGGTGTTTACCTCGGCAATTATGCAAGTGCAGTTTCACGCAATCCAGGTGCTGTGCAAGAACTTAAAAAGGTTTTGTACATTGGTATCGGTGTTATCGAAGCGATCGCAATTTTTGCAACAGCGATTGCACTACTTATCATCTTCTATCTCTAAGAAAATCTCCATGAAAAGCACCGCAACAATCATAAGATACACATCCTTGGTCACTGGGGTTATGGTAATGGCATCATTGCCAGCCCTTGCTGCTGAAGGGAAGTCTGGGCTGCCGCAGCTTGATCCCACGTGGTATGTGTCGCAAATCTTTTGGTTGGCGGTGCATTTCTTTGTTTTATATTTATTTTCGAGTTTGATTATCCTTCCCCGCATTCAAAAACGGCAGCAACTCAGGAACGAAAAAGTTGCACACGATAAGGCCACCGGGGATGCCTGCAAAGAAGAGGTAAAAAGGCTTCGTCTTGAATACGAACAAGCTTTAGCTTTAGCCCGTGCTAATGCCAACGATCTTCGCAATCGTGTTGCAGAGTCCACAAAAGAGACGTGCCGTGCGAATGAAGAAAAAGTTTTTTCGGAACTGCACGACAATTACATTGCAGCACGCAAAAAAATCGATGCAGACATTCTGGAGCTAAAGAAATCTTTGGAACCAACCATCCGTGATGCTTCACGACAGATTCTGCAAAAACTCACAAACTCAACTGTACCAGACGCAGTGATTGAAAACGCTCATCGCATCGTTATGTCTGCTGATGCCTCGTCTTCAGCGGGGAGTTCATCATGATACACAGTTCAGTTTTTTGGCTTTGGGTGTCATTAGCCATACTTTTTATTGTTATCAGAAAACTTGCCAGCCAAACGATTAAGAGTGTGCTGGACGGCAAGCGGCATGAAATTAACCTCTACCTCGATGAGGCTGAGCAGCACCGCTTTCAGCAAGAAAAAGCCCTTGAAGAAATCAAACAAACGCGCATGCACGAGCTTGAGGAAGCTCAAAAAATTATTGAGCGTGCCCAACACGATGCCGAGCATTTAAAGTCTGAAGCTTTCAAAAAATCAGAGGAGGCAATTTTGTATCGCCGCCAACTGATTGAGAAGCACATTCATGAAGCACACGACGCCGCTCAACGCTTGATTCAATCTTATGTCGCTAGCAAGGCAATCGCAACCAGTCGGCACGTTTTGGAAACATCCTTAGCACAAGATAAATCACAAGAATTTATTGATATTGCGCTTGAGGAAATTCCATCAAAATTCGTTCGTGCTTGATTTTTTGCTTAGATTCGTTGCAGATTTTCACACTTTTTGGTGTCGTTAGAGCAAATCCCGAAAAGATGGGATAAAAAGAGACCATCTTTAACAACATATTTACATCAAAAGAATAAAACAGAATGCGCGTCGTTATTTGGGAGATGCGCTCAATAACATCATAACGCAAGCCAAGCTGCATACACTGAGGTACCTGCCTGCCGTGAAGGTGTAATTTTCTCCCCCGCTGTGTCTTCAAGTTATTCTAAACTATCAGTGTATAGAAATAACCTTTCCGGAATCAGCAAAAGCTTAAGCGGAGTTGACGATGAGCGCACGAAATTATTCTGCCATTCCCAAGGCAGATTTATACGTGTCCAAAAGTTCTTCTTGCTCACGACGATCTGCCTCGGCCATGCGACGCAGACGAATAATCTGGCGCAAGATTTTTGGATCAAAACCATTGCCTTTGGCTTCGGCATAGATTTCACGAATATCGGCCCCTAGCCCACGACGTTCTTCTTCAAGGCGCTCAACGCGTTCAATAATGGACTTGAGTTGCTGGGCGGTCGCTTTAGTTGCGGACATAACTTTTCTCCTTAAGGATTATGCTCAAGATGCCAGAGGAATGAATAAATATTTTTATCCCCACTGATTTTAATTGCTCTTTTGCTGCAAGACGCTGACGAGATGTTTTTGTATTTCACGCAAACGGCGGTCTTGCTTAACAGCACGATGGCTTATAATAGACAAAATGCCATCATTACTGAGCGATGCAACCAATGCCGTGTGCACAACATCACCTTGAAGGGTACAATATGCATCTGCTGTCACCAGCTGTAGGCTGTCCTTACCATTAACGATATCGCCTAAGCGCGACTTAAACGCTGCTACAGGGCACGTTTGATCAAGATAGGTCAAATGCTGTTTAAGGAGATCATCTAGTGCTTGGCCACTACCCACATCACCCTCACGAATGCTCCCCAAAATTCCTTCCCCGGTGATGGCCCAAGCATAAAGTTCGCCTTGTCCTTGTGGAACACGCGCATCGATTTTTTTAAGACCAGCCTCGATCAGGAGAGCTGCTAAAGGACCAGGCAAAGGTTTCGGTTGGGCAATCTCTGTTTTTTTAACTGTTGGAGTTGTCGAACCTTTTCCAATAGGCGGCAAAGCTGTTGAGGTAAGCGTGATGCTCTGCAGTGTTGGCTCCGATTTTTGTGCTTCGGATTTAGGCGGCAAATCAGCTTCATCATCGACAACAACGAGTGTCGTATTGGGATCAAGAGGCTGCTGCTGCGCCGACTGATTGATTACGGAGGCAAAATCGGGTGGCGGTGCCATCCCTCGTTCACCGGGTAGTGTTGGAAGCGTAGAATCAAATTGCTGGTCCGCTGTAGTACTGATCAAAACACCAGACTGGTCAGGATTGGTACGAACCATCTTCTGTTGAGCAGGAGAATTATCAGAGGAAACCGCGGTCGCAGAATCTCGCTTAGCTGATTTTGCGCCAGAACCTGATGAGACTCTGACACATTCCTTTAGCTCAGCGATGGCCGCCGATGAGCCAGCGAGCGTCAGAAGGGTGCCTCCAATATTTATGCTTGTCCCATTTGCAAGACGATCAAGCATGTGTGGCTCTTTCTTAGTATTAACAACAACCAATTGTGGCTTAGTAACTTGAGCGGGAAGTGAAAGCTGTTTACCATCGATATCCACTACCAGCATGCGATGCTCGCCTACATTCATCTGTGCAGATTTATCGCCCAAACCGATATTCACATCCCCATTGGGATTGAGCGCAACCAATAACCATTTGCCGCCTTCGAATCCGGCTTCCGTAACACAATAAGCAAATGCGCCATCCGCTTTGCTCATCACGCCTGTTTTCCAAGGTTTAACAACGCTCAACGCAAAGGCGGGAGAAGCAGCAAGTACGACCAAAATCAGCGCAATAGAAATACGTTTGATGAACAACACGAAACAGCTCCCTAAAGGATGAAGACAATGTCATAGGGTCTAACCCCAAGATCGATAAAAGGCAAGACAGCTAAGGGGGTGAAAAGGAAATTTAATTGTTTTTATGATTTTTTAGGTGAAACGACTAAACATTGTTGCTTTTGCTGTAAAAGATAAGCACATGCCCTACGCGCATTTTGTTCTTTAAAGCCCGTGAGTTGTGCGCGGTAAACAGACCCAGATCGGCTTGTCAGGGGTGCGCCATTCGTATACCCTGGTCCGAGTGAGGGTAAAAGGGCATTGGCTTTTTTGAGTGCAGCCAGAGCCATTTTCTTACTCGTGAAAGCCCCTACCTGAATTGACCAAACGGCCAGAGAAGCTTTTAGTGGTGTTGTGGTATTCTTGCTTATATCATCGTAGTCACCCTCCCCGATCACGGGTTTTGTGATCGCCAAAGTTGGAGGTACAACACTTTTGGCTAAATTCGTTTGAGCAACAATTGAGTCAATATTATTTGGTGGCGATTTTGATGATTCGGAAAGTTCCGCCTCGTCGATGACCAACAAAGTGTCTTCGGGAATGCCCGATTCTGAGTATGTGGTGCCAGCGGCAGGAGCATCAAGATGATTAAGCAAGGATGTAACATCTGCAACCTGTTCAGGAGTGGCACTATGACCCTGAATGTTTGTAGAAGATTGATTCTGTTTTATATTTTTTAAAGGAGGAAGAGGCACGACAGTTTTTTCTGACCGCACAACAGGTTTCATCACAGAAGGTGCAATCAACGCAACTTTCTCTTCCTGCTGGGTTGGTAACATTGCTTCCATAGTTCGCCCTTTTGATTGTAAAAGAGCGGCCATATACTGATCACGCGCCGAAATCGATTTACCGCCAAAGACAGCGCCTATGACAATATCGTTTCCCTGCACTTTCCACGCAACCAAGTTAAATCCTGACGCACGGATATACCCCGTTTTGCCGCCTGTACATTGTCCACGATTAAGCAGACGATTATGCCCCGTCAGCATTTTGCCTGCAATGCGCGCTGACTGCAGACCGAAATATTTTCGTTGAGATGGAAAATCGTGGATAAGTCGAGTCGCCAAACGCACCATGTCGCGCGCTGTTGTCAGTTGCTGTGGATCAGGCAAGCCCGAAGGGTTGCGAAAGGTTGTTCGCGTCATACCAAGGTGTCGAGCCATAATATTCATCTGATTAACAAACGAATGTTCATTTCCACCGACTGCTTCAGCAACTGCGACGGCGATATCATTTGCTGATTTCATCGCCACTGCTTCGATTGCATCCTCCACACTTATGGATTGGCCCGGGACCAATCCAATGCGTGTCGGATCTTGTGACGCCGCATTCACCGAAATGGGAATACTGTCAGAGAGGGAAAAACGACCATCATGAATGGCTTCAAAAAAAAGATAAAGCGTCATCATTTTTGTAAGCGAAGCAGGATAGACTTGTTTATCAGGATCGGATTCAGCAAGAACGCGCCCGGTTTGGCCGTCAATCACCAAGCTTGAACAACGGCTGGATACCGCACAATAGCTATCCGCATGTGCAGGCGTTAAAGCCCAAAGAAAAAAATTAGTCCCCATCGCAAGGACGAACAAAAAACGACGCATAAGCATGCTTCCTTTTTAGCATTCGTTTAGACAACCGACCACAAAAAATTTGAGGAAAAGAAGAATATTACATGACCAATGCGTCAGCTAAACTGTTTGCTCTTTCATATTGAGGATAGAAAAAACCTTTTGCGGATCAACGCCATCGGCCAAGTAAAGAGCCCGTTTTTCAGTAACCACCCAGTCGAGCCGTTGGTCATAGACATCATGCGGAACGGCCGAAAGTTCCTGCCCATCATAACAAACACCAATAGCAATAATTCTGCTCTGGGCCCGTAACATCCCCAGCGTACGATCGTAGTACCCCTGCCCGCGACCAAGCCGATAGCCAAAACGATCAAAAGCAATGAGCGGCACAATCAAGTGGGTTGGCTGCACTTCGGGCGATGTTTCAGGAGGCATTGGCAATCCAAATCGACCCGGGATCATCTGTGCCCCAGGCTCCCACAAACGAAAACGCAAGGGCGACTGTCTGTGAATTATAACAGGCATACATAATGTACAACCACGTTCAGCAAGGCCCGAGAGAAGCGGAAGAATATTAATTTCGCTCTCTTTAGGCCAATACCCAGCAATGATACTACCAGCGGTGAATGAGAAATTATTGAGAAAATTCTCACGCAAAACCCTGCTAACGTAAGCGGGCTCATAATCATCATAATTTTTCTGGATGTTGCGTAAATTTTGTAGTGCGCATGTACGCATGCGGTCTTTCGCAAGGTCAATCGAGACGCGAGGACTATAGTTTGGATCTCTTCCCTTTGAGGGATTAAAATTCATCTTTTATAGTATCCTCAGGTTGGGCCATCTCACATCAATAAACATTAAGTGGAAGGCCCCGCCTCGACCGGTGGCATTCGAAATCCTCCGTGGCCTGCAAGTGCAGGTGGGCACCGTGTACCAATCCTCTTTACGGCCACCGCAAGCGGCATAAGGCCAGAGAAATCAGCAGGGACAGCTCCCATGAGGTTACGTATCGGCCCTGGGGATGCTATGAAGCCTGTCGTGTCGTGCAGCAACCTTCCATCCATAATACTATACGGTTACGAGCCGGGATGCAACTGCGTCAATACGCGCAATGAGCGATTCTATTGCATCCGTATATCTTTTCTCAACATCTGGACTCAACTCGGTTACATATTCGACTTTTGTGACAACATTTTCTTTACAATCGGATTTTTGAGATTTTTTTGATTTTGGCGATTTTTTTGAGAATTCTTCATCCGACAGTGAGGTTTCAACAATTGCAGGGGCTGTCGTTTCCAATGCTAAAGTTGCAGCACGAAGTGTCGCACGCATTTTTGAAAGCTCTGTCCGCAAATCGTAAATTTGATCTGCGAGCATAAGCATTGTGAGAATATGTGTCTGTGCTTCCGAAGCGCTTCTTTGGCCTGCCGCCAAGGATTTCATCCGCGAATCAACAAAGGCAACAATTTCGCTTAAATGTGCCTCTTGGCCGTCCTCACAGCCTATGGCATAGGTACGCCCGTTTAGAGAAATTTCAACGCGCGCCATCCGCTGACTCCAATGCAATATCAAGCTGACTGATGGCTTCATCAAGTTGCTGCTTTACCTCATTGAGTTGTTCAGGTGAAAAAAGCATGCCAGCAACATCATCCGGATATAAAGCTTTTTTGGGGGCAGTGCGACGTGTTTTGGGGGTAAAATAAGGTCCTGCGGCGTGCTCAAGCACCTCGACCGAAGCCGTAAGCGATGCGAGTGCCTCATCAATTCTATTCAATGCCATTTTTAATCCTCTTGCTGCACCCACCCTAACCCTCAAAAGGGGGCAAGGTCAATCATCGAAGTGCGAATATTTAAAAAAAATCAACCCTTTCAGTTTATAATATGATCATGCCAAAATTTAAACCATTGAAAAGCGGAATCACTCGACGCTTTAGTAGTATTTCGGGAGGGGGAAGTGTGGGCGATACGAGCACTGCCTTTAACGGAGATGATGGGACGAGTCATGCGTTTAGTGGTGATACGGGCGCTGCAAACCCCGCCACGACACCCCATGCAATGAATACTAAACACTAGTTAAAACCGCTCACAAAAATGCTTTAAGGCCTTTTAGAACAAGATTTATCAAGCGCTTAAGATTAAAATCAAAAAAGCGTCTGGTCATCTTCAACTTTGGACATTATAACACACACTGCAAATAGAAAGGCAGGATGCTGTGTTAAAAGGTTTAAAGCCGCTTAAGATTTCAGGAAAAGAAGTGCTTCCTCTTATTGAGGGTGGAAAGGGTATTTCTGTCTCTAACGGAACGAGTTCAGGGGCATGGTCGGCCGCAGGAGGAATAGGAACCTTCTCGGGTGTTAATGCAGACTATTATGATGAACAAGGCAATCTTATCCCTCAAATTTATCATGGTAAAACGCGCAGCGAACGGCATGATGAACTGATTGCCTTTTCTATTAAGGGCGGCATTTATCAAGCCCAAGTCGCCCATGAAGAAGCACGCGGTGAAGGACGCATCCACATGAATGTCTTGTGGGAGATGGGGGGCTGTGAGCATGTATTAAACGGCGTGCTCGCGGGGGCCAAAGGCCTGATTCATGGTGTTACGTGTGGCGCTGGTATGCCCTATAAAGTAGCTGAAATTTCGGCTGGTTATGGTGTTTATTACTACCCTATTGTTTCGTCCGCACGCGCTTTTCGAGCGTTATGGTTGCGCGCCTATCGCAAGTTTCCTGAATGGTTGGGCGGTGTGGTCTATGAAGATCCGTGGTTAGCAGGCGGGCATAACGGTCTCTCAAATTCTGAAGACCCCGAAAAACCGCAAGACCCTTACCCGCGCGTCCGTGAATTACGAGAAACAATGAACGGTTTTGGTCTGCACGACATCCCGATCATTATGGCGGGGGGCGTGTGGTGGTTGCGTGAATGGACTCATTTCCTTGATAATCCTGAAATTGGTCCAGTTGGATTCCAGTTTGGTACGCGCCCCCTACTGACGCAAGAAAGCCCTATTTCGGCGGCATGGAAGCACAAACTTATCAATCTTAAAAAGGGTGATGTTTACCTTCAACGTTTCTCACCAACTGGTTTTTACTCATCAGCAGTCAAAAACAATTTTATACTTGAACTGGTTGAGCGTTCCGAGCATCAGATTCCCTATACCATCGAGGAAGTGGGTCAGCATAATGCAGAGCTCAAGATCGGCCCACGCGGGCGACCGGTTTATGTAACGCACCCCGATAAGTTACGCGCCGAGGCATGGCTCCAGCAAGGATTCACCCAAGTGATTAAAACGCCCGATAATACTTTGGTGTTTGTAACACCAGAAAAGGGTCAGGAAATTCTTAAAGACCAAACGGATTGTATGGGTTGCCTTTCAGCGTGTGCTTTCTCTAACTGGTCACAGCACGATGGTTTTACAACTGGAAGAAAAGCCGATCCGCGTAGCTTTTGTATTCAAAAAACCTTACAAAAAATCAGCCATAGCGATGAATGTGAAAACCAGCTCATGTTTGCGGGACATAATGCCTATCGCTTTGCTGAAGATCCATGGTACGCTAATGGTTTTGTTCCAACTGTACGCGAGTTAGTGGATAGAATTGCGACCGGAGACTAAATCACCTAACCATTATAAACACCCCTCCAAAAGGTGGGGTGTTTTTTCTTATTTCTTCCATCAAATATTCTGTCTTGTCTTCGTAACTTATGTTGTGGTAGCTGATGCTAAAAGAATGAAATTTTTTATGAATCATAAACAAAGGTTGCCTTTATGCCTACAGCAAACTGTCCTTTAGCGTTACCATCCGCCCAAATAATACAACATGACCAACAATCCAAATACTTTCAAGGCTTACTTCAGCAAGTTATCAATCAAGAAAACTTGAGTGATAGTCAGCTGAAAGATGTTAACGGTGGGCTGTGCGCATATGATAGACCATATATTATTGATGTTTGTTTGGATATTGCTGCAGCCCTAGATGATATAAATGGCATTTTACCTGGGCTGGAAAATCTTTTTAAATATGGGCCAACACAAATCACCGATCAAGATAATGTCGATGATATTTTGTGTAGCGCATTAGAAATCATTTTAGATCAAGGCACCCCTGATTTCTGCATGAAAATTCTAGATGCGGCGGCACGATTAGAAAATGTTTCCGTGAATAATTTTCTTATAGAAAATCTTTGCAGTCGCAATTTTACTGTACCTGATGTAAGGTTAAATTTTGCTATTCAGGAAAATTTTCCTGCTAACTGTGGAATCACGCTCGATTATGGTGATGATTGCAGAAAAATGGCAGAAAAAATAGAAGCCCGCTTTACTCAATTAACCCAGTCCAGTGGTCCTGGGCCGGAAATAGTATGCATTGCAAGTGTTTTTTATGGCGGTGGTCCCCATTTGAAGGAAAATGACAGAATTACCGTTGCCCTAAACAATAATGATATACATGGAACGCTGAGAGCTGCCTTTCTAGGGATAGCACCACTTTATGATTTAACCCTCGATAGAACCAGACAAGGCATGCTTTACCGAGCAAGACTTAAGGAACCCGTCTACGTTTAGGACACATCTCCCAAACCGGCCCGCTCATATTGACAGGCCAAAATAAAAAAAGCGAAGCATCAAGCTTCGCTTTTATAATTGCGAAAAGCCGAATAGAAAGAGTTACTCCTTCTCACGTAGATTCTTCTGTCTTTCTTGCTCGCGCAACTTTACTTCATCGCTCACATTATCTTTGCTGAATGGAGTCCACTCGGTCGGCCAAAGGTTGGCTACGCTAACATTCCTAAAACCAAAGTACGCCCCCCATGCGAATAAAAGAATACAAAACACTAAAAGCTTGTTGTATTTAATTTTAGTGTTCGCATCACAACCAGGCACAGGTCTAAACGATTCGTCGGTTGGGTTGGGAATCATTTTTCGGAAATAATCAAAAGCACATTCAAGAGGATTGCGGCCATAAAGAAGCGGCATGGAAACAGTTTGATACCGCGCATTCCATAAAAAACCACGTTCTGAATTGTAACTTTCCTGATTAAAATAACCAATGATTCCGATAGCGATACTTATGATAATCATGAAACGACCAAAGCCATGGCTAAATAAAAACATTATCAACTCCGTACATAATGTGGCACACCCCACCCTTCATCGTTTAAGAAATAGGGCAAAGTTTATTTTCAGAGCCAAGAGTACACTATTTTTGGTCAGAAGGTAAATATCTGTGTGCGTCCTCTTGTAAGGAAAAGATATTTTGCGTAAAGTCAGCGCCGTGCAGCTCTCGAATAGCAAACCCGCTCTGACCATTTTCACCCTTGGTTGCGTCGCAATCAGCGTTCTGTGTGTGTGTCAGATTTTTATACCGGAAGTCGTTGCACCTGATTTGGTTGCAACCCTTGTTGTAATCATCAGTGTGGGGCTCGCATTATTAGGCTTATCCGGTTATCGCGGCCAGTATCAGAATCTTGCACTTCAGGCCCTAGCGGATCATCTTGGTAATGAAATTATCTATCTTGAGGCTTTAAATAGCACCATTACCGATCATACCTGCGCGTTTGATCAAGAGCGGATTGTTACACTTTCTCCGGCTTTTCTTGTCGTATTTGACCTCAATAAGCTTAATTCACCCGAAGAGCTGGCCGAGCGCCTTCAACCCAACCAACGCGACCTTTTTATGTCATCGCTTGAAGGCTTACGCGACGCAGGTGAACAGTTTGTGCGGACCTTTATCACCGTCGGCGGACATTCTGTCGAGATAAGCGGCCATCGCGCGCAATTTAAACGTGCACAATCATCGATTTACGTTTTGCGCGCGCGTGATGTGACAGTTGAAGCAGACGCACGTGCCAAAGAGCAAGCGCTGCGTGATGAACTGAGCCGACAGCTTCAAGCATGGCAAAACCGACTCGGAAGCATCCCGTTACCGCTTTGGATTCGCCGAGAAGACTTAAGCCTTGCATGGATCAACAAAACTGCTGCTGATATGTTGGAATGTGAAGCGCATGTGGCAATTGACCAACAAAAAGAGCTTTTTGTTGGTGCACTAGGCGAGGATGGACGTTGGTTGGCTGAACAAAGCCAGCTTGATGGACAAATTCGGCATGAGCTGGCCGCTTCAGTAATTAAAGGTGAGCGTAAACTCTTTCATGTTACTGAAATTCCTCTCCATCAGCCGGGGGCCGCATTTCTAGGGTATGCTATTGATTTTACGAAGCTTGATGATAAAGAAAAAGAATTAAAGCGGCATATCGCCGGTAATGCCGCCGTGCTAGAGCGACTGAGCACTGCGATTGCAATTTATGGTCCCGATCAGCATCTTAAATTCTATAATCAGGCTTTTGTTGATTTGTGGGGACTCCCGGAATCTTTCTTGCGAATGATGCCGAATTACAGCGAAATTTTGGAAGAACTTCGCGCTAATCGTATGCTGGCCGAACAGGCCGATTTTGCAGGATGGCGGCGCGAACAATTAGCCCTTTTCACCTCCCTCATCGAGCCGCAAGAAGATTTGCAGCACCTTCCTGATGGAAGAATGTTGCGCACATTGACCGCCCCTCACCCCTTTGGTGGGTTGATGTTTGTATATGAAGACGTGTCGCGCCGCTATGAGCTTGAAACAAGCTACAACACCTTACAAGCTGTGCAAACTGAAACGATGAACAATCTGGCCGAAGGTATCTGTGTTTACGGTTCTGATGGCCGCTTGAAACTTTATAATCCGGCCTTCCAGAGATTGTGGAAGCTGGAACCTTCTTGGTTGTCAAACGAGCCACACGCTGCTGATATACAAAATCGCTTACGCCCATTCTTTAATATTATGGAAGTAGATTGGCCCAACTTCCTGAAAGATATGGTTTCACTTGTACTGGATCGTACGCCGCGCACAGGCCGTCTTGAACGAGCGGATGGCACGGTTTTGGATTATAGCGCACAGCCCTTACCTGACGGTGCGATTATGCACTCGTTCCTTGATATTACGGATAGCGTGAAGGTTGAAGAAGCGTTGCGTGAAAGTAATGATGCGTTGGAAGCAGCCGACCGGCTTAAGTCAGAGTTTATTGCAAATATTACTTATCAGTTGCGTACGCCCTTGACGGCCATTATGGGCTTTACTGAGATTTTGCAACATGAATATTTTGGTGCCCTTAATGAACGCCAAAAAGATTACTGTAATAACATCATGGACGCGGGCAAACGCTTGGTCACACTGATTAATGATATCCTTGAATTGGCCACGATTGAAGCGGGTTATATGTCACTGGAACGTGTGGATGTGGATGTGCCGGCCATGGTACACAGTGTTGCTGGTGTCGTGGCCGATTGGGCAAGACAGGAAGAAATTGAGCTTGAAGTTTCATGTCCTGCCGAAGTGGGATTGGTCGCACTCGATGAGCGACGCATTCGTCAGGCCTTGTTTAACTTGCTCTCTAATGCGATCAAATTTACCCCGACGGGTGGACGAGTCATCATTTCGGCCGAGCGAGATGAAGACAACCTGACCCTGATCGTTAGCGATAACGGCATTGGCATTTCGATCGAAGATCAATCGCGGATTCTTAAACGCTTTGAGCGCGCGAATGTTCGTACCGGTCAGGCAGGTGTTGGACTGGGATTATCTGTAGTTAAAAGTATCGTTGAACTTCATCAAGGCCGTGTGGAAATCAAGAGTGCGCCTAATCGTGGCTTTACGGTGCGCTGCATCATCCCACTTGTACCGCACGAGGACTTTCGTTTACTTGAGGGTGAAGTCACGCCACACCCCGTTCTTTAATTTTCCGACAACCGCTGTTAGGTTACTGAATATGCTGGCTATCTTTGCTCATTCTCGAACGCTTTGCATGCGTCTTCATTTGCTTTTCATTGGCATTGTGGTCGTTATGCTGTCAGCCTGCGCAACACACCCACCTTCGCCACCTGATCCCCGCCTCACACCAGTAACGTTCACAGCGTTGGACGGCTGGCAAAGTGATGATTTTACACAAGCCCTCCCTTCTCTGGCCAACTCATGCCGAAGGCTGGTCACACTGCCCGATGATCGCTCGCTGGGGGCGTCGGGTGCGATGGGAAATGTTAAAGATTGGCGAAGTTTCTGTGGGGCGGTACTCACAATCGCACAAACATCCCCTTCCTCTAAACAAATCCGCACATTTCTAGAAAACTGGCTGCAGCCGTGGGCTTTGAGTAATGGCGCATTTGATGAGGGGTTGTTCACGGGATATTATGAATCTGAGTTGCACGGCAGTCTCACGCATCATGATCAATACCAATGGCCGCTTTACCGTTTGCCCGAGCCCAAAAATTCATCTCTCATGCATCTTGAGCGCTCACAAATTGCAGCGGGGGCTTTAGCAGATAAAAATCTTGAGCTGGTATGGCTTGATGATCCGATTGATGCTTTTTTTGTTGAAGTCCAGGGCTCCGGACGCATTCACCTAGATAATGGCCGAACGGTCTCGGTTAGCTTTGCGGGGAAGAATGGCTATCCCTATGTGTCAATTGGAAAACAGCTTGTTGAACGTGGAGAAATCAAACTAGAGGATGTCTCGCTTCAATCCCTACGGGCATGGCTCGAAAGCCATCCCTCTCAACAACAAAGTATCTTTAACCTCAACCCATCATTTGTTTTCTTTAAACTAAACCCTGTGATAACCCCACCCAAAGGTGCTGCCAACACTCCCCTCACAGCACAAAGAAGTTTGGCGGTTGACTCGCGATATATTGGCTACCATGTGCCGATCTGGCTCAAAACTGACATGCCCTTGCACCAGCTTGTAATTGCACAAGATACGGGTGGCGCAATCAAAGGTGTTGTCCGTGGTGATTTTTTCTGGGGATTCGGCCCCTCTGCAGAACAGAAAGCGGGATCAATGCGTAGCATAGGCCGCATGTTTGTGCTTCTTCCACGCGGTTTTCAACCACTTTTTCCTGCACGACCATCATCATGAAACGGCCAAGCAGCAATCGCACAAACGCTGATCACCACTTGTGGGAAAACTTAATGCAGGAGATAAAACCACTTGTGGGTCGCGATCAAAAAGCCCCGCCAGAACCTGTTTCTCCCCATCATCTCCCTATCCAGAAAAATTCTGCTTTCCCAGGTGTGGAGAGAATAAAAGGTTCCCTCCCTTCACTGCAGCATGGACGGCAACAAGGCATCACGCCAGGAATTGATTCATCGACACTCGCAAAATTCAGAGCAGGAAAAATGCCTATTGAAGGAACACTCGATCTTCATGGCATGACACAAGTTTTTGCCCATGAAACCCTTGTCCGCTGGCTGCTGCGTGGGTATGAGCACGGTAAACGCTGCCTTCTCATCGTTACAGGGAAAGGTCAACGTCCCCCTTCATGGGACGAGGATGATTTTAATAAAAATTCCACATTTTCCTCATCTTCTCGCGCTGGAAAAATAGGGCATTATAATGCAGGAGAAAAACATGCTCCCCGGGGTGTTCTCAAGCAGAGCCTGCCGTTATGGCTTGACAGCTCTCCCCTACGACAGATTATTTTAGCCATTGCAACAGCTAAACTTCAACATGGGGGTGATGGTGCTTTATATGTACTTCTTAAACGTAAACGCCAAGATTAAACCCTATCTGCCTGACACTTTATGCTGATTTTATTGTCCACTTAGGCAAGCTCAAGCGCATTTTCAAGACGCGCATTTAACGCAAATACGTCGGCAAAAATAGTCTCTTTCAATTCTATCTTCTCGGGATTTGCTCTAAACCTTAAAACTCCTCTGATACACATAAATTTTGACCTGTTCCCCAATTTCCTACAATCAGAGATTTATGCCTTTGGTTGAAAAAAACAGTATTAAAAAAAAATTAAAAAACATGGGTTTTAAGCTTGGTCTCACTAAATTTATGACGATAATATGTGATAAGATCGCCTATTTTGCATCATTTTTGATAAGGAATTGATTTTTGAGGCTAAACCCTCTTCACAAAGTAACAAACTTGGGGCACGCTCTTGCAAATCTTTTGGAGGAAGAGTGCATGAAGGTTGCCATTCTTAAGGAAACACGCACAGGAGAGCGTCGCGTTGCGGCTTCTCCCGACAGTGTCAAGAAATTACTCGGACTTGGTGTCCAAGAAGTTGCCGTAGAAAAAGGTGCCGGTTTTGGCGCATCTTTTACAGATGATGCCTACACATCCGCGGGTGCAACAGTTGGTGCACGTGACGAGATTTTAAAAGGTGCTGATGTTGTCATCAAAGTACAACGTCCTGACCAAAACGAAATCAAAGCATTGCCAGAGGGTGCTGTGTTGATTGCGCTCCTTAATCCTTATGAATCGAAAGATTTGTTAGAGGCTTACAATGCACGCAAAGTGACCACATTCGCGCTTGAGTTCGTGCCGCGTATCAGCCGTGCACAAAGCATGGATGTGTTATCTTCGCAGTCCAACTTGGCCGGATATCGTGCCGTACTTGAAGCCGCACACGCCTATGGCAAAGCTTTGCCGATGATGATGACGGCTGCTGGAACAGTACCGCCTGCGAAGGTGATGATTATGGGGGCTGGCGTCGCCGGTCTGCAAGCCATTGCGACAGCCAAACGCTTGGGCGCTGTTGTTTCTGCAACCGACGTTCGCCTCGCTGCAAAAGAGCAGGTTGAAAGTTTGGGAGGCAAGTTTGTTATGGTCGATGATGATGAAGCCAAGCAAGCAGAAACCTCTGGCGGTTATGCCAAAGAAATGAGTGATGCTTACAAACAAAAACAAGCAGCTCTGATTGCTGATACGATCAAAACGCAAGATATCGTTATCACCACCGCACTTATTCCTGGACGCAAAGCCCCCGTACTTGTCACAGAAGAAATGGTGAAGAGCATGAAACCCGGTTCGGTTGTGCTTGATATGGCGGTTGAATCAGGCGGCAATTGTACCCTGACCAAGCTGGGCGAAGTCGTTGATATTAATGGGGTGAAAATCCTGGGTATTGCCAACTTGCCTTCGCAAATTGCTGCTGACTCGTCCTCACTCTTGGCCCGTAATATCGTCTCTTACTTGACACTGATGATTGATAAGGAAAGCAAGTCATTTAAACCCGATTTTGCCGACGAGATTATCAAATCATCTTGCTTGACGCGTGATGGAGCAACAATTCATCCAAATTTTGCTCCAGCCCCATCAACTGATAAAGGAGCTGCCGCATGAGTTCAACACTTTCAGAATCCGCCTCAAATCTTGCAACACGCATGACTGAAATGGCGCAAAATGCTCAAGAGCTTGCCCAACAGGCTGCAACCATTGTTGCTGAGCAATCACATGGGTCTTCGTCATTCTTTGTGCATGGGCTCACGGTTTTTGTGTTGGCTGTGTTCGTCGGTTACTATGTTGTCTGGCGTGTTACCCCCGCATTACATTCACCGTTGATGGCTGTAACCAATGCTGTGTCCTCGGTTATTATCGTGGGGGCATTGGTGGCTGCCGGACCAGCGGAATTCGGTATGAGTTCTTTTCTGGGCTGCTTCGCTGTACTTTTAGCGGCAGTTAATATCTTCGGTGGTTTCATTGTCACGCAGCGCATGTTGCAGATGTATAAGAAGAAGGGCAAATAATCATGATTAGCACGCTTCCGGCTTTGGCTTATCTCGTCTCCGCTATCTGTTTTATCATGGCGTTACGAGGCCTTTCTTCTCCTGAAACAGCGCGTGAAGGTAACCGCTACGGCATCATCGGGATGACTGTCGCTATCATCACCACATTGATGCTGCCTTCTATGCATACCTATCTGCCGATCCTGATCGCTATTGCGATTGGTGGTTCGATTGGTACATATATCGCTCTCAAAATTCAGATGACAGCTTTGCCGCAACTTGTCGCTGGTTTTCACTCGCTGGTTGGTTTAGCTGCGGTTTTGGTGGCTGTGGCAGCGTTTATGTCACCTGAAACCTATGCAATTGGAACGCATGGTGCGATTCACGTCGGCTCATTGGTAGAAATGAGCCTTGGTGTTGCAATTGGTGCGATTACCTTCACGGGGTCTATCGTTGCTTTTGCCAAGCTGCAAGGCTTGGTCAGCGGTAAGCCTCTGATGTTTTTCGGCCAGCATATCCTTAACGCGGGTCTTGGTGTCGCTATCCTGGTGTTGATCATTTTGCTATGCACAACACAATCGACTACGGCGTTTTATACCATTGTTTTGATTTCACTGGCCCTTGGATTTTTGCTGATTTTACCAATCGGCGGTGCTGATATGCCTGTTGTGATCTCGATGCTGAACTCATACTCGGGATGGGCAGCTTGTGGTATCGGCTTTACCTTGCAAAACCCCCTGCTTATTATCACTGGAGCGCTGGTGGGTTCGTCGGGTGCTATTCTCAGTTACATTATGTGTAAGGGGATGAATCGCTCGATTTGGAACGTTATTCTGGGCGGCTTTGGTGGCGAAACTTCGGCGGCTGGAGCAAGCGGAACAGGTGACAAAACTGTAAAACCCGGCTCAGCTGAGGATGCTGCGTTTATCATGAAGAATGCATCGTCGGTTATTATTGTTCCCGGTTATGGTATGGCGGTTGCTCAAGCCCAGCACTCATTGCGTGAAATGGCCGATATTCTAAAGCATGCTGGCGTTACTGTTCGCTATGCCATTCACCCTGTTGCGGGCCGCATGCCTGGCCATATGAATGTGTTGTTGGCCGAAGCAAATGTGCCATATGACGAGGTGTTGGAGCTTGAAGACATCAATCGTGATTTCAGCCAAACAGATGTTGCTTTCGTAATCGGTGCCAATGACGTGACTAATCCGGCGGCCAAAAGCGATCCCGCATCACCTATTTACGGGATGCCGATTTTAGATGTTGAAAAAGCGAAAACGGTTCTCTTTATCAAGCGCTCAATGGCTTCGGGATACGCTGGTGTTGAGAACGAGCTATTCTATCGTCCCAACACGCTTATGCTTTTCGGTGATGCGAAAAAAATGTGCGAAGAAGTTGTTAAGGCGATGGGCGACTAAGAGAGGGGTAGATGTCAGCAGAAAAAAACGGTTTTCACCGTATTCTTTTCCTGCTGTCACTGGTATGCGCAACGGCTCTGGGGGCACTTGGAGCCGTTGTTTTTTATCAGCATGACGAAATCAACTCAGCCTCAAGCGCTGCAGGGCTGAGTCTTGTCCAAATTGTAAACAGTGAACAAGACATTGAAAGCGCTTGGTCGCCAAACAAGGAATCGCTGCATTCTCCTGTTGATCATAACGTTAACCATGAGCCACTCTTGGGTCGGCTTGCAGATCAACTACCACTTAAAACATTTGATACACCTTCACCGCAAAAATTTATTCAGCTTGGAGGCCAGGACGTGCCATCCGAGCCAGTCAACCAGGCACAATTGGGCCAAGCGGTGACAGGAAGTGCGGCAACCTGCGTGGCGGCTGGTGATGTTGAAGTTCCTTCAGAGTTTTTGACGATTTTGGATCGACTAAAAGAACCAATTAAAGATGTTCCTATTGGTCAGATGGATTTGCCGGATGTGCCGCCTACACTTAATGAGTCATCTAAGCGCGGAATAAAAATTTTGGGTGAGCAAAGCCGACCTGCAATCACGGGGCAGCGCATTGAACATGGTATTACGGTTATTGAAGGAGGGCGTGGTGGTCAGCGTGAAGGTATGTCCCGCGAGAATGGGGTAATGGTTTTTCGAGGCTCCTCCAGTTCAAAATAAAACTAACTTCAGTATGGAAAAATAATGCTTAATTATCTGCAATAAAAAGATTGTAAGTAAAAAATCAAATGAACAGTATAAGAATACCCAATGCAACTGCATATACTGTAATATTAGAACTGTTGCACAAGTAGGAGTTGCATGAGAACGGAGAAAGCGGAAGCGCGTGGCGATAGTTTAGAAGCATTTTGGGCGGCAATTTTATTCTCCTCACACGCAGAGAGGATGTCGCTACTCGGCCAACTGGCCAAACTGACCGGCATCAGTCCCGGCAAAACGCCAAAAGACCGCCGCTTCAGCGCCACCCTGTGCAGAACTTTCCCATCCAAAGAGGCTTCTCGTGCCCCTCTCCAGCTGAATTATACCCAGCTACAAAAGTTACTTTTGCCAAATGTAAAAAAAAACGCCTGCTTGCACAATGGCAAACAAGCGTATTTTTTAAAACCAAAGTTAAGATTAACGTTTGGAGAACTGGAAACGACGGCGTGCTTTGCGTTGACCGTATTTCTTACGTTCAACAACGCGGCTATCGCGTGTCAGAAAACCCATTTTCTTCAAAACGGTGCGCAACTCAGGCTCCATAAACACCAGCGCACGGGATAAACCGTGACGCACAGCACCAGCCTGGCCAGACAAACCACCACCAACAACCGATACAATTATGTCGTACTGACCCAAACGTTCAGCAACAGCGAAAGGTTGGCTGATGATCATACGCAAAACTGGACGCGCAAAATATTGCTCTTGGGTGCGACCATTGACTGTGATCTTACCTGATCCACGCTTAAGAATAACACGGGCGCTCGACTCTTTACGACGACCGGTTGCATGAACCCGACCTAAGCTGTCGATGTGAGACTTGACCTCTGGTGCAGCCTGCGTTGTGCTTGATGTAGACTTTGTGGTCTTCATCGCGCTTGAAACGTCAGCGATACCAGTTACTTTGCCCGAACGACGCTGAGCTGACTTTGCGTCAGATGCATCATCGGATTTCTTGGTTTCTGTTTTCTTTTCCATTGTAGGGGCAGCTGTTTCGCTCTTTTTGGCGCGAACGGTCTTTTTCTTTTCGACCTCTACAACTTTATCTTTATTGTCGGCCATGGGTTAAGCTCTCCTATCGGTGAGGACATTTTTACGATTGAGCGAGGCAAAATCGTAGGCTTTGGGGTTTTGAGCGCTATGCGGATGCTCAGCACCGACATATACGCGCAGGTTGCCATATTGCTTACGGCCCAAAGGCTCGCGGTCCAACATGCGGCGAACAGCGTTGTAAATCAATTCTTCTGGCTTTTTACCGTTGAGGATTTCGCCTTTGCTGCGTGCCTTAACACCGCCGACATATCCTGTGTGACGGTAGAAGATGCTGTTTTTGGCTTTGTTACCTGTCAGAGCAACCTTCTCGGCATTAATAACGACCACATGGTCACCACAATCGAGAAAGGGCGTATAAGTGGGCTTGTGCTTGCCCTTTAAAAGTTTGGCAATGTGCGAAGCCAGACGACCGAGGATGACGTCTTTCGCGTCAATCACAAGCCAGTCCTTCTGAATTTCGCCGCCTTTAAGAAACATTGTTTTCATAGTGATACTCACGGCAAGATGGTGAACTTGGCCGTGGTTGTAGCGGATGAATGCCCGCCCCGTCAACACTTTTTTGATGTGGTATTATTATACCGACACATTAACCAGCACGAGTATTTTGCTTGCCGGGTGCTGGCAGTGGCGCATCGATATATTTTGGATTAGCGAGTTTTTCGACCATAAAACCCTGCGGATCAATACCCAACACACTCATGCCAAAAGTAATATCTTTAACCACTGCTTTTGTTGGTCTCATTTCGTAATGGCGTCGCATTGACAGACCGTATTCATAAAGGGTCCGCCGCTGATCAATCGTGGGAGTCTTACCATTTCCAGCCAATACGATTTGAATAGCATTGTCGTTGCGCCCGGGCCAGCAGTTTCCCACCGCCTCAAGAGAACGTCCTGGAATAAGATCACCATTTTTCGCCAGTAGATAATGGCCACGAAAATCTGCCATTCCTGCGCGCTGATCTAGCTTGCGCAACTCCTCAATACTAAAAAAACTTCCTTCTGTCGGTTCAGCTTTAAACGGATCGTGAGAAGGCACAACGACAAGGGAAAAAACCTCCCGCGTTGCTGGCGCGTGATAAGGGAACCTTACCCCTTGAGTTAAATTGACAGCACCTGCAGAAAAATTATTAAACAGCGTCCCCGGAGCGAGAGGACCACGCTGTTCAGCGGGTGTGCCTAGAATATCAAAAATATCATTCACGTTCGCGGGTGGTTTGATCTTGAACGCGACAGGTTCTTCATGACTAGACTGCGGTAACATTGGCCGCGAAGGCGTCGCTGGGGCAACGGCTAACTTTTCGTGGTGCATAAACCTTGCGGCATCATCATCAGCAGCAGTAGAAGATGCTTCTGATGGCGACTCAGCGGCTCCTGCATTTTTTGTTTTGACAGGCGATTCAGGGGAAAACTCTTCCCACCCCTCCTCCACCTCTGTTGGTACTGCTGCTGTCTCGTCTTCATACGCATCTTCTGACGTTTTTTCTTCTATTTCTTCATCAGTGGGTGTTGAAGAAGATGGTGTTTGGGAAACCGGTGTTGCGGTTGCCTGCGCTTTAAAAGCACCCGTCGCCAAATCAACCAACTGTTGATTTCCACTAAAGGCAAGTTGACCGCTTAAAATTTCGCGAACGGTTTTTCCCAAAAATTGTATTGCCTGCAACTGCTCAGACGTTGGCGGCATGGCGGGTGCCCCCAACAACTCAACAGCCAAAACATCCGGTGCATAGCCCGGCACCATCAGCTGAAAGGGCGTCATTGGCTCGGTTTGGCCATCGCGGAAGATTAGAATATGCGGTGGCTGTCGGCCATAGGGGTTGGTGATATATTCCAGCTGAATACGCGCAACCGAACGGTTGGTGTATCCTGCCGCCCCAGCCATGCCTAAGCGAAGTAGATCTTGAAGAAGATTACGAATAGATGACGAAAAATCCGCCATGGCGCATAAAATCCCTTAAAATTTAAAATGTATGAAATAAATATATTTACCCTGTATCTTAGGCATAATATGGTTACAATGTTCCTAACAAAATAAAAAAGGTTTGCATGTGATTATTGGAATCGGTAGTGACTTTGTTAGTGTTGAGCGCATTGCGAAGGTATGGCAGCGCCATCCAGAAAATTTTTTAGCACGTGTTTACACGCCAGCTGAACGAGATTATGCAACAGTACAACCTTCCCAAACCGTTCGCCGCCTTGCAAAACGCTTTGCCGCAAAAGAAGCTGTGGCCAAAGCTTTAGGTACAGGTCTGGGCGAATACGCCTTTTTTAATGAAATTGAAGTAATTCAAACAGTTAATAAAAAACCGGAAATTACCCTCAGCGGTCGAGCAAAAGCTTATCTCGAAAACCTCGTTGGCAAAGAAAAACGAACAAAAATACACATTACCCTCACCGATGATGGCGATTTTGCCCTCGCATTTGCTGTGATTGAAGCGATTTAGAGAATTTTTCGCTTCCCCCTTTTGCTTCCCTCTTTTCAAGTGCAGAAGAAAGGGTTAGACAAGGGGCAGGTTTATCGTGCTGCGCAATCGTTGAAAGTCTTAAC
Organism: Bdellovibrionales bacterium; assembly: GCA_039808765.1. GTDB lineage: Bacteria > Pseudomonadota > Alphaproteobacteria > UBA2400 > UBA2400 > JBDHTQ01. The sequence goes on from JBDHTQ010000010.1 coordinate 53,035, forward strand.
GCTTATGTCTCAACTTCCTATCCAATCCTCCGCCTCTAACAACACACCCGTACGCGATGAAGAAGAGCCGGATAAACTTATCGAAATGTTTAAAACACTTTTATACGCAGTCTTGCTTGCACTCGTTATTCGAAGTGTGGCGTTTGAACCTTTCAATATTCCCTCGGGGTCAATGTTGCCCAACCTGTTGGTGGGAGATTATCTTTTTGTCAGCAAGTACAGCTATGGCTATAGCCGATACTCATTCCCCTTAAGCATCGTGCCGATTGAAGATCGGTGGTGGCCGACGGGTCCCGCTGGCTTACCCAGCCGTGGCACAATTGTCGTCTTTAAACTCCCGAGTAACACAGCAATTGATTACATAAAAAGAGTTATTGGGTTGCCAGGTGACAAAATCCAAATGATTTCAGGCCGCCTTTACATCAATGGTGAACTTGTCGATCGGCAATATATTGGCACCTATGAAGCAATGGGCGCGGGTGGTGAAAAACAAACCCTCAAGCGTTATAAAGAAACATTGCCGGGTGGTGTTGTTCACGACATCATCGAGTTTAGTGATAACCAGCCCTATGACAATACAAACGTTTATACCGTTCCTCCCGGTCATTTTTTCATGATGGGTGATAATCGGGATAACTCAGCTGACAGTCGCGTCTTAGACCTAGTCGGCTATGTTCCAGAAGCAAACATTCTGGGGCCGGCACGCTGGCGTTTTTTCTCGGTTGAGAGTGGATTTTCACTGCTAAAACCATGGACGTGGGCAAACAACATTCGCTGGTCACGAATCCTCGGCAAAATCCAATGAGCGATCCCACTTCTTTGCTTGGGTATAACTTTAAAGATAGCGCACTGAAAAATGCTGCTTTGCGTCATTCCAGCTTACAAAATCTTTCTAGCCAACAAGCAAAGAATAAAAATGTATCGATTAAAAGGGAACATTTTGAGCGACTAGAATTTTTGGGTGATCGCGTTGTCGGTCTTGTTATTGCAGAAATGCTTTTACAAACATTCCCTAAAGAGTCTGAAGGTAGCCTAAGCCGTTATCATACAGCCTTGGTCAAAGCCCCCACGATGGCGCGCTTAGCACGCATGATCAAACTGGATATTCACCTCAATACCGCTCAGCAAGATGATCAAGGCAGAGGTGGGGGTGTACTTAATGAAACCATTCTTGCTGATGCACTCGAAGCCTATCTTGGGGCTATCTATCTGGATTCGGACTGGAAAACCGCTCAAACCATTATAAAAAAATTATGGGAAAATGAAATAAAGGCAATTACATCAACCGATTTACGCGATCATAAAACACGTTTGCAGGAATGGTCTCAAGCCCAAGGAGCGGGCTTACCAACCTATCGTGTGCTCAAACAGGATGGCCCAGCCCACGCCCCACATTTTGATGTAGAAGTCAGCCTGTCAAATGCAGTAAAACCATATTCAGCCCAAGGCTCTGGCCCGAACAAAAAAATTGCTGAGCAAAATGCGGCGCTAGCTTTTATGGAGAAGCATACTAATGAATGACGATGCCCCTCAATCAAACAGCGATGCCAACATGGCATCGAATCAAAGCACAACAACCAAGTGCGGCTTTGTAGCTTTGCTGGGTGCGCCCAATGCAGGAAAATCAACACTCATCAACACACTTACAGGCACAAAACTGGCGATTGTTAGCCACCGCCCTGGCACCACCCGCACGCGCATGATCGGGATTTGCACCCATGATGAAAGCCAGATTATCTTTGTCGATTTACCTGGTATTTTTGCGCCCAAGGGCAAAATGCAAAAAATTATGGTGGACACGGCTTGGGAAGAGGCCAACACTGCAGACTGTGTTTTTGTGCTCGTAGATGCTTCGCGCAAGACAATTGCTCCTGAAACTCAAACAATCCTTGATTGGCTCAAAGAGCACAAGCACCCTGCTGTATTAATCCTTAACAAAGTCGATCTAATTGATAAGCCGAAGCTTCTGCCACTTGCACAACAGTTAACAATGGATAATCTTTTTTCTCATGTCTTGATGATCTCGGCGAGCACCGGCGATGGCATCGATAAAGTGCTGCAAGCAGCCGAGGCAATGCTGCCGCACGGCCCTTGGCAATATCCTGCGGATCAACTTACAGATTTGCCTGAGCGCATTTGGGCAGCAGAGATCACGCGTGAGCAGGTTTTTCTGCAGCTTGAGCAAGAACTGCCTTATGCTACCGTCGTTGAAACAGAGTTTTGGCAAGAAAAAGGAAAACGCCTCATCGTTATCAACCAAGTGATTTATATTGATCGCGAAAGTCAAAAGGCCATTGTTCTTGGCAAAGCAGGGGCACGCATTAAACAAATTGGCACAGCCGCACGTATCGAGATGGAAAAAGAGCTGGAGTGCAAAGTCCACCTTACCTTACATGTGAAGGTAAAAAATAAATGGGCTGAAGATCCTCACTTTTTGCGTGAACAAGGCTTGCTAGGCGATAAAATTTAAGCAAAGATCGCTTCGATTTTAGCGACAAAAATCAACACATAATGGCCCGTATTGGAGGTATTGCGTTTGCACTTTGAGACGGCCTTCCCCCTTACTCCCCGGTCCAATCAAAGCTCTTCTTGCGTCGCTTTTGTTTATGATCAAGTTTTTTTGCAGCTTTCTTCTTCTGCACGACGGATTTATCAGCTCCAAACGTTGATTGATCAGGGGAATGAGTTGGTCGATTCTTTTTAGATGGAATGGCAGCCGCTTTCATTTCAGAATCATACCGCAGCTCTGGCGATGATTTTGATGATAATTTACTTGGTGTCGCCTTTGAATGGGGTGAAACAAACTCATCGCTTGATGTGCTCACTTTCATGAGCTTTTTCTTTTTGTCTGATGATGGTGTTTTACTCAATGAATCTGGCTCTTTTGCATTCATCCATGATTTTTTAGAAAAACCACCTCCACTCTTTTTGAGCGGAAGTTTCTCCGATTTTTTGAAAGAAGATGTATGTTTTTTGCCAGGTTTACGATTGACAGGTGGCCAGTTTTCCTCTGGTTCTTCAATCGATATCAATTCAAATACAGCACTTCCAACAAGAGGGTCGGCAGAAAGCAAACGCACAGAACAAGCCGCTCCTAACCGATAAACTTTACCCCAGCGACGCCCTACCAAACAGTGATGTGCTTCATCATGATCATAACGATCATCCTGTAGGCTGTTCATGGGCACAAGGCCATCCACTTTTGTTTCATCCAACGTTACAAAAATGCCAAAGCGTGTCACACCACTCACTTTTCCTTTAAGTGTCTCGCCAATATGATCAATCAAATAAAGCGCGGAATAGCGGTCCATCGCATCGCGTTCCGCAAGAGCAGAGCGTCTCTCCGTTGAGGAAATATGATCAGAGATATCTTGCAGTTTTTCTATTTCATGCTTGCTCATCCCGCCATCACCCAAATGAAAAGCTGCAACGAGTCCGCGATGCACAATCAAATCTGCATAACGACGAATGGGTGAGGTAAAATGCGCATAATGCGTTAAAGCCAAGCCAAAATGGCCTTTGTTTTCGGGGCCATAATAGGCCTGTGATTGGCTGCGTAATACTACGGTGCTGATCAGGTTTGATAGCGGTGATGTGTTGGCATCTGTTAAAATTTTTGCAAACAAACGTGGATGTAAGACGTCAGCTTGAGGAAGACTATACCCCATCGGCTTTAAAAAAATCCGTAAGGCTTCGGCTTTAGCATCTGAAGGGGGCTCGTGAACACGATAAATGCCCGCCATGCCTTGATCTTCAAGTGCACGCGCCGCTGCAATATTGGCCGTGATCATAAATTCTTCAATCAAACGATGACTATCAAGCCGCTCACGCATTACAATCGCTTTCACACGCTTGTTTTCGTCCAATTGAACTTCGCGTTCAGGTAAATCTAACTCGAGTGTACCCCGTGATTTGCGCGCAGAAAAAAGAGTTTCAAAAGCACCATACAGCGGCTTGATCACTGGACCAAGCAACGGCGCTGTCAGTTCATCGCCCTTGCCATCCATCGCGTTTTGCACCTGAATGTATGTTAGTCGCGCTGCTGACTTCATCAACCCTCTAAAAAACTCATAACGCGTAAGCTGACCCGTTGAATCGACCCAGAGCCAACAGGCAATGCACGCCCGGTCTTCCTGCGGCACCAACGAGCATAATCCATTTGAAAGAGCTTCGGGCAACATAGGAACAACGCGGTCGGGAAAGTAGGTTGAATTACCACGCTCATAAGCACTCTTATCAAGCAAACTACCAGGATGAACATAATGCGAAACGTCAGCAATCGCCACCAATAGCTTCCAGCCTTTTCCATCATGCTCTGCATAGACCGCATCGTCAAAATCACGCGCCCTTGCATCATCGATGGTTACCAAAGGGATATGACGTATATCCATTCTTTTATCTAACGATGCAGGCGAGCAGCCCTCTGCTTGAGCAATAACATCGTTAGAAAATTGGTTGGGAATTTCGTGCGTATGAATAGCAATCAAACTGATTGAATGTGGATCACTCGGCAATCCCAAACGTTCAATAATGCGGCCACGCGGCAATCCCATCGCGGACCCTGCCATCATTTCAGCAACGACCAGCTCGCCATGAACTGCTTCGTTGCGTTCGGAAGGCGGAATGGCAACTTCATCTTTTTGCCGACGATCGCTGGAAACAACACGTGCACCTTGTGGCGTCTCTTGAAACAAGCCAACAATGCGTGCCGTTTTCATGGCCTCAAGCTTACGTAAAATTGTGCCATTATAGGCGCGGGGTGATAAGCGTTTTAAGCGTACAAGCGCCCGTTCACCAATCCCCAAAGCAGCATGACCTGTTGCAGGCTGAAGAAAAATTTTAGGTGGTTTACCCTCACCTTCTTTCCAATCTGCTGGATATGCAATAGCCTCGCCATCCTCATCAATCATGGATACCTGAACAACAGCGACTTCTGGCAATGTCCAATTACGTCGTGTTTTGTCATCAACGTCGTGGTGCCCTCGCCTCCCCGAAAATGAAGGAGTAGAACGCTTTTTAGGTCCTCCGAAAGTTTTAGCTTTTGAATTAAATTTGCCTTTTTTCGTTTTATCTTGGCTATCTTCGCGTTTGGTCATAAATGAAATCCTGAAGGTGTAGGGGTTGCGCGATCAGTGACCGCCATGACTTTAAAAAGTTTTCCCATCGCGCTTGCGCTTGATTGATCTGTTAGACGCTGAAGCGCTGTGACGAGACTTCTAGACTGCGTTTCATCAGCACGCATTACGAGCTGCTCGGTTCGTTCACGAATCCCCACTTCCATCAACCAGTCACCCATGTTTTTTGTTCCATGAATGCGGCAGCCAATTTTACGCATCGCTATGGCCAGTGGCTCGAAATTGACATGTGCGGTTAAATCAGCAACGCCGGGTGCCGTCAGAGGATGGGCCGCACGATGGTGACTAATCGCTTGTAGCGTTTCTCCATAAACTTCATCGTCACCATAATCAATAATTAAAGCAGCTCCGCGATTTTTTACAATTGGACGCGCAATGGCCGATGCGAATTCGCCCGCGCCTGGACAAACTTCAACAACCGATTCTTCGGGCATGTCAAAACTGGGGCAATCAGGCGCTGTTTGAAGAACAAAAACCAGACTTCCTGTAGGAGAAAGCCCCACACGTCGTTCCATCCATCCCTGTCTTAAGCGAACAAATTGCTTAATCGGCAATGCGTCAAAAACTTCATTCGCAATCGTGATGGTCGGAAGGTTAGGAAGCTGCTCTAACTTTTCAATCCATGTTGGATTGTACGCTCCCAAAAGTTCGTTCTGACGTTTTCTCAGAAGCAGACTAGGCTCAACCAGATACAGATTTGCTGCATTTAAAAACTCGGGCGCGACACGCGCCGCACGCAATGCATCGTGCATGAGCGTTCCGCGCCCCGGCCCTATTTCTACCAGCGAAAAATTTGCAGGTCGGCCTATTGATTGCCAGATATCAATACACCACAAACCAATCAATTCACCAAAGGCCTGTGTCATTTCGGGGGCTGTGATAAAATCTCCCCCCGCACCAAAAGGATCTTTGGTCATGTAATAACCGTACTCAGGATGCATAAGCGCAAGCCTCATATACTCTTCAAGTGATATAGGGCCGGACTGCTGAATCTTGGTGCGGATAATTTCCATCAGATTAGTTGGCATTTTTTCTTCTCGCATAAAAGATCACGATAATACCCACCCAAAACATAGGAAGGCATAAAAGCTGACCCATTGTAGCACCTGCATATAAAAAGCCCAGTTGCATGTCCGGTTCGCGGAAAAATTCACACAAGAAACGGAATACGGCATAGCCCGATAAGAAACATCCCCCTACAAAACCGGGTTTTTTCAGCATATGAGCATAACGCACAAGAATGAAAAGAATGACAAAAAGCAGCAATCCTTCGCTCGCTGCTTCATAAAGCTGGCTAGGATGACGGGGCAACATGTCTGGCGCGTGAGGAAAAACCACACCCCACGGCAATGTGGTGTGCCGTCCAAACAATTCGCCGTTAATAAAATTGGTAAGACGCCCTAAAAACAAGCCGATTGGCCCGGCGGCAGCAACCAGATCACATAACGTAAGCGGATTAATTTTTTCACGCCGCGCAAAGATCAAGGCCGCGCTGATAATACCGATTAACCCCCCGTGAAAAGACATTCCACCTTGCCATACATACAAAATCTCAAGCGGATGCATGGAGTAGTAAAGCGGATTATAAAAAACCACATACCCTACTCGCCCCCCCAATAAAACACCGGCAATCGCCCAATTTAAGAAACGATCGAGTTGCTCTCGGGTCATGGGAAGGTTTTGTGTTTTCACCAACTTGGCAATGTAGCCCCACCCCAATAAAAAACCAGCAAGATAAGCCAGTGCATACCAATGAACAGCGATGGGGCCCAGCTGAATGGCAATTGGATCAAAATCTGCAACCATCATTATCTAACCAATAAAAACGCGTACAACACAATTATTTTCATCAACCTCTATGTTTATTCGGTCCTCGCTGTAATCCATGGTGATTCGTTCCATGGGATGAATAACCCGCAAATTTTTACCCAGCATTTCCTGAGACGTGAGGGTTTGCGTGGCTTGAGGTACAGCTTCTGAATCCGTTGCCATTCTTCGCTCTGAAGCTTGGGGGGAATGCGGACCGGTAAGCAAGGCGCCTAAGCCAGCACTTGCCATGGTGACGAGAAGTGTTCGTCGTGATGTGTTTTTACTCATGGCACACAGTCTATCACTCTCATAAAAAATTGCGAGAGCAATCCGAATCGATCTTTGCCGCATCAAACTGTTGCAATAGAATCCTACTTGACAGAGATACTGACAAAACTGCGTCTTCTTTCTCGCGTCGCACTAAAAATAACAATTGAAACAATAGCCCGTCTGACTCACCTTTCCTAAAAGCGCGGTTGAGTCGAAAAAACGCGATTTTAACTTCGGATAGGAATCCTTTATATGAAGACAAATGCATTGACTTTAAAGTCAGACAGTCAAAATCCTTTGGATTTAATGGAACAAATTGTAAGCGCAAACGAATGGCTGTTTGATCGCGCCAGCAAAAACGAGCTTGCAATTGATGTCGCAGGATGTTGGAGCAATTATCGCATCAGTGCGGTCTGGCAAAATGAAATGAGTGCACTTCAATTTTCTTGCCAGCTAGAGTTGAAGGTTCCCACACTTCGTCGCGCACAGGTATACGATCTGGTTGCCAATTTAAACAGTCGACTTTGGCTGGGGCATTTTGACTTAGGCCCTGAAAATGCAACGCCCACATTTCGGCACACTTTATTATTACGGGGAATGAGTGGCGCCTCAACCGAGCAGTTAGAAGATCTCGTCGAGTTTGCCATCGCCGAATGCGAGCGATTCTACCCGGCTTTCCAATTTGTTATTTGGGCCGGAAAATCGCCCGAAGAAGCTCTATCTTCCTCCATCCTGGAAACTGTAGGCGTGGCATGAGCTGTCCCACCTCAGAAAATCTAAGCAGTCTTTGTAAAGCGAAAATACTGCTCGTGGGTTTTGGAAAAATGGGGAAAGCCCTTTGCGAGGGCTGGCAAAAAAACTTTTCAATCACTGTTATTGATCCCCATCCATCACAACCGCCACAGCAGGGTATTGATTTTTTCAATGATCCTGCATCGCTTAAGAGTGATTATAGACCCGATGCAATTATTCTGGCAGTTAAGCCGCAATCATTTGCAGAGGTTTTACCGCAATATAAAAAATTCACGCAAGACTCAACGCTTTTTATTTCGATTGCTGCCGGTAAAACTGTTGTTTCTATTGAAGAAATTCTCGGCACTCCCACGCCTGTCGTGCGGGCCATGCCAAACTTAGCCGCACTTATACAACAAAGCATGACGGTTGGTTTTGCTAATTCTTCCTGCACGCGCGAACAGAAAAATATCGCAGAAAAAGCCCTTTCAGCGATTGGTCTTTTTGGCTGGGTTAACAATGAAAATGATCTGGATACGGTTACGGCTGTTTCTGGCAGCGGACCAGCATATTTTTTCCTCATGACCGAAATATTGACCACGTGCGCCATAAAAAATGGCCTTACCCCTGATTTTAGTGCGCAGCTGGTACGCCAAACACTTATCGGCGCGGCCTCTATTGTCGCAGGATCAACAGAAAGCGCCACAGACCTGCGTAAAGCCGTAACCAGCAAAGGTGGTACAACTGAAGCGGCACTGGCAATCTTTAACCATGATGATGCTTTTTTGAGATTGTGCGACGAAGCTGTTAATGCTGCGATTAAACGGAGTCAAACCCTTGCACACGAAGGCAAGCAGGTGTAACATTCAGCAATATGTCGACACGTAAAACATCTTCAAAAAACAAACCAAAGAATCCGGATCACGCATCTCGCCCTAACCCAACTCGCGTGCAAATCGTTGATATGGTAATGTCGATGGCGGCTCAACGCGGCTGGGCTGCAGTTGAGTTTGATGATGTTGCAGCATCCATGCGACTCAGTCCGATGCAGCTAGAAAAATTCTGCCCCGACAAGCAGGGATTCATCAAATTGCTTGCACAAGAAGTAGCCGATTTGTATGCCGAAAACATTCCCTCTTCAGATGTGCAAGAAAATGTCCATGATCGTCTGTTCGAGGCCACAATGGCGTTGTTTGACATTATGTCGCCGTGGAAAAGCGGGATTAGCTCCATCATAAAATCCTGGCCGAAGCAGGATCTGTTTGTTCCCTTGCATGCCTCACGTTTTTTAATAAAACTCAGCGCTCTTATTTTAGATAAGTCACGTATTGCAGCAAACCCCTTACGGAATGCCGGACTATCCTTTGTTTTGCTTTCAGTTCTGCGCACTTGGGCACGTGATAAAAGCGAGGATTTAGGCTCAACCATGGCAATCCTCAATCAGCGCTTAACACAAGCTGCTCAATTTGCCGAAACCTTGCGCCCTTTGTGCCGAAAAACGACTGAGTCAAACGCCACTGTCTAAGGCTTTTGTGCACTGCACAAAAAAATGTTGACGGGCATCTTAAAAAGGCGCATTGTGACTTGGCTTCGTTCCCTAGCGAAAGCCGAAATTAAATTCGATGCAAGGAATCTGCCATGACAAAAAACGCCCAACAAAACTCAGCTTTTGATTTTGATATTGCTCGCTTCATGAGTGATTTTAAATCCCCAATGAGCAACATTGAACAAGTTATTGGTATTCATCGCCGTAATTTTGAAGCAATCATCGCTGCCAATCAAATGACCGTTGAAGGCATTCAAAACATGATCCGTCGCCAAGCTGAAATTGTGCGCGAAACTCTTGAAGATGCCGGTTCAATGCTGTCAGAAATTGCTGCAGCAGGCACACCTGAAGACAAGTTGGTACGCCAGCTTGAACGCGTCAAAAAATCCTATGATAACGCGATGTCGAATGTTCGTGAACTGACAGATTTAGCCAACCGATCAGGGAGTGAGGCGGCTGATGTTGTTTCAACCCGCATCAGCAATAGCTTAGACGAAATCAAATCAGCAACCTGCTGTTCAACCACAGGCAAGAAGAGCGGCAAATAAATAAGTATTTATGATAGGGAGCAATCCTTGTCGAAAAAGGGGCAGTCAGTCTTGACTGCCCCTTTTTTAATATAAGATATACTTGCTATTATCCTGCCGCGGCCCATGATGTCGGCAAGCAAAAAAGGATCAGGCTATGATTACTCCCGCAAATCGGTTTCAATTTTTTTTCTCGTCACTGATTTTTTTGGCTCTTGTGACGATGTCTCATCATTCACATGCTGAAAACTTGACAGTGACATTACTCATGCCTCTTGGTCAAGAATCGGTACGTTATACATTAACGGATACAGACAGCACCACGTTTAAAAGAAAATGGATGGCCCTTCCCACGGTCGATCAGCAACCACCAATCGGTGATACCGATGACTATCGCGGTATGATTCTCAGTTTTTCTCCTACCAAGGAATATCGTCTCTTTGATGGGGTTGGCATGGATGATCAAGAGCACAAAAAGGATGACTTGCGTGTCCTTGAGCGTTGGGTCTTGCTGCACGCCCCTGAATCAATACAGAAGGACCTTCTCAAAAATCTTGATCGTCAGCTTGCTGAGGAGACAACCAATCTCTCAACCCCCTTGGCAGAAAGCACCATGCCACAACAAATCATCGATTATTGTCAAGAAGAAGGCCAAGGAAACCCTACCATTCTTGTGAATTGTTATCACCGTGCCCTTGTTGTGAAGATGTCAGTAAAAGAGTACGCCGCTAAACTTGAGCAACTCATTCGCCAACTTGACCCCAATATCAAAATGCATCCTGAATTTTTGGACACAAAGGATTGCCCAACAGCCTCATCTTCCCAAAACAAAATGATCAAGGTGAAATAAAATCACACGAAGCTGCAAATACCAAACGCCTTGATGTCGGTAAGATCTAGGCCGAACGCATGCGCAAGATAAAGGATTCAACTTCATCTTTAAGGCGCGTAGACTCTTGGGCAAGCGAAGAAGCAGCATCCAACACATCGTGCGCAACTCGCCCCGTTTCTGAGGCACCCTGGGTAACACTTGCAATGTTGTGGGATACAATTTGCGTGCCTGTCGCGGCTTCCTGAACATTACGCGAAATTTCAGCGGTTGCGGCACCCTGCTCCTCAACAGCGGCAGCAATGGTCGTCGAGCCAGAACTAATATGCTCGATCGTATTGGCCATTCCATGAATACTTCGTACTGCAACCTCAACCACACTTTGCATACTGGTAATTTGCTGAGAAATTTCATCAGTTGCTTTGGCAGTTTGACTGGCAAGATTTTTTACCTCGCTGGCAACAACTGCAAATCCCTTACCCGCCTCGCCTGCACGTGCTGCCTCAATCGTGGCGTTCAGGGCTAACAGGTTTGTTTGCTCTGCGATTTCAAAAATAAGTTTTACGACCTCACCAATACGTTCAGCGGCAGCATTCAGCGACGAAATAGAACTATTCGCTTCACGTGCTTCGCCAACAGCATCAGCAGCGATACGGCTGGAATCAGTTACTTGACGCGTAATTTCATGAATCGAAGCAGTTAATTCTTCTGTTGCAGCAGCAACGGTTGCCACGTTTGAGGCAGCTTGCTCAGATGAAACAGCAACCTGTGTTGATTGTGTGTGCGTATCGCGTGCTGTTACATCCAGCGTAACAGCATATGATCTCATATGTTCAGCAGAATCACTGACCGAACTTGAAACCTTACTAATAGTCGATTCAAACTCTTTAAAGAGTTTGTCATAAGCAATCCGTTTACGTTCATTTTCTTGAGCTGTTCGCAACTCTTCCTGACGAAGACGTTCAGTTTCAATGAGGTTTTCCTGAAAAATTTTCAAAGAACGTGCAATCTCACCAATTTCATCATGACGCTTTACAAAAGGAATTTGCGCATCAAGATTTCCATGGGAAAGAAAGTTTGTCGTTTCAGTTATCCTCTTAAGTGCAGCAATGATGTGTCGGTTGACGACAAGGAGAGTTCCGCCAAACAAGACAAAGAACAAAACAACCGTCACACTAAGAATAAACTTTTGCTCTAGGGTAAAGCCATCAACGCGCACAGTGATTAGTCTCAATAAGTCTTTTGATATTTTGTTGTAAAAATCTTGTGATGCAAGCAGCGCACCTTGAGCTGATTGTTTAGAGGGTGATTGCGTGCTCCAAGAGGCGGTTTCGTTGATAACGTCTTTCTCGAAAACGGAAAAACTATCTGCCAAAGCGGCTTTTACACTACCATCTTTGTTGCCGGAATAAGCGGAATCAAGTGAAGAAGCAGCCCCATCAAGGACCGTTTTGAGCCCAGAATGCGCCACAAGAAGTTCTAATTTTTCACCTTCATCTACATAGCCATCCCGCACGGTCTTTTCGGAGAGCAAGGCAAAATTAGTTATGCGGTCAATAATATCCGGTAATTTTACAACCACTAAATCCATCTCGTAAAAGCTATCTAAATCAGGATCAAGGATAAGGTTTGACTGATTGCCAACTTGAAGATTCAACGCGGCCAAGGCTTGTCTTGCTGTCGTACCAATCTCATTGTCATTTGGTTTTGAGGAAATTGCGATAATTCCATCAACTGCCGCACCGGAAAGTTTTTCAGAATCGAGCCCGGCACCTCTAATCTGCTGAATATTTTGTAATTTGGAAACATGAGACGCCAAATCAACTGGCATACCGAGTTGTTGGCGCGCGACATCCAATTGTGCCCCGACCACAGCTTGCAAATAGGCAACCCCTTGAATTTCTTTAGCGCTAAAAGCGATGTTTTTGTTTTGAGTATTAACCAAAACCACAGCCGTAAAGACTGCCGGCACAGCAAACAACATTACCGAAAAACCAATCTTACGTGATATGCTTGATGCGAGCCATTTGATCATTTTTTATCCTCACTTTTGACGTACCAGTATTAAGTCATAATGGTTAATCATCTCTTAGCAAGAGAGTATACGTGAAATATTGCCTAAGTCGGTCTATGCGTTTGAGACTGTTGCCAAAAAGTATTATTCGGGTGTATGAGCTAAGTATGACAGAAATGAAGCCTTTTCCTTCCGTTGAAGAAATTCAGGATAAACTTAAAAGCAGCGATCTTATTGATCTGTGCGAAGCAACCGAAGCCGCTATTCATGAGGGTGGTGGCTTTGGCTGGTTGCATGTCCCCCCACGAGACGTTCTTGAACGTTATTGGAAAGGGGTTTTGGCCGTGCCCGAGCGCCGCCTGTTTGTTGCCCGTTTAGACGGTATCATATGCGGTTCTGCACAGCTTATGCGTTATGCTAAGAATAACGAAGCACAAGCTCACTCTGTACAAATTACGACCACCTTTATCTCTCCTTGGGCGCGTGGACATGGATTGTCTAAATTTCTTACGCTTACCCTCCTGAAGGAAGCGAAAAAATCAGGTGTAAAAGTGATCAATTTAGATGTACGAGAAACGCAAAAAGCCGCTGTTTCTCTCTACCGCTCATTAGGATTTACTGAGTTCGGTCGCCATCCCTATTATGCCTACTGTAATGATGAAATGGTTTCTGGCTTGTACTTTACCCTTGATCTGGCCACCGCGGAGAATTGTTGACCGTGATTTTAATTCCCGCCATTGACTTAAAAGATGGGCAAGTTCTGCGTTTTGTACGTGGATTGAATGATGCCACCCATGCCGTCGATATTTCACCTGTTGCCCAAGCCTTGGAATATGTTGAACATGGTTTTGAGTACTTACACATTGTTGACCTCAATGGCGCGACATCCGGACAGATGGCCAATGCCAAAGCCATTGAAGATATCGCAAAAGCCCTCAAAATTCCCTTTCAAGTGGGTGGAGGAATCCGCAGTTTAAGTGATATTGAGTTTTGGTTGGAGCGCGGAGCTTCTCGGGTTGTTTTGGGAACGATTGCGCAAACCGACCCGCATTTAATCCGTCAAGCATGTCAAAAATTTCAGGGGCGTATTTGCGTATCCATAGATGCCAAGGGAGGGTATGTTGCTCTCTCCGGTTGGACAAAAATCACATCGATAAAAGCGCTGGAATTAGCTCTAAGATATGAAGATGCAGGCGTGGCCGCGATTATCTATACTGATATTGGTCGCGACGGAACAACCGCAGGAATTAACATCGAGATGGCGTCGGATTTGGCATTTGCCTTGACAACCCCTTTGATTGCGGCTGGGGGGTTAGCCACATTAGACGACATTATTGATCTACAAAAAGAGAAAAACTCGGGCATAATTGGCGTTATTGGTGGCCAAGCGCTGTGCGATGGCCGTATTGATCCCAAAAAAGCATTGGCCGCAGCCGGTGAGCAGAAAACAACCGTCTTCTGATTGAAGTGGAGGCAATAAAGTGACCACAACCTATGACCATACAAATGTTTTTGCAAAAATTTTGCGCGGAGAGCTTCCCGTCAAAAAAATTTATGAGGATGAAACAACGTTAGCATTCCCAACAATTGAACCAAAAGCACCGATCCATATCATTGTAATTCCCAAAGGGGCGTACACCGATTATTTAGATTTTGTGTCACATGCAAGCAATACTGAACTTATCGGCTTTAATCGCGCCCTCGCCATAATCACCGAGCAAAACGGCCTACATAAAAACGGCTGTCGCCTGATCTCCAATTTTGGTGCGCATGGCGGGCAAGAAGTGCCTCATTTTCACATACACCTTTTAGGTGGAAAGTTCCTCAGCAAGGCAATTACCATCGACGATTAACTCACGGAAAGATTTAATTAACTTTTCACTGTAAAAGTTGAGGACTGATTTGGTTTGCGTCAATTAGCTCGGAGTGATAGATGCGCATTTTAACAATTCGAAATGGCTTGGTCTTTGTAGGATTTATATGCATCACTGTTTTCATTACAATGATCACCATTGTCTTCTTGCTTCGTCGCGATGCTCTTCAATCAACAATGGAAATCCATAATTTAACTGAAGAAGTTGTATTGGCTACAAAGCTTGAGACGGCAGCACTCAACATTTCCCTCACAGCGATGGATATCATTGTTGACAAGCAAGAAAGCGAAATTTCCAATGAACGAAAAGAATTGCTTCAGACTAACATGCAAAGCCTAGAAGAATCTTTAAATAAACTTTCTTTAATGGATTTATCAAAAGAAGAAAAAGAAAATTTAGACAACATAACATCTTCCATACCGATCATGAAATCAGCGCTTGAAGATCTCAAAGAAGCTGTTTCATCGAGAGCTGAGCCATATATTTTTGATCATATTGATGATACGATTGACGGTGAATCTGAAAAAATTATCGACAATCTTACATCACTCAGGCTAGCTTTTTCTGCAAAACAGGAAACAGGACTTGCGAACGAACAAAAACTCCTTTCAAGCTGGGGAACCAAAGCGACGACAATTACTGCCATTGCAGCATTTATTATGATCATTAATCTTGCTTGTTTAGCTTCGTTTATCCTAAGACCGATCAATGGGCTTAAACGTGTTATGCTTGAATTAGCTCAGGGTAAAACTGTTGTGACCATTCCTTACACCGATCGTCAGGACGAAATGGGGGACATGGCAAAAACAGTCGTCGTTTTTAAAGAAAGCATGGCCTCAAGTGAGTATCTTAAAGCGCAACAAGAGCGCGATCGCCATCAAAACGAAACGGATCGCAAAAAGTTACTCAATGAGCTTTCCAACCGCTTTGAAGGAAAGGTAAAGACAGTTGTCGATGTAATTGAAAAGTCTTCTCACGACCTCACCACTGCGGCTAAAATACTCAGCCAAACTGCAACAGAAAGTTCAACCCGAACCTCGATTGCTGCCACTGCAGCAGATCAAGCATCAGCAAATGTGCAAACGGTTGCAGCTGCTTCAGAGGAGCTTTCGGCCTCAATTGATGAAATTTCTCGCCAAGTGCGGGACGCTTCTAAAATCGCAGCGCAAGGCGTGAACGACGCCGCCGCCACGAACAAACAGGTGGAAGGACTGGCCGAAGCGTCACGTCGGATTGGCGAGGTGGTTAAACTTATTTCAGAAATTGCTGAGCAGACTAACTTGCTTGCGCTTAACGCAACCATTGAAGCCGCCCGTGCAGGTGAAGCGGGTAAAGGATTCGCTGTTGTTGCCAGTGAAGTAAAAAATTTGGCCAACCAGACAGCCAAAGCCACAGAAGAAATCTCCAGCCAGATTGGCAGCATCCAGTCTGCAACGGAAGAATCTGTTATCGCCATTCGTAAAATTACCGAGACAATTGACCGCATTAACTCCATTCAGACGACAATTGCAACGGCTATCAATGAACAAGGCTCTGCCACACAAGAAATTTCGCGCAACGTTCAAGAAGCGTCTATGGGTACAGCAGAAGTTTCGCGTAATGTCTCAGAGGTAACGCAGGATTCTCAAACAACCAACCAATCATCACAACAAGTGTTAGACGCTGCGCAAAGTCTTCTTCAGCAAGCCTCTTCTTTACGCACGGAAGTCGAGACAATGCTTTCAAGCATGCGCGCAGCCTAGCGATCGTATTAAAAAAGACCCAGTGATTTGAGGCTGCAAATATTATTGCGGGTAATGATCAAATGATCGTGAATGGTTATCCCTAAAGGCTGGGCTGCAGCGATAATATCTTTTGTAAGTTTTATATCCATCGCGCTTGGGGTTGGATCACCGGAGGGATGATTGTGCACAAGAATAACGCCAGCTGCACCTAAATCAAGCGCGCGCCTGACAACCTCTCGGGGATAGGCTGCAGTGTGATTGATTGTGCCTCGATGCTGCACCTCATCTGACATCAGACAGTTTTTATTATCCAAGAATAATAACCTGAATTGTTCTTCCCGCTCGGTCCCCATCGCTGCCGTGCAATAGCTAATCAGTTGCTTCCAGTGAGTCAAAATCGGTTTATCTTTTACTTTAGCGAACAAGCCTCGCTCGGCCAGCTCACCGATTGAACGCAACGCCACAATCACACTTTCGCTCAGCTCAGCTCGCTCTAATCGCACGGCGGGGGAACGAACGAGGCTCCATAAATCACCAAATTCTTTGAGCAGCTTCTTGGCCAACTCTTTGACATCACGCCGAGGGATCGCCAAGCCTAAAACCATCTCTAAAATTTCATAATCTTGCAGGTTTTTAGGGTTATCTAAAAATCGCGCCCGCAGCCGTTGACGATGCCCATGATAATGCGGAATGTCTTTTTTGGAAGCATCTTCAGTTTGGATTTTTACCACATTATCTTCACACGCAGGCGGATCAAAAAGAAGCTGATTATTATCAAGATCAGTCATTATGCATAAGGTGGTTTGTGTAGGCCCGCGGGCGAAAGAGTAAAAATCTCACACCCTTCTTCTGTCACTCCGATGGAGTGCTCAAATTGTGCAGAGAGGGAACGATCACGGGTAACAGCTGTCCACCCATCGTCTAAAATTTTTGTGCGCCAGTCTTTGCCAGCATTGATCATCGGTTCAATGGTAAAAAACATCCCTGCTTTTAAAATCATCCCAGACTTGGGACGCCCATAATGCAAGACAGAGGGGGCACAATGAAAAATTTTACCCAAGCCATGCCCACAAAAATCTCGCACCACTGAAAACCCCATGGGTTCAACATAGCTTTGAATAGCATAACCAATATCACCCAATGTTGAGCCAGGCTTTATGGTCTGAATGGCACGCATCATCCCTTCATAGGTAGCATCAACCAGTTTCTTGGCTCGAACGCCAACATTGCCGACGCAAAACATGCGCGAGGTGTCCCCATGCCAACCCTCCAGCGTCGGGGTGACATCGATATTTACAATGTCGCCATCTTCCAGACGTCGATCATCAGGTATACCATGACAAACGACATGGTTTATGGACGTGCAAATCGACTTAGGGTAACCCCGATAACCAAGCGGTGCCGAAATACCGCCATGATCGGCCACAAAATCATGACAAAGCTTATCTAATTCAGCTGTCGTCACCCCCGGTTTAACATAGGGCGTGATAAAATCCAGCGTCATAGCACCAAGCTTGCCCGCCTTGCGCATACCTTCAAAATCTTCCGGCCCATGCAACGGCACTGCAGCAGCATGTTGAACGTCATCAAAATCTTCGTAATCTTCCATAGAAATTTTTTAGCGGTTTTGGTATGTTTTGTCTACCATGACATACAATGATAACAAAAACCTTACTGCTTGCGTCCTGATTATTGGCAATGAAATCCTTTCCGGTCGCACGCAAGACATCAACTTAAACTTCATCGCAAACACACTTCGCACGCGCGGCATCGCTGTTAAAGAGTGTCGCGTGATCCCTGATGATGAGTCGGTGATCATCGACTCGTTAAATGAATGCCGCCAACGTTACGGCTTCGTTTTTACAACCGGCGGCATTGGCCCGACGCATGATGACATTACGGCAGCCTGTATTGCAAAAGCCTTTGGAAGACCCCTCATCACAAACCCAGAAGCGTTAGCACTGCTTGAAAACTATTACTCTTCTAATAATTTTGGTGGCATGACGGATGTTCGTGCGCGCATGGCCTTAATGCCAGAGGGAAGCGTATTACTCCTTAACCCCATTAGCTCTGCACCGGGGTTCAACGTTGAAAACGTGTATGTTCTGCCGGGTGTTCCCCGCATTATGCAGGGTATTTTCCAACTCTTGCTTCCACTACTTCCCATGGGGAAACCTATCATAATGAAGAGTGTTTCTGCCTTCATGAGAGAATCACTGATCGCAAAAACCTTAACAGAAATTCAGCTCGCGCACCCCGAAACGGATATCGGCAGCTATCCTGCCATGAAAGATGGACAGCCCTTTTTAAGCTTGGTTGCAAAGGGAACAGAAGAACAGAGCATTGATCAAGTAATTGAAAAAATTAAACAAATGTTGATAACCCAGGGAGCAACACCCTTCGCTCATGAACAAGCATAAATGCAATGCTCTTCCTTAATTTCGTTATGCTCCTAAAAACTAGCAGTTGTGCTAAGCGCCGCTTGCGGCTATGGTGATGGGGCAGACCCTCTTCTGGCGATTACGTTATGAAGAGATCAACGAAACTTGAGGGCAAAGGTTAAGACTTAGGACTTGGCCTGATGCAAAAAGATATATGCTCGTTCTGGCTGCCCCCTTATGGTGGCGCTGATCATATCAACTGACGAGCTTCCCTGCTTTTTTTGCGCCGCCTTCCATAGAACGCGACAGAGCGTTTTAACTGGGTGGTTTGCACAGTTACGACTTACTGGCGCGATGAAAGGTTGGGCCTTATTATGGCCAAAAGAATGCTGATTGACGCGACGCAGCCAGAAGAAACGCGCGTTGCCGTCATCGATGGAAACCGTTTGGATGAACTCGATTTTGAGATCGATAGCCGGAAACAACTCAAAGGAAACATCTATTTAGCAAAGGTAACGCGGGTTGAACCCTCGCTTCAGGCCTGTTTTGTAGATTACGGCGGGAACCGACATGGTTTTCTCGCATTTGCTGAAATTCACCCAGATTATTATCGCATCCCAGTTGCGGATAAAGAGAAACTCTTGGAGCTTGAACGTGAGCTGGAACGTGAAGAGGCTGAACGCGAAGAAGCAGAAGAAGCGGCGGCGCTTGCCCGGCTAGCGCGGGAAGCACAACGAGAGGCCCAAGGTGAAGGTGGTACTGATTTTAACCCAGAATCTTCGTCAATCATTCCACCAATCCTTTTTAAGGAAGATGAAAATCAGTTCGCGTTAACATCCGTTAGCTACGATGAGGGGGTTATCCCCACGGGTGTAGAAACCAGCTTAACCCCACCGGTCACCACTGAAACGACGCTCAGCCCACTCTCATCTCTCGAGATTCAGCCGGAGTTTTTTAACCTGGAAGAAGTAACAGGCCTGCCTCCGCAACGTCCCGCACTCCTAGATGTCGATGATGAGCACGCTTTTGTAGAAATATCCGCACCGCGTCTCTTTGATGATGAAGTTGATACAAAAGCTGCTCTGTCTGAAGGGGATCACCATGACTCTTTAAACTCCGCAGCAAAAGATGAAAGCGAATTGGGGGGTGGGCCAACGCAAACAACGACTCCGGAAGAAAGCGAAGAAGATGCGGATCGTCGTCGCTTTGCCCGTCGCCGCGCTGCACTTTTGCGTCAATACAAAATTCAGGAAGTGATTAAGCGCAATCAAATCCTCCTTATTCAAGTGGTAAAAGAAGAGCGCGGGAACAAAGGCGCCGCCCTAACCACCTACCTTTCTCTCGCCGGTCGTTACTGTGTGCTCATGCCCAACACCAACCGCGGTGGAGGCGTTTCTCGTAAGATTAATTCCGTGGAAGAGCGTCGACGGATGAAGTCGTTGCTTTCTCAACTCTCCTTGCCGGAAGGAATGTCGGTTATCCTGCGCACAGCTGGTCTTGAACGCAGCAAGAGCGATATTAAGCGCGATCTTGAATACGTCATGCGCCTTTGGGATAGCATCCGCGAAAAAACACTCAATTCTACAGCCCCTTCCCTCATTCATGAGGAAGCAAACTTGATCCGCCGCGCTGTGCGTGATCTTTACTCACGTGATGTTGCCGAGATTCAGGTTGAAGGTGATTCCGGTTACCAAATGGCTAAAGAGTTTATGCGCATGATTATGCCGTCTGCCGCACGACGCGTTCATCATTATCGTGATCCGGCGGTACCACTGTTTGTTCGTTATCGGATTGAAAGTCAAATTGAAGCACTTTACACAACGTCGGTGACCCTTAAATCGGGGGGATATATCGTCATTAATCAGACTGAAGCGCTGGTGGCAATTGACGTAAACTCAGGCCGTTCAACCCGCGAACGCAATATCGAAGAAACAGCGCTCCGCACCAACCTTGAAGCGGCAGATGAAATCGCCCGCCAGTTACGCTTGCGCGATTTGGCCGGGCTGATTGTTGTTGACTTTATTGACATGGAAGACCCGCGCCACAACGCTCAAGTTGAGCGCAAAATGCGCGATGCCATGAAGAATGATCGCGCCCGTATTCAAATTGGTCGCATCTCAATGTTCGGGCTGCTGGAATTATCGCGGCAACGCCTTCGTCCTTCGTTGATAGAAACCAATTTCAGCCCATGTAAATCCTGTGGCGGAATTGGTCACACGCGCAGCGTTGAAAGTGCTGCTTTGCATGTTTTGCGCACAATTGAAGAAGAAGGACTACAGCAAAAAGCCAGTGAAATTGCTGTAAACGTTGCAGATGATGTTGCGCTTTATTTGCTCAACCACAAACGAGAAGCAATCAGTGATATCGAACGCCGTTACGGTATTAAGATCTACATTCATGCGGAAAGCGACCTGTTAAGCGGTGAGCTTAAGATTGACCGTCTTAAAGCGCGGCAACCCGGTGAGTTCAAGTTCCCTGAAGCCCCGCCCCCGCTTCTCGAAGAAGAAGATATTGCGGATGATGAGCTTGATACCGACGAAGATGATTCAGAATCTGCGACAACGGATTCTTCCGATGATCTTATAGAAAATGAAACTGAAGAAGGAACGACGACAAATCAGCCTCGCGCGCCGCGTCACGGCCGGTACGATCGCCGTAACCGTCGGGGTGGAGAAAAATCCTCTTATCCTGACATGTCACAACCCGGTGCCCCGCAGCCGGAAATGCCAACAACGCCGGTACTCCTAAAAAATCCTGAGACAGAATCCTCGATTGATGGGGACTTGCAACCCGAAAACCTGCCTCTGCCTGAAGATGGCTCAGGTTCATATGTACCTCTTACGGCTCATGGGATGGAGACCACAGGTGAGGAAGAAAACGGTGATCCACGACGCCGTCGGCGTGGCCGCCGTGGCGGGCGTGGTCGCAGCCGCTCTAACCGATCCAATAATGGTGGTCAAGAGAACGTCAATGAGGGTCATGACAATAACATGCCTGCTTACGTGTCATCACAGCCAACAGGTGAGTCTGCGGCAAACGGTAATACGATTGATCGCCCCTCCCATGAAAATGGCAACCAAGCTCAGCAGGACCGCCATGCACGTGGTCGTGCGCGTTGGGAAGAAAAGAAGAATGCCAGACGTGCAGCTGCTCAGTCGCAAAACCAGCAGGCCCCTGTAGCCCAGCCCCCTGCACATGTCAGTTCGTCTCAAGAACCTTCACGATCTGCAACATCAACAGGACACGGCAACTCCCCTAGCTTAAATCAGGGTGGCACCACGGCAAATGGTGGAATAAAAATTCTAACCGAGATCAGAGCAAGAAGTACGCCTCCGGCAGCGCCCTCTCATGCTTCCGGGGGGCATACACATGCTTCTCATACACATGCCTCGATAGAGAAACCGCACCCTTTGTCAAGTGATCAAGGATCGCTAGCGGGAACAGCAACTTCATCCGATGACAAACCGAAATCGGGATGGTGGAAACGCCTTATTCGTTCGACAACCTAAGTGTTAGCGCTGAGAGATTGATTCTTTCAGCGCTTTATTTTTGGATTTTCTGATTTTTTTCCGTATTAAGCTATGGTTCAGGAATCCTTATCGCTTGAATATCATTATAGAAAACTGTGTGTACGATTTATTTTTTCGCTTAGAGCAAATCCAAAAAAGATGGAATCGACGAGACCATCTTTGACGACGTATTTGCGTTAAAAGAATGAAACAGAGCGCGTCTGTCTTTGGGAGATGCGCTCTAAAAGTTTCCTTAATTAACGCCATTTCAGAGAATGAACTGGATTAATTAAACAATCAAATGATGTCCTTTAAACGCCGTTTAGACTTTTAAAATATTTTCTGCTAGCATGATACTCATGCTTTACAATACATCTGCTCCTGATTTTCCTGACTATATCGACGACAAGTATTCTCATCTCTCAACGCTTCATCTTCCTACATTTGCCGGAATGTTGAAAACGGACGGTCCTTACGGCAGTGTCATTGCATCTGGCCCCTCTTCAGGACACACGCATGCGCGATGCGATAAAGACCTTGATCCTGAAATCTTTCTCGAAATTCTAGAGTGGACGATCAAGAACAGTGATCACATTCAGGCCCTTTTATTGCCTGTGCTTTTAAAACAATATACAAACGCACAAAACATGTGGCTTGAAGATAATCCCGAAAGATTTCCTGTCATTTGTGAACCTGAGGAAGTAAAAACACTTTGTGGCCTCGTGGTTATTAATATCAAGGGCTATACCGATGATGGGCAACCTGCATTTGGCATTGAATTGGGTTGTGAATGGGATCAAGAACACGGCGCAGGCGTTCTTTTTGTTGGTCTTCAGGTGATAAAATCTGGTTACGCGGATATTTTATATTAGAGCATTTTAAAACAAAGTTTGCGCATAGCCTGAGTGAGCAAAGAGGTTGGAGCATTCGGTTGGAGTGAAGGTCGGGAGCAGGCTGGCGATGGTAGCCCAGAGGGTCTCGACTGTTCTGGCTGCGGCCTTGCGCAGATGAGCTTTGAGTTTGGAGAAGGCCT
>JBDHTQ010000011.1:0-49951 GCA_039808765.1 Bdellovibrionales bacterium
TGCGAGCCCATCTTTTCGGGATTTAAACTCGAGCGCATCTCCAAGACGCGCTCTGTTTCATTTCTTTTGACGCAAATACGTCGTCAAAGATGGTCTCTGCGAGCCCATCTTTTCGGGATTTAAACTCGAGCGCATCTCCAAGACGCGCTCTGTTTCATTTCTTTTGACGCAAATACGTCGTCAAAGATGGTCTCTGCGAGCCCATCTTTTCGGGATTTGCTCTAAGCAAGTTTTATTTCGAGCAGTGTTTCGTCCAGTTTTTTCAGACAGGCGGCACGATCACCTAAAAAATCACCGTCTATCCACCACGCTTCGATTTCATTGAGCACTTGTGCATAGTAAGGTCCGGGGGGGATCCCTTTTTCACTGAGATCGCTACCATTCAGCGGGAAGCATGGTTTAAAGGTGGCCACAAGCACATCGAGTATTTCAAGTGATTCCATCTCGCCTTTTAGAATCAAGGTATCGCGCACTGCCGCTGCTCCAAATTTGTAAATGGCTTTTTTAATATCCGTCGTTGTTCCAAGAGCTGTATTTCGCAACGCTTGCATGTTTTCCAATCGAAATTTTTCAGCTTTTGACAAACGTAGTTGGGCACTAAGTGAATTAATTTTGGTTGCATCATGAAGTAAGGAAAGAAGCCGAGGCAACGGATCATTTTGTGGGAATGAAAATGTTTTCTCCGACTGAACAGAACAGCTTAGCGGTAATGACATCGCCTCAAAAATCTTATTTTCTTCCATTAACTGCACAGTTTTGTATGCACGTGGGGCACTAAACAGTCGCATTAATTCAGCACGTACACGCTCAGCTGAAAGTGTGTTCAGCAACCCACGCAACGCCTGACAGGCCATTACCGCATCTTGATCATAATTTTCTTTACCATAATAGGCACTAAACCGGTAAAACCGGAGGATGCGCAAAACATCTTCTTTAATCCGTTCCTGTGCATCCCCAACGAAGCGCACATGTCCAGCCAAAGCATCCTGCATACCGCAAAAAAAATCAGTTATATTACCATCAATATCACAATAGAGCGCATTCATCGTAAAATCACGACGCTTTGCATCCTCTAACCAATCATCGGTAAAGGCAACCTTGGCATGTCGTCCATTGGTTTCAATATCCTTGCGCAATGTGGTAATCTCAAAGATTCGCCCTTCACTAATCACCATGACTGTGCCGTGGCTAATTCCGGAAGGCACAACTTTTGCCCCCATCTTTAAACAGCGGTCTATAACGTCTTGAGGTAAAAGCGTGGTTGCGATATCCAAATCATGTACGTCTCTTCCAAGAAGAGCGTCTCGCACACAACCGCCGACAAAACGGGCATCACCACCATCCTGCTTCAATATATGCAACAAGCGCTGAACAGGCGGAGACTGAAGCCACTCATGACTGTGTAAAGATAATGTGCTCATAAAAACCTAAGCCATAACCAGTTGCGATAACCAGCTGCTATTGTGTAATGGTGCGCTCATTCATAGTTGCACGTGTGTTACCCTCATTTCTCGCTGCGATAACGAGATTAACAGCTTCAACTGCGGTCCACTGTTCCAACAATTTGTACATGTTTAAAAGCTGCAAGTTAATACTGCCTGTCATGGCATTTGTTTGATCAAAATTTGCGCTTTCACCCTGTTCTGTTGAAGCAACAACCATACCGTTATATGTAAGGCCAGTTGTAACCCCCGTTGAACCAGTCGAAATAGCCGAACTGTAAGCTGCATCGCTTGCAATCGCTTGAGGACTTTGCGTACCGCCGTGTTTTCTTCTTCTCTCAATTGCGCTAAAAAAAACACCCGCAGCAAGATTGAGTTTTGCTTGGTGGTGAAGCCGATTCATGTAAGCTGTTTGACCACTCATGCGGTCCAATGCCGGGCCGGATATCGGATCAAAAACAGCATTACCCAGAATATTTTTTACAGCATCTTGAGCCGTTTGATATTGCTCATCCGTTTCAATTGTATTTTTGCCATACACTGCCTTAAAAAGATCAAGATCAGCATCAGCCCCGTAGCGACCTTCTCCAGGGATGCCCGTGGCAGCGGGATTATTGTAATTTTGGCGACGATTGTCATACCAGTTGTTAAAGAAAGCAACCTGCCCCTGCTCGGTCATCGTCGATGTATTTGACAAAAAGCCGTTGAGCGTATCCCCTGCCTCCAAAGCAGCCCGCTGTGCACCATTGGCGCCATAAAGCGATTCGTTCAAAAGATTTGTTTGAGTCTCTTTTGCACAAACCAACCGTGATGGAACATAATCCTGCGCCATTTTTGAGCGAGCCCTAGCGATCGCCTGCCCAGTCTCAGCAGCAATAAGCCGATCTTGTATGACCGCCGTTTTGTTAGCAGAATTGGATGTGTTATTAGTTGTCTGATTGGCCATGAGCGTTAGGGAGGGAACAATAGAACGAAGATTACTATGCATAGCACGCATAAATATCTGATCAAACGTCATAACAACCGTAGTTGTATAGGACGACCAGTAAACTGCCCCAAGTGGAGCACAAAAAACGGCTACACACGGTGGGCAGTAAGCATAAGCAACTTTTGCACCAGCGCCAGCAAGCAGTAAAAGAGCAAGCGCACTGACTCGCAATGTCTTCTTCAGGCGTTTGAAGGTATCCAATCTAAAGATGTCCAATTTGATAAAGTCTTTCCTCATCATTTTACCCTCCACCCTCACCCGTGGGAGCTGCACTTTGTCCTGAATTTAGCTTAGCTTGGCGAGCAAGCTGCACGCTTTTAAGCGCCAGCAGTCTTTGGAGGTTGATAGCAATCTGCCAGTAAAGACGCGTGGTCTCAGCGGTTTTGGGTGCTGCATCATCCAAATTAGCTGACTCTAGCTGCCCTGATCGCTCTGTCACATCAGCAGCAACTGTTTCAGGATTATTCCACAACGCCTTTTGCATATAATAGACTGAAGCTTTTTTGGCAGCAGCTGGGTCGGTTAAAACATTAGTGCTCCCGGGGGGATCTCCCATACGCTGATCTATCTCATGCTCAATCGCCCCTTGAGCAAGGTTATAAGCACTTGCATCATGCAACCGACGTGCCTGCATTAATCGCCCAGATACGCGATCAAGGGCAACGCCCTGTAGCGGCGATGGCGGAACCGGGTTCACAGCAAATTGAGCAAACAATCGGGCGGCCCTTTCCTCAGGACTTCCAGCGACGATGTTGTCATTAGCAAAAATAGCGCGATCGGGGTCAAGATATCTTAGCCGCATTTCTTCGCCATTATCCACACAAGGAAAACCATTTTCTGGCTTTAAAACGGTGGGGTCACAAAATTCTTTCATACGATCATCAAGCAAAGCTTGCACGGTATGTACTTCGCCTTGTTGCGTGGTTGCATCCGTACCAGACAGATAGCCATTTGCAGCATTTTGTGAATCAGTATACAGCGTCTGAGCAAGGCTGTCAGAACCCGTTCCTGCCAAACGCTGAAGAACAGTATCATCGCCAATGCCTGTGCGCGTATTAACACGACACGTCGTGCGACTAGGAACATAATTCAACGTGGCAACAGCACGTTCATGCGCCATTTTCAACCCTGTTTCAGCAGCAATCGCCCTATCTGTTCGTACGGCTCGTGCGTTCGCCAAATTCTCATCTGTATTAGTCGACTGGTTGGCTTGCAAAGTACGAATACTCACCATTGAGTTAATGTTACCAATGATCATCGGACGCAAGAAGTCAAATAAAAGCTCATGAACACTTAGGGTAACTGCTTTATTAATTGCATAAGATGAAACAACACATTCTCCAACGCCTTTACACTCGCAAAATGCATAGGCAGGTTTACCTGCAGATAAGCCGAATATAAGCACAGAAAACAACGCGAACAGGGCAAATTTCTTCCCGAGCACAGACGGTGCAGAGCTTTGTCTTTGACGATACATCATGTGTATTTTTAAAGGGAGCAGGCTCATTGCGTAATCCCCCTATTCATCAAGTTGGGAGTGTTGGCGTTATCTGTATCAACAATGCTTGCCAGCTTCGCGGACTCGGCAACAATCATACGAGATGTCGTCTCTAAAATACGCATGAGCGCCATTTGTTGAGTGGAAACCGAGGAAAGATAATTCTGCAAGCGAGCATTTTTTTGATAACCACTGTCTTCAATGAGGCGCGCTGCCGGGTCAGGAATAAATTTCCCGGATGCATCCCGTTTACCTCCACCATAGACCATATCCATCGACCGCTCCAAACGACTTAAATCTTTTCCATCCGCTGCTGAGCTTGCAGCTGTGCGACTACGCATCGACACAGCATCCATTAAAATTGAATAAGCAATGGCGTTCCGCCCCAATTTTTTATTACGCTCAACGAGCGCAACGCGACCTGAATTGCGCATCAGCATAGATCCCTGTAAAGGATCGCCAGGGTTTGTATCAACAAGAAGCTGAACACTATCAATTGCTGCTTGTTGACGCTCTGGCGTGTCAAAAGATGTGACGTTATAAATCGCGCGCATGGGGTTAACGTCAAGATTAGCATACGTTGGATCTGTCGCAGCAGGACAATCTGCCGTTGCTTGTGAAGAATCCATATAACGCCCACAACGACGTTCAAAAATGTTATTCGCCGCGGCAACCGACCCACCTTCACTTATGCCGCCGTCTTTGTTCAAACCAAAATCAAGAAATCCCCGCACCCCCTGAGTTTGCGTATCTTCATAATGTTGGGAAGTATCACCATATAAACGCGCCGCTGTTGCATCTCGACAGGATGTACGTGTTGGAATCAATGACCGCGTAACTTGAGAGCGCAGTTGGGAAATTGCATTTCCGGTCCGTGCAGCTGTTTCACGATCAGAAACCACATTTAAAGCATTTGCTTGATTTTGCGTGTTGTTCGATTCCTGATTGGAAAAAAGCATATGCGATGGCTTGAGGCCCGCAAACCCACCGGCAATATAGACATAGGCCTCAATAATGATAGCAGAGATTGCCTCCATTGACGCCGATGCATAAGCACCAAGAACAGCTGCACAGGCGGCATTTGCTTGATGGGGAACAAAAACCAAAGAAAAAATCAAGATAATCTTAACGATTCGAGACTGTGCCGTATGAAGAAATTGACACAAGCGCATACACAACCCTCGGGCTAAATTTCTCCCGATAAGATAAGTATCAATTGGCGAGTGCGGAAAAAAAACCACAATTGCCCCCTTAATTTGACAACGGACGCGCTGAAACACCGGGTGCCGCAGCCTGATCTTTTTCAACACTTATAGCCAACTGCGCAGCACTGACCCCGGCTAGCTGATCAAGCATCGAGCTGATCTCGTTTATTAAGTGCGCTTGGCTTGCCATTTTGCCGTTTAACGTTGCGACCGCAGCATTCGGTCCTTCACCGGCTGTTTCAGCCGGACTCATCACCTGCGTAAGGTCGCCAGTTGCGTCAAGTTTTTTTCCTGTGACCATTTGGTAGAGATTGCTGGAACGGCTTGATCCATCCGTCCCTCCGGCACGCGAGGCAACCATTTCGGTTAAAATACCGCGTGCGAAACCGACTCTAGCTTGCTGACGAGCAGTTTCAACGGCGCGCACCCTCCCCGATAAGCGATCAAATGCCGGCCCACGAGTGGGATCATTCCCCTCAATATCCGTCAACATCGCAACAGCATCATACGCAGCTTGAAGTCTTTTCGGATCTGTAATCGTGCTTTGATCAAATATGGCATTAAAAGGCTTGATATCCAAATCAACAAACTCGGGATCAGTTGCACCGGCGCAATTGGAATTCTTCATTGCAGCGGCATTTGCATATAAACCGCATCGCGAAGTGTAACGCTCGGACAGAGCCCCCAAGCGGCCGTTTTCTGCCCCACCCCCGGCATTGGCATTAAATTTAGCGAAATTATCATTCATGGAGTCTCGCACTTCTGTTGTACGGCTCTCTGAATTCATAAGGTTACGCATGGAGGTCGCAGAACTACAGGTAACACGTGAGGGAATAAAACTCATGGCACTCGCAGCGCGGGCACCGGCGATCTCGTTCCCTGCTTGGTGAGCCACAACATTGTCTGTTGCTACATAATGAAATTCCGTTTCATTTTGAACGTCGTTACTCAGCTGGTTGGCCTGCAAAAGAAGAGCCCCTTGCAAAGCCGAAAAAGCAGCCCCAATCGTGGTCGTAAGAAAATAAATGTCGAACACACTTGTAGCCGTTGACATGATATAATCTGTTGTCAAACTTACGCTGCAAAGGATGCGACTTTGTGAGGGCTGCACGGACCCGACGAACAAGACACAACTCAATGCAACAACAGAAAAAAACCGCCCCACCGAACGACTAAAAGACTTTAAAGTCATAGGATTTGCAAGGTTTCGCATCCCAAATCTCCCAACCAATACGCCCATGGACTAAGCAAAATCAGGGCAGGGGGTCACAACAATAGCCCTGTTTGATCATGCCATATAAGTGGTTCAATGTTAATGCTATTTTATCAGCAAATTTTCTTTAATTGTAGTTAAATGTGCGCTCAAAAGTGTCATGAATACCACACTAAAAAACTTTGCTCGTATAAAGTTGATGTTTTTACTTTGTCATCTATGGCCCCGAAAGGTTCATAAATTATGATTTATCACATAAAATACGAATAAAATTTCCACAAAGTGCTTTCAAGCCGCCCCCCCATCTTTGTGCTAGACTTATCGAAAGGCATTTGATACAAGCACGACACTGATCTTTAAAAGGTTAATGGGCGTTTAGCTCAGCTGGTAGAGCAGCTGACTCTTAATCAGTCGGTCGTAGGTTCGAATCCTACAACGCCCACCATCCTTTCTCCGCTGCGTGATATGGCCCAGACTCCCCAATCAGATCGACAACCGTTTGATTTCATTCAAAAACCATGGTTTTTGTGGTTTATCCGTGGTGCTGCAGTGGTTATGCTCACCATCTATCTTTTTATTTTTGTGTTGATGTGCTGGAAAAACGTTCCCCAACGTTCTGATTTTCCTGTACTTATAGCATCTGCGTTAGCGTGGGAAAACAGCCACTCGCTTTACCAGCGCTTCATTTACGCTCCATTTATGGACAACATCGCTTTTATTGACCGCGGCCCCCATGACTTAATGGATAATTTAAATCCACCGTTTTTCACATTTGTCATGCTTCCGCTCACGACAATGCCTTTGCGATGGGCATGCATGACATGGATGGCTCTGCAATTCTTTGGCACGCTTATTTGCCTGAACTTTCTCATAAGATGTTTTTTCAAGCCTCATGCCCTGCTTTTACCCGCAACGACGTTGTTTTGTTGTGTGTGGTTTCCGTTGTTTGCCAACTTACTGATTGGTCAAATGGGAGGGCTGCTGTTTATTCTTATTACGTCAAGCTGGCTTGCGTTTAGACGTG
Source organism: Bdellovibrionales bacterium (assembly GCA_039808765.1). Classification (GTDB taxonomy): domain Bacteria; phylum Pseudomonadota; class Alphaproteobacteria; order UBA2400; family UBA2400; genus JBDHTQ01. The sequence continues at coordinate 7,371 of JBDHTQ010000011.1, forward strand.
ATAAAGCGGCTTTGGCGGGTATTTTTTTAGGTTTGGCACTCGCAATAAAAGTTTTTGTGGGCTTAATTTTTGTATGGTTGCTACTGCAGAAAAAAACACATCTTTTGTTATGGGCCTGTGGCACATGGGGAGTGGCTACACTTGCTGCGCTTGCAGTTTTTGGCCTTCAAGATCACCTCAACTGGCTGCAGGTTTTAAGAGAGCAAAACCACGCCAGCCAAAGCTGGAATGGTTCGCTCGAGGGCTTTGTTTTGCGCTACTTCGGAGGCGGTTATTGGCAAAGCCCTTATGATTGGCCGTGGATGCGTTTTGCTATACGCGCAACCGCATGGATAAGCAGCGCGGGGCTTCTGATTTGGCTGTCGCGGCAGAAAAACAGCTTTGACATTGGTTTTGCCCTTTGCCTGCCGCTGATGCTGTTTTTATCCCCCTATGGCTGGCTGTATTATTTTCCCGTATTGCTGGTGAGTTTCATCCTGCTTGCGGGTGCGGGTCTTGACAAAAGATGGTTAACACTTTCCATTTTGTTGACATCAATTCCCCAATTTCTGGCTAAAGGGGATAATCTAAAACCCGAGTTATGGAAAGTTTATCCCTATGATATGACTGTCGAAAAAATCAAGGGAGAATACGTCGCCATTTATCAAAATGCGTTTTACTGGTTTTCACTGCCCGATGTCTATATGATCGCCCTATTATTTCTGATTGTGTTGATCGGTGTTTTTACATTGAGACATGCCAAAACATTTAGAGGCGTGCCATATTTATCCAACGCACAGGTGGCATGATGCACAACTTTTTAAGTAAGACACAGACAAAAATCCAAACACTCCAATACTGGCAAAAATTGCTTGCCGTGTTTTTAGCGGGTGCACTAACGGGCTGGGTTCAAGCCCCTCTTAGCATCTGGGTGCTACCGTTTGTAACCTTCACATTTCTTCTTTTGGTCACAGCCCCTCTTAAAGGTCCGCAGGCCTATTGGGTGGGATGGTTTTTTTGTTTTGGGTATTTTCTTTTTGGTTTGTATTGGATCGCGAATGCTTTGTTTGTCGACATTGGCCAATTTTGGTGGGCTTTACCCTTTGCAATAGCAGGATTGCCCTCCTTGCTCGCATTCATCCAGGCCATTGGTGTTTGGGCAGCGCAGCAATGGTGCGGCGAGAATGGAAGGCAACGTGCGTTTATGCTGGCGCTGATGTGGGCACTTATGGAATGGGTGCGCGGTCATGTTTTTACGGGTTTTCCATGGTTGCTAGTGGGGCAATTTTGGGTGGACGTAGATTGGGCACGGCAGGTAGCAGCAGTGGGGGGAATCTACTTTCTTTCTCTGTGGAGCATGCTTTTGTTTGTGCTGCCGTCATATATCTTTTCATACAGGCGAACAGGGATACTTGTTCTTCTTATCCTGACGGGTAGCGCGTTTTTTTATGGTGAATATCGACTAACACGCATGGCTCAACTCGCAGCACAGGAAGAAGCGACGCCTTTAAAAATTCGAATGGTTCAACCCAACATTGATCAATCGCTGAAACTTAATCCCGGTGCACGCGATGAAATTATTACGCGCACGATGCAAGCTGCTTACAACTCCAACCCTTTTTCGCCTGCGCCACAAGCGATAATCTGGCCAGAAACAGCCGTTCCATACCGTTTGGAAGATGATCAAACCCTGCGGGAAATATTGGCCCGGACATTACCGCCTGAAAGCCTCTTGATCACTGGCTCAATTAGAAAAAATACTGAAGGTGATTATTTTAACAGCGTAATCGTTATGGATAGTCAGGGCGTTGTGTTAGGGCATTACGATAAAGCACATTTGGTGCCGTTTGGTGAGTATATCCCTTTCCATAAATACCTGCCGTTTGACCCTGTGGCCTCGGGAAAAGATTTTTCTGCTGGCGCGGGAGCAAAAACATTGTCGCTTTTGCAATTACCCCCCTTTGCCCCAATGATTTGCTATGAAGTCATTTTTCCCGGTGCCGTTGTGGATGAAAATAATCGCCCACACTGGATGATCAACGTCACAAATGATGGATGGTATGGCCTTTCTCATGGTCCTTACCAGCATCTGGACATAGCGCGCATACGTGCAGTTGAGGAAGGTCTTCCCCTTGTTCGAGTCGCCAATACCGGCATTTCAGCGGCCATCGATCAAACTGGCAAAATTATTGAGAAAATCCCCCTCAACACCATGGGCATGAAAGATGCGACAATAATACCCACAGCCTTGCCGACAATTTATAACGTCGTGGGCGATAAAGTTTTTTTTCTAGCAATTCTCGGTATCTTTTTGCTTCTCGATCAACTACGGCGTTCTAAAAAACAATAATAAAGTATATTCCATGTTATAAATAGAGTAGCCAACAGGTACCTTTTGTTTGTATAGCATTAGTTCGTTACTAGCCCTTACGTTACATGAGTATGACATCACAATGACCCAAGCAAGCGCGCGGACGAATTATTTGACGCCACATCCGATTGATTTGTATGTCGGACAGCGTCTTCGTGCGCAGCGCATTATGATGGGCATGAGCCAAGAAAAACTCGCCCTTGCAGTGGGCATTACCTTTCAACAAGTTCAAAAATACGAGCGTGGGGTTAACCGCGTTAGTGCTAGTCGGCTTTATGAGTTTAGCCAAGCGCTGGGTATTCATGTGGGATATTTTTTTGAAGGCTATGAAGAAAGTACAACTCCCGTGCAGGGACTTAGCGAGGACAGTGCCACTTTCATTGCCAAAGATGATGAAAGCCGTGAAGTACTTGACCTTATTCGTATTTACAAGGGCATTCACAATCATGCCGTACGTCGGCAAGTCATCAGCCTTGTTCGATCGGTGGCGGCCTCTGTTGATGAAAAGGAAGCTCTGATTGTTTAATTTTAATCCCTTAATGACAGTGCAGGGATCATAATCCAGAGCACGCCAAGGCAAAACAATCAGGGTTAGCCAGTTTTTTTCTTAACCTCGCCCTTAAACCCTACTCATCTTAAGATGAGTGCGATTCGCGTTGGGCGTATTGGGAAGCACTCACGGCCTCAGCTGCCGTAAGACGCGCTTGAGCGATGTTAAGCGCAGACATAACTTCATTTTTCTTGACTGCGTCAGGTGCGTGTTCAAAGGCAAGCTTGGCTTCATCAAAAGCGCTTTTTGCATCAGCTAAATTAATCTCAGAAACAGGTTGGCCAACCTCAGCCAAGATAATGCAGTGCTGTTCCCCCATCTCAACCACACCACCCGTGATAAAGAATTTTTCTTCTGCTCCATTAGTTTGATCGTCTTGGCGCACGCGAACCACGCCAGGACGCAATTGCGAAACCAACGGTGCATGGCCTGATAAAATACCGATATCGCCATGAATACCCGGCACCGTGACCATCGTCGCTTCGCCTGCGATCAACACACGCTCAGGCGCAACGAAATCAAGCAGGAAAGTTGATGACACAGCCATGGATAAAGCTCCCAAATGCAAACACGCGCGACGGCGAACAAACGATTTTTAGCCTGCACTGAACACAATGAAAAGAAAAAATTTTTCCTGATGGCAGACTCTCATTAGCATGCGTGATTAAGGTTTATCGCGATAAGGGAACGTTTGCAAAGACTTAGGACCTAAATCAGTTTTCCCTAAATTGGTTTGATCAATCGCTGCCCCTAGTGTTTCGGGCACAGCTTTGCTTTTATCGCCCAAGGTGCTATTTCCTTTATCGTAACTAACACGCTCAACATCGCAGCTGCCTCCCTCAGCGAGGCATTGCATTTTGGCTTTTAGCAGAGCAGCACTGCTTGTATCAAAACCACAACTCACGCCACGACGAAAATCATGATCAGAACCAACGTACGCAAACCATCCCGACTGGCGGCACGAGAGTAACACCGTTGGATGCGGCCCCACGTATGCATGCATCAGATTGGTTGCCTCTTCAATTGACGCCCCGCGTGCCCAGTGCGTGAGTGGATAGCCATTTTGTGTGCTTTCAGCCCAAACAAGCGCCGCAGAGGCAGGCTTGGCTTGAAGACCAAAGAGACACACCATCATTAAGACAGAAGCAAAACGTAGAGGAAACGTCATGAGGCACCCTTTTCACTTAGCACGTTTAATCACACGCTAATATGACGCAAAACAACCGTTCTGCCAATGCGCGGAAAGCATTTTTCATTTAACGTAATGATTTTATAGAAGATAAATTTATGGTGTGCTTTTATCGCCCTGATTGGCTTTTTGGCTCATGGTTTTAAGATGGCAAGCAGACTCCGTTGCCCCCAAAGCCAAAGCATGTGCGATTAAAGCCCCCCGCAAAGAAGAAGAGTCGTCGCAAATCGCCTGCAAAACAGCCAGCACATCGTCGTGTTCGCCGTTGCGGGGATACCCCAGATGGTTGATCGTCTTACTCATGCCAAATATTATAGCAGTCAGCGCTTAAAGGGCCGTTAAGACAGAGTGATCTTTTCTACTTCCAGTAATTTAAAATCCAGCGAGCTGGACGCATAAAATGATGGCCCTTGTAAACCCAGCGTGTTGCCGCTTCGGGCGGGTTTGGTTCACCCGTAAAGGCCAGAAGACGCGCACCCTTTGGCAGTTTAGCGGGAAGAATAAGCTTAAGCAGCCCTTTAGGAAGGCAATGCTTTTTAAAGCTTTTACACCATTCTTCTGGCCACCAGACCAACCCATCGGCCTTATCAATACGGTCTGAAACAAACGTCTGGCTGTTACGGTAAACGCTGGTAACGGCATTGGGATTGGCATTAAATTCTTCAAAAACAGCAGCATGCTTGCCAATTTCATAACGAAATGCGGTGGTATTGCCCACACGGCGCTCTGGGTGTGTCCAGTTATGAATCACACAGAAACGGCCGGGCTCGTAGCTGAAAAAGGGATCAAGACTGCCTGTAATCACCACATCAAGGTCAAGAAAGAGGGTTGGCCCTTCCAGATCGGCTAACGTTGGAGAATAGAGGGAGATTTTACGCCAGCCTTGGGTTGAAGGGCGGTCACTCGGCAAGTTACACGGTGGCAGGGGGCGCACTTCTATAGCGGCATCCAGCCCTGTAGCATCATCGGTAAAGCACACAAAGCGATGTGGTAAAGTCAGATGACGCTCAACCATGTGATAGAGGATATTGGCATATTCGGGTCCGTATTTTTGACCCCATTTCATGCAGATTACATTAACCGTCACAACTTATTCTCCTTAATGCGGCATCTTAAAAGGCCCACTCATTCAGGCGCCCCTGCACTGCTTACCCAACTTAGCGCATTAGCGCAACCACGGATTATCAGTACCAAGTGTAGAAATGTCTGGGGGTGGTGCCATAATCTCCCATTCGTCCCGTCCACCTTTATTATCAAGATAATTGACCAGTGCCGCGATCACCGCGCGGTCATATGCGCGATCAACCTGTTTAAACAGAATGTCTATGGCCGTATCTAACGCCATACCTGAGCGATGGGCACGCGGGCTGATAAGAGCAACGAAGGCATTGGCAACCGACACGATTCGGGCGCTGACAAGAATTTGATCCCCTTGAAAACCATTAGGAAAACCACTGCCATCGACTTTTTCTTGAATCTGGCGCAACGTTTCTATAACAGGACCGTCGAAAGAAATGGGGCTTAAAATTTCAGCTGAAGAAAGAAGTGAATCACGCACCACTTTTAGCTCAGCTTCATCCAAAGCCGTTTCTTTGGTCAACAACTGCGCAGGCACAAGCAACTTCCCGAAGTTGAGCAACGCGCCTGCCATCTCAACGGCATCGCGCATTGTTCCATCTAACCCCATTTCAACGGCGATTTGGCGAGAAAGGCGCGCAACACGGCTAGAATGCTCAGCCGCATAAGGGTCACGGCGATCAACAACCGCGATCATCGCATCCACAACACCACGCAAAATTTTTTCACGTTTTTCGCGCTCTTTAACCAAATCGGTAATGTCGTCTTCCACAATCAATGTGCCATGGCTGATGGGATGATCAGGTCCTAGACTATTATCCTGTACGGGAATATGCTGCGTTTGAACGACGCGTAACGCAGTCGGAGCAGGCACCTCTTCGCCATTTTCCGCAGGCGGCACGACAGGCTCAATACGTTCAATTACAAAGATCGGACGATTGGAAATTTCTGCTTCATGAGCACGTTTGCTCAAGCGACGTGCGGCCTCAGCACCGACAGCCGAGGCCAACGGTTTACCCAACATATCTTCAGCAGACATGCCCATATCACGCGCAAGGGTGGCATTGGCAAAACGCACACGTCCATCCGCATCGATCAAAAGAATATGATTATGCTGGGAATCAGTAACCAATTTCATCAAGCGCCCCTGAAAATCAAAACGACGCGCAAGTGACGCATACTCAAGTGCTTTTTCAGAGGCAACCTTCGCCGCACCACGACGCCATGTGCCATACAAAAGCCCCAAGATGGCAAGCAGAATGAGTAAAAAAATCGCTTTTTGGTAGAGCAGGTTTTTCTCGGTCTGGTGCATAAGCTCGTTGTAATTCACTTGATAAGACACCGTCCACGGTGTGCCTGAAACCATGCGGCTTACAGCAATTGTCCATTCTCCACCATGATTGATTCCTTCAGTAAACTGTCCGGGATTTATAACAGACTTAACCTCAACCATGCTATCTTTTGATAGATCGAACTGGCGTGACAACGCCGGCCCCCCGTCAAAGGGTGAGAGAACACGAACCTGATTGGCATTCTTTTCCAATAACAAAACCTGCCCGCTTTTCAGTACAGTGCCCGGCTGCCCCAGAAGCGGCCAAAGCTCGCCTTCGACCAACTTTACACCCAGCACCATTGCAACACGTTCGCTTTCATTGGCGCCACCATTAATGCCGAAGATCGGCTGCGCAAATCCAACATAAATTTGTCCGTCTTTGCCTTTAAAAAGATCAAGTACCGATGATGTTTCAACCGTATAGTTCTTAACAAATGTTTTTACTGCTTCTTCAGACGACGGAAACAAGCCAACATTGACCATCATGCTGCCATCTTTAGCGAAGATCGCCATCCCGCTTTCTGAGGTGGGCTGCACATTGGCTTCCACCTGTTGAGAGACATCAGGGGGTAAAAAATTATGTTCGCGCGCGAGGTCTGCCAACCAGTTACGTAAATATCCCCGACTGGAAAGGTCCAAATCTGCGGACGGCTCCTGTATTTGTGTCACGCTCATGCGCACATCTTGGTCATGCGCGAATTTTTGCAATACAGCGTGCTGCTGTCGCACCCAGTTTGCAACGGCATCACTGCGCACATCACTTACCCCGCTCATCACCCGCTGCACACCCAGCAATGCTGTCTCACGTTGAGAAATCGCATAATGCGCAATCAAGACCAAACCAAGGATGGTTAGACAGAGCAAAATAACCAACCCCACCAAATAAGGCTTTTTGGGCGGCATCGTGCTTTTGAGAACATCATCCGGGGTGAGAGAAAAAGTCATGGTCCGTCCTTATCTAAAGCACAAGAAAAAGCGGGCAGAGATAAAAAATATGCCTCTGAACTCCTTTATCATCCGCAGCTTAGGGAACACAATGCCGTTTTTTTTGCCTGTTGTAAACCAAGGCTTAAGAGGAAATGTGCATTATAGGGTTATGAGCCTGTTAACTCTAAATTTTGAAAAATTTTTAACCATGAACACAAAAAAACTCATCCTGCTGCTGGCTTTGATTCTCGCCGCCTCTTCCCCCGCCCACGCAGGGGCAAAAACAGCGAATTATAACCTTTTTGGCAGCTCTGAAATTCACTCCAACTCACTCGCCCCCTTCACCAACTGGACGGGAATGTTGGCACGTTTTCAACAAAACGTGCGTTTAGGGAAGCAGTTATGCAACAGCGATGGTGAGGGACAAACCAATTGCTCTTGGACAGAGTGGCAAAACCTTATTACACGCGTCCGTAACTTGCCCGCCATGGATCAGCTGCGTGAGGTCAACAGCCTTATGAACAGAAAACATTACACCCTTGACCGCAATAACTGGGGCAAAGAAGACTATTGGGAAACTGTATTCGAATTTATGCGCAAAAACGGCGATTGCGAAGATTATTCGATCGCAAAATATGTCACCCTGCGCGCGCTTGGATGGCCTGCAAATAGCTTGCGAATTGTTATCCTTCACGATAACAAGCTCGACCTGAATCATGCGGTGCTTGCGGCCTATATGGACGACGGCATCTACATCGGTGATAACCAGATCAACACGATTGCCCGCGCAGAAAACATTCACCACTACCGCCCCATATACTCGCTCAATGAGCAAGGCTGGTGGTTACATCGCCCCCCTGTCGCCAGCAGATAAACCAAGCTATCTCTGCCTTTTCCAATGATCAGGCTTGACCTGTGCCACATTCATCTTCTGTAAAGGTTTTCCCCCTACCGTGTAGAGAGGCAGGGTAGAATGAGGCAAGGCATTGTAAAGCAATCGATTGAGGCGGCAAAATCGCTGAGAAATTCGACTAGACCTCCCTTTCAGTCCTGCTAGAATGAGCAGGAAAAAATCAACCACAGAGGGCATAATGGCGGCAGGAACAGGTTCAGGGAACGATAAAAACACCAGTTGGCCGCCCAACCCACAGGAAAACGCGCCCCCCAGTGCTGAATACGCGCTTTATGATTATGCCGAACGACTGGAAAAACATCGCCGCGGTCGCACAGCAATTCACATCCACCTTTCAAAACTTCAACCCCACAACCGCCGCGACCATCACATTCGCATTGCCACCAACACGTTTGAAAGTCTGGTGCGCTACTTTGATGGCCAGTTGTTTGTTCTAAGAAACAACGATATCATTTTCGTCGCGCGTGATGTGCCTGTTGAAAAAATTGATGATGCGGTCTTGCGCTTGCGTTACCTTTTTTCGGAAGATCCCTTAGCGCAGTATGCCGATCAAGAAGGTGGCGATGTGGGATTTTGCACGTGGTATTTACTTGAACGCGACTACCCGCGTTTTTTAGCCCTCTCTCGGCATTTTTATGAACGTTCCATGGTGGTACACGCCGAAAAAAGACTGAAAGAGGCTTCCACTGGCACACCTGTTACCGAAAAGAAACCGCTTGGCCCAACACAATTGGGTCGGCTTGAAGAAGCCCTGCAGCACGCCAATCTGGTTAATTTGATTCGCAACCAACCCGTTTGCGCCTATGCGCGTGGCGTGCCCCCGAAAGCAATTTTCCATGAGTTGTATGTATCGATTGCTGAATTGGAAGATGCGCTGATTCCAGGGGTTCAAATCTCATCCAATCGCTGGTTGTTTCAGTATCTCACGCTCACACTGGACAAACGAATGTTAGCCCATCTTGAGCACGAAACCCAACACTTGGAACGGGCCTTTTCGATCAACTTGAACATATCGACGGTGCTGTCGCCGGATTTCCATAAATTCGATCAGAACATATCCTCGAATTTGCGGGGTCGATTGGTGATTGAATTCCAGAAAATGGATGTTTTCTCCGATATGGGTGCATACTTGTTTGCGCGTGATTATCTGCACGATCGCGGTTATCGCGTTTGCCTTGATGGGTTAACGCATTTAACATTGCCCTACATGGACCGCGACCGCTTGGGCCTTGATATGATGAAAATGTATTGGAGCCCTGAGTTGATCAGTTTGAAAAACAGTGAAACGTTCATCCGACTGCGCGCGAACGTGGGATCAGGGGGGCCGACCCGCATCATTCTCAGCCGTTGCGATAACGAAGATGCGATTGAGTGCGGACAGGAATTGGGTATTAATATGTTTCAGGGCCGTGCCATGGATTTGATTTTGTCCAATTCAACGGTAACCTATGACAACCGACAACCGAAACCAGCGCGTTAGCGTGTTCGGCACTGCGCAGCCAGCCCACCGTTTTGATCGGCGCGCGCGATCCTCACGGATTGCTAACAATCAAAAATCAAAAAAACCGCTTTGTTTTTGCACCGTTCTTTTTGATCATTACCACATCATTCCCTTGCTGCTTGCGCTCTTCACGAGCAGCATAATAGCACCTGCGGCGGCTTCATCCACCACAACACCCTCCCCGCCTGCGCAACAAACACTTGATCCTGCCTATCCGGCCTTGCCAACCGTTTCGGGAAGCGGCACTGCTCTAGAGGGCGACCTCATCTCAATCAATGGTGCGGCGGTTAAATTATGGGGTGTTGATGCCCCCGATTTAGGCCAAACGTGTTTTACCCCGCGCAACAAGTCATTTGATTGCTTTATTACATCGCGCGATGCATTAGCAGCCATGATTGGCAAAAACCAAATGGAATGTTTTATTCGCGATAAAGACAGCCACGGTCAAAAAGTAGGAACATGTGCCGTGAATGGTCTTGATTTAGGGGCGCTTATGATTCGGGATGGTTGGGCGATGGCCTATCACGGGCTTAGCCAGCAGTATATGATCCTTGAAGGTTACGCCCAATCGCGCAAACGCGGGTTATGGTCAGGGCGATTTATGTCCCCGTGGGCATGGCGAACACTGCACCCGAAAAAGCCGTAAAAAGCAGGAACACCTCATTTTTTACTTGCATTGCGGCAGCCTTTGACGGTAGGGTGCCCGCGCGCTTGCTTTAAATTCTTGACTCTGGCGGGAAATTCGCTAGGGTGCGCACCTGTTTAGAAGGAAGGTTGTATCATGGCAAAACCCACCCGCGTTCGCATCAAGCTGGTTAGCACAGCAGGCACTGGTCACTTTTACGTCACGACCAAAAATCCGCGTAAGACCACTGAAAAGTTTTTGGTCAAGAAATTTGACCCCGTAAAACGTCAACACGTTGAATACAAAGAAGAAAAAATGGATTCAGGAAAAGCAAACAAGCGCTAACCAATCAAACGAATCCATGATTTCGTGCAACGGTCATCTTTTGATGGCCGTTTTTCATTGCACGCTTCAGTGAACGAAAATTTGCATGCCGCACGTTCAAAGGTTAAAGGAACCTGAATTTCGCGCAATTGAATCAAAAAATTCTTCAAAGTTCTACGAAAATTTGCTAAAATAGGACCAAGATGTCTGCTGCGATTGACCTATCCTACGCATCTTATATTCGTCTGCTTGGTGCTGTGCCAAGTGGTGACGGTGCTTTATCGTCTCGGTCGCAGGCCGCTTACTCCCTCCTCAAGAATGCCAAAGAGACAGGCAACGTCACTGTTGAAGGCGAATCACTGCGATTTGATGAGGCTCTGGGCCTCTATAATCAAAGCAAAAAATCGGATGGACAAAGCAGCACCAAACTCTCGAAAGACAACGTTTTGCTTGCGCAAGAGTACGGTAATGCAAAACAATCAACTGAAAGTTTTATACCCGACTTCCTGCCCCCGCTTGGCCCGCAATTGCCTCCCCTAGGTGAGGGTAAAAAGAATACTGATCAATCCTCGATCGCCAACGACAATAGGGGCATCCCCCCCTCATCAAGCGATGAAAAAATTTTGAAAGAACTAGGCGTGCTTGATTTAACGCCATCATCATCCACGCTGGTTGATCCGGGTACATATGATTGGGGGTCGTTAAGTACGCCAGCGATTACATCGTCACCCACACTGCTCAACACTCAAAGCATGATAACCATGAGCAAAATTGCCGCCAAGCAATCACTGCTTGCTGCGCAGTCCTACGCCACTGCCCTTGCTGGCGGCGCAAGCGTTCGCTCGCTTGCGGAATATGTTTTAACTGCCTAGAGCGCATCTCCCAAAGACAGACGCGCCCTGTTTTATCATTTTTACGCAAATACGTCGTCAAAGATGATCTCTTCGATCCCATCTTCTCGGAATTTGCTCTAGTCAACGCTAACGCTTAATCTGCCCTCCACAAACGTTTGAGCGCTTTGCGTAAACAGAGTAAAATGCGCTTCTTCTCGCTGCTGAAATTTTTGTGTACATTCTAAGGCACGAGCCTTGAATGCCTGCACATTATCTTTTTTGTGGAGATGATTACACATCCCATGAAACCATTGATACAGCCTTGCCACATCTCAACGATTGCGGAGGAGAGCACCTCTCCATCACCTTGCTGTAAGGGACGCGAAACATGGCGCGGGGTTACGATGAAGGCAAAGTAGGTAAAGCACGCACAAACGCATCGAAATCGTTTGCCTCTCGAAAATCTTTATACACCGACGCATAACGAACATAGGCAACCGTATCCAATTGCGCGAGCGCCGCCATCGCCATCTCTCCGATTTGCGACGTGACAATTGTGCTTTCGCCCAAGCTTTCAAGTTGCCGCACAATGCTACTCACAACAGTTTGCACTTGATCCTCGCTAACTGGACGTTTGCGCAAAGCCAAGGCCAGCGAGCGATGAAGCTTTTCACGATCAAAAGGCTCTTGCTGCTGCGAGCTTTTAAGCACCATGAGTTCGCGCAACTGAATGCGTTCAAACGTTGTAAAGCGCGCGTTACAGTGCACACACTGGCGGCGGCGGCGAATGACAGAATTCTCTTCAACCGGGCGACTGTCCTTCACTTGCGTATCCTCATGTGCGCAAAAAGGACAACGCATGGTCAGGCCCTCTCAAAGGATGAAATCATTGCATCAGGATAGATGGGGAAGCGCTGGCAAAGTGCCTGAGTTTCTTTGCGGATAATTGCCTCGGCACGCGTGTTGTCGAGCGGATTTTTTTCAAGCTCACCTAAACACATATCAATCCAGTGACCGATCTGCTGAAACTCTTCAACCCCAAATCCCCGTGTTGTGCCCGCAGGTGTACCCAACCGAATACCTGATGTAATAGTTGGCTTTTCCGGATCATTGGGAATCGCATTTTTGTTACACGTTATTCCTGCACGATCAAGGCTTTCCTCAGCCGCCTTGCCACTTAGTTTTCGGCTGCGCAAATCCACTAACATCAAATGCGTATCCGTACCGCCCGATACCAACGTATATCCCGTATCGCTCATGGTTTGCGCCAAAGCTTTAGCATTATTGACGATTGCAGCAGCGTACGTTTTAAATGATGGTTGCAGCGCCTCTTTAAAACAAACGGCTTTGGCTGCAATCACATGCATGAGCGGTCCGCCTTGCAAACCTGGGAAAACAGCAGAATTAATCTTTTTCCCCAAACCCTCATCATTAGAGAGAATCAGCCCTCCTCGTGGACCGCGCAGGGTTTTATGCGTTGTAGATGTAACAATATGCGCATGCTCTAAAGGCGAAGGATGTACACCACCAGCAACCAAGCCAGCAAAATGCGCCATGTCCACCATCAGATATGCGCCTACACGATCCGCAATTTTTCTAAAGTGGGCAAAATCGATTTGACGCGGATAAGCAGACCCGCCTGCAATAATCAATTTAGGCTGATGCTCAACGGCCAAGGCTTCAAGGGCATCATAATCAATTTGATGGGTATCGGGCCGTATACCATAGGAGACAGCCTTAAACCATTTACCCGACATATTGATGGCCATGCCATGCGTTAAATGACCGCCGCACATTAAATCCAGCCCCATGAGTACATCACCCGGCTGCAGCAGGGCCATAAGAACCGCTTGGTTGGCCTGCGAACCCGAGTGAGGCTGCACATTGGCGTACGTGCAGTTAAAAAGTTGTCGCACACGTTGCAAAGCCAAGTCTTCAGCAACATCAACTGCTTCACATCCGCCGTAATAACGTTTGTGCGGATAGCCTTCTGCATATTTGTTGGTCATCAACGACCCTTGTGCCTGCAACACCGCCGGGGAAACAATGTTTTCAGAAGCAATCATTTCGATCTGATTCATCTCACGACTGTACTCTTGCTCAATCGCACGCATCAGTTCGGGGTCGGTTTGTTCAAGGTTCGATGTAAAAAATTCATTCATAATTATTTATTATCCCTCTAAGTCTTTGATGAGATCCAACCGACGCTGATGCCGCCCGCCTTCAAAAGCGGCCTGCAGAAAATGCGTCACAATATCCTGCGCACAAACTTCGCCGATAATCCGTGCCCCCAAGCATACGACATTTGCATTGCTATGCTGTCGCGCTAATCGCGCCATGGTGGCATCGGTACAAAGCGCGGCGCGAATACCGTCAATTTTGTTCGCAGCAATACTCATGCCTAGCCCGGATCCACAAATCAGCACACCAAAGGACTGATCATCCAACGCGAGCAGTTTTTCACTAAGCCGAGCGGCATAATCAGGAAAATCATCGTCTCCGTCATATGCATCCGGCCCGCAATCCAGCACCTCAAGATTTTGCTGTTGCAAAAAGGGGATGAGGCGCTGTTTAAGATCAAGCCCGCCGTGGTCGGCCGCAATCAAACAACGCGTAAATTTAAACATCTTCGTCATAGCGTAATACTGAACGCTTTAATCGATTTGAGCAAGAGGGGCACGCATGCATTAATGAAAATTTCTTTCTTAAATATTACGTTCATGAGAATTTATTTTTTAAGTAAAAAACATGTTTTTTCTTCGCGATGACTTGACAACAAAGATAAGAGGTGAGACTAGATTTAGTATCAATTTTTTAGAAAAATGGGGGCGTTCATCATGTCGGAAACGCAAAACGAAAACAAAAAGGGCGAATTATTACGCTTAACAGCAGAAGTTGTAGCGGCTTATTTAAGTAAAAACACGCTAGCCGTTGCACAAGTGCCGGAATTGATCCGCACCGTCTATACCTCATTAGGAGGACCCAACGGTTCAACAGCATCAGCGAACACGCCCGCCGTTAAACAGGAATCGGGAAAACCCGCTGTGTCGGTTCGCCGCTCAATCACTCCGGAATACTTGGTTTGTTTAGAAGATGGTAAAAAGCTTAAAATGCTGAAACGCCATCTACGCACTGTTTATAACATGACACCCGAGCAATATCGCACCAAATGGAATTTGCCTGCCGACTATCCCATGGTCGCACCTAAATATGCTGAACAACGTTCTGTCTTTGCGAAAAAAATCGGCCTTGGTAAAGATGCAACCGGACGCAAAGGCCGCACACCAAAACGAACGGCTGAAAAAGCTTAATACAATTTATGGAAAGTCCCAACGTCATGACATTATCGCCTGTTTGTCGGCTTGCCCCCTCCCCAACGGGCTATATGCACATCGGCACAGCCCGCACCGCGCTGTATAATCAGTTATTTGCAAAACGCCATCACGGTAAATTTCTGCTCCGTATTGAGGATACAGATCGTGAGCGCTCAACCCCCGAAGCCACGCAGGCAATCTTCGATGGGCTAACCTGGCTGGGCCTGCACTGGCACGGCGAACCCGTCATGCAATTTTCTCGCGCGCCACGCCATGCTGAGGTGGCACATCAACTGGTAAAAGAGGGAAAAGCATATTTTTGTTACTGCTCACCCGAAGAGCTTGCGGAAATGCGTGAAGAACAAAAAAACGCAGGCCAGCCTATGCGCTATGATGGCCGTTGGCGTAACCGCTCAGCTGATGAAGCCCCCGCAGGCGTAAAACCTGTTATCCGCATTAAAGCCCCTCAAGAGGGAGAAACAGTTGTCATTGATGCTGTTTTAGGCGAAATCAGGGTAAAAAATGAGCAGCTTGATGACATGATTTTGCTACGCTCAGACGGCACACCTACCTTTCACCTTTCTGTAGTGGTTGATGATGCAGATATGGGGATCACCCACGTTATTCGTGGTAACGATCATATGACCAATACATTCCGACAGCTTCAAATTTATCATGCCATGGGATGGAAAGAACCAGTGTACGCGCACCTTCCCATGATCGTCAACGATCAGGGCCAGAAACTATCGAAACGCCACGGCGCTGTTGGTGTACGCGACTTTGCCAAAATGGGTTATCTGCCTGAGGCCTTGCGCAATTATCTATTGCGATTGGGCTGGGGGCATGGTGATGATGAAATTATTTCCGACGAGCAGGCTGCCGCATGGTTTAATCTCGAAGGAATCAGCAAATCTCCGGCACGATTTGACTACAACAAACTGAATGCTTTGAATGCTCATTATTTGCAATTAGCTGATAATGTACGCTTGAGCGAGCTGATTAAAGATTTCATGCCCACGGCCCCTTCTTCAGAGGATACGCAGCGCATCATAAAAGGCATGGCAAGCCTTAAATCACGGGCTAAAACGCTGGTTGAACTAGCGGAAGGCGCCAAGGTTTATTGCCTTGCACAGCCGCTAATATATGACGAGAAAGCAAAGGCCGTTTTAGATGCAGCAACAGTAGAGATGGTAAAAAAACTGGCTGAGCGTTTTGCCACCGTGAATGATTGGCTAGCCCCTGCCCTCGAAGAATGCGTGCGCAACTTTGCGGATGAGAACAGTTTAAAGCTCGGGAAAATAGCACAACCCTTACGCGCGGCCCTCACTGGCACGACCGTGAGTCCGCCAATTTTTGAAGTAGCGGAAATTCTCGGCCGCGACGTTTCGCTTAAAAGGCTGCATGCTCTTTAAGCCAGGTCTGCATGACGCGCCCTCTTCGCATTATCAGAGCAAATCCCGAAAAGATGGGCACGTAGAGACCATCTTTGACGACGTATTTGCGTCAAAAGAATAAAACAGAGCGCGTCTGACTTTGGGAGATGCGCTCGAGTTTAAATCCCGAAAAAATGGGCGCGTAGAGACCATCTTTGACGACGTATTTGCGTCAAAAGAATAAAACAGAGCGCGTCTGACTTTGGGAGATGCGCTCGAGTTTAAATCCCGAAAAGATGGGCGTAGAGACCATCTTTGACGACGTATTTGCGTTAAAAGAATAAAACAAAGCGCGTCTGACTTTGGAAGATGCGCTCTAAAAAGAGGGGTTAAGCATTCTGATCTTGTTGCTGCATCAACGCATTGCGTACAGGCGCAAAACTGCGACGATGGTGGGGCGTCACGCCAAATTTCTGCAAGGCTTCGCGATGCAACAATGTACCATAGCCCGCGTTTTTCTCCCAGCCATAGTGTGGATGCTCACAGGCCAACTGTCGCATCAAGGCATCGCGTTTTTCCTTAGCGAGAATTGACGCAGCCGCAATGCTCAAGCAGCGCGCATCACCATCAACAATCGGCATAGCTGCACACGCAAGCTCTTTTGGAATATGCGGCCCATCAATAAGGGCAAGATCTACGCTCAGAGCCAAGCCGCGGACAGCACGAGTCATCGCAAGCATTGTCGCCTGAAAAATGTTGAGCATATCAATTTCTTCAACCGACGCTTCGCCAAAAGCATACGTGCAATGTTCCATCAATAGCGGGGCCTGATGCGCTCGTTTGCGGGCACTTACCTGCTTTGAATCCATAATCCCTGCAGGCAAAAGAGTCAGATCATCAGGCAAAATCAACGCACAAGTGATAACGGGCCCGGCTAGCGGCCCTCGGCCCACTTCATCGACACCGGCAATAATTTTTCCCGCTTGTCGGCCATAGGTGTTTTCAAAAGTAAGATCAACGATCCCCATTATAGAACTCTTCAGTTAAACTTTTTGGTGATCAAGGTCGCAGCGTGGTGGCAGGCGAATTATCAGCAACATGAACCACATCATCAGCAGGACGATTTTGATACATAGGCCAATTACCTGCGACCAATTTTTCTAATCCATCGACCGGATGGCCAAGCTGTATTTGATAGATCCAGTAATTTGTCAAAACACGTTCAGCAAAATCACGGGTTTCACTGACGGGAATCATCTCAAGAAAAAGAAGGGGATCATTCATCGTACCCATATCTTTTTTCCAGCGCGATACTTGCGTTGGCCCGCTGTTGTAGGCTGCGAGAACATAAAACAGATTTTGTTCAAGATCGCTATTTTGTAAAAGGTGCTCAATATACTTCTGCGCTAACGTTACATTGGTCACTGGCTCGGCCAGCTCATCTAGATTTTTATCTTCATAGCGTTTACCCGCAACGAAACTGGCCGTGGTGGGCATAAGCTGCATGAGACCAATGGCCCCCGCTTTACTTTTTGCCAGCGGGTCAAAGCGCGATTCTTGTCGCATTACGGCGAACACCAAGGCGCGGTCGATCCGATAACCATTTTCCGGCTTCCATTGCGGCACAGGATAAAGGGCTGCATCATAAAGTTTGCCACTATCAGTGGAAAAAGCCGTACCGACGCGCAAGGCTAAATTGGCAAGATTGGCACTGAGTGAAAGCGCAACCAACCCTTCTTCGACAACAGAATCGCCGCCAGATTGTAGGCGGCGCAACTCCAGCTCGGCTAAGTTGTTTTGCCCCACCTGTAAAAGAGCAATGGCGCGATACCCACCGGGAATCTTCGCGAGTGCTCTAAGGTGCTCACGGTTAAGCTCAGGCGCATCCCAATTTAATGAAACGGCCTCGCCCAACTGTTGCAGTGCCATAAGACCGTAAAACGTGCGTGAGTGCTTGGCTGCTCGGTTTAACCATAAGCTCACCTGTTCGGGATGATGCAAACGGGTTAAGCATCGCGCTGCCCAATAAGCCCCGGCAGCCTGCTCCCACGGAGTGGCTGTTTTAACCTCAGCCACCTGTTTGAAGGCCACTAAGGCTTTATTGTAATCTTTTAAGCGCCAAGCGGTTAGCCCTTCGTTCCAAGCGGGAATGTCTGTGCTGGCCATGGTCGCTGCGGCGGGTAAGCCACTTTTAATAATCTGACCGAGAGTCGGTTCTTGTACGGCAACTTTATGCACCTTAGTTTGCTTTTTAAGCGCAAGAGAATGAATTTTGCGCGCCTCAGGCAAATCGCCGTACTGGGCCAGCCAATTTTTTAACTCATCGTAGGTCGTGCGATATGCAGTGGGGTGCAAATAGCGCTGGGCCAAAACGTGACCGACCAAGCGGCGATCGTTTAGAGCTTTGAGAGCAGCATCAGCCGTACGCCAATCTTGTTTGGCTTGGGCTTTAAAAATGGTTTGATAAAGTCCCACATCTTTTTCTGAGAGAAGCACCTCATTCTTTTCACCCTGAAAAAGATTTGTCATCGCAACAGAAAGCAACGCACTGTTATAATCATTCACCGGATGAATAATGGGCAAAACTGACGTGGATAAAGACTTGGTTTGCACGCTAGGTGAAGATACAGATGTAGTGCTGGCATCAGCGGAATAAAAGCCGCTTGCGAGAAAGAAACCGGCAAGTAAAACTAAAGTGATCGATCGATAAAAGATCTTAGGGCTCACTGTTAGAAACCTTGCGGTGTGGGTGTGTAGTCCACGCATAACAAGGACTGCTTAGCCAAAACAAACTTCTATTGCAAGCATTATTGTTTTTGGAACTGTGATATTAATATCTCTTCAAGACTTCTTAATTATATTTTTCTAGTCTTCAACATACTTTAGATCGATTCTATCTTCTTCTTTAATAGTCTTAAATCACGCCAAGACTCTTTCTTTTGATGGGGGCTTCTTAACAAATAGGCGGGGTGATAAGTCACCAAAGCCGGAATCGGCTTATCGAGTTCTGACGCTTGGTAATCCCACCACTGCCCGCGCAATCGCGACACACTGTCTGAGCGTGCTAACACTGCTTGCGCCGCCAAAGCCCCCGTGAGCAGAATAAATCGAGGCTTGACCAACGCGATATGGCGCATGAGATAAGGAAGACATATCGCAACCTCATCGGGACGCGGTGTGCGGTTGCCTGGTGGCCGCCAATTAAGAACATTGCTGATATAAACCTGTTCACGCGCAAAACCGATTGATTTTAGCATTTTATTGAGCAATTGACCGGCTGCCCCGACAAAAGGACGCCCCGTTCGATCCTCTTCCTCGCCGGGGGCCTCTCCAATCACCATCACGGGCGGCTGATCAGCAAGGCCCTCTCCAAAGACCATATTCATCGCCGTATCCTTGACAGAAAGGCTTGTCACCGCATTTAAGGCAGCACGAAGGGCCTCTAATGTCGGGATATTTTGAATATCGAGCGTATTTAAATTTACTGAAGACGTGATGCTGGATTGGTTTTGGGTGATCTGGTTTGAAGAAGGCTGGAAAGGACTTTGCTCGAAAACAACAGTCCGGGATGTTGGATTCTGCCGCAACGGAGACAGCGAAGAAAGCGCACGCACCTTTGCTGCAGGGGCCAATGCGAGCGGAACATGCTCAAGTGCTTCCTCAATTCCCATATCATATTGAAATCGCAAGCTTTGATAAGCATCGACAAGATCAAATTGACTAAGTTCATGAGGGCTTGAGTCAGAGGCGGTCATGCGCCAACCTTTCACGAGTCCCCTTTTAAAGGCAAGTAAAAAAACTTAAAGCGAACCGAGATACGCCGAATGTTAATCCAGCTTAATCACCGGTCGCTGCTGCCGCATGAAGGATAGAAGCATTCCACCCTCCCGCTGCTTTTTTTCATGGAGATGTGGTGTGGCCATATTATTCGGTCTGCTTGAACGAATATAACGATCAATCTCATCAACACATTGTGCAGGTGAACGATCAATAAAATCCCCCAAAGCAGCCTTTAATGCTTTGCTCACACCTTTAAGATATTTCTTTTGAAGTGCAGCAGGCAAAACTCGCGCTAGCGGAAATGCATCAGCTGGCCCTAAAGATGAATGTGTTAAATTTTGTAAGGTCATCCACATCATCTCCGCAGAAGGATGCATTGATGAGAAAAAACTATCTGAAACAGAATCTAGATCGGGATATGTTTCAAACAACAATCTACGACGACCAGTGTTGCGAACTGCAACGACATGATGTTTTTTATTTTCTAAAGCAAAAAGACGCCGAACGGATCGTTTAGGAAGAACATGAGGATGTGGTTCTCTTTTCTTTTCCGCAATCGCGGTTTTACTTAACGGATCAAAGTAAACATCTAAACCATCGGGCTGTTGCGCCAAGACAAATTCCCTATTACGAATATACTCAAAGCTAAAAACTGTGCCAGGCTGGAAGCCCAACGTATCCAGCACGATGCTTTTCGCATGTTCATTCTCATGCTGTTGTCGTTTATACGGCAGGGCATCAGGAAAAGCATGGCGCAAGCACCCTACAGGAACCGGAACCATGCTTGTGAGATATGCTGGATTAAAGATATAGCCTCGGCGTTCTTGAAGAACGACCGTATCATCTTTTTTATGTGACGCAAAAAGCAGCGCAATGTCTCTTTCAATTTCTTGCGCCAACGTCTGTGTCGGAGAAAGAAATCTATTAATAGCCTGAAGCAAAGAGTTGCTGCCTTTGCGCAAAACGGTGCTTGCAGATGCTGCCCCCCACGCCAGCATGGGAATACTAAAAAGAATTTGCATGACGCCAGTTATCACCAAAGAGATGGTCAAGGTGCGCACATCCAAATTACGCAATGCATGAGCGGTTTTTTGCAACGCCCGCAATGTTCCTTTTTTAATTGTTCTTTTTATTTTGCTGAAACCTGTTCCCTGATTTAATTCATAGGGATCGCCGCCCTTTAGAATGCGACGAGAGAGGGGAACAAAATTTGTGCGGACAAATTCATCAGCCTCGCCAATCGGTATGGGCAACTCGGTAAGCCGAACCGAAAATATCTGCAAAAAACCGCTTAACCAACGATTCTTCAATTTATTATCATTTAAAAACAGACATCGCTTTCCAAAAAATGGATTGGCATAGTAATAACAATGATATAAATCGCTATCCTTCTCACTTTCACGCAACCAAAATACGCTCGAACCAGAGCGCCATACTTTTTTTCCGGTACTTAATATGGCGCCATGAATGCGTAATGCGTTCTCCGTGATATAGGTGTGTTGGCGAATAGCAGCGAGCGCCCAAGCCATTTCTACGCGCTGACCGTGAAGCACATCCTCACGCAAAATATCACTCTCGTAACGCCCAGCAACAACCATAACACCTTTTTCTATCTCAGCCAGAGAAGGTTGAGGACGCTGTGGATCATTGGGTTTGGCAAAAAAAATATTGGTTAGAAAAGCCGTATCATGAGAAAAAAGTAATGCATATGCAGGCACCGATTCTAGCCCGCTTTTTGACTTAAAAGGCGCAAACGTTTTGACGATTGCATACGCACCGTGGGGCGTCTTTACCCAGACTGTTTCATAGGGATTATCGTCTCGCTCAACCGAAATAACGAATGATTGCACACGACTTGCATCATGTCGGCCACTTTCAATAACCGAATCAAAACGCTCGAAAGCTTGATCATGCGCGCAACCATTCCCGCTTAACAAGCTGAGGAATGAAGCAAAAACAGAGGGCTCATCTTTTTTTTTACGTAAATCCATCACAAAAAAATGCTCATGTTATAACATACGAGAAACACTGTCTAAAAAATCACCTTTTCTATACAACGGCCTGATTATTGATTCTTTATGCGCCGATAGCAAGCAAAAGTCTTCATCAACATAGTCAATAAAAAACCCTGCCGAAGCAGGGTTTTTCGAAAGGATCGTTTCCCGATTAGCGCGAATAGAATTCGATAACCAAGTTGGGTTCCATTTTGACAGGATAGGGCACGTCAGTCAGCTGCGGACCACGCACAAACGTACCTTTCACGCCGCCTTCATTCATTTGAATGTAATCCGGAATGTCACGACCTGAGGCCTGTTGCGCAGCAAGGAAGTTAGCGTTCTGCTTCATTTTTTCAGACACTTCAACCGTATCACCATCTTTTAAAGAATACGATGCAATACTTACACGTTGGCCATTTACTTTAATGTGACCATGGTTGACCATCTGACGCGCCGCAAACGGGGTGGGCGCGAACTTCATGCGATAGACAACAGCATCCAAACGACGTTCCAAAAGCTGAACCAAAATTTCGCCATTGTCGCCTTTGCGACGCATTGCCTCTTGGTAGTAGCGACGGAATTGGCGTTCGCCGATGTTGGCGTAGTAGCCTTTAATCTTTTGCTTGGCGTGCAACTGAACGCCATAGTCTGTTAATTTTTTACGGCGCTGGCCATGCTGACCGGGGCCACCTTCACGGCCGTGTGCTAAGGGGCTCTTTGCTGAATCCCACAAGTTTACGCCCAAACGGCGGTCAATTTTATGCTTACAATTTTCACGCTTACTCATGCGTTATTCCTTTTTATGTCTTCTGCTTATGCAAAAGTACGATTGTCCCAAACACTCCACCATGGAGGGGAAGCAGCCCCGAAGGCTGATCCGCTTTTTCGGGAATGAGCGGTTTTTAAAGAAAAACGCGCCTTGAGTCAATACTTTTAGCTCGAAATCGCCATTTAAGACTGAGAATCGTCTTGACGCCCAATGTTTTTGGCAATTTTATCCAAAACCGCATTCACCTTTGCCGGCTCTGTTCCAGAAAAAAAGGAATGCGCGACATTAATATAATCATTAATAATGATGCCCGCCGCAGTCTCGGCATTGGTAATCAGCTCGTACGCCCCTGCGCGCAAAATAGCCCGCAAAACACTTTCACTGCGATCCAACGGTCGACTGCCCCCGATTGCGCCCTGCAAAAGCGTATCAATATCACCAATTCGCCGCGGTATTCCCGAAACAACCCCTTCTAAAAGAGCGGCATCAGGCGCAATCAGTTCTTCTTCAATATCATCCTGCCGCATTTGCATGAGATCAAAGATGGCCTGCCTTGGTGTTGAAACATCCCCTTGCTCCAGCTGATAAAGCGCCTGAACAATGGCCAACCGCGCAGCCGAACGACGCGCTTTAGCTGAACTTTTTTGAGACGACATAAAACACCTTGATATCGATTAAAAACAAATCACAACCGTTAGGACCCGCAACGCAGGAAAAAACAGCAGCATCGCTGATGTAGCGGTTTTATTAGCCCACAGCAAGTTTATCTTGCTTGATTTTGAAAAAATTCACATTAATCAAAGAGTTTACTTTATTTTTGCCAGCAACCCTTTCCACTCTCCAACCGGCGTTTCACCAAGCTGCGTGTCGGATGAAGCCCAATAAGCAACCATGTCAGAAAAGCGATCAACATCCCCTGTTTTTGTTTTTTGAATGCGACGATCCAACGACAGCAGGCGAATATCCTTAAGCTTTTCGACACGTTGGTCATATTCTTCTTTTTTCAAGGTATCAGCAAAAATGGTCGCCAAAATCATCGGGTCATCTGTGCCCATACGACGCTTGGAATCTTCCCGTCGCGCACGAAGGGCATCGAGACCTTTCTTGGCGGCATCAGCAATCTCACTTTCACTTTGTCGAGCGACATAAAGCGCGCGCATGAGATGATTAAGCTCGGTTTGCTGAATTTCAGGCAGCCAAATCAAAATCCCCTCCCCCATCATACCGACACGATCAAGCGAAAGACATTGTTCACACATATGGCATACCGTCACCCAGTCATTAGGACGGTTAGACGCTACAACATTATCAATGTCCGCCGAGTGCACTTCCTGGAAGCGCTTTGCGCGAAATCCGCAATAGACACAGGTATAACGATCACGCGCCATCACTTTTGCCCGCAAGGCCGGTGGAACGAGCATCATGGTGCTGCTCGTCAGCGAGAGTTTGAAATTGGGTCGGATCGAAAGAATCAAGTCAGATGGTTTCATAGCGACAGCACCTTAAGCTTAAGCCGCATTAAATGCAACATCCTGCGATAAGGAATATGCTTGTTCAAAATTCAACAACTTTTCTTTCAGTGCCACCCCCCAACGAAAACCGCCCAGCCGTCCATTTTGACAAATCACACGATGACAGGGCACAATAAGGGCAAGCGGATTGGCCCCGCATGCATTGGCAACGGCCCGCACCGCCATGGGATGTTCAATTTGATCTGCGATCTGTTGGTAGGAACGCGTCTGTGCCACGGGAACGGCTTTAAGCGCCTCCCATACCATTTTCTGAAACGGCGTCCCCCATAATGCATGTGGGACGTAGCAAGGACGTGAGGGGTTTTTTAAATATTCTGTTAGTTCCGCAATTGATAAACGGATAAAATCACGATCACTCTCGTTTTGCTCATTGATATCGCGCTGGATACGCACTCCCCAACGGGATGCAAATTGCTCAACGTCATCGGGCGCAAAAGTCAAGCAAACAAGTGAGCGTGCGAAAAAAACAGCCCACAACATTCCCTGTGGTGCCGTAACCCCACAACAGAGCGCTGAAATTTTGCTCTGATGTATACATATATCCTGCGAAAAATGTTTTGGCGACATTGGGCTTTATCCTCTCCACTCTTACATTAACGCTAGTATTGTAAAGAACAAAAGAGCTAGATCATTTTAGGCTTTCAACTTCCCGTCATACTAATTACGACCATTTAAAAAGCTGAATTTTTCTTCATCTTGTAAAATGAAAGCGCTACATTGACACATATCAGGATCACATTATCTTTATGATTCACCCCGCCTTTATCGGCAATGCTTAAACAAAAAGCAAGTCAACGTTAAGAAGCGTTTTTATTGATTTTATAAACCTGATAAAAGCTATTCCCGCGATCGCTATCAGCACGGTCAACACGCCAGCCTGCTTGCTGTAAGAGTGTTGTGATATTGTAAACTTTGTTCCATTCAGTCAACAAAATGATGTATGAGGCACGCGATTGGGTAGCGAGAGCATCCATTACATCCGAGTTCAGCCCGCACTGGGCATATGTTTTATCACGATGAATATCGACAACAAAATGAGACTTTAATCCAACCAGATCGACAAGAGGATTTTGGCCAATCAGTGAAATTTTTCCTGCATCCTGAACCAACAGTACGGCTTGAGGACTCAAATTTTTATTTACCCACATAACCGTTTCTTCATTATCTTTTGAAAATTCCTGAACGTTGGCGCTAAAAAATACAAAACCAGAATGCATCCCATAAAATATAAATAACACAACGACTATTGCAAAACTGCGACCGATTAATTGCATGCGATGATGCGCCGAAGCGAGTGCATACGCCCATCCATAAACCGCAAAAGGAAGCATCACAAATACATAGCGCGAACCGTTGTGCATGAGGGCATCAGGCAAAAAGATATAATATGCCGACACAAAAATGAGAACAAATGCCGTAAAAATCCAACGCAACCGTGAAAAGAAAACAAAAACAAATCCGAGAGAAAATGATCCGAGATTTGATAAAAAAACAAGAAAACAATATCCAACTGAATAAAGTTTATCGCCCACTGTTTGGCATCCCACCGCAAAAAAATAAGCTTTGGCCGCCATCGTATTCGGGATAAGGGTACCCATAAGAAAATAAACAAGCACCGCACACAACAAAAATGAGAAGAACATGATTAAAACATTCTTCATCCAGTTCCCGGAGCGTCGATAGATTGTCCATAAAAAAAACATGAACGACAAAACAGCTAATTCAGGTCGAATGAAAACACTTATCCCTGCCATTAAAGACGAGAATGGAGAGGGTTTGTCTTGTAGGAAACCAACAATAATCCAAGCAGCTGTCGCCATTGCCAATGCAGTTTCCAAGCCATTGAATATCTGCAAAAACGTCAGCCCTGCAAAAACACTCATAACAGGAATTGCTAACCCAGCGCTCAACGATAAACCACTTAAACGGGTAATTTTATACAGTCCAAACATGAGTAAGATCATATCCAAAAAATTTATGATTCCATGCGCAATCGGGATCGGCATAAAAATTGCGAAAAATGTTACCAACCCGACATAAACCGGACTTGTGATGCCATCAGCTGGTGTTGAATCAACAAAGCGCGATTCATGCCCACTAAGTAAACCTTGAACAGAATGTTCGACAATATAGGCATCATCAAGGGGATATTGATCGATTCCGAAGAGAGACCAGACAAGCATGAAAAAAATAAAAACAAACGCCGTCAATAACGCATATGCTTTCATGTCATTATCAATCTGTACTGGCCTCATGGCATCCTCTTCTTTCTTGATTGGCGATAACAAATTTTCCCCTTCACGTTTGATATTATGCTGTCCGTCTTAGTGAGAATTTTTGTCGATACGAAAAACCTGGTTGTGGGTATCCCCGCGCAAGCTGTCGGCGCGCTCAACCTGCCAGCTGCACGTTGTAATAGCGATACAAGATGATAGCGTTCATTCCATCGCTTTGTCATCATGATGTACTACGCGTTAGACTTTGTAGCAACCTCTTCCATTGCAGATGAATTTATTTCACAGGCTGCGTAGGGCGTACGCTCATGAATATCCCTGACAAATTGGATTTATTCCTACTATATCAAAAGTTGGTTTGCTAATCTCAGAAATTTTTCCTGCTTTTGGACAAGAATAATGGCGCGAGGATCAATGTTTTGATGAACCCATTGTGCGGCCTCACGCTTGCATTGAAAAAGTTTTGATCATCCTGTGACAGCAAAAGGCACAGGCTTCAGTATCGCTCTTTATTCCGAAATACTGCATTTATCCCCCAATGATGTTGCGCTGCGTTTGAGCCGTTTTTCAATCTGTACATCCTTTATCGTCAACTGTCATTAGAACCTCTTTTGCTGATGCGATAGACACGATAAAGGGTCTCTCCTCTTTCATTATCTACCCGTTCAATCGACCAGTTCTGATGTTTAAACATTTCAAGAAACGAAAATACCCGTTCCCAATCCGTTGTCGTAACAAAATACTGTGCATGAGTGTTTTGCGCGATCGTATCAATTGCCAAAGCACGATTACATGACTTGTCCGTTAATTCTTGATGAACATAAGCGCTTTCTATTGATTTTAACCCCACCAGATCAACCAAGGGCTGCACACCGATCTGTGAGATTCTCCCCGCATCCAAGACAAGCACAACAGAATCCTGCGGTATATTTTTTGCGACCCATGCAGCCATTTGGGTATTTTCGTTGGCGTAATAATCAATTTGTCGACGATAAAACGCAGCCTGACCCGGCAAGGAAAAAACAAGAAACATAACAACCACTAACGCGCTTGAGCGGCTAAGTATTGCGACGGTCTTTTGTGTGCTATTTAAGGTAGCTGCCCATCCATAAAGTGCAAAAGGCATCAACAAAAAAGCATATCTTGAGTGATTATAAACCAACCCTTCAGGCAATTTGATCAGATATGCGAGGAAGAAAATTGCAAAAAACGAGATCATTATCCATCGCAGTCGCGTAAAAATTGCAAACACAAACCCAAGTGAACAGGGACCCAATGCGATGAAAAAACTTAACAGAAATATAAATGAGTCACTCAGACGATCTTTTAAAGGCTGGCAATGACTCGCAATAAAACTCGCTTTTGCTGAAATCGTATTCGGCAAAACAAAACCCGCTTGCCAATAAAGCACACCGCAACCAAGCACAAATGTAACACAAAAAACCGCTAACCCCTTGCGTACATTGGGGGAACGATGAAGCAAAGTAAAACCAATAAATATGATCGATAAAGCACTCAGTTCAGGTCGGATAAAGGGCTGTAAGGCCGCGAGCGCAAAGGCCCATAAACCAATTTTTTTTTCACTAAGCGCAACAATGATCCATGTTAATGCCGACATGCCCATCGCGGTTTCCAAACCATTGGTAATTTGATAGAATGTTTTCCCAACAAACAAGCTTGTTACGGCTAATAAAAAAGATAAAAGTGGTGTCATTTCCTGCAAACGACAAAGCTTATAGAAACCACATACTAGCAGGATGATCGCAAGCGTGCTTACGCCCCAATGCGCAAGTGATAACGGAAAAAATTGGGCAAAGATAACAATAATTCCTGTATAAAGAGGACTGGTGACCCCCTCCCACGGCTGCGCACCAATAAACCGCATTTCTTTTCCGGCAACGATGCTGCTGACGGAATGTTCAACAATATAGGCATCATCAAGAACGAATTGATCAAATCCAATTATCGACCAAAGACAAACCAGAACCCCGCATAAAAAAAAAGAGAGCAGAAAATACGCTTTGCTGTCATTGCTTATTCTTATGGGCATCACCCGCTCCTCTTTGATTCAATCGAATAGGTGTTAAAATATTTGTTTCTTTATAACAAGAGCGGAGATTATGAATTTTTATCAATTTGGCGAAAAACAAAAGAGAAAACGTCACGTCTCCACCCCTTCAACAAAAGGTGCCGCATCGATAAAACCTAAAAATTCCTGACTTTTCTTGATTAGAAAAACTTATTTATATGCGCTTCCAAGCGTTTAAAGTCATTTTCTATTTCCGGGTTTTTCATGACATCAAAACATGTGAATGTCGGCAATGGCTCCATTGCAAAAAAACGGAAATTCATGTGAGCCGGAAAAAACAAATCATCAACACTTTTCCCCTGAAACAGATATTGCGCCGTATCATCAAAGGCTTCTTTGGGAGCGTTGAACGTAAGCGACAACATGTATTTTTTACCCGCGAGAACACCACCACCGCCATAATTATCCTTCGGGGACTGCGCGCTGCGACCATCAGCATTGCAAAGCAAACCACCGGTGCCAAGCATGTACACTTCATCCATGTATTTTTTAGCGCGCCACGGCACACCCATCCAGTTTACCGGGGTTTGTAGAATAACGACATCTGCCCAGCGATGATTTTCAACCTCTTCCTGAACATTATACTCATCCATAACATGACGATGACGCACCTCAAACCCTTTGCGCCTAAGGTGTTCATCCATACGACGAACAAGCTCCTCATTTAGCTTTCCCGGTGAAAAATCGTAATATTGGTGTGCATTAAGGATAAACGCTTTGTTCATCGGTCTGTCTCCGTTAAGAATGAATCTTAGCATACGTTACTTCATTGAATTTTTAAAGATCGTCCCAGTTAATTTGATAAATCCCCTTTTTCTAGTTAAAGAAATTTATTTTGAACACCTTCTTCACGTATGTTATCCATGCAAAAATTTAATCATAATATACTGAGGGCTATGATGAATGATTATAGAACAAGTACCGATGTCAGCTCATTTTGGAATGGACTTAGCACAGCTGCGAGAGATGCTTCAACATATGTACTCGTCGGCTCAGCACTAAGTTTTTTTTTAGCAAGTACTTTTAATCTCCCAGGACCAGTTATTGATGGGTCTGCAGGTTTAGCTTTTAGTTCAGCAATCAATTTGGGCCTAGCACTTGGCTTGGAACGATTGAATCCCCTCCCAAAAAAGTTTTCTCCACATGATTTTGATCGGGGAAGGCGTACAGGGATGATTGCTTCCGTTGTTTTTTCACTATGCATCGCTGCGGGTTTGAATATGATACAGAACACCCCCCCTGAACAGGCGCCCTGTAACGCGATAAACGCTGGCGTTGGCGTTATCTATGGTGGTAACAATATGCAAGAATCTTTTTATTGTCCCTCCCCGATAAGAGTGCGTTAAAGATCAAAAATCAAGGTGCAGTATTGGGTGTTTTTAATGATCCTGCTGAAAAAGAACTGCGCGGACGGGCGAACCGTCCCCTTTTTCAATTTTCAACGGCAAGGCGATAAGCTTGTATCGACCGGGCACGACGTCGCGAAGAGCAAGCCCTTCAAGTACGATAACGTCGGCCCCAAGAATGGCACGATGCGCTGGATATTCCTCGTTGCCATACTGATCAATACTTACATAGTCGAAACCAACCAAATTTAATCGCGCTTTGACGATCTCATTAGCAGCCTCTTTGCTGATGTAAACGTGCCGCTCATTAAAAGCGCCAGTTCCGCTCCATTGCCAAGAATTCTTGGTCTTAAGGAGCAGCGAGTCTCCGGGTTTTAAGTGCAGTGATGTAATATCCTCAGCCAGAACACATTCGCCAAAAACCTCATGAACGACAGCATCAACGACAAATCGATCGAGTGGTATTTCATCAAGACTATTTCCATCTAAAACAAAATGGGACGGCGGATCAACATGAGTTAGGAAATGCGTTGTCCACCCAAGCTTTGTGATCCTGCAAGGGCAACTGTTAGTAATCGTGCAAATTGAGGATACTTCAATCGGGTTATCTCCAGGGTATACGGTTGCATCACTGGAAATCGTGATTGAAACGTCAATCGGTTTTTTCATAAATTCCTCGCTCAGTAAACCTGACGTATTTGGATAAGTTGATACGCGCTGCTTTTGGGACGTGTCCATCACACCACTGCCATGTTTTTAACATATACATAAATTATAGGCCATACCCGTTTGAGAATTCTAGGCCGTGATAAACAGCATAAATTATGCCCGAGGGTATCACATTGAGCTGTTTAAGATCTATTTATAGACTGAATCGCGCAAGCTTTATACTTTTCTGCCTGACACGGTTGTGCGATGATTTATGCAAGACCTTCTGGCATGCATTAATGATGAGCGACCCATTCTTTGAAGGGCATAAGCCCATAAGAAATAAAATTCGCACCTATGAAGCGGATACGCTGATAGATATAGCATTGAGAACCCTTTACGAAAACGAAAACGATTTGACCAACGGGCGCTATATTCCGTGGGAATTGTTGCTGCTGATACGCTGGACGCTGCAATACAAAACCCAGCCCAATCCGAAGGTTCCGGCCGAAACGGACATGAACGGTCTCCTAACCCAGATTAGGGGGCTATCTGAGCTCGATAAGCTCCTTCCGGAAGGTGGGCCGCATTCTTTTTCAAAATTCATGCGGCGGACAGCCTTTCAGCAATTTCCGTATCAACTGAAGGACCTTCACCTGCTGCAGAAAATTGGGAGACAGCTCATTCTGTTCGAGGACATTGGCAAGGATTTTAACATCCCTGACAACTTTGAGGAATTATCCGGCTTCCGTCCGCAAGATTTTCTCACGTTCTGTTTCTACCTATGGCTCGCGGTAAAAAACCGGCAGTTTATCTCGCTGGTCGATTTCGAGGACATAACCGAGGTAGAGAAAGTAAAGAAACTCCTTAAGCTAATTTCTCTCTCGGTCGATGAGGCAGGAAAATATCTCGAACAAGACGCCCGCTCCAAGGATAGCAGGTTCGTGCTTCAACTATACGAAGTCTGCCCACTATTCCGTTATCCCTTCCTCAAGGTGGCCGACAAATACGCCTGTTACTCAAAGAGCTTGTTTCACTACTTCTTCACCAACTTCATCGATGATTTTCTCTCCAAACGAATAAACGGATGGGGGCGAATTTTCGGGAATATTTTAGAGAGGTATGTGGGCATGCGTCTTCATGACGTGAAGGCGAACTACATCCCCGATAGCGAATGGAAAAAGCGCTTTGCAAGGCAACTCAAAGTCCCAGACTTCACTTTATCCTCGGACAACGCGACGGTGTTCATTGAGGTAAAGAGTAAGGCGCTGGGCCTTCAGCCAAGCGTCTATCAAACGAATGCATCCCTTGCCAAAAATTTAGACGACAGCATCGTAAAAGGTGTCGTTCAGATGTATTCATTGGCCCACGCTTTGCGCCAACAGCCGCAAGACGATATTCCGAACACGAAGAATTTCTATGGAATTGTAGTTACCTACAAAAGTCACTTGCTCGGTAGTGGTGTCAGCTTTTGGGAAGAGTTCTTGAGGGACAAGGTCGAAGAAGAGCTGAAAGAGCTGGACATAGATATAAATATCATACGACCTGAAAACCTGTTCTTTTTATCCATCGACGAGTTCGACTATCTCATCATGTTCATGAAACGGTATCCAGATAAGCCGCTGGTTAGTGTTCTTGAGCAAGCCAAGGAGTTTGCCGCCACCCCAGCCACATCGAGCTACTTCTTCGAGGACTATCTACGGAGGATGTCGCCTGAGAACACGCTAGCAGTGCCAGATTGGCTACTGAAACGCACACGGGCACTCCCCAACACGATATTGAAGATGATGGAGGAAAAGAACCCCGGAAGCATGGAAGCAGCTCGCCTTCGTCGAGAATTTAATGCTGCCTCACCGAGGGTTGAGCTTGAAGAATAAAACTAGCCATCCATGTTACATCAACCCAGTTCATTCTTAAATTGATGATATGATTGATGGTATAGAAACCGAATATTATAAATAAATAAAATCACTATTTAATGGCGGGGGTGGGATTCAAAACTTTTCTTTATCCAACTGAAATTAAATGTATTTTTATGCACAACTCCAGAAAATACCCACATTTCTACCCGCAAATTCTCTGGATTTGGAATTGCGCCCTTGGACGTGCTGGGATAGTCTGCTGCTGGAAATGATGAACGAGGCTCACATGAAAAAATTGTCCGCAAGCATACTGGCTGTTGTCATTGTGACTGGGTGCGCTCCCACTCGGCAGGAATTGGCGCTTACAGCCAGTCAGCAGTGTAACAATCCGGGTATTGACGTCATGTCCCCTGATTTTCAGGGATCTGCCTCGCCCGCAGCCATTGAAGCGTTTTATTCGTGCATGATTGAAAAACTCATGCCAAGCGAGACAACATTTTCAGATAAACTAGGATATGTTGCCCTTGCATTTGTCACTAAAAATTCAAATGTAGGGGGGTACACCAATAAAAGGAAAGCCGCGCTCCAGATGCCCCTTGCTTACCAACAAACGCTTTGGCGACAGATCTCCTCTGGAGAACGCACGAGAAACAGCGCGCAGGAGGCATGGATTCTTTGGAGTTCCAATGAGACTCGCCAAGAAGAGGCTATCAACGCTCTTAATGAACAGACCATCGCTGTTCAGCAAATCCGCAATTCACCCACACACTGCACGGGCATGAATATGGGCGGGGGGATGACAAGCTTAGATTGTTTTTAAGCAGGAAGGTATTAAGCACGAGGGGCCTTCTTTTGATTATGCTAGCCATTGGAGCAGTTTGGTTTGTAGTCCGCCAGATAGACGAGTGCCGATCTTATTCAGATTTTACCTGCAATGAAATTATAAGGCTGATTATAACGTTCTTTTTTATTACCCATCAGGGCAGGAAGAATATATGGGAGAGGCATCTGGATTGCAGTCTTGTGGGTCTCTCGCATGGTCTGCCGCAGAGAACAAAGGAGTGATTGAGGCATATTGGGGGTATGTTTGTTGTATGAAAGCACATGGATCTGAATGTTATGAAAAACATAGGTAATTAGGATCGTCTTTTGATAGAAACTTAGAAATGCAGTTGGGCGCTTTTTCACAAACTATGTGGTTGCAACTGCTGTAATTTTGCTAAGGTCTCTTCCTGAATCCTCTTTTCCCAGCGCGCGAGTATTTCTTCGTCGGTTTTGGTTGTCACAGCCTGAATCTGCGCATCAGCCTCATGCGCAGCTAATTCTGTCCGCGCCAGTTTTGGCACATGATATTCCAGCAGCTTCACAAACGTATCCATAGCCGCCTTGGGATCATCGACAGCAATACGGTCTAGCCAGACTTGCAGCTTCGGCAGGTTGCCTTCCACCAGAAGGGCGATTGCCTCCCGCGCCTGTGCGGTGGATTTGTTCGGCGTTCCCTTCTCGCGGCCTGCACCTGTGCCGTTTCCGCGTCCACTGTTTTGCACTACTTTAGCCATGCATCCTCCCGTCATCATCCAAACAGAATATAGCACCTTTGCCGGTATTCTTCCTCTGCTAACCAATGCAGCGTCACTGTGGCCTGTTCCCGTTGCGTGGGCGACAGTTGAGGATTGAACGGCAGGGAATCTAGCAGCCATGCCAGCCCGTGCGCCATGTCAGCCGGGATTGCCCTGTCCAGAAAAAAAAGGGCATGGTGAGAGACGGCACTTTCTGCAGCTTGGTCTGCGACAGTTGCGATAGTTGCGACAGTGTCGATTTTATGAGTGTTTTTCTCTGCGACTGTTCTGCGATGGTTTGCGACACTTTCAGGCGGCTTGGTTTTCTCTGCTATAACTGTCGCAGACTGTCGCAATTCTGTCGCGACCAGTTGCGCCTGATTTTCCTGCACTATCGCAGGTGTCGCAACTATCGCAAAGAGCGGTGGCGCAAAATGCTTTTCGCTGGGTCGGAAGGGGCGGTAACTCATTAAGCCACCACCTTTCCAATAATGCGCCATGACTGCCGCCGCCGTTTGTCCCGGATGGTGACAGGCTGGGGCGTTTCCTGCACATGGCCTGTTTCAATGAGTATTTCAAGCATCCGCCGAGCGGTGGCATTGTCCCGCACGAAGTTGGGGCCGCTGCGGATCAGGTCTGACAGCGCAATATGCGTTTCCTGCCATGACTCATGCAGCCAATGGCGGACTCTTTCAGCCTTGGCAATGTCGGCATTGACTGCTGCCTTGCCGAACAAGCGCAATGCTTCCTGAAGATAAAACCCCACCAACTCGCAGGCATTTTCCAACGTGTTTGCAGATATTTCTGTAACCTTGGGATTTTCAACCAGTGTCAGCACCCCGGCAATGCGAGCAGCATGTTCTGCCGCTTTGCAAGCCAGTCCGCGCACTGGGTCAAGGTTTTTGCCGTCGCCAATCTGCCTTTCGATATGGTCGGCAAACTGTATCCAAAGCTGTGTTGCATCCCGTGTGAAGGTAAGAACGGGTGGAGCCAGCTCATTCCTCTTACCCTCTGCCAACGGCAGGGGAGCATCCAGCAAGGCGGTAAGGGCTGCGTTATAGGTATCTAGCGCGGGCTGGCTTTCCGGCTTGACCTTGCGCCCCACTTCATACCGTGTGCCTGCTGTGCTGTCAGGGGCGGCCAGAAGTAGGCGCGAAAGCAAGCCTTGATCGGCCAGATCATCTGCACCGAGAAAGCCATCAGCCACGCCCGGCTGCATCATTAAATGTGCCGAGACGCGACGGCCAACCATAATTGAAACGCCATCTAGCGCCCTCACCCGATCAAAGGGCGCGCCATCCCAGAGGTTTGACATGGCTGCCGCCGTCTTAAGGCGGTTTTCCTTGCTCATGCCATAGCCGCCGACAAAGGTTCCACCTTCTGCCGAGAATATCCCCAAAGAGGGCCATGCATTGAGCAGCATCTTGCCCAGCCCCTCAATCGTGGGGTCAGTGCATGTCAGCATTGGCTGCAACGGTGGCAGGGGTGGATCACCCAGCGCCCGCAGGTTGGCCTCAATAGCTGTCCGGGAATCCTTTCCTTTCTCACCCTGTTTGGCTTTCTTGGCGGCAACTTCATGGGCTTGCGCTTTTATTGCGTAATCCTTCATCTGTTCGGCGTATCGCTCCCGCAAAGCACCCTCCTGCATCCGCACAGAGGTAAGGGCCAGATTATCCACCGTGCTTTTGCGTTCTCCCGTTGCCGCAACAGTTACAAACATACCCGACAATGGCCGTCCCTTGCCGCCACCGCGAGGCAACTGCACATCAGCCAACCCTTGTGTAGCTAAGGTTGCCGCAGCCAGAACAGATTGCCCGCACATGGAAAGCGGCGCTTGTGTAATGTCCTGAATAGCAGTTGCCGCTGCGCCCAGCACATTGCCCAGCGCATCTACTGGGAACGCGGTGGCCGGCTCAACCTTGCGGACAAGCGGTGCGGGGCCATCATCATCCGGGACACACACATACGACTGTGCGTCCATCAGCATTTG
Source organism: Bdellovibrionales bacterium (assembly GCA_039808765.1). GTDB lineage: Bacteria > Pseudomonadota > Alphaproteobacteria > UBA2400 > UBA2400 > JBDHTQ01. The sequence goes on from JBDHTQ010000011.1 coordinate 43,486, forward strand.
CCGGAGTGTATCTAGTGTCACGCCTTCCGGCAACGGGTCAGCCAAGTCCCAGCCGTCTGGCCAATCTGTCGGCACGTCCACAATCCGGACAGAGGCAATGCCCGCCGCCTTGCAATGCCGTGCAACGTCGGCAGCATACTTGCGCCCCGGTTCGTCTGCATCAGGCCATATGGTTACGTTTCGCCCTGCCAGCGGTGTCCAGTCCGTCTTTCCGGCAGCGTTTGCTCCGCCGCTCGACGTGGTAGCTACGCTGTCGGGAAACAGCCTTTGTGCTGCGTCTGCCGCCTTTTCGCCTTCCGTTACGATCACGGGCGCGGTGGGGTTTGCGGCCAGCCTGTTCAATCTGTAAGGCGGGCGCGGTTCGGGTAGCGCTTTCCACTGCCAGCCGCCTTTGCCATCAGGAATGCAGGGCAGCACCTGCTTGCCTTGCGGTGTATCAAAACGAACAGATGCCATAGAAATATTCCCAGCAGGATCACAATAGAGCCAATACGCAGAAGAAGTGCCCAGCCTATGCGGTGGAGGGGTGAAATCAGCCATGCTGCATTCCCAATTCTATCGCCAGCTTTCGGGCTGCTTCTACTTGGGACAGGCCGTGCAGGTAAGCGCAGAGGGACACAGCATCGCCGCCCCGTGCATCAGAGGTAGCAAAGTCCGCCCAGCGTCCCGTCTGCAGGTTAACGCTAAAGCTACCTGCATGATGGTCTGCACGGCGCGGATTCTTGGCCGTCCACTCGCCAGCGCAGCGCTTGCCATCCGGCAGCCATGTCGCCAGCAGGTCAGGCAAAGCAGCCAGAGCCGCTGCTTTGATATCTTGAAAATTCACTGAATTTCGGCTATAAAATGCCTGTCCAAAACATTTCAAAGCCGTTGTCCCTGTCCCCACAGCGCGGCGGTTTTTGCTGCTCATTTTGCAGCACCTCCCGTCATCGCGTTGCGGGCTGCCAGCTTGGCTGTAACCCAATCAACAATTTCCGCTTCAACCCACCCTCGGCTATTCGGGCCAAGCTCAACAGGGCGCGGAAATTCGCCTGCTGCAATTTTTGCATAAATGGTGGAGCGTGACAGGCGCAGCCGGGACATTACGTCCGGCAGGCGCAGGATTTTGACATTCATTTGGTTTTCCATTTTACTGGCTCCTCTCGGATGTAGGCCACACCATTGCGGCCCCCAGCAATTCAATTACGCAGGTTCTTCAGCGTTTGCAAAAGGTATTAAGCGTTTTCAAAAGGTATTACCGGGGATTACTCCACCTCGCGGTGGGGGAGTTCCCCCCTATTTCTCCATTTTTTCTTTGCTGCATTTATGATTTTCAGAATCTCTCCATTAGCATTTGGCAGGTTAGGGCGAATATCTTCTGGGAGTTTTTCAATAACAGAACGGATAAAACGTTCACGGAATTGCTTCTTGCCGCCAGCATCCAACAAAATTTTCTCTAAGCTAGTAAGCAGAATGTCCCTTTGCCCATCCCCACTTTGTCCGCCCTTATCTGTGGCGATTTTATGGTCTATATCGGAAATGGCTTTCTCACACGCCAGAAAGAAATTGCGCAGCCACTCTCCAATCTCTGTCCCAAACCCTGCACCATTCCATAAATACGCTTTTTCATCATCAAACAGAAATTCCTCCAGCCGCTCCATGGCTGCGTGTGGCGCAGGATCATGGCTAACGGTTGAATAATACAGTGTCTGCGCACACTTTATCCATTCGTCCAGTTGTGCGCGGACAGCCTGTCGGGTGGGCTTATTTTGTATGGCTTTTGTGAATGATATGTAGTTCCCCAAACGGAAATTTATGAGCAAACGCTGTTCTTCGTTAGCCAGAACTACGCCGCCTGCAACCCCAATATTGTCAAAATCATTGTCTGATAATTCAAAAGGGGTCATTGCTTGCCCACACAAAACAGCCCCAATATCTTTACGCAGGTTTTTGCTTTTCTTCATATCTTCCCCTGTTTCCGCATCCCCACTACATTTTGCCCTGCGCTTTCCCGCATACCGTCCAGAATGTCGGCATAGTCCTGCATCATCCTCTTGCGCTCCAGCAGGTATTCGGCGCGGTTGTAGGCGCTGCGGATTTTGTCACTGTCTTCATGGGCAAGCTGCCGCTCGATCACGTCCGGCTGATAGCCTTTTTCATTCAGGATGGTGGAGGCAAGGGCGCGGAAGCCGTGGCCAGTCATGCGGCCCTGGTATCCCATGCGCCGCAGAGCCATGAGCACTGCACCATTGCTGATGTGCTGGGTCTTCCCACGCTGGCTATGAAATATATGGTCTTTGTCGCCTGTTATCGGCTGCAGGTTTTTGAGAATGGCGATTGCCTGTCGGCACAACGGCACAATATGCGGGCGCTTCATCTTCATGCGTTCTTTCGGGATATGCCACTCGGCGCGGGCCATGTCGATTTCTTTCCACTGTGCGCCAATCAGCTCCCCCGTGCGAACAAAGGTTAGGGCCAGCAGGTGCATGGCGGCAGAGGTCAGCACGTCGCCCTTATAACTGTCCATCTTGTGCAACAGCGCGGGCAGTTCGGCGGGCGGGATGCAGGGATGGTGTTTTCCAGGGGCCGAAGGCAGAACATCCCGCATATCCGCCGCCGGGTTGTGTTCGCACAGGCCGCGCTGGGCGGCATAGCGGAAAGTCTGGCTGATAACCTGTTTCATGCGGTGGGCAGTTTCAATTGTGCCGCCTTCGCCCATTCTCTCCACCACCCGCACCACGTCCGGGATGGTGATTTCGGTAATGGGGAATGCGCCGATCAGCGGGAAAACGTGCTGTTCCATCCGGGCAAGAGTCTGGGTGGCATATTTCGTGTTCAGCTTTCTGCTTTTAAGGGCTAGCCATTTGCGGGCTACCGCTTCAAAGGTGTTTTCGCCAGCCGCCGCTTGCCGCAGCTTCTGGGCCTTCTTTTCACGGGTAGGGTGCTTTCCATCCGATAGCTGGGTGCGGGCCGCATCCCGCCGCTTGCGGGCCTCTTCCAGCCCTATATCCGGCCATCTGCCGAGGGCCAGCATTTGCGCCTTGCCGTTAAAGCGGTATTTCCAGCGCCACAGCTTGCTGCCGCTTGGTGTCACTTCAATGCACAGCCCGCCGCTGTCGGCCTTGCGGTAAAGGGCGCTGGCGGGTTTCAGCTTCTGAATGCCAAGGGCGGTTAGGGGCACGGTTCGGGCTCTCTCAAATTCCTACCCACAACTCTACCCACATATCGGCTGGATTGCAATAAATGCTTCTGGAAGCCTCAGGACAAGAAATTCCGTTTTATGGCCTGTAACTTCACTGCTTTCTGGATTTTCTTGGATGCCCTCGGAAGAGGTAATGGCGGATGGGGTGGGATTCGAACCCACGGTGGAGTTACCCCCACGCCGGTTTTCAAGACCGGAGCCTTAAACCGCTCGACCACCCATCCGTTGGCGTTCTTTTAATGCATTTTTACCCACTTTGAAAAGAGAAATTTTAACTCATATGCAAAAATTGCCTTCTTTTTAGATTTACTCTTTAAAAACTGTCCTTTTTACGCCAACTTTATACACCCAAAGAACATTGCATTTGTGTGCTTAGTCGACTACAGAAAGAGAAACATACCCACTTTAAGGTTCTAAACCCGATATGCTTGATTATCTTACATTGCTGATCGATTTTATTCTCCACATTGATCAGCACCTCACCGATCTCGCCAATCAATATGGTGTATGGATTTATGGCATTCTCTTCACAATTGTCTTCATCGAAACGGGCCTTGTAATCATGCCTTTTTTGCCCGGAGATTCTTTACTTTTTGCTGCGGGCGCACTTGCTGCACTTGGAAAAATGGATTTATTCGCTCTTTTTTGTATCTTATGGCTCGCTGCCGTCATCGGCGATTCACTGAATTACTGGGTGGGGCGCACGCTGGGACCGCAAGTCTTTTCATGGCGAAAAACCCGTTTTTTCAACAAGGATGGGTTTGAAAAAGCACATGCTTTTTTTGAAAAACATGGTGCCAAAGCTCTTATTGCAGCACGCTTTATGCCGATTGTACGCACATTTGCCCCTTTTTGCGCAGGTATAAGCAAATTAAGCTGGCCACGATTTATCATGATAAGCCTTCTTGGCGGCTTACTTTGGGTGGGCAGCTTAACCACATTGGGTTATTTGCTCGGCACACAAGAAATTGTACGCAAAAATCTGGAATTTGTACTGATTGCAATTATCTTCATCTCTTTTTTGCCCGGTTTTATCGCTTTTATCCACGCAAAGCGTTCGCAAAAAACTAAAGTGTAAGCGTTTTTCCCGAAAAAGGATGCGTTCCATCCCGACTCTCAAGTTCCACAATCCACAAATCAGGATCATTTGAAGCCTGACGCGTAATATACGCATCAATCTCACGCTCAGGTGTATCGGGAGCAAAAACAACGTTTGCCCAACAAAGCAAACCCGTTTCATCACGCGCCTGCATAAGGACACGAAACTTAGGAATATTCTGGGAAACAATTTTTATCAGTAGCGTGCCGCGCTTGGAATCGCCTTTCTGGACGATATAATAGCTTTGGCCGGACACCGCATGCGTGCGCAACCCCGCTTCAATCCATATGGTTGAGTCAAGACGTTGATCGTCTACGCTAAATTGGTTATGATCAATCATGACCTCTACTCCCCCACCTTATGCTTGCCGCCTTTTAATCGACGCTCGCGAGTGCCTCGTCAAGTCAGAAATATATCGCGTGGCGGGGCGTTATCATCTTCAAGCCATGCTGATCAGTGCTGTAGAAATTGGGGCGCCGTTCGAACCTTGGCTGACAAAGGTTGTGGTAGACGAAGATCACATCCTGTCATTCATCAGCTCAGAAGCCCATGAACGCGACATTGTTATAACAGAGAATGTAGAATTAATCGCATTATTAAGAACGAATGGCCGCTGTCACCACTTTCTTAACAACAAAGGGCAACGATGGACAGAAAAAGGCCTCGTTCCCCCTTTGTCGGAAAAAAGCAAAGGTAACTTTCGTGCACGCTTCGTTTCCGTTTTAGAAGACGAAGTGCTGGAGCTTTTGCGAACCACAGCCTAGGCATCTCCTGCTTAAGCAGCCTCAAGCAGGCGCCCAACCATCTCAACAATGTCATTCCGGTTAAAGGGTTTCAAAAGAACCGCATCGGCTTCATCGCGCGCGCGATCAATCGCCTGATCGGCCGTAGCATGGCTACCGCCACCTGACATTGCAATAATGCGCGGACGATTTGACTGATGCTTGGCATAAGCTATCACTTCACACCCATCAACCTCAGGCATCAGAATATCGGTCACAATAAGATCAAAAACCTGCTCACGGATAAGCTGAATAGCAATAGCACCATTTTCGGCCTCTATCACATCATGCCCTAGCGCCCGCAAGACGTGAGCGACTGAGCGTCGCACACCATTCATATCATCAACCAACAACACTCGCTTATTAGACATTTTCCCCTCCGTTGCAATTCATACTGTTAAGAAACAAGATGTTGAACAACAGGGATATAAATCCATGCTGTTGTGCCCACACCGATTTTGGACGTATAGCGAATACTCCCTCCCCATTGTGTGACTAAACCGTACACCACCGATAAGCCCAGCCCAGTTCCTTGGCCGATGGGTTTTGTGGTATAAAAAGGATCAAAAATATGTTCCAGAACACTTTCTTCAATACCATGTCCGGTATCGGTCACACTCAGCAAAAAATACTGCCCCAAGGGCAAAGATTCGCGTTGCTGACTCACACCATCAAGGTGAATTTTTTTAAGCACGATCGTGATCGCGCCTTTCTCATTCATGGCATGAGAAGCATTGGTGCAAAGATTTGTCAGCGTTTGCAAAAGATGCGTGGGAGAAAGGTTTACGGATCCTTCTCTGGCCTGCTCTTCAATTTCCAGCTTAATCTCAAGCGTCGACGGCAACAGTGTTTTGATGTAAGGAAACTTTTCTTCTAATAATGAAGCCAGCGGATGCTCTTCATTAATGACAGCGGCATTTTTATCGTCTTTACGCGCAAATCTTAGGGTGTTGCGCACAATATACGTAATTTCGTTTAGGCTTGTCTGAATACCCTTGATCAATTCACCTTGATCACTTTCAGGAGAAATTTCATCCAGCAGTATTTCTGAGTTCAGACAGGCCGGTAAAAGCAGATTATTAATTTCATGAGCCATCCCACCCGCAAGCTCACCCAACGCATGAAGACGAGCGCGCTGTGCTTCCGCAGACTGCATTTGCATCTCTTGATCTACGTTTTGGATGATTCCGACAAGCGCTGTGTTCGGTCCTTCTGTATGACCAGGAACCAGCATAACCTCAGCCCAGAAATACTCGCCACGGCTATTGCGCATGCGCAAGCGCTTTTTGGTTTGCATGCGTTTTTGCATGCGTTCTTTCAGCATTTCGATCAAAATAATATCGACCGATTGATCCATTAGAAAAAAAACAGATTGTCCCATAATTTTTTCAGCTGGCAATCCGC
>JBDHTQ010000012.1:0-35977 GCA_039808765.1 Bdellovibrionales bacterium
GCTCAGCGTTTTGCTTCGGACTAATCTTTCGCTTACCGGACATTAAATATGGTGGTGTTTTAACTTTTCTCAGATGAGAATGTATTTTCTGAAGAGCTTCAGCTAACTTAGGAAGTGGCTCGCCTTTCAAGCGGGCGTACTCGGCCGCTTCAGGCCCATCACCACCCTCAAGGAAGAACAAGGCGGGCCAGAATAGGACCATGCCTACCGCCATTTGAGCAGCATCATTGCTAGCGGTCTTGTCGAGTTGCCCGTATAGCTCCTGTGCCCGGCGGCTGACCCGGGTCAGCTCGGCACCAACCTGTTTGCAGTCATAATCCTGATACTGAATGGGCGAGACATAGGCGGCAGCCATTTTGTCAGGGCTTGAGGCGCAGCCCGATAAGGCAGCAGCCAAAAGAACACCGGTGAGATACTTATTCATGAGAACTCCACAGCAGAAGACAACACCGAACTGGTGCTCCCTCTCGCTAACAAATTCACATGGCTGCGCCTACGGAAACGCTTACTGAACTGCGTCAGGAATGGACGTAACTATCCATAATCAGCTGATTTCAAATTAAAATATCTTGCGAACGAGACGCGAACTCTGTCAATTCTGGTCGCACTTTGTTGGAACTGTGGTTGTCTGAAGAACGTGTTCAGGCATACTCGCAGCGGGAGATATGGAATGCGTCACGAAAAAGCTGAAGTTGTTCTGCGCCTAGCCATTGAGCTGAAAGCTAGCACTATGGGCCTGAGCCTAGATGAAATGGGCCAGCGCCTGCAGGAGAATTTCGGCACCAAATATGGCCGCCGCACGGTAGAGCGCCTGCGCGATGCGGTTGGGCGACTCTATTCTGATATGGAAGTCGCCAATCCGGGGGAGTATCCGAAGCGCTGGCGCATACCCGGGAATGCATTTGCTTTGGCGCTGCAACCCAGCCAGGAGGAATTGGCTGGGCTCGACTTAGCCGTTAAATTTTTACGCCGTCAACAGCTTAAGAATGAGGCAGATCAGCTGGCACGTTTAAGTGCCAAGATCCGCTCAGCGCTCCCGGCACCGACTGCCCGCAAGATGGAGCTAGATCTACAACCACTCCTTGAGGCGGAAGGTGTAGCGCTACGCCCAGGACCAAAGTTGAATGTATCAACGGATTGGGTGGCAACCATTCGGCAGGCGATACAGCTTAGCAAGCGCCTGCGGATTAATTACCGCAAGCGCGATGGCAACGGGACGGGCACCTATGTGCTTGAGCCATATGGGTTTTTATATGGTAATACGCGCCCGTATCTGATTGGCTATGTGCCAGCGCGTCGAGGCATCCGCCATTTTAGCCTTTCAGATATTACCTCGCTTGAGCTGATTCTAGAAAGCTTCGTCCCTGATAGCGAATTTTCCCTCGCTAAGTTCGCCGAGCGCTCCTTTGGCGTGTTTCAGGAGACTGACGGGCCTTTTGATGTGGTCTGGAAGTTTACGCCCTACGGCGCACGCGATGCCCGGCAATTCCAGTTTCACCCGTCACAGATGGTCGAGGAACATAAAGATGGCAGCATCACTGTTCGCTTTCAGGCTTGCGGCCTGAAAGAGATGGTCTGGCACCTGCTTACGTGGGATGAGCATGTTGAGATCATCTCGCCGCCTGAGCTACAGCAGGCCTATACCGATCTGGTCTCGAAATTCATGAAGCGGCCTACAGCTAAACAAAAAAAGAGGAAGAAGAGATCTTCTTTTTAGTTACATACATGGCACTAACTGGGGAATATCTATGTGGGGTGCAGTAATAGGCGATATCGTGGGTTCCATCTATGAATGGGACAATGTGAAGACCAAGGACTTCGGCCCTCTGTTTACGGCTGATTCATTCTTTACCGACGATACGGTCTGCACTGTTGCTGTGGCTGACATTCTTCTCAATAAGAAAGACCCCGCATCCACATTGCGCGCATGGTGCAGACAGCACCCAGATGCCGGTTATGGTGGGAATTTCAGGGATTGGGTGAGTAACTCGGATATGGGCCCCTACAACAGCTGGGGCAATGGCTCGGCCATGCGGGTGAGCCCAGCGGCCCTGCTTTCCGATTCCCGAGAGCAGATATTGGAAAATGCCCGTCTCGTGACGGTTATTACGCATGACCATATTGAGGGCATAAAAGGTGCCCTCGCTACTGTGGACAGCATCCATGCATTGCGGCAGGGCACCAATCTGTCTGAAGTTCGCAGCTTTATTGAGCAGGAATACGATTATCCACTTAATCGTACCGTCGACATGATCCGGCCTGATTACAATTTTGATGTCAGCTGTCAGGGCACAGTGCCTGAAGCAATCATTTGCGCTCTTGAGGCTACCAGTTTTGAAAATGCCATTCGCAATGCCATTTCTCTAGGCGGAGACAGTGATACCATGGCCTGCATCACTGGTGCACTTGCTGAAGCGCGTTTTGGTGTTCCCAAAGATCTCATTGCGCAGGCTAGTGGGCGTATGCATGAGGATATGACCGCCATTATGGGCAGACTCTACGCTTCGGCACCATAAACATAGCCTGATATCCTGATTTACCCCGCCTTCCCCTCAGAAATGACTGGAAGAGCAACGCATTACTGCTAATGTGCTCATGGATCTGCTTCGGCGGGTCCGGGGCTTGATAACCCCACAATGATCGGTGACGTGTCCGTCATCACGTCGCCCCTCGGCTTATGGCCGGGAGGCGACGGCGTATGTCCAATGCCTCACGGCTAAAGGTCGTCGCGGTCGTATCATTGCGGCTTATCAACTCCCGGCCACCAGGAGCAATCCTGGTGGTTGGAAGGGTAAGCAGCGCAAATGGCTCCGAAAACAGCAGCACGAAAAAACAAGAAAGTAGCTGATGCTGCTAACAGAGAATTTTCTCCGCTGGTCAAGGATATACTGAAATCTTACGTCTACCGCCTGATTGATCCCCGAGATGGCCTTACATTTTACATCGGTAAAGGCGTTGGCAACCGCATCTTTTATCACGAAAAAGAAGCTCGCAATCCTAAGATTCGCAGCAAGAAAGTTCAGCGGATCCGAGCAATTCTTAAGGCCGGCGAAGAAGTGCGCTACATCATTCATCGCCATGGCCTGACTGAAGACCAGGCGTTTGAAATCGAAGCTGCTTTAATTGATGTCTATCGGGAGCGCGGATTAATCGAAACAGATAATCAGGTGGCCGGTCACCATAGTTGCGGTATTGGTATCCGTGAATTGTCTGAAGTCGTCGCAACCTATGAGCCCGAGCCGGCAGTTATAACGGATGAGGCCATCCTGATTAATATTCGTCAGGCCTATCACACTGGCATGACCACGGACGAACTCTATGAGGCAACCCGTAAATCCTGGTCATGCAGCCCCCATAAATATAACGCCACTCACGCTTATGCCGTTAAGGACGGCTTGATCAAAGGTGTCTTTGCTATCAAGAATTGGCGACCATCACGCAAGCTGCCAGGGCGCTGGGAATTTATAGGACAGCTCGACAAGGAATTGAGCAGAAAGTATCTCAACAGGTCGGTGCGAAACTATTTTAGCCTCGGGAACCAGAACCCCATACGCTGGATCAACACCAAGAAGCGCTGATGTTCCGCCTTATTAATTTGGCCGCTATATATGAGGAACCCTTAGGTGTTGCAATAAGGCGGCGGCTGTGATAGTTCTGACCTATGGCACAAACCCAGACCCAGCATATCTACCGCCGCAGCCAGGCCATTCTGGCCGTTTGGAAGGTGTTTACCCAGGGCAGCGCCGCTGAGCCGAGCTCTGCCTATCTTATGCGCTTCAAGAAAATGGTAGATCTCGACCGCAGCACTGACCGCAGCAAAAATACTCCGTTTGCCTTCCAGACCAATGTCAATGGCCAAAGGGGAGTGGATGCTGACTTTACTGATTTTGACGTGTTCTGCGTTGCTCTCGCACTTCATCTCACCGATATGGGCTTTAAGCAGCTCGAGGTGATTTTCTTGATCCGCACTATTCGGGCAAAGCTTTCTGCTGTTTACGTTAAGGTGGGAGCGCAGGCATGGATTGGCCGGCAAATTGCCTCACCAACCGACCATTCCGACATGCCAGTGTTTGAGCGCAAGGGTCGCAATATCGTTGACCCCAAAGTGTTCATGCTCGTCCACAAGGTCGAAGTCACCCAGTTGCTGACCGATGATGCCATATCCGTCATCATTGAACCTGAATTCATTTTTGGCACGCAGAATCTCGCCAACTATCTTGCAGAAGCCATGATTCGCCAGCGTACGGCTCTGATTGTCGAGCTGTCCGAGCTTATTCACCAAATCCCACATGAGCTGGCGCAAACGCCGGCTATTAAACGCGGGCGCAAAACCTAAAAAACTGGAGGCATCATGAAGTTCAAACCAAGACCTAGTAAGCCAGCTCGTTTGGAGAACCTTAAGGTTCTTTTCGCTGATCATAAGATCGTTATGCGGCCGGTAAGCGAGCTGCGCATCCCTAACGACAACCCACGCAAGTACACGGAAGAAGAAGCCATGCGCACGGCCGCTGCCCTGCGCGAGATTGGCTGCTTCCTTACGGTGCTGGTGGATAAAAACTCGCGCATTCTTGCGGGTGAGCTGGTCGTCAAAGCCGCAATGCTGCTGGGCGCGCAGCAGGTTCCCACAATTGAGCTTACCAATCTGTCAGAGCAGCAAGCTGAGGCGTTGCGTATTGCCCATAGTCAGCTCAACACCTATGGGCGCTGGGATGGAACCACGCTTGCAAAGAAAATTGACTATCTCGTTGAGTTTGATTTTAACACCGACAGCCTCGGCTTTAAAGGCGGGGAACTTGATCTGATTATTAATCCACCTGGTGAAGCATCCCCTACTGAAAAAGAGGAAGTTCCGGAGCCGCTTGCCGGTCCAGCGGTAAGCAAGCCAGGGGATGTGGTTATCCTTGGTCGGCATCGCCTGATCTGCGCAAGTGCCCTTGAACCGGCCACTTACCAGAAACTTATGAGCGCAGAAAAGGCCATCCTGATCTTCACCGATCCCCCATTTAACGTGAAGATTGATGGGCATGTCTGCGGCAACGGCAAAATTCGCCATCGTGAATTCGCCATGGCAGCCGGCGAAATGACTGAGGATGAGTTTATTGCCTTTCTGAGTCAGGTGATCATGCTGATGTGTCAGTACAGCACGAATGGCTCTATCCACTATATCTGTATGGATTGGCGCCATATTGGCGATTTGCTGGAGGCCGCACGTCAGCATTATACAGAGTACAAGCAGCTTATCGTCTGGAACAAGGATGTGGGCGGACAAGGTGCCTGCTACCGCTCCAAGCATGAACTGATCGGCATGTTCAAGAACGGGGCCGACAAATACATCAATAATTTTGGCTTGGGCGAGACCGGCCGTTACCGCACGAATGTTTGGGATTACCCAGGCGTCAACTCAATGCGGGGCGGTCGGCGCGATGAATTAGCTTGACATCCAACCGTTAAGCCACTGGCGCTGGTGGTTGATGCTCTGCTCGACTGCTCCAATCCCGGCAATATTGTGCTTGATCCCTTCATGGGCAGCGGTACGACCCTTATTGCCGCCGAAAAGACCGGCCGTGTTTGCCGTGGCTGCGAACTCGACCCTCTTTATGTCGACGTGGCCGTGCGCCGCTGGCAGGCCCTCACCGGCAAAAAAGCCGTGTTCGAGGGCTCGGGGCTCACTTTCGATGAGGTTGCGGCCCGTCTGGAGGTGCCTGATGACCAAACAGTATGAGGTTGGCTACCGCAAACCCCCTAAATCTACCCAGTTTAAGCCCGGCCAGTCAGGTAACCGGAAGGGACGCCCCAAAGGTCGCCTGAACTTTGTTACCGAGCTTGAGGATGAGCTGGCTGAGCGCCTGACCGTGCAGGAAAATGGCGTGCGCAAGCGCATCAGCAAGCAGCGGGCGCTCATCAAGCGCCTCTATCAGGCTGCCATGGATAAAGACGCCCGCGCCGCCATGATTCTGTTCAACATGGCCAAAATGATACCCGGGGACGATGTACGCCCGCCCGAAGACCTGACTGAAGCCGACCGCCAAATTCTTGAAAATTTCAAGCGCCGGTTCCTGCAGGATAATACAAGGGGTTAGCATGGCCGATTCCCAAAAGCTGGATAAACAGCTGATAAACGCGCTGATGCGCGAAGACTTCCAGGCCTTTGTTGAAAAGGCATTTATGTACGTCAATCCCGGCACGCCGCTATGCATAAGCTGGCATATTGAGGCGATCTGTTTCTATCTCAAGCGCATGCTGCGGGGCGATTACCGGCGCGGTATTATTAATCTGCCGCCGCGGAGCCTTAAATCATTCATTGTCTCAGTAGCGCTACCCGCATGGATCCATGGGCAGGATCCCTCGGCGCGCATCATCACTATTGCGTATGGTGAAGAACTGAGCAAACAGCACATGATGATGTACCGCCAAATCATGGAGGCCGATTGGTACCGCAGCCTGTTTCCCGCCACCGTGATTGGCGAATGGAAAAATTCTGACACAGAGCTCTGGACCACCGCAAACGGCTACCGCCTGTGTGCATCAGCCGGCGGGCCCATTACCGGCCGTGGCGGCAATTTAATCATTATCGATGATCCGCACAAAGCCGACGATGCCAATTACCCTAACGAGCTTATTAAGCGCTGCAATTGGTACTCCAGCACCATCCCCAGCCGTTTGGATGATAAGCATAACGGCATCATCTTGGTCGTTATGCAGCGGCTTGATGTTAATGACCTATCCGGCTACCTCGCCGATAAAGGTGGCTTTGAGATACTGTCGCTACCCGCCCGCAATGCGGAGGATCAGCACATCGCCCTAAGCGATAACAAAAACCATTTTTGGAAAGCTGGCGAACTGCTTCAGCCGGAGCGGGAAGACCAAAAAGTGCTTGATGAACTGCGTGTTAGCATGGGAGATCGCGCCTTCGCGGCTCAATATCTGCAGAACCCGGTACCGCGTGAGGGGGCCATCTTTAAATCGGAATGCTTGCAACGATACAAGAAGCTACCAGAGCGTTTTGATCATCTCGTCCTGAGCTGTGACCCAGCCAGCAAAACATCCCCTAATAACGATTATTCCGCCGTCGTATTATGCGGAATCGCCAATAACAAATATTATATTATGTACGTGTGGCAGATGCGGTGCGAGCTGCCCAAGCTGATGGACTTTCTGATCAGCCGCTATTCAACTTTTAAAGCGAATGCACTGCTTGTAGAGGAGGCCGGCATTGGCGCTGCGATTATTCAGCACATCCGGACTCTGAACACAAAAATCAACATCCATGCCTTTAAATCAAAAATGGATAAGGTCACACGTGCAGAACGCACAACAATTGTTGCCGAAGCCGAACGCCTTCTTCTCCCAGAAACAGCATCCTGGCTTGCCAATTTTGAACACGAGCTGCTCCAATTTCCAGCCGTCAAGCATGACGACCAGGTAGATGCCCTTACCCAGATTATTTGTTGGAATGATGGACGCAGCAAAATTCCGAATGTGGGCATGATAAGCATCCCCCGCAGCGATGGGTACAGGCACGACTGGATGGTCAACAAAGGGTACTAACCGACTTCTTGTCAACCATCCATCTGTCTTAAACCGCTACACGACCTTGTAAACGCGCCCGCGCTCTGCCTCAACCTGTGACTGAACCTGTAGTGCTAATTTGCGCTTTACCGACACAGATATAACCGCACGGATAGTGTGCGGTTGCCAACCCAATGATTTAGAGATTTCATTAATGCTGGCGCCGTCTTTGCTGCGCAGCATGGCAACTGCCTGCTCCAGCTTGCTGCCAGATTTGCCTGACGGCCCAGTGGCGGGCTCTTTCTCGGCTTTCTTAGGGCTAACCTCCGGCTCGGTCGCTTCCCGAGCCACGCCCAGTGCCTTAAACCCACCATCTGCTAGGATGAGGGTTACGCCATATCCATCCTCATGCTGCCGCCAGACAGGCGCATCACCGACAGCTTCGGCCTCCTCAACCAGTCCCTTGGTCAGCAGTTGCTTCAGGACCTTAGGCCCATCTCCACGCTTGATGCTGCGCGGGAGTGGGTAGACAGAAAAATCTCGGCGGCGGCTAGCTGCCGAAAGGATTACGAGTTGGGTATCATTGAGTTTTATCATGGTGGTCTCCTTACTATACGGAGGCCAGACCATTCTGGCACTCCTACCACCACAAGCCCCGCCGGCGCTACTGGACGGAGCTGATATTGACTGGAGCAGCTCAGACTGCGTGCTTGCCCTCCTTGAAAGCGGCATCCGTAATCTGACGCAGAAGCTCGGCGTAGCGGGTTAGGTCACCGACGTGACCCCAGTGGATACAATCCGGGCTCAGGTTGAAGTGTTCGTCACTCAGCGCCGGTAGCCGGGCGAGCTGGATGTCGATTTGGACCTTATGGGCCATAAAAGCATCCAGGGCTGTTTGGCTGGTATGGTGCTTGCGCATGCTGGTCTCCATCGGTTGATGGTCACAACAACGCTTCCTTTCGGCACTTAATCCAGTGGAAAGAGGGATAATTAAATGGCTTCTTTTCCATGAAACAAGGGGATTCAATTATTAAACACGTTCCTATATACTACTCGACATGACTGCCGAACGCCCCATAATCAATTATCGCCAAAAAGCCCTTGTTGGGCTTCTTTCGGCCTTGGGCGGAAGTGCCGGCAACACGGACTTCCAGAAATATCTCTTTTTATACGCGCAAGAGTTTGAGGACACTCCATCTTTTGAGTTTGTGCCCTACAAGTACGGATGCTTTTCTTTCCAGTCATATGCCGATAAGCGTCGTCTTATTGAAATCGGCGCTTTAGAAGATGCCGCAGACTGGAAGCTATCCTCTGATTTCCTTGCCCAATCAGGCTATAATTCTAAATTTGACGAGTTTGTAGCTACGCGCGGCAAGCTAAAGGGCGATTGTCTTATTAAGTATGTCTATAAGACGTATCCATATTATGCAATTAACAGCGAAATTGCTGAAAAAAAGCTGACTACAGAAGAACTAAAGATGGTTGATAGCTCTCGCCCTAGCTTCGATCAACCCTGCTTTTTTACAATTGGGTATGAGGGCTCTTCTTTTGAAGGCTATCTTAATCGGTTACTTCAGAATGGCGTGCATATGCTGATTGATGTGCGGCGTAACCCATTAAGTCGAAAATATGGATTTTCTAAGAAGATCCTTTCAGAAACCGTCGAGAAACTAGGTATTAAATACCTTCACATACCTGAGTTGGGCATTGCCGCTGAAAAACGCCGCGAATTAATCACTCAGTCTGATTATGATCAGTTGTTCGATGAGTATGAGTGTCAGGAGCTGACAGACAACAAAGCATCGATTCGTCGGATTGCTAATCTTATGAAGCAGCATCATCGCATAGCCATCACATGCTTCGAGGCACACGTCTGTATGTGCCATCGTGGCCGGGTTGCTAATGCACTTTCAGAATTGGCTGATTGGGACTACGATATACGCCACATCTGAAGGATTCGACGTGGCTAAAGAAAAAGTTCTAATTCTCGTAAAAACCTATCCAACACTATCAAACACATACGGGGAGTTGGCCTGCACTGCAGGTATCCGGCAGGATGGGAGTTGGATTAGGCTTTATCCCATTAAGTTTCGTTTTTTGAAGGATGATCAGAAATATAGAAAATACCAATGGGTAGAGCTTGATGTACAGAAGAACCCCAAAGACCCACGCCCCGAAAGCTTCAGACCGACAAATATTGACGATATTCAACTAGGTGAGATCATCGATACAGGCAAAAGCAGGGATTGGGCAGAGCGGCGACGTTTGGTTGTTGGGCAGAATACGGTCTATAATGATTTGGCAGATCTTATTGCTAGAGCAAATAAGAATCAGCTATCTCTGGCAATATTTAAGCCAACAAAAATTCTAGACTTTATTCCCAGGCAAGCTGATGTGGACTGGTCCCCAGAAAAGGTAGCAGCACAATTAGCTATGTATAATCAGCCTGACCTGTTTGACGATGGGGATGCTGAAGAGTTTACGCTAATGCCCAAGTTGCCCTACAAGTTTTCGTACCGCTTGAGTGACATCAATGGTGTTGAAAGCACCATGATGGTTGAAGATTGGGAAGTGGGACAGCTTTATTGGAGTTGCGTACAAAGATATGGTGAGTCCCAAGCTGTCGAAAAAGTGAAGCAAAAATACTTAGACGCGTTTTCTCAGAAAGATTTGCACCTTTTTCTAGGCACAACGCGCCAATACCATGGCTGGGCTAAAAATCTATTCGTAATTATTGGAACATTTCATCCTCCAATAGAAATTCAGAGGTCACTTCTTTAAACATGGAACATTTGGAGTGCCCCATATGCTCTGTCTGGACGATACGTCGAGACTGGTTTGAGTCACCGTTTGATGTCGACTGTAAACATGGGCAGGTCAAATATTGGCGAGCAGAAACGGCTTAATGGGTTTCCATTGCTTATCGCTGAACCAAAACCATCACGCAAAATTATAATGATTAATTTGCTTTTTCGTTGGTGCCACTACGAAAAAGACGACCAAAAAATTCTCGGGTAACTTGCATCAGGATTGACATCTAGCCTTTCCTTTCTCTAGAAATCATCTGTAATATTTTTTATATTCCTCAGGAGGTAATTTTATGAGCCATAATTTGCTTACCCCCCTACCGACCGGCAAGCGGCCCTTGCGGCAAAGTTCTTTGCCTGAAGAGGTTTTTCTTCCTTCTCTGGGCGGCTATGCAGATATTCTGAAAGGTCGACTTGTTTTGGAAATCGATTATAGCCCTGCAAGAGGCTCCAATAAAAGATATTGCAAGCCTGCCGGCTTTTCTGATCAGGGGTATCGTGAAGATTAATCGCCGGAGGCTCAATGCTTAGCGGTTCAATTTCACTTGCACGAGGGCTGGAGCGTGACAGGATCTTTTCTTCGCTGTCCCTTGCCCATACCGAGGGCACGGACTCGCAAACCTACTCTTTTCCACAGCAGCACGTTTTACTGATTGTTGAAAAAAACAAAAACCAATCTCTTCTCGATATATGGAAAAACAGGAAGCCAACTTTTTCTGACGTCCGGCTTTTGTTTGAACGCTGGCCGCTACAGGCTATTTTGATTGTTGCAGAATTTCATCACACCGGCGAAACATCCCTCCGGCTGCAACGCAATGCGTCGGCGACATGTCCACTTTATGCTTATTGGAAATCAGGAACACTCCACCTGCACTGGGACGGCGGGCAACTTTATCCTTTGGTGCCGTCGCTTGATCAATTAGAGACCGACATATGTCGAGCGTTCCTGTGTGGAGATAATTTTTATCAAGAACACACACCTTTTAAAAACATGACGCGGCTTTTGGATCGCGCAACGCTCGATGTTACGTTGGAAAAGGGAGTGCTGTTGCGGCGCCCTCCATCCATTGCTGCATTGAGGGCAAAAGAACTTGTCGCCTCAGCCGATCCTGTTCAGGCCCTCCAAGGTCTTTTAGACGCAGCAATCGCGCGGTGGTCCCTAACCGCAGAAAACACTTTTTGCGAATTAAGCAGCGGTTTGGACACAACCTTAATCGCGCATATATTGGCCCAGAGATTTTATCCTTATTCACTTAAAACATGTGGATATTTGCCCCTTGGATCGGAAGCGCCCCTTATCGATGTACGCCGAAAAGAAACGGTGATGCGTCTGAAGTCAATGGACACATGTCCTGTAATCTCAGATTATTTTGATCATGCGTTTACATGGACAAAACATAATCCGTTCTGGCTTTATGATGCCCCCACAAGCTTTGATAAAATACAAAGCGCAAAAAGAATGAGGGAGCAGGGGGGTCTGTTTGTTTTTTCAGGCATTGGTGGTGATGAGCTTTGTGAACTTTCCGAACAGGAACGAAGTCAAGAAAGTGTATCGCGCCGATTCAGGCGCACACAAAAAGAAAGGCAATCGTCCGAATCTCTTCTTAAAGACACAAAAAACGTGCCCTCTCTTGTGCCTTGGCCAACGGGCCTGGTGCCTGAATCTGTTCATGATGTTGCACAATCCATCGCGCCGCTTTATTTGCGCCAAGGCTTATGGTATGCGCATCCTTTGGCTCTCCCGGAAATCCAGATTTTTTCTCACTTCCTTCCCGTAGAATGGCGACGCGGCCGCAAGATAAGTCGAGAGAGTTTAAAACGTTTTGGTGTCAGTGATTCTTTTTTAAAACAAGAGCCTAAAGAAAGTCTATCTGCTTCCCTCGACAGCCTTTTAAAAGATCAAAGCCTCTATCAACGCCTTTTTCGACAGTCTGTTTTGTTGGATTTAAATATCATCGATGGTGATAAGCTTAACAATGCATATCGTGTTTTTGTGGAAGGTCGCGCCCATCCGCAGATTTGTTTCTTGCTCTTGCTGGCCTTTGTCATGGAAAGCAGTTTGAAAAGCTTTTTACAGGCCTCAAAGTAAACAACATCCGCCACAATAAAATTTTCTTTTGCGGCAAGGCCAACAGTGCTTAGACGTTGCACAATGGCCATAATTCATTGCGTTTAACGCAAAGTGTAGGGGAGGTTATTGAGCTCATCAATTCTGTATTTTGAGGTGTCGCTCTAATTCTCGTTTTAAGAAATCTTCTCTTTTCAACTCCGCCAGAGCAGAAAGTTTTTTGCCTATTTTTCTGAAGATAATAACCGCTGCAAATGCGATAATTAAATCTCTGGTAGGGGAAAATCCGTGATTTAGCGGGCTTAAAATTGCCAAGGTCGCATCAAAAATTGTTGCACCCAATGCAAACGTCGCAATCGCGTTAAATCCCTTAGAGACATGATTGAGAATACGTCCATCAGGCTTAACGCATAAAGATAAATAACTATTCATGACAAACCATTTGCTAGTAATTAACAAAATTCACTTGTTTTTGAGCCATATAAAAAGTTACGGTTACTCTGGCCTTGTGTGCGCTGCGGCTGCATGGTGGGTGTCGATTTTTTCTACAACAGCACTGGACAGATTGTAAGCAGAAACCATCGCAAAACTCATCAGCAACAGGACTCCAGTGTGACAGGTTCCTGCGCGTTGAGGTTGAACGGTCTGCCCAGATAACAGTTGAAAGCGTCGACAAAGGCTTCCGCCGATGATTGTTCCAACTGCAGCTGCAGCTGCAGTTGATAGCCCGACAGGGATGCTAGCTAGAACAGTTTCGATGCCACTGGTAGCGGGGTGCAAATGTGTCAATGCATACATTGTAGCAGCTATCCCTGAAATCGCGGCAAGATTTTTTCCAAAATTGTTTATAACCATTTTTTCACCCACAAAAATTATGCGCTGCGCACAATGCACACGCCATCTTTAGCATAGTATTTTTGATTGTTCACTTTTTTCATAATCCGAGTTTTTTCTTCAAAATTTCATTAACCATGCCGGGGTTGGCTTTGCCTTGTGACTGTTTCATAACTTGGCCAACGATAAAACCCAAGGCTCGATCTTTTCCTGCTTTGTACTCTTCAATGACTTTCGGATTCGCGGCGATTGCAGCCTCGACTAGGGCTTCAATCGCGCCGATGTTGGTTACCTGACGAAGGCCTTTTTCTTCGATAATTTGGTCGGCTGTTTTTTGTTCGTCCCACATTGCGGCAAAAACATCTTTTGCCAATCGGTTGGAAATGGTGTTGTCGCTGATGCGATCGATTAATCCGGCCAAGCCCTGCGCTGTGACAGGTGCATCGTCGATTTCTTTGCCGGACTTGTTAAGCAGGCCGAAGTACTCGGTGAGTACCCAGTTTGCGGCCAATTTTGCGTCACGTCCTTGAGCGACGGCCTCATAAAAAGCGCTGCGATTTTGTTCGGCGACGAGAATATCAGCTTCATAAGCACTCAAGCCATAATCCTGCATGAGGCGAGATTTTTTCGCGTCTGGCAGTTCAGGTAGTGCTTTTTTAAGGTTCTCAACCCAAACCGGATCAAGCTCAAGTGGTAGCAGATCCGGATCGGGAAAATAGCGGTAATCATGTGCATCTTCTTTTGATCGCATAGAGCGCGTTTCGCCTTTTACGCTATCAAACAAACGGGTTTCTTGAACAATTTTGCCACCATCTTCAAGAATACCAACCTGTCGGTTGGCTTCATAGTCAATCGCTTGCTGTAAAAAGCGGATGGAGTTGAGGTTTTTAATTTCGCAGCGCGTACCCAGCGGGTCGCCTGATCGCCGCACCGACACGTTTGCATCGCAGCGCATTGAGCCTTCTTCCATGTTGCCATCACATGAACCGACATAGCGTAAAATTGAGCGCAACTTTTTCATATAAAACGCGGCTTCTTCTGATGAGCGCAGATCGGGGCGCGAAACAATTTCCATTAACGCAACACCCGCGCGGTTGAGGTCAATGTAGGTCTTGGTCGGGTGTTGATCGTGCATTGATTTTCCCGCATCCTGTTCAAGGTGGAGACGCTCAATGCCAATCGTTCGGCTTTCGCCATTGGGGAGATCAAGAATGAGCGTTCCTTCACCTACAACCGGTTGCTTAAACTGGCTAATCTGATAGCCATTGGGGAGGTCGGCGTAAAAATAGTTTTTGCGATCAAACACCGAGTGATAATTGATTTTAGCATTTAAGCCTAAACCGGTTTTAACTGCTTGCTCGACGCAATATTCATTGATCACAGGCAGCATGCCGGGAAATCCAGCATCAACGAAGCTTACTTGTGCGTTTGGTTCGGCGCCAAAATTAGTTGAGGCACCCGAAAAAAGTTTGGCGTTTGAGCTTACTTGAGCATGAACTTCCAGACCGATGATAACTTCCCAGGGACCCGAGCGACCTTCAATGATTTGAGCCATTTCTATATCCTCAATGCGTTATGCTTTTTCTAGTTATAAAGAAAAAAACAATCAACACAAGACTTTGAGCAAGCCCGTAGCGTATTGTTCGGGTCATAATTTTTTTGGGTGTAAAAATTAAGTTGCAAATATCCAGTCACTTATGCGAAAAAAACGGCCAAAAAAACGGCCGGACAAAAATTGTCCGGCCAGTTAAACAGGGAGGCTTCACGTCTTTGAAAATGAAAGACGCAGGAACCTTTACCAGGTTCCCCTGCAAGATGGGCATCTTGCAGGAAGTTGAACGAAGTTAGTAACTCCACTCAGGTTTGTAATAAACGCTATTTCTTGGCGCGGGTCCACCTCCAATATATCACAACAGTTATGCGTTTGACGCATGGCGAAAGGGTTTTTTTGCATATAATTTGTGCACTCGGCAATAAGATTACAAATTAAGCAACCAGACTTTGTAAAAATTTTAAAATTGTCCAAGTGCCTATATTCAGTTTAATGCATCAAGCAAGTAATCACGAAATGCAATCACCTTTAACGCATGACGCATCACATCGGTATAAACAAAGAACAAATCATTCTGGGGTGCAGCAATATGGGGGAGAACCTGTATTAATTCCGGGTGAGTTTTTTCGAAGTAATTGGGCAGGCAGGCGATGCCCTCTTTTTGTAAAACAAGCCCGACCAGAGCTTGAAAAGAATTGACGCGAATATGTGTGCGACGTTGTTCTCCGAGGGGAACTTCGGCGGATAAAAACCAGTTGGGATTTTCCTTGATATGAATACCCTCATCTGGGAAGGCGAGTAACGCGTGATGATCAAGATCGGAAAGTTTTTCGGGTGTGCCGTGTGCCGCTAAATAATCCGGGTGGGCATAAAGGTTGAGGGATATACGTAAAAAATGACGACGAATAAGGTTTTCGGTGAGGCGTGAGGGGAAAATACGCAGAGCGATATCAGCTTCACGCATTGCCAGATCATATTCGCGATCATCCAAAATCAGCGACACATTAATTTTTGGATATTTTTTCTGAAAATCAGAAAGGCGTGGGGCGATAATCATCGTGCCGATGCTATGTGTCGCTGTAACACGCAGCAGTCCAGAAGGTTCGTTTCTATTTTCAGTAAGAAGGGTCTGGGCTTCACGCAATTTTGCGATCATATCTTGCGTTGCTTTTTGCAGTAATTCACCTTGCTCTGTTAAAACGAGGCCGCGGGTGTGTCGAGTAAACAAAATAACATTGAGATGGGCTTCAAGATCTGAAATTTGGCGACTGATCGCCGACTGGCTTAAATGCAGCATTTGTCCGGCTTTTGTCAGGCTTCCTGCCAAAGCAACAGCGTGAAAGATGCGCAGTTTATCCCAGTCGTAGAGCATAACAGGCCTTCGTTTTAGATGTTAGTCGCCATCGTGTTGTTCGGCAAGAAAGCGCTCTGCTTCGAGGGCAGCCATGCATCCCATGCCTGCTGCGGTAATGGCTTGACGAAATATTTTGTCTTTTACATCGCCTGCGGCAAAGACCCCATGGATATTTGTTGCTGTTGAGTCGGAGGCGGTTTTTAAATAGCCTTCATCATCCATCTCAATTTTACCTTTGAACAGGGCTGTTGCGGGATCATGTCCAATGGCGACGAAGACACCATCCGTTGCAATGGTTGAGAGTGTGCCGTCCTGCGTATCTTTAAGCCGCACAGCATTAACAACAGCTGGTGCGCCTTCGCCCAAAATCTCATCGACCGCTTTGTTCCATAGCACCGTGATTTTTGGATTTTTCTTGACGCGATCATGGAGAATTTTCTCTCCCCGAAACGCATCGCGGCGATGGATGATTGTGACGTGTTGTGCAATTCCCGCTAGATAAAGAGCCTCTTCCAGAGCGCTATTGCCGCCACCGATCACAACAACATTTTTATTGCGGAAGAAAAAGCCATCGCAGGTTGCACAGGCTGAAACGCCGGTGCCGCGATACGTTTCTTCACCTTTTACTCCCAGCCATCGTGCTTGGGCACCGGTTGCGATGACAACTGTTTTTGCTTCGTAAGTATCGCCGCTTTCACCTATCGCACGAAAAGGCGAAGATTGAAAATCAACTTCTTTGATGTGATCGCTAATCAATTGTGCGCCAACGTGTTCGGCTTGTTTTTGCATTTGCTCCATGAGCCATGGCCCCTGTACAGGCTCAGCAAAACCAGGATAGTTTTCAACATCTGATGTAATTGTCAGTTGTCCACCGGGCTGCATTCCTTGCACCAGCATTGGCGAAAGATTGGCGCGCGCCCCATAAATGGCCGCTGTGTAACCAGCAGGTCCGCCGCCAATGATCAGCATGTCGGTTGTCCAATTCTTACCCATATGACATCTCCTCAAGAATATATCGTGTTTAAACGTTATACCCTTTTGTGTGTAGAAGGTCACGCACTTGTGCGGCGATATCCATCATGGTGGTCAACGTTTGTGTGGAGTTGTGGTCAAGTGTGCCAGCAAAGATTTTTGCGAACCCTCCTGCCAACAATTGATTGATAAACATTTCCTTTTTTCTGTTACGCCCCTCAAGCGAAAGAATCCATGTTGTGCCAAAGCCTCTGGCTGCCGATTCGCTTAACATGCTGATGCTGTCTGCTGTGACCGCCAAATGGGTGCAGCAGGCGTATATCCCCTCAATGGGATTATCGCCTTGACCGTTCCAATAATATCCTTTTCGCTTAGTTATGGCCTTTTCGATTAGCTGGGCGATGGCGGGTTCAGTTCGGCGAGAGCATGTTGCAATAAGGGGGAGGTTGGCTTGCTCACATGCGGCAATGTATGGTTCAATCATGGTTAAAAACGATGAGTGTGAAATTTTTAAACCGTTACCCGAGCCTCCTACCAGTAATCCTGCATAAGGCCCTTCAGGTAAACCGAGGGATTGAAATTTATGCTGCCAGTGGGCGCATTTGGACAAAAGTTTTTGTGCATCCACGCGATGAAGCGCTCCAATGCACGAGATCACATTGTTGCCTCTCATCTGATCATGTGCGGGTACAATTTGCAAATCGAAATGTCGAGAATCAATACCTGCTTTTAGTATTTGAATACAAAAAGTTTTGTTACCACTGGCTTTTTTTATCGCCAGTGCGGCCATCGCGGGCGTACGTCCGGCGGTGAGCAACAGATCAGGCCACGGATCATCGCGCGGCAGATTTTTAAAAGCACGAAGCGGTACAGTGCGTAGTAACCAGGGTGATAAACTCTTCCATGGCTGGCACGCGGAAATCGTAAAAATCTGATATGGCAATCCAAGCGCTTCTGCCAACCCGACACAATGATTTTCGCTGCCTTTACGGCCGTCTGAGACAATCCAGCAGCGTAAAGATGCATCCGTCATCATTGTCACTTATGGGTTTGCAAAGGATGCTAACAATGCCCGCAAATCTTCTACACCGCGACCACTGCGGCTGGACGTCACCACAATCTCGGGAAAAGCTGCAG
The DNA here is from genome assembly GCA_039808765.1 of Bdellovibrionales bacterium. GTDB lineage: Bacteria > Pseudomonadota > Alphaproteobacteria > UBA2400 > UBA2400 > JBDHTQ01. The sequence continues at coordinate 18,234 of JBDHTQ010000012.1, forward strand.
CATGTTTTTTCAATCGCAGGGTGGTTTCGAGAATGATTTGGTCAAGCTGCTCATTTTTACAATCATCAGCCTTGGTCAAAATCACTTGATAGCTGACGGCGGCTGTATCCAGCATTTCCATTACGGCGATATCGTTTTCTTTAAAGCCGTGGCGGCCATCAATTAAAAGGCATACCCGCTGCAGAGAAACACGGCCCCGTAGATATGCACCAATCATTTGATGCCAGCCGACAACTTTTTTCTTTGATACTTGCGCGTGACCATAACCGGGAAGATCAACCAAGGTGAGTCTTTGCCCCAGATTAAAGAAATTGAGCTGCTGGGTTCTGCCCGGGGTGTGCGAAACGCGAGCCAGTGTTTTTCTGCCTGTCAGTGCGTTAACGAGACTGCTTTTTCCGACATTTGAACGACCTGCAAATGCAATTTCCGGCAAACCGATGGGGGGCAGATTGTCTTCACGCTCTGCTCCCCAAAAAAAATCACATGATTGCGCAAAAAGATAACGTCCCCGCTCAATACTTTGAGCATCCAAAGGTACATCAGCGGAAGGCGTCATCGTTTTGTATCCTTAATTAAATGTGCGCACATGCATGCGGTGCATGATGACGTATTGTTGAGCAATGGAAAGCATATTACTCCATGTCCAGTACATCACCAACCCTGCAGGGAACGACGACATGGTGACCATCAAAATCCATGGCATTGCCCCGAAGATAAATTTTTGCGCTGCATCAGTTGGCGGCGGATTCATGCGCATTTGCAGTGCCATGGTCAACGCCATCAAAATAGGCCATGCACCAAGATGCATGAAGGCGGGGTGATCCCAAGGGAGATAGCCAAACAGTGTAAAGATGTTAGTGACATCCATGTTGGACAAGTCATTGACCCACGTAAAGGCGACGTGCCTCATTTCGATGTTAATCGAGATAACGCGGTAGAGCGAAAAGAAAATCGGGATCTGAATGAACAATGGCCACAATCCCGATAAGGGGTTGACGTTTTCAGCCTTGTAAAGAGACAGAATTTCTTTGCTGATGCGTTGCTGGTCATCGGCATAGGTTTGACGAATTTCGATGATTTTTGGCGTCAATTTTTTCATTTTGGCCATCGAAACATACGAACGGTCTGCAAGTGGGAAAAGCGCCAGTTTAACGAGAACGGTAAAAGCTAAAATCGCGTAACCAAAATTCCCTAAGAGGTTGGCAAGAATATCCAGCGCATAGAAAAACGGCTTGGTGATAAAATACAGCCAACCGAAATCAATGGCTAAATCAAAGTGCGGAATATTGAGATCTTTTGTATAAGCATCAAGCGTGCGTACTTCCTTTGCGCCGGCAAAAAAGCGATTGGTCATCGTGGTGCTATCACCAGCGGCAATCGTCACGCCTTGACCAAAGAAGTCGGTTTGGAAACGATTTTCTGCGACGCGTTTTGCATTCATCACACGGGCTGTGATGCTGGTGCTTTGGTCGGGTACCAAAGCAACCAGCCAGTACTTATCACTAAAGCCAAGCCAACCTCCCATCGATGACCATTTCATTACGCCCGCTTCGAGCACGTTTTTATACTTTTTCTGTTCAAAGACGTTGTTATAAACGCCTAAGGGGCCGGTATGGCCATACTCAAAGCCCTGATTCAGATCAATGGCGCGCGAGATGAGCCCGAAGGGACGAAGCGTTACGATTTTATTTGATGTGTTCACGACTTTGTCCTGAACGGTGAACATGTATTTATCATCGATCGAGATTGTTCGTTCAAAACGCAACCCCTGACCATTCTCCCATGACAGAACAAGGGGATGCTCCTGTGTGAGAGTGAGTTCGCTTGCCGCCCACAATGTTTGAGCATTGGGTACATTCAAACCGGCTTCGCTGACCCAACCAAATTCGGCATAGTAGGGAAACTCTGTGCCAGACGGGGTCATCAGTGTGATTTCGGGTGAGTCTGATTTTACTGTTTCGCGATAATTTGCCAGTGTCAAATCATCAAAACGCGCGCCGCGCAAGTTGATGGTTCCATGCAAGGAAGGTGTCGAAATTTTGGCCCGTTCACCTTGTGTATTGCTGATAATGGTGGTGCGATTTTGCACGGGCGCCGGAATGTCCATAGACGGCCCTTGCTCGCTTGCTGCGATCAGATCATTGTTCTGCTCGGAAATGATGCGGGCTTGCTCTTGCTTCATTCTTTCACGATGGGGGGCTTCAACGAAGATTTGCCAGCCGATCAGCACGAACAAGGATAGGACAATGGCTACGACAATATTTTTTGTATCGCGCGGATCATGAGAGGGGTGAGGCTTGACTGACATTTGTATCCTTCAGAGGTTTTGAATAAGGAAGGTATTCCCAGCAGGAACATGAAGCAAGATGCATACGCAAAGATTACATTTCTTGCAAGCAGCACATCATCATTTTTTCTAAAAATTAAGGTGATTTATGAGGCTGCTTTGTTTTTAAGACGAGAAAGGGACCACCGTAAATCCTGTTTCAGGTCATCAAAGGGGCGAGTTAGTGTTACTTTTGGGCGCGCGATGATCACGATATCACAGGGAGGAAGTTGGGCGTGCGGCAAAATTTCTTCGGCGACGGCACGCAAGCGGCGACGCACGCGGTTGCGGATCACGGCATTGCCGATTTTCTTGGAAGCGGTTAGCCCGTAACGAATATCAGCACAAGGGAGACAACGTCCGGGGGGACGTGAGAGAGAAGGGGTAGCGGTAATGTTCCGAGAAATCACTGATTCTGCAATAGCGGACGATTGAACTGTGGTTGTGGTGGAGTCGACATCAAGCAAAGGGGGAGCAGAAAGGGTAGGGCGGGGCAAAAATTGCACAATCATACCCGGCGCAACCCATTTGCGACCGTTATTGGTGAGGGCGACAAATTCACAGCGCCGGAGCAGATGTCCGACAAGCACCACTTAAGCGCAAAGCCGCTTACGGCCTTTCGCACGACGGCTGGCCAAAACAGCGCGACCGCCGCGTGTGGCCATGCGTGAACGGAATCCGTGACGATGTTTTCTAACTAATTTACTGGGTTGGTAGGTCCGCTTCACAGCACTTCTCCATAACTAAAACGCTTGTAGGTCGCGGTTATAAGCGCTTTGGGGCGCGCGAGTCAAGATTATAGTCGGTGGTGAGGGCAATTTTTTAGCGCAAGTTTTTCGTTCTGGCCAAAAAAACGCAAAAAAATCGGCGACGACAGGATTAATCTCCATTAAAGTGTTGAGCATGAAGGTATCCTCACATCCCCTTTACGCTGGCTTTAACGTTCCGATGGCAGCATTTGTCAGCAAGGCTTTCGGCATCGCTTTTCTTAACATCATCACAATTGGGCTTTATAAGCCTTACGGGTTAACCGCCACGCGCCGTATGCTTTATAATAATATCTGGTTAGGTGGCGAGGCGATGCACTATCATGGCACCCCCCGCGGGCTAAGTCAGGTGACTTTTTATCCCTCGCTGGTCTTTCTTTTTATGGTGCTGGTGCCGGGTGTTTTGCAGTTTTACATGGATTTTTTCTGGATTGCGACCACATCCATTCTGCAATTTCTGGGTGTGATCTACTTTTATCATTACCTGTACTATCGAAACAAACAGTATGAATGGTCACAATTGACCTGGCGCACTCTCTTTCTCAACCTGAATGGGTCGGCGATTCGCTATGCCAATAGAGCTTTTTTGATGCAAGGGGCGCAGTTTTTGTCGTTCGGATTGTTGGCGCCTCTCCGCAGGCGGATACTTGCTCATTATCTTTACAACAACGCAACACTGGGGCGCTGGTTTTTAAGCCTTCGCTTGCCGTTAGGGCGCTTGTACATGTCCTTTCTTCTCGGTTGGGTGTTGAGCGTGATCGGCGCGTGCGTTGCGGGGTGGTATTACTGGCGAGCAGCTGTTCTTCCTGTTCAAAATGTTTTGAATGGGGGTGAGGCTGATTTATCCCTTGCAAATAATGTTGATGCCGATGCTTTTAGCGCTGCGAGTGGCATAGGGGGGGCGGTTGATCCGGCAACATTGGCCCAAATCGGAACGTTTGTTAATGCAATCACCCTAGCGTTTGTGCTTTATCCTGCGTGGATGGTGTGGCGAAAAGCGGTTTTTGCGTATTATGAAAGTCTATGGCATAGCACTTTGGCTGATCACCTTGAGTGTCCGGCTTTCACGCTTCGGTATGATGCAACAGAAATTAAGAATCTCTGCATCGACAGTTTGGCTTTTTTCATCAACTTCAGTACGGCGAATTTGTTTCGTCCTTTTTCAACCTATCTGAGGTTTCGTGCTCTTTGCCGAAGTTACGTGGTGATTCTCAATACTGAGAATGTAAAAATTGTGTCTGATACGTCAACTCTTTCGCCCCAGCTTCAGAATGGCGCCTCGGCAAGCTAAAAAACGCAGAGGTGGTGGCAACGCTTGCATTCTCAAGCACAAGCCCTAAACTGGGGGCATGCTACGTTTCTTTGCTCGCTCTTTTCTCACACTTGCGTTGGCTTTTGCTTCGATCTCGCCAGCGTGGGCTTCGAGTGATAAGGCGCAGCTTGACGTGATTGGCTTTTCACCTGATGGCCGATTCTTTGCTTTCGAGCAATCCGGAACATTACCGCAAAGCCATCAGGGATATGCCGAACTGTATGTGGTGGACACTAATTCTAATGCTTGGGTTGTGGGCACCCCCATAAAGATTCGCAGTCACGAACAGCAGGGCGGTGTTAAACATGCTCTTGATATTCTTGATGATCAGTCGGCACGCCTTTTGCGGCGGCTTGGTCTCAATCGTGCGATTGAGGGGGTTGCCTTTGTGCCAAAAGATAAAACCTCGCTGGCTTTTTCTTTGCCATGGGGTGAGGCTGCATCACTTCGGCTGATGATTCGTGGCGATTTGGCTGCGCCGGGGTGCCCTTTAAGCATTCCGATGTTGCGCGGTGCGGTGCAAGGCTTTCATTTGTTGTTACAACGTCCGACCATCGTTTCTGTTTTATACAGTGATAAAATGGTGCCGCGGGAGCGAGGCTGCGTTTTGTCGTATGGTTTTATGAGTGCCTATACTAAAATGCGGGGCAATGAAGCCATTCTTGCAGCGATTATTTCATATCAAGAAAAAACCAGCCATGATGATGAACGGACCCGGTATATGGCTATTACAAGTATTGTGAGTGCCCCACGTCGACTTTAATTATTTTTATAAAGGTATAATCATGACAGATATTGACACTGAAAAAACATACACAGCCACCACTCGTGCAATTCGTGTAACCGTTGAGCCGTATTATCTGGAAGACCAATCACAACCTGATGATGATTGCTTTGTGTGGGCTTATCACATCACCATTGAAAATATGGGAGATGAAACGGTGATTCTGCGTCATCGCTATTGGAAGATTACCGATTCACATGGCCGCGTGCAGGAAGTGCGTGGCCCCGGTGTGGTTGGTGAGCAGCCGGTTTTGAATCCAGGCGGTGTTTTTGAGTATACAAGCGGTGCTCCTTTGGATACCCCCTCAGCGATTATTGTCGGTGCGTATGAAATGGAGACCAGCCGGGGTGAATCCTTTCAGGTCACAATTCCGGCGTTTTCACTGGATAGCCCATTTCTGCCTATTCAGCGTCATTAAAAAAAGGCTGATGATAGGTTATCCACCTGTCCACAACAACAGCGCCATCACCTGTACCACGATAATTCGCAAGCACATGGTTAAAGGATAAACCGTGGCATAACCTAATGCGGGAGCCTCGGATTTTGTGCGTGACGTTGCAAAAGCAAGTGCGGGCGGATCAGTCATAGAGCCTGCAAGAACGCCACTTAACGTAAAATAGTTGATCTTGAACAGAAGACGCCCCAAACATGCTGCCATTAATAACGGTACGAGCGTGATGACAACACCCATGAAAAACCACACAAGCCCTTGACCGTTCAAAAGGGTATCAAAAAACTTTTCACCTGCTTTTAAGCCAACAACCGATAAAAACATAATAATGCCCAACTCGCGCAGGGCCAGCATGGCGGCGCTTGGCATAAACCAGACATGTTTGCCCATGTGCCCCACACGTGACAGAATAATGGCAACAAGCAGCGGCCCGCCCGCTAATCCCAATTTAATGGGAGCGGGCATACCGGGGATGGGAATGGCGATTGAGCCGAGAAGAACACCCAATATCAACCCGATTAAAATTGGCAAGATCTGTGGGTGATTCAAGGTTTTACTGGAATTTCCTAAAATTGTAGCAGCGTGCTCAAGCGCAGGCGGTGGACCAACTACGGTTACGACATCGCCGAATTGTAAAGGTAATCCGGAGGTTGCTGAAAAATCAATTCCTGCGCGATTGATGCGGGTCACAACGCATTCAGTGCCCACGTTGAATGAATCGTTGCCAAAGGCTTTGCCCAGAATCTTGGTGTTGGTGACAATCATTTTTTCCATTTGAATATCTGTCGTTTGTAGTGTTAGCGCCGATTGTTCTTGCTCTCCTAGTGTATGGATTAGTCCCTGCAGCCGATCCTGTGGTCCCACAATGTGCAAAATATCGTTTGTTTGCAAACGGGTGTCAGGTGTGGGGACTATCACGTCATCATTGCGCCGTAATCTTGATACCACGACACCGGCCCATTGAAGGATCGCAATATCGCCTAAACGCGTGCCCGCAAGGCTGCTGTTCCTGATCACTAGATCAACACCCTCAATCGTGCCGTTTTGAGCCACACGTTCAGTTTCAAAATTTTTTTCTTCGTGCGTCGTGTTGATTTTAAAAAGAACACGTAACAAAAGAATGGCGATAATCGTGCCGATAATACCAAAAGGATAGGCAATTGCATAAGCGGTTCCCGTTAGTCCAGCTTGGGGTGAGGCGGCAGAAAGCTCAGTCAAAATCTGCTGACCGGCAGCCAGCGACGGCGTGTTTGTGACTGCTCCCGAAAACAAGCCCAGTATCGCAGGGACAGGCATATCAAAAAGGAGAGCAAACATCATGGCAAAAGCTGCACTTAGCGTGACTGCAGTAACAGCCACGGTATTAAGGGGCAGCCCTGCTTTACGTAAAGATTGAAAAAATCCCGGTCCGACTTGAATGCCAATGGTGTAAACAAACAGCATCAGTCCAAACTCTCGGATAAATTGAGCGAGCTCACCATCAACATGTCCACCAAAATGACCGATGAGAATACCGGAAAAAAGAACACCACCAATTCCCAACCGTACCCCTTTGATGCTGAGCTCACCTAAAATAAGCCCGAGAGTGCCGACCATGCCGATCAGCATTACGGCTGTGCCGACGGCGCCGAAATCGCCAAAAATTGCTTGAAGAAGAGATTGCAGCATGACATGCCTCCATAAAAAACCCGTCCTTGTCTTATAAAGAACGGGTTTAAGTTTGCAAGTAAGTACTGTTTTTATTAAGCTGTACGAACAGATTTGATGAAGTTTTCCATCTCAAGCTGAAGTCTGTTTGACTGCTGTGTCAATTGTTTAGCGGCTTCTGAAAGTTGAGAAGCAACTTGCCCCGATCTTTCTGCCTCTTCACTGACTTCTTGAATAGAAGCTGATACAATTTTTGTTCCTTGCGCAGCTTCTTGAACGTTGCGAGAGATTTCAAGTGTTGCACTGTTTTGTTCGTCAACTGCAACTGAGATGGCAGATGATATCGAATTTACTTTGTTAATTGTACCCGAAATGCGTTGGATCGCGATCACAGTTTCGTCGGCTACCACGCGAATTTCACCAATTTGCTGTGTAATTTCTTCGGTTGCTTTGGCTGTTTGTGTCGCGAGGTTTTTCACTTCATTAGCAACAACTGCGAAACCTTTCCCGGCGTCTCCGGCGCGAGCCGCTTCAATGGTGGCATTAAGGGCTAGAAGGTTTGTCTGGGTTGCAATCTCATTGATGAGCTGCACGACAGTACCAATTTTTTGCGCGGCTTCTGCCATGGTTGTTACGGTTGTGTTTGTTGTTTGTGCTTCGCGAACAGCTTCATTGGTCGCAGCGGTTGAATCGTTGACCTGACGCGTGATCTCACGAATAGAAGCAGATAATTCTTCTGTGGCCGAAGCAACAGTAGCCACGTTGGACGATGCCTCACCGGATGATAAAGACACTGATTCCGCTTTGTCATTTGTACGTTTTGCTGCTTGAATAAGTTGTGAAGCAAATGCGCTCATCTCTTTAGCTGTTGTGCCGACAGCATTTGCGACCACACTCACGGCTGCTTCAAACCCATCGGCAAGCGCAATCATATCATTACGACGTGTGTTAGTTGACACGCGCTCATGTTCTAGTTGCTGGGTTCTAAGTTCTTCAATTTTACGGGCATTTTCCTTAAAGATGCTGAGTGTTTGCGCTAGTTTTCCTACTTCATCACGACGGTCGAGGTAGGGAACTGAACAATCCAAATCACCATTTGCAACTGTGCTCATTGCTGCCGTAATGCCACGCAGTGCGCGTGTGAAGCCGATTATAAGTGGTAATGATGCCGCGATTACCAGCGAGCTGATCAAAACACATATCTTGATGAGGTTATTGACCTTTGCTTTGATGTCTGCTTCCAGATCGTCAATATACACGCCGGTGCCGAAAATCCATCCCCATGGTTTAAATTCCGTCACGTAGGAGAGTTTGGGCTGAGGTTTATCCATGCCGGGTTTTGGCCAAGCATAGTAGAGTTTCCCTTCGCCGTTTGCTTTGACGATTTTAACAAATTCATTAAAGAGAAAAACGCCGTTCGGGTCAGCTGATTTTGACAGATCTTTACCTTCAAGCTCAGGCTTAAAGGGGTGCATGATCATTTTGGGAGACATGTCATTGATCCAAATATAATCATTATGGCCATAGCGAAGCGTGCGCACCTCATTCATCACGGCGGCCTTTGCCTGATCCTCGGTCATGGTGCCAGATCGCACAGCGTTTTCGTAGTAGCCGGCAATACCTGTGACGGTTGTCACAATATCTCTTAGTTTGCTTTCACGCGACTCTAAGAGGTAGGCGCGCGTGTCCTGTACCATAAAGAAGCAAAAAACACCCATCGATAAAACAAAGAGCACAAAAACCAGAAAAAACTTCGTTTTTATGCTGGAACGCGGATTTGTTGTTTCGTTCATTTTTCTTCCCCGTTTTAGGTGCTGAATTATTCTGCTAACTAACGTTTATGTAAACGTTGGACATTAGCGTCGCATAAGAGTGTTGACGCTTTATGAAAATAACGTTGCGGTAATGGCACAGATTCATATTCGGGTATGTGTTTTTGTGTAGGAATAAAGAGCACTGAATCAGGCCACAAATTCATGCCTAAAATTTTAGTGCGCGCTTACTTTTGGAGATGCGCTCGGTTTTCTATTGTTAAGGCAAATATGTCATCAAAGATGGCTTCTGCGATTCCATCCTTTTGGATAATTTAATTTTCTTCCGTCGGTGCCTCAGATGATATGCGTTTATATCGCCGCCATGACACAGAAGCAAGAGGGATGCTAACGGTGTATGATGTCAGCAAAAGGGCCATACCCAACCACGGAACAGTGATAACCAGGGTGAGAACTAAAATAATGCTCATTAAGAGGAGGGGAACAAAAGCCCGGTTAATTTTGATTTTTTTGAATGAGTAGGTGTGTAGCTGGCTGATCATCAGGCCGCCAACGATAAAAAACCATGCAATCAGAACGGCATGTAAATCTCTTAACGTCCCGATGTTGTTGTCTTCGAGCCCAAGAGAGAGAACGAGGGGGAAAAGACAGAGACCTGCCCCCCCTGGCATAGGGACACCTGTAAAAAAATGTTTTGCCCACGGTACGGGGTTAGGATCGGCCAAATTGGTGTTAAAGCGAGCAAGGCGCAACGCGGCGCAACACGGGAAAATCATTACCGCAAGCCATCCTAAGGGGCCTGCATCTTGTAGCCCCCACAAATACATGACTAAAGCGGGCGCAACACCAAAAGCAACCACATCGGCAAGGCTATCGAGTTCCGCACCGAACGTGCTGGTTCCATTTAAAAGGCGGGCAATCCGACCATCCAGCGTGTCACAAAGTCCCGAGGCCGCAATTGCAAAAAGCGCGTGCTCCCACTTTCCTTGCAAACCATAGCGAATGGCAAACATAGCGGCACAAAGGCTTAAGAGGGTTACAAGATTGGGGATCAGCTGGTTGATGCGGACGTGCGGTCTTTTTTTAGCGGATTCTGTGGGTGTGGAAACGTCATGCATCAGTGGCCTGCCTTGAAGATAATTTTCAACAACGCCCTATAATCAAGCGACGGGGGGCGGTGTTTGTGCTTGATCCATCAGGATGGCGGCTGGTTCATGCGTCATGCTTGGGGACACGGGCGTGTTTAAGTGAGCCAAGATTGTTTCACCGCCCACCATCGTTTGTCCCACTTTAACCTCGGGTAAAATACCTTTCGGCAGGTATACATCAGCGCGGCTACCAAAACGAATGATGCCGAAACGTTGACCCGCACTTACAGCCTCATCGGGTTTGAGGCTACATAGAATGCGGCGTGCCACAAGCCCGGCAATTTGCACGTAGGCTATTTCACGTCCGTCGGGCAGACGCTGGCGAATGGCCATGCGTTCGTTATCTTCACTTGCTTTATCCAGCGAGGCATTGACGAACAAACCAGGGCGATAGTGCAGAGAAACAATGCTGCCGGCACACGGCACCCGGTTGACGTGTACATTGAACAGGTTGAGAAAAATGCTAACACGTGTGAGCGGCTCTGTGCCCATACCCAATTCAACAGGTGGAGCAGCTTCTATAATGGCACAAACTTTTCCATCGGCGGGGCTGATGATCAGCCCTTCACCGGTTGGTGTTATGCGTTCGGGGTCTCTAAAAAAGTAAGCCACCCATGCGGTCATGATGAGGCCGACAAAAAAACCGCCGATATCGAGCAGCAAGGTTAACAGCACCCAAATAACTGCAGCGATAATGATAAAGGGCCACCCCGCAGGATGAATGGGGGGAAGGTCGAGCGTTTTGATAAAGTTGTTCATGGTTCTCAAAATAACGAAAAGAAAAAAATTCTCAAGTTCTTCCTGCTATCATGCTAAGAAATATGAAGTGAGGAAAACGAATGGACCTAAAAACTGTCTGTGTTTACAGTGGCGCCTTTTCAAGTGCGCGTCAGATTTATAAAGATGCAGCCTCTGAAATGGGGAAAAGGATCGGTGAAGCCGGCCTGAATATGGTTTATGGCGGCGGAAATGTGGGCTTAGTGGGGTTGGTTGCCGATGGCGCGATTACAGCAGGGGCAAAGGTTACCGGGATTATTCCCACCTTCATCACCAGCCGTGAGCCACAGCATCATGGCATTACTGAGCTAATAGAAGTAAGTGACATGCATACGCGTAAGCGTTTTATGGCCGATCGAGCTGAAGCATTTATTATTTTACCGGGTGGTTTTGGGACGCTGGATGAATTTGCAGAAATTATGACGTGGCGGCAACTGGGTTTGCACAATAAACCGATTGTGGTTGTTAATGTTAGTGGGTACTGGGAAAACTTGCGTCAGCAAATTCTTCATATGCAAAGCGAAGGATTTATCAAAGCGGCACACTATAATCTGATTTCGTTTGTTGATCGGGTCGATCAGGTTATTCCTGCTCTGTATCGTCTGATTGAAGAAATTAAGGCACACCCTGCGCAGGGGCCACAGCCCGCGCACGATGATCTTTTGCCGCCAACCTAGCTAACCTAAGGGTGGATGACGCTATGCCTGTACCTTTTTCTCGGAAGGTGCTTGAGTGAAGTGTTCTTCGAGGCGGATAAAAAGCGCTTGTGCATACTCGCTGAGTGTGTCGTCGCGTGCACCCATGATGATAATGCGATCGCCGGGACGCACGATGGAAAGTATTTTGGGAATACAGTCTTCACGGGTGGCGAAAACCTGCGCATTACGTCCTTTTGCGCGCACATCATCAACAATATGCTGTGATGAAACTGAACGATCTACCGTTCCGCCTGCATAAAAGGGTTCAGACATGAGCAATACATCATCATCGTGAAGGCTTAGGCACAAACTCTCGACGAATTCTTTGCGAAAATTACGCAAAGGCCCAAAACCAGACGGTTGAAAAACTGCAATCACCCGCCCTTCAAATTGGTTCAGTGCCATAATGCTGGCTGCCAGCTTGTCGGGATTATGGGCATAGTCATCAATCACCGTTACATTATGGGTTGCTCCCACCAATTCCATTCGTCGTTTGACGCCTAAAAATTGTTGTAAAAATTTGCTGCTCACATCGGGAGAAATACCGTAAAGCGCGAGTGCGGCCATCGCGCATAAGGTATTGGCAATATTATGATTTCCGGGTAGCTGGATGGTTATTTGGAGGTGGCGAAGCCTGAAGGTGCTTTGCATGGGTGAAAGAGAGATGTCTTGTGCGTAGAAATCGGCATCAGGATTGTTGAGAGAAAACGTTGCTTTTTTACCTTTATACGCTTGAATGAGTTTGGCGCTGTTGGGGTCATCAAGATTAAAAACGGCTTGTGGTGCTTTATCAACAAAGGCGCCAAAAAGTGTTTGAAGCTCAGGCACAGAGGCGTGATCACTCCCGATGTTGGTTAGTATCGCAATCGACGGCGTGAAAAGCGCGATGGAGCGATCACTTTCATCGACTTCGGCAACGAAGGGTCCTTGTGCGCCATAAATGGCTGAGCAAAGAGGGTTTAGTTTTTCGTAGTTACGAAAAACAGCACCGTTCATCACGGTTGGATCGTAACCAGCCTCTTTTAAAACGTATCCGATCATGCCTGTAACTGTCGATTTTCCACTGGTTCCAGCGATGCCCAACGATTGGGGGGCCGTATTAAAGAGTGACGAGAGCAACTGGGCGCGGGTTACAATCGGGCATCCCAGACGGCGGGCTGCTTGCACATCGGGAACAGTTTCCTCCACAGCGGTTGAAACAACCAGTGTGTCCCCTTCATGTAGGCACGTGCCATCTTGCGGGTAGAGCGGGATGCCCATTTTTTGAATAAGGGCGAACTTTTCAGGACTACGGCCTTGGTCAAACGAACGATCCGTCGCGCCTAATGTGGCTCCGGTGTGGTTTAAAATGAGACCCAAGGGAAGCATGCCGCTCCCGCCGATTCCGCAAAAAACATAACGCATTTTTACCTCTGAAGTCGTTCGGCTCAAAAAAACACATTAAAATCATGACCAAAGCTGATTATGCATACTTTGTTAATCTTTAGGCGTCAAAGATATAAACAGTGAAGATAATCAATCAGTGAAGATAAATCATGCATAAAGCTTTTACGGACTTGCCGCAACGAGAACTTGCACGGTTGGTCGATCTTTTGGTTCGAGATAGCTGCGACCATGCTGTTTTTGAAATTGACACAGGAGGCACAATCCTGCGTGTCTCTGAATCATTTTATCGCTTATTTAATACTGATAGTTCGCATGTAATCGGGCGTTCGCTGACAGATTTTTACCCAACGGGGTATCAAAGTCCCGAACGTATGACCACACTGATCGCTGATGCTGTCGCTGCGGGTATCGCACGCGAGGAAGATAGTTATCAGCGCTCCAATGGACAGGTTTTTTACGGAAAAACCACAATTTTCGCGATTGAAAAAACACATCCACCGCAATTTGTGGTGACAGTCAGGGATATGACGCTCTTGGTGGCCTCGCAAGAGCAACTCCATATCATGATGACCATTGATGACGTGACGCAGTTGAACAATCGCCAACATCTTTTTGAGCTTGGGCGGGTGGAGTATCGCCGTTGGGCGCGATATGGTGCGCCGATGAGTCTCGTGCTTTTGGAAATTAATCATGACAACCCCAGCGAAGCGATGTTGCGCGACATGGCTGATATTTTGCGTCAGTGTTTGCGTGAAGTCGATATTGCCGCCCGGATTTACAAGGGTATTTTCTGTATTTTGATGTTTAACACGCCGCTTGAGGGGGCTTGTATTGTCGCTGAACGGATTCGCAACGCGGTAAACATGACGGCCTTACAGCAGGCGCACCAGACAAAAATGTTTTTAAATCAAGTGGTTTTAACCGCTGATGCCAATGTGGGCGATTTTGACGGCCTGTATCATAAAGGCTTCAGTGTACTGCAAGACCTTAATCGCCAAGGCAATGATCATTTATTGGTGCTGTAAATACAACAATTTAAAAGTTGCATTTTTTTCGTAATCTGTCATGAAGATTCCGGCTTTGTTCTGGTTGAGAAAAAGCGCCAAGTAAGACATTTCTTTTTTGACCCCTTGCCCGCAAGCGTTTAAAGTCGCCCGCATGAGATTTTCATCCACTCCTTTCGTCACAGAAAATGACACGCTGCAATTCTTCCCACCTGGGGTGAAGGTGTTTTTACGTGCTCGTCTGCTTGAGGCATTCGGGGCAGCATTAATGACGATTGCCGGACTGATGTTTTTAGCGATTGTAAGTTATACATCGGCCGATCCGTCAGCGAATACGGCCACACACGCGCTTAAAGCATCGAATTTGTTGGGGCACAAGGGGGCTTATTTCGCTGATATGATGGTGCAGTGGTTTGGATTGGCTGCATTTTTACCGATTATCATTCTGGCTGCTTGGGGGCTGAGGGTGATTTTGGCGCGACCGCTTGGTGCAATTGGTTGGCGCATGTCAGGTGCTTTGGCTGTGATGTTTTTTGCGACGGCAACGTTGGCAGGCTTTCCTGATTTGGGGGCATGGCCGTTCGGGTTGCTTTCGGGTGGAGCGACTGGCTTATTAACGTTGGATTTTATTTCATCATTGATGCCGCAAACATGGTTGGATTTTAATCCACACTGGGCCGCTGCTGTAAGTGCGGTTTTTGCGCTGGTTATTTTTTTTCCCGTTTTGGGATTTTCATATGGCGAATGGGGACGTGTTCTCCATCGCAGTGCGCAACTCACATATACAGCGTTGATGTTGTTGGGAGGCTCGCTTGTTTGGGGGTATTATCGTCTACGTCATCCGCAAGAAAGACGTCCGCTTTTAATTAGCCGAACAAGCGAACAGGAAAGTTTTTATGAAGAACAGGAGTCCGAAGAGGATGATGTCAGTGAAAATGAGATTGAGGAATCCTTTGCTCAGGCAGCGCATTCCAGCGATGCTGTAACAATTCAGAGCAAAAAAGCGCGTATCAAAGCGCAAAGAGGGAATAGTAAAGTGCGGCGGGTTGCCATGATGGATGGTGAAAGCTATGAATTTCCGCCACTTGAATTGTTGGCCCTTCCTCCTGAAGGGAGCCATCAAAAACAGTCAGTACAGCAGCTTGATGAAACAGCCGAAAGCTTGATGAGCGCTCTCAATGATTATGGGGTGGATGGCAAAATTCTAAAAGCATCGCCCGGCCCGGTTGTTACGTTGTATGAACTTGAGCCTGCACCAGGGACAAAATCTGCGCGTGTCATTGGGTTGTCGGATGATATCGCGCGTCAGATGAGTGCGATTTCTGTGCGTGTTTCGACAGTGCCAGGGCGCAATGTGCTGGGCATTGAATTGCCAAATGCCAAGCGCGAAACAGTTTATTTGCGTGAACTGCTTTCTCATGCCAGCTACAGTCGTACTGCTGCCAAGCTGCCGTTGTCATTGGGCAAGGATATCAGCGGTGAGCCCGTGATTGCGGATCTTGCCCGCATGCCACATTTGCTTGTTGCGGGGACCACCGGGTCGGGTAAGTCGGTTTCGGTTAATGCGATGATTCTGTCATTGCTTTATCGCATGACGCCCGAGCAAGTGCGCTTGATTATGATTGATCCAAAAATGCTGGAGTTGTCAATTTATGAAGGCATTCCGCATCTTTTATCCCCGGTTGTGACAGATCCTAAAAAGGCCGTTTTAGCGCTTAAGTGGGCTGTGCGAGAGATGGAAGATCGTTATCGTGCGATGTCCAAGCTGGGGGTGCGCAACGTTGACGGTTATAATGAGCGGATAAAAATTGCGCGTGACAAGGGAGAGGTTTTATCGCGGCGTATTCAGACCGGTTTTGATGCGGACACGGGAAAACCGGTTTTTGAAGATCAACCGATTGATCTGGTTGAAATGCCCTACATTGTGGTGATCGTCGATGAAATGGCTGACTTGATGCTGGTCGCGGGAAAAGATATTGAGGCGGCCATCCAGCGACTGGCGCAAATGGCACGTGCAGCGGGCATTCACTTGATTATGGCAACGCAGCGCCCATCTGTTGATGTGATTACGGGCACCATTAAAGCTAATTTTCCCACGCGTATTTCTTTTCAGGTTACGTCACGCATCGATAGTCGCACCATCTTGAATGAACAAGGTGCTGAGCAATTGTTGGGACAAGGCGATATGTTGTATATGGCGGGGGGCGGGCGTATTACCCGTGTGCATGGCGCCTTTGCATCTGATCATGAGGTCGAAGAGGTGGTGCGCCATCTGCGGGCGCAGGGCGAGCCGGTTTATGTGGATGATGTGACCGTTGATGCTGAAGGCGGTGATGCTGTTTTTGGTTTGTCAGGTGATGAAGGTTCAGGAGATGAGTTGTATGATCGTGCTGTTCAAATCGTCTTGCGGGAGCGTAAGGCCTCCACCAGTTATATCCAGCGTTGCCTGCAAATTGGTTACAACCGCGCGGCGCGCTTGATTGAGCGCATGGAGGCTGAAGGATTGGTCAGTGCCGCCAATCATGTGGGCAAACGTGAAATACTTGTGCCGGGCGAGAGTGCCCGCTAAAAGCTTGTCTTGAAAATCAATTCAGGGAATGATTATGAAAAGTGAAAATCGCTATGTTTTGTTGGACGGATTTCGCGGTATTGCTGCAGTTTTGGTGATGTTCCATCATTTTTGTTTGCTGAATGGAGTTGACTTTTTAGAGTCTGCTTATGTCGCTGTTGATTTGTTTTTCATTCTGGGTGGATTTGTTTTTTCTGCATCAGCAAAAAATTTTTTGCGCGGCGAGCAGTGTTATTTTGATTATGCCGTTGCGCGACTGACGCGTTTCTGGCCGCTGCCTTTTTTAGGGTGTTTGATTGGGGGTGCGTTTTATTTTACGCAGCTTTACATTGACCCTACATTCATCGGGACTCAGCGCGATACATTGATGGCTACATTCTTGAATTGTTTTTTTATTCCCTATATTACGGCCGAGCCAAGCTTAAATTGGCGATGGGTTAGTCTTTTTCCAGTCAATAATCCCGCATGGTTTCTCTATTTTTATACTCTTGCTATTTTGTTTATGTTGCCGTTTTTAAAACTTGATAAACGCACGCTGTGGCGTTTAACTGTGTCCTTCTTTTTGATCTTTTTTGCTCTTGGTGTGATTTATACCTTTACCACGCATCGTGAGAGAATTGCCGATCTCTCTATGGGGTGGGGACTCAACAACTTCATGGGTGGGTATTTTCGTATGCTGTTTGGTTTTACGCTCGGCATATTAATGAAGCGTCTTTTGGATGAAGGAGATGTGGCACGTTTTTTCGAGCGTCACCCTTTCATTCAAAAGCTAAATCGTTGGATTGTGGCATCGCCCTTCATTCTTTATGTGTTGGTTGCGCTCATGTTAATGGTCCCGATTGACCCGTTGTGGGGGCTTTACCCTATTCTCATGCTGCTGCTTTTCCCTATTGTTTTGATAAGTGCAGCCACCTATTGCAACCCTTCACATTTTTCTGTGCGCTTGTCACAGGCCTTGGCGTGGATATCGTTCCCGCTGTACAGTATACATATGCCCCTTTCATGGTGGGTTGATTGGGCTTATAAAAAATATCCCGACTTTATTTTGTTTAGTACCGTTAATGTTTATGTGGGAATGGCCACAGTGTGTTTTACGGGGGCTA
>JBDHTQ010000013.1:0-17745 GCA_039808765.1 Bdellovibrionales bacterium
CTACGAGCCCATCTTTTCGGGATTTAAACTCGAGCGCATCTCCAAGACGCGCTCTGTTTTATTCTTTTAACGCAAATACGTCGTCAAAGATGGTCTCTACGCGCCCATCTTTTCGGGATTTGCGCTAGCCAGTGACTAATGTTGCATCGGCTTTAAACAAAAGATGAATCTTTGCCACAAGTGAAGGATCAAAAAAAGACACCTTCCAATGAGTGATTTTAACCCCCAAAAACTCTTTCACGGATGGTTCAGGAAGACGCTCCAAAAGACGCCCTGAATCATTCATATGAACACCTTCCATGCAAACATGCACAGGCATATCAGTTTGCGTATGGGGAACTTTGAAAATTCCAATATGCCGCGCTTCGATAAGCCCCTTCAATGCAACCGGCGCAGAAGCATACAAAACACCATCGCGGCAAGACAAAATCACCTGATCATCAGCCACAAGTAAAGCGCCCTTATCTATCAACCGCAACGCTACATCGGATTTTCCACATCCTGAAGAACCTAAAAACAAAATACACTTTCCTTCAATTGCCACGCAACTGGCATGAAGACAAAGGGACGATGCCGGAGCGGGAGCAGGTGAGCGTGTATTCATTAGGAACCAGATTAATCATCAGATTTTTTAATTCGCGAGCATAACCAAAAATACAAGCGACTTCAATACGCCGGGAACTCATCAATTAAAAAACAAAATCTTGATTACGTTGACTTCACTTTGCGCTTGAAGGATCTGCGCGAACGATGGCCCGCGAGATTACAACATTTGTCGCCAATGATAGGACGTCGATTACACGCAAAGCGGCTCATAAATTTATCGATAGGATAGCTCACCCAGCTCGCCAACCAGGATGATCAAGGAATATTGAAAAAACCTTCAGCAACGTTACGCATATCTAAACCACCTTCACCTCAACAAGAAGAAAATTAAATTAGGGCCACGTTCAAGAAATAATGGCCCTATTAACAAGTTTAAGCAGTCTCGGGTCTGGGCAATGCTGGCCGACGAACGCCATCCAATTCAAGCTCTAAGGGAGGAACAGAAAAATGACTTACGTCTATACCTAATGAACTCATGAGTTGATTCATATCAACGCCATTTAATGGCTGCGGCTGCGATTCAGCCCTTTGCGCAACCTCATTAAATGCACCAGCTGGAGAAACACCCAAGACGCGCAACCGTTCTTCGGCTTTACTTTGCAAAACAGCCAAAAGTTGCGGCATGGCTTGATTTGCGCTACGCTTGATACCGTTTTCTACTGCAAATTGGTTAAGTGCTTTCTCTGTCATTTTCCCATACAAACCATCAACCTCACCTTTTGGCAAATACCCTAATACAGTCAGCATCTTTTGGGCGCACATGACGGAATCATTTTTTTGGTTTTCATTAAATTTCAAACCACCTTGACGCACAGCATCAGAAAACGCCATCGTGGGTCCATCAGCACCCCCTCCAGATGACACCCCCACAGCTTCAGCAACATCTTGCTGCATTCTTGTCAAAATTTCTTTTGGATCATTTCCTGGTTTCCACCTTATTTTATGTTCGCGTGCATAGGCTTGCAGGGCGGCATTGGTATTATCTCCCCAATATCCATCGGTCCCATGTTTCCCCAAATATACACCATAGCCTGCAGATTCAGCCAACTGCTGCATCCACTTAACCTCATCATTTTGCGGTTGTCCGTATCGTGCATTTCCTGACCAATGAGCGATGATGTCCCCTGTCTTTCCTGTAGCGGGATCTCTTGCTGGCGCTGGTGGCTGTGCTGGCGCTGGTGGCTGTGCTGGCGCTGGTCGCTGTGCTGGCGCTGGTGGCTGTGCTGGCGCTGGTGGCTGTGCTGGCGCGGACATAGGGGCTGGCACTGGAGTATTCGCAACAAAACGTTCATCAACACCAGGCGCACCACCGTGTTGCTGTATGTATTCATGACGCATCAGCGCAACAGTTTTTTCAGGCTTATTCGGGTCATATTTCTGGCCATGCTTCAAAGCGTAAGCAGAAAGAGCAGCGTCAGTTGATTTATCCCAAACTCCTGTTGGTTTAAGATCAACTCCCATTTCACTGGCCATCATTTGCATCAAACGCACGTCATCATGTCTACCTTTGCTGCGGCGGGGTGAAAATTGATAATCAGCCGAAGCAAGATGTTCAACTTTTGTTGCAACAGGATTGGCAGGTTTTAAACGCGCGATCTGAGCATCTGTCGCACCGATTTGACGCATCTGAAGTTTATTCAGAGTAACACCAGCAATTTTTGGAGCCGTTGCCTTATCAAGATTAGCCATCAAATCATCATGAATCTGCTTACCGGTTACAGAGTCGACCTTTCCTTTTGTAACCGTTAGTGCATTTGCTGTTTGATAGGCATTTAATGCTGTGATCAGCGATGGGTCAACCGAACCATCGAGTGCTACAGCATGAGCCCCTTTAGCAGCCTTGCCATCTTTACCGTAAAAACCAGCAGCCATCAGGCCCGCTTTTAATCCGACGATTGTATTTTCCTGTGCGTGAAGCCGATCGAGGCGTTGTTGCCTCTGTTCAGCGGTTTCTCCTTTGGTCGGCAGAAGAGAAGCCAAATCAACCACCTCACCAGTCTCTAACATTTTCCTTTGCGAATGTTGGCGTTGAGCATAAACATTTATGCGATCGGCGTACGTTTCCAAGGCGGCGATTTCAAATGGATTGGGAGTGGCAGGCTCTGTTTTTGACGTCGCCATGCCGACGCGCGCGCGAAACCTGTTCATCGCAGCATGGACTGCAGGTGCTGATAACGCAGTAGACGTGTCACGCACATCTAGAAACCCTAGCATTTTAAGATTGTTAATATTCCTTACAGCAACAGTCTCAGGCGACATTTTTTGAGCGCTCGCCAAACGAGCGCTGTAAGCATCCATTTCGCCATGACGAACAGGGGCAAAGACAAAACTGTTCGGCAAAGAAATCTTTTCGCCTTGAGCATCTAAGAATTGGGTACTTTTATCAGCTACAGGAGGATGATCACTATCAACAAAATTTAATCCATACGTCATAGCTGTTTTTGGTGGAGCAGGTTCACGACTGGCCATACCCATGCCATTTTCAATCCGTGAAGTCCACATGGTGGCAAAAGCTTTCGCCGTCATGTCCAACGTACCGCCATTCTGTAGAATAGCTTTTTGTGCATAATCTAGCTTTGCCTGGTTGCTTCTACCATTTTGCATTGTCATAAGCGCATCAACGGCATTCATATCCGGATTTTTGAGCAGAGCCAGCGCTCCTGCTGGTCCCTGTTGGTGAGCAAGATATAATTCCCCTCCGGTCACAGGTCGTCCGAGTTGAGCCGTAAGAAAGTTTTGGTTGTTACGAATGTAGCGCGCAGCTGCATCAGTCGATTTTCCGATATTATAACGCTCGTCTTCCTGAGAGTCATCAAGATGGCTCAAACCGTATTCAGCCGCAGAAGAAGGAACCCATTGCCAGATACCGCGCGCGCTACTATCGGGATTGGCGGCAAATGGATCATACCCGGTTGATCCACTTTCGATGCGCGCAATTTGCTTCATCAGATTAGGATCCAAGCCATACTTTTCTGCACTCTCTCTGATAGCTTCCCGCAGCTCTGTTGGCATATTCGCAACGTCTGCAATACCGCGCCCTTGATTCGCGCTCCATGGGCGAGAAAGCTCGGGAGAGTTAACCATTAAGACAGAAACAACAGCAGGATTGTATCGCAACGCGGCAATCTCGGGAGAAACAACGCCACGCTTTAATTCTTCCTGATGTCTTTGAATTATATTGCGCACATCTTCATTACCAAACCCGCCGTGCGCATAATCAACGCGATTTTCAGCCAAAACTTTATCACCATGACGTCCCAGCATTCTCCCGAAAACCTTAGCATCCATCACTTGCCGATAAGGATGAACAGGATCAATTGGCATGATATCTGTCGCATCAACACCCAATGTTTTTGCGAGACCTAAATAATAGGTTAGCAGCTCTGGCGTCATGACAACTTGTGCAGCTTGCTTAGAAAGTTTCTGTTCATCTATGCGCGGATCAACAGGCGCTGTACGTGAAGTTTTTGTTGAAGTCACTGGTGCTGTTCTTTTACGCGCCATTATAACCTACCTTTAAGCTTAAAAATTTTATAAGTATTCTCCATTATCCTAACGAAGTATTGTTAAATGATGATTAAACATCTAAAAACATTCAAAATATCTTTGATATTGCTGTTTTTTACCAGTAATGATAGCCATCATAGCACAGAAAAATATTCAGAAAAATTTTAGTCACTAAAAAATAAGGGACCCCAAAATGGATTTAACTGAAAACCCTTTACTCACTTTAATCGAGGCTGCTGAGCAGGCTTTGAATGGCGAGCGCGGTGAAAAAAAATTATTTCTTTCGACCAAGCGAAGATGCTATTATTGGGGATGCTTTAATGCGTCACAAGGTTCGATGCGTTATGCTGGAAATTTTTTTTCACGCTCAGGCTCATCATTCGATGACGTTTCCGCACAAAATAAAATACACAGGGCAGCTTTTTGGGCTGGCTTGAGAAGATACATTTGCACTTCGGTCCAATTTAATGGCGGCATTAGCGATACATTTTCGCTGCTTTGCAGTGATGCAATAAATAGATCGGCCTACCGTGATGAAGCTTGGCGCACTTTTGTAAAAGGATTTGAGCGCGGATTTGATAAAATTTTTTACCATGAAAATTTAAGTCAGATAAGTGTTTCTGCTTTTTTATTAGCTGCCGGTGAACAGGCAAGGCGCAAAGACAGCATCACTTTACCGGTACCACCCCATATCGTTTGGCCAGATCAAAATCCCGAACGTTACCAACAGATTTTAACGGCAATTAAAGAAATATTCCCGCGCTGTGATCAAACCGCTTTACTATTCAAATTTTTAGAATCATTTCCGCGAACAAAAAACGCAAAAGAATATCAGTCTTTAATTGATAATCATACGGCCTTATCACTCATTAATCATTCGAAAACGCTGGCCGAACTCAACTTTATTAGCCACACGCTGCCTGATTTTTTCAACCCTCGCAGCAATTTACTTGCCACCAAATTAGAAGAAAAAGCTCACTCTTTGTGTTCAGGATTTTTTAATGAACAGGATAGTCGTAGTAGTGACAATTATGGTTATTGCATGGCTAGCCAAATTGAGCGCAGGCCGTCCGGATTAGTGGGAAATACACTTGAATATTACGAAGAAAAATACGATGCCACATCAGTCGAAGTTTCTACTCAAGAAAACATGTATCGCGTTTTTCTTGTTTTTAATTCAATAACAGGCCCATGCGTCATTCATTGCGGACTCGATGATATCAGGTGCGGAATATCGATCGCAACGCTTCGCACTCAGGAAGAAATGCCCGATTGCTATCTACCACAAAATAAATTTTCTTTTGGTTTTGCGGATGGTAATTCTGAGGAAATGATAAAGCAAGCAAGAGAAATGATTGAAGAGCTAGACGCTTTAGAGGTTAAAAAACGACGTGAAACATATCAACACCTACGAGATGATCTTCCTGCTTTTCAGCAGGCTGCAGTAACGATCGGAAGATCGTTAGAATAAAGATGTAATTCGTGTTAGTGACACTTACAGTTTAAAACCAACATTGAATTGTCTCTTTTAAAGCGACGCAGGTTGTTTTAGTTTTTTTGCTGCTTCAACAAATCACGAATTTCTTCCAGCAACAGCGCCTCATCAGTTTTTTTTACGGTGGCTTTTTGTTTGGCATCTTCAGCGTACTTGATGTGATTAACCAGCTTGACCAACCAAAAAACAGCAAAAGAAACAATTATGAACTTTATAATCGCATTTATAAAAAGGCCGTAATTGATGGTCGGCGCACCTGCATCCTGAGCGGCTTTTAACGTTTCGAAATGACCCTTCGCCAATGGAAAAAAATAATTAGAAAAATCAAGCCCCCCCAAAATAGCGCCGATAGGGGGCATTATCATATCTTGAACCAGAGAGGTTACAATAGCTGTAAAAGCCGACCCCATAATAATCCCGACCGCTAAATCAATGACATTGCCGCGGCTGATAAACGTGCGGAATTCGTTTCCAAATTTTTGCAATCGGGTAATTTTCAGATTAATGATATCGTTGCTCATCAGGACCTCGTATCAAGAAAAGTGAATTTTATCTAGGTACAGCAGAACAAAATAATTTCAACCTATAAATCATCCCGCGCGAATAAAACTCACTGCATTATAGCGCTCATGCAAATGCAAAAGAACGCGCAACGCATGGCCGCGCTCACTTTGCAGATCAGGGTCGCGCATCAATACCAGTTGTGCATCTTGCCGCGCACATTCAAGCAAATCTTGATGACAAGCCAAATCAGCATGATGAAATTCAGGCAACCCGCTTTGCTTAGTCCCAAGAAGATCACCAGCCCCACGTAAACGCAAATCCTCTTCAGCGATTAAAAAACCGTCGTCGGTTTCACGCATGATTTGAATGCGCGCCCTTGCTGTTTCGCTCAAAGGTTCAGCAAAAAGTAACAAGCAACTAGAGGCCTGATTCCCTCGACCTACGCGCCCGCGCAACTGATGTAACTGAGCTAATCCAAAACGCTCAGCATGTTCGATCACGATAACAGTAGCCTCAGGAACATCCACCCCCACCTCAATCACAGTCGTGGCCACAAGAATTTGTGCGGCCCCTGAGGCAAAAGCTTGCATGGAATAATCTTTTTCGGCTGCTTTTTGTTGGCCGTGGGCCAGTACAACCGTATCGCCAAAATGCTGTTGCAACTCAATAAAACGCGAGGTTGCTGCTGCGAGATCAATTTTTTCTGATTCCTCCACCAACGGACACACCCAATAAACACGCTGCCCTTTTGTGAGCGCACGCCCCAGAGCCACAATAACCTCATCTATTCTTTTTAACGATATACTACTTACTTTTACAGGTAGTCGATTGGGGGGTTTTTCTGTAATTTTTGTGACGGCCATGTCACCGTAAGCCGTAAGCAGAAGTGTTCGAGGAATAGGTGTCGCGGTCATCACCAACATATCTACTGCTGTTCCTTTGTGTGCAAGCGCAAGACGTTGGTGCACACCAAAGCGATGCTGCTCATCGACTACCGCCAGCCCTAAATCATGGAAGACAACCGTTTCTTGAAACAATGCATGTGTACCGATAATAAGTTGAGCTGCGCCCGATTGAATCTGCTCCAGCAATTTTTCCCGAACTTTTCCTTTCTCTCGACCTGTTAAAAGCACCATCGACAACGGAAGATTCTGGCAGAGCGCCATAAATGTTTGATGATGCTGACGGGCTAAAATTTCAGTTGGAACCATTAATGCCCCCTGATGCCCTCCTTCAATAACCGTCAATAAAGCGAGCAAAGCAACGATCGTTTTTCCACTCCCTACATCGCCTTGTAAAAGCCGGAGCATTTGAATTGGAGTTGCAAGGTCTTGCTGAATTTCTGCCAACGCGTTCTTCTGGCTCGTGGTAAGCGTAAATGAAAGCGCATCATATAACAGCTGTTGCAGCTGCCCTGATCCAGGATGAATCCTGCCCGGTTTTTCACGATGCTGAAAACGTAGTGATGCCAATGCCAGCTGATTAGCAAACAACTCGTCATATGCCAGACGACGGCGCAAAGGATGCTGAGGGTCTATTTCTGCCGCTGTTTCAGGATGATGAACTTTTTCCAATGTTTCGTGCCATGCTAAAAATTTTTCACGTTTTAAAAAAGCCGGGTCTATCCATTCGGCTAGCATTGGAGTTCGATGAAGCGCTTCTTGTACCAAACTTCTTAACCGTTTATTGGTGAGACCGGCTGTGAGCGGATAGACAGCCTCCACAGCGGGAATTTTATCCCGCTGAGAGAGCGGCACCACATAGTCAGGGTTAACCATTTGCACGCGACCATGAAAATGCTCGGCGCGCCCGCTTACCACGCATTCCGTCCCTAACGGAAACATCTTCTCGACAACATCCGGTGGAAGATTAAACAGGACAACGTCAAGTGCACCGCCATGAGGTATATTACTGATCTTGCCTTTAAGGCGATACGGCTGCCCGCGCCGTTTTGGTGGTAATTGTTCATCAATCATCAAGATTAAGGTCACAATTTGACCATCTTGAATCTTTTCGAGTGGGGGTGATTCCTGTCGATTAACCAAATTTAGGGGCAAAAGCCAGACCAGATCACGAATTTTCTTAACACCCAAACGCTCAAGCGTTTTTGCCAATTTTGGTCCAACCCCGGCAATACTGTTGACATCGGCGAAAAGAGGAAACAAAACAGTGGGTCGTGACATCGGCAAAAACTCCCTCTTTACGATACTTCGAAAAAATGACTGAGCAAGAGCTAAACGACCCCCTTCTTATTTTGCGCAAACAATTACGTTTTCGCGCTTGGCATCGCGGCACGCGTGAGGCCGACTTGCTTTTAGGCCCTTTTGCTGATCATTTCCTTAAAACATGCAGTGATCAAGATGTCTATGATTTTGCCAAGCTGCTTGATGTAGAAGATCCCGATTTATGGGATTGGGTAGTGGGCAAAACCACTCCCCCGGCAGGAGCGAATACACTCTCGCTTAAAGCCTTGTGCGCTTATGTCATGGAGCGTGTTCGATGAAAATTCAACAAGGCGGGGTGCAAGAGGGATACTTACCGCTTGCGTTGCTCAAAGTACTCTCTGCACATACGTCACACAACCACCTTCATGTAGCGCTAGAAGAGACCCAAGCTGAACAATTAATTGCCCAGCTTGCTTTTTATGCGCCTGATTTAGAGGTAATTTATTTTCCTCCCTGGGATTGCCTCCCCTATGATCGCGTTTCGCCGGATGTCAATGTGGTTGGACAAAGAATTGCTGCGCTTGCCACGCTCCTTAAACCATCCTCCTCACAGCGTCTCTGCGTAACAACGGTCAATGCCATCAGTCAAAAAGTAATGCCGAGGCAAGCATTACACAATGCTCATTTCATGCTCGAAAAAGGCGCAAATCTTGATCAGCAGAAGCTTAAAAACTTCCTTACACTCAGCGGTTATTTACGTACAGAGACAGTACGCGAAGAAGGGGAATATGCATGGCGCGGCGGGTTGCTCGATCTTTTTCCTCCAGGCCATGATGCACCCATTCGGCTTGATTTATTTGGCGATAACATTGAAAGTATCCGCACCTTCGATGCCGCCAGCCAACGCACGCTCGATACAATCAATCGCATAAACCTTTTGCCGGCTACGGAATTTTTTCTGGATGATGAAAGCATACAGCTTTTCCGTCAGAGCTATCGGGAAAATTTTGGCGCTGTATTGCATGATGATCCTCTTTATGAAGCCGTCAGTACGGGAAGGCGACATGGTGGCATGGAGCATTGGCTTCCTCTTTTTCATCCTCATTTAGATACGTTGTTTGATTATCTTCCCAACGCCACACTTTCCTTTTCTGATCAAGTCGAAGAGGCTTACACCGCGCGCATGGCACAAGTTAATGATTTCTTTGCCGCGCGCATGGATATGCAAAGTGTAAACAAAAAGATGAACGCGCCACCTTATAAACCGGTGCCAATTGATTTATTTTTTTTGACACTAGAAAACTGGCAGCGGTTGTGCGCGCCCTATACAATTACAGCTTACACGCCCTTCATTCCTGATGAAAAAAGTGATGCTCAATCAAAGCGAGGAAAAACTTTCGCTGATCTGCGGGCGCGCTCTGAAAGCAGCCTTCTTGAGGGCGTAATCGAGCATATTGCTTTTTTACGCAAACACCATCCCCTTCGACCTGTTTTGTTAGCGGGCTACACCCCTGGCTCACGCGATCGCTTGATCACAATTTTCAAAGAACATGGCGAGCATAATGTTGAAGCCTTTGAACAATGGGCAGATATCAAATTGCAAGCGACAACCGCCGCAGTTGTTTTACCGATTGATCACGGTTTTGAATCACCGGACGTCTGTGTGATTACAGAAGCAGACATATTCGGTGAACGCTTGGTGCGTCCCGCGAAAAAACGTCGGCGGGCAGAAAACTTTATTACTGAAGCGAGCGCACTTAATCTTGGCGATAAAGTCGTACACGCCGATCATGGTTTAGGTCTCTATGATGGCCTTGAAACGCTTACAGTTGGCGGGGCGCCGCATGATTGTTTGCGTATCCTTTATGCCGACAATGATAAACTGTATGTACCCGTCGAAAACATTGAGGTTTTAACACGTTACGGTTCAGATGACGGTGGAACACTGGATAAACTTGGCGGAACAGCATGGCAAGGCCGCAAAGCTAAAGTTAAAAAGAAACTGCTTGAAATGGCCGCGGCATTGCTCAAGATCGCGGCAGAACGTCATGTTCGTCGTGCTGATCAAATCGCTGCACCTGAAGGTTTGTATGCAGAGTTTTGCGCACGCTTTCCCTACAACGAAACGGATGACCAGCTACGCGCTATTGAAGAGGTGATTGAAGACCTCGGTTCGGGCCGCCCCATGGATCGGCTGGTGTGCGGTGATGTCGGGTTTGGTAAAACAGAAGTGGCGATGCGCGCAGCTTTTGTCGTTGCCGCTACTGGCGCGCAAGTTGCCATCATCACCCCCACTACGCTGCTTTGCCGTCAGCACTTTCGTAATTTTACCGACCGTTTTTCCGGCTTTCCGCTGCGCATTGCTCAACTTTCGCGCCTCGTAAACGCGCGCGAAACAACTCAAATTAAAAAGGAAATTGAAGAAGGGAAAGTCGATATCATCATCGGCACCCACGCGCTGTTAGCGAAAAGTTTCAAGGTGCGTCATCTCGGTTTGGTGATTGTTGATGAAGAACAACATTTTGGCGTGAAGCAAAAAGAGCGTTTAAAAGAGCTTCGCCATGAAGTACATGTTTTAACCCTCACAGCAACACCGATCCCCCGCACCCTACAACTCGCAATGGCTGGCGTGCGTGAAATGAGTTTGATTGCAACTCCCCCGATTGACCGTCTGGCCGTACGCAGTTTTGTTCTCCCTTATGATCCGGTTGTCATCAAAGAAGCTCTTATGCGCGAGCACTTTCGCGGCGGACAAAGCTTTTATGTTTGCCCACGCATTGAAGACATTCGAAAATTGCAAGAACGACTGGCTGAGTTAGTCCCGGATCTAAAAATCTGTGTCGCACACGGACAATTAACACCGGATGAACTTGAACGCGTGATGCTTGATTTCTACGCAGGTCATTATGATATTTTACTGGCCACCAACATTATCGAAAGCGGACTTGATATCCCCAATGCCAATACCATAATCATTCATCGCTCAGATCTCTTTGGCTTGGCGCAACTTTATCAATTACGGGGGCGTGTGGGCCGCGGTAAGCTTCGCGGATATGCTTATCTTACCTATACACCGGGCATCATGTTGAGTGAAACGGCGCGTCGGCGTCTTGATGTAATGGGAACGCTGGATAGTCTGGGAGCCGGCTTTACTCTTGCAAGTCATGATATGGACATACGCGGCGGTGGTAATTTATTAGGCGAGCAACAATCAGGACATCTCAAAGATGTGGGTGTAGAACTTTATCACCATATGTTGGATGATGCCGTGAAAGAGGTTCATGCAAAAAACAAAGGATTGTCTTTCGAGAATGAAGAATGGCAACCGCAAATCAATCTTGGCATTCCTGTTCTCATTCCCGAAAACTATGTCTGCGAATTGGGAGTCCGCTTAGGTTTATACCGTCGCATTGCCGACTTGCAAAACGACGATGAAATAAACGGCTTCGCAGCCGAGCTTGCAGATCGCTTCGGCAAACTTCCCATGGAAGTTGAAAACCTTTTAGTCATTGTTGGCCTTAAAAAATTATGCCGCACCGCACTCATTGAAAAATGTGAAGCTGGCCCGAAAGGTGCTGTTCTAACTTTCCGCAACAACAAGCATCCACATCCTGAACGCTTGGTCGAATATTTATCTAAACAAGGTTCGGCGATGAAATTGCGCAACGATCATAAGCTTGTATGTTTACGCGTGTGGGATAATCCAACGACCCGCATCAAAGGCATGCGTCGTTTGATGCAAGAACTTTCACAGCTTGTATAATTCTGTCTGGCTATTTTTTGCATTTTAAAAAATTGTGCGGTGCACAAAAAACTAATTTGCTTATGCTGCACTGCCAATTTTCAAATTCATTTTCATGAAAGACTTGCCATAAGACTTATTTAGGCCTATTAATATTATCACGATGTCATCCATGAGAACAATAAAGTTCCACCCGGCATCTTTTTTTTCAGGCACAGTTTCTAGGGAGGAAACGCTGATGAGTACACAAAACAAAACCGTTACTGCGGTTGTTGAGTTCGTCAATTCATTTGCTGGTTTACATGGTTGCACGACGCCGCAGGATGTAACAAAACATTCAACTCAAAAAGATGCACTCCATGATGAAGGTGGCGGCGTACTATCTGCACCCAATGGTCAATGGGCGATTAGCCTATCGTACCTTAATGTTGCTCAAGCTGAAACACTGTTGATGGTTTTACGCGACCTATCACCGCTCACAGCCCCAACCGAAACAACCTTAACGCTTCGCTTAAGCGCATATGACGAGGCAGCTGTAAAAGATGAACACCTTGCTCAAGAAATCAGTGAGGGTCTTCTTGCACTGGATCGCTTGGCGCGTAATGTTGCGTCCGAAGGATATCGCATGATTAGTGAGCGAGCCCGTCGTCGCCCAATTTTAATGCAGATGACACATCATCCTTTTTTCCAACGTCTTGGTATTGCGCATCCCGTTTATGCATTAGAGACTGCGTAAGGACAAATGAAATGAAATAAAATAAAAAAGGGGCATTTGAGCCCCTTTTTTTTACACCCACCCTTAAATTCAACGTGCTTTTTTTAAGCGCTTGCGCGAATTTTTTCCATAAATGCACCAATCTGTGAACGCAAGCGATCAGCTTCGGAGGCCATGTATAGCGAAGACTCAGAAAGGTCTTGAACAACACCATTCGATTCTGTCGCCGTAAAACTTACAGTTTTCATAACATCGACAACATCCAACGCTGCACTGCTTACGTCATTAAGATTACCAGCAATAGATGAAGTAACAGCACGCTGTTCTTCTACGGCACTGGCCACGGTGCTGGATGCGCTACCTATCGTCCGAACTTTTTCACTTATTTGGCTCATTGATGATTCAACATCGCGCACCACTTGCTGTACGGTTTGAATCTGATTTGTAATTTCTTCTGTTGATTTGCTGGTCTGGCTGGCGAGATTTTTAACTTCATTCGCAACGACCGCAAACCCTTTCCCAGCCTCACCGGCACGCGCTGATTCAATTGTCGCATTCAAAGCCAGCAAATTGGTTTGTTCAGCAATATCATTAATAAGCTCAACAACATTGCCGATACGGTTTGCAGCCTCAGCCAAACTGGCAACGATTCCGTCTGTTTGTTCTACGCTTTGAATTGCTTCACCAGCAAACTGTGCAACCATATTCATCTGTGAAGAGATTTCATTAATTGATGCAGAAAACTCCTCAATTGCAGCAGCCACTGTTTCCATATTCTTTTGAGTTCGCCCGGCAGTATCGGATGCGCTTGATGATTTTTCTTTTGTTTCTGAAGCAAAAATAGAAATGGTTGTAATGTTGCTGTTTAAATTTCCTGCGGAGGATGCAACAGTTTCTGCAACCTTGCGCACATTGTGATCAACGAATTCGGCAACCTCTGTGTCGCGCGTTGCCATAATATCAAGCGTTTTGTTGATCATTTGAGCGAACACAATAAAATTGCCGCGCAATCCGGCGGGTAAAATTTTGCGATAATATTGGCGATGAGAGGCTGCTCGCATGGCGGCATCTGACTCCTTTGCGAAAGCCTCTGTCAGATCTAGCGCATGATTAATATTGTTGGCTAATTCAGCGATTTCGTCATTGCGATCAATCCCAACATAACGCACATTTAAATCGCCTTGCGCAAACTTTCTAACAACCGCAGTTACCTTTTGCAAATCTTTGGTCATTTTATTCAGCCATTTAAAAAGCCAAATAAAAATACCCAAGCCAATCGCCCCCATAAAGAAGAGTCCAATCGACATGTGCTTGAAATGTGTAGGATAGTCCTGTGTTTCCAACATCAAAAATTCTGGCCTTTGCAAAATGCTGGTTGCAGAAAAACTTATGTAAAGTGAAAAACACCACACAACACCCAATACGATGGCGGGCAAGAGTGTATAACTCATGGCCTGTTTTCTAATGGATGATCTATCAAGTTTCTGCATTTTCCTACCTATTGTCATCGAGTGAAAAGATAAACTGCTCATACGAGACTTTTTTGTCTCGCAGAAGTTCCTTGAGATATTCTAAAGATGTAGCCAATCCGGCGCTTCCCCCGCGAGAGTCTTCCAGATCACGCAAGGTTTTATAAAGCGGTATAATTTTTTCGAGGGCTTTCGGTGATGGCGCACGACGCATTGAATGATAGCCCAAGCACTCACCCGTCGTTGAATAGACAGGTGTTACGCACGCTAAAACCCAATAATTATCGCCGTTTTTACAACGATTGTTAACATATGCAAAGATTTCACTACCACCTTTGATCGTATCCCATAGCAGCTTAAACACACAGCGCGGCATGTGGGGATGACGAATAAGCGAATGCGGCTGATTCAACACTTCATCCTCGGTATAGCCACTAATGCTTAAAAAGAGATCATTGGCATATTGGATACGCCCTGCCATATCCGTCTTGCTGACAATAATATCGCTGGGATCAAGTTTTAATTCTTTCCCTGTCAGAAAGAATCTTGAAGAAGCATGATTCTGAATCATTGTTTCTTTTTTCAAGGCTTGCGTCATGAATATTCTCCCTAATCGCTTGGTCATTATAGAGATAATGAATTAAATTTCGTTAACAGCATTCATACACGCATATTTTCATCGTACGCATTCAAACATTCGTGACCAGCAAAACTTTCACTTAAAATGGTCAAAAAAACCCACCCTTGATCATTTTGATTGTACAGATCAGGCCAAATTATCTGCAGAAATTTCAGTTTATAATTTATTAACTTTGATTGACAATCGTGCCGAATCAGCGCTTTCATTGCATAGAAAATGCTTCCGCATCTAAAATCGTCGCATCAGGGAGACGACCACATGCACAATAAATTCTTTTATCAAACATCGTTTTTGCCCGCCGTTGCATTACTCTGTTTAATAGGATGTGCCGCACGCCCCCCTGCCCAAACGTTACCGATCACCCAACCATCCCCCAGTGCGCACATTGAAGCTTTGCAAAAAAGTGCTTACGCTTTGCGTCTGCAATATAACGAAATGGGTGAGCAACTATCATTCCTTCAAAATCAGATTGATATGCTTGCACACCACCATATGGACATTCTTCTAGAAGAAAATAAGCCCCTTCCCACTTCTGTTACAATGACACATACGATTACAGATAATGCAGGCAAAAAAGAAGATTCTCACGTACCAGCCATGCCTGCTGAGGCATTACGCGAAACAATTCTATCTGAAGAAACAAAAATAATTCCATCGCCCAAGAAATCAAATAAATCCAAATCAAATCAATTAGCTAACCCCCACCACAGCACAGAGGCACCAGCCCCGATTAAAGCGTCAACAACTGCGCCAACAACACTTATCGCGGCCCTCAACCAAGATGATCTCGCACTTGAGCCTGCGCACCAAGATAATGGTGCGGTTACCCCCCCGCTCCCTTCTCCTATACATGAAAATCCTATTCATGAAAAACCAGCTCACGAAATACGAGAAGAACAAACGTTTTCAGAACATGTAGCACCCGAAACTGACGATCCTCAATCGCCAATGGCAGAATCGGCAAGCGCAGAAACCGATGAATCCGCATTGCCCGAAACGACAACCGAAGCAGATAACGCGGAACAACCCCAAACACTAACGATGAATGAGGCACAAAATGAAATGCCTGCAGAAGTGCACGTGGAGACACAATTAGAGCCCCCAGCGACAGAGCAATCTGCTGCCCCCCCCACAGCGAAAACTCACGACGCAACAGCAACACCCCACGAAGCATCCGCAGCTGCGCCGCGTCCATCAATGGTCTATCTTGTTCACCTTGCCTCATACCACGCGCGCAATGAAGTAACCCAAGGTTGGACAAAACTCAAAAGCATGTATCCCGCCCTTTTGCGCAACCGCTCGGCGGTGATGACATCATTCAGAGATGATAAAAATCAGTCGTGGTTACGGTTGAGCGTCGGTCCGTTGAACACGAAGGACGAAGCCCATCACCTTTGCGCACTTATGATGGATCAGCAAATCTGGTGTGACGTGCTCTCGACTCATCCGACATACCTCCGCCCTTTACAATAATCATATGAATGAGGTTTGAGTATCGGGGATGAAATACAGTTTAATGTGTTTCAAGTTCGATGAGTTTTACTTTATTTTTGGTAGCCGCCAACGCAAGCCTCCCCTCGCGCAAATCCAATGCCCGAGCACCAAAAATCTCTCGGCGCCATCCGTTGAGAGATAATATCTCGGCACTGTCCCCCATCAAGGCGATGCTCTCCAGATCACTCGTTGTTGCCAGTAATCGAGGAGCAACACCAGCATCATCAGAAACATGTCGCAACAATACTTTCAGCAATTCGACGAGTGCCGGAGAAGGTGTTCCATGTAGATTATACTTTTGAGATTGGGCAGGCGCACTTGAAAGTGGCAGCGTAAGCGCATGCTGAACAACACCTAAAAGTGCTTCACCCAATTTACCTTCTGCCCATCCTTTTGAAACCCCGCGAATGCGTGCAAGTTGATCAAGAGAGGTGGGTGGATGCGCAGCGATTTCCTCTAATGATTCATCGCGCAATATCCGACCGCGGGGAACATCACGTTGCTGCGCTTCTTTTTCTCGCCATGCCGCCAGCTCAGACAAGACGATTAAAAATTGGGGTTTGGTGCTTCGGGGTTTTAACCGCCGCCATGCGTCAGCGGGATCGGTGCGATATAGCCCGATATCGGTTAAGAGGCTCATTTCCTCTTGCACCCATGTTTCTCTTCCGGTTGCAATCAATTGATTTTTTAGCTTCGAATAAGCGTTTCGCAAATGCGTCACATCGGCCAAAGCATAATCGATTTGCTTGTCGCTTAAAGGCCTGAGCGACCAATCTGTGAAACGACTCGATTTATCAATAATGGTTCCAACAGTTTTTGCGATCAGCGTATCGTACCCAACTGAATCACCAAACCCGCAAACCATTGCGGCAACCTGTGTGTCAAAAATCGGATTGGGCAAACACTCCATCCGATAATAAAAAATCTCAAGATCTTGCCGTGCCGCATGAAAGACTTTAACGACATTCTCATTTTTAAGGAGCGTATAAAATGCTGAAAGATCTAAATTCTCTGCCAGAGGGTCAATGCATGCGGCCTCGGAGGGACTGGCCACCTGAATGAGACAAAGCTGAGGATAGTAAGTCGACTCGCGCATAAACTCAGTGTCAACTGTAATGAATTCACAGGTTGCCATCCGTTGACAAAGTTCGTTCAACGCATGCGTTTCTGTAATGTAGTGAAGTGTTGTCATGTCCTAGGGATAGCGAATTATAACGCTTTTGACTACTGGAATTGCGTAATTAATTCTAGAGCGCATCTCCCAAAGACAGACGCGCGCTGTTTTTATTCTTTTGACGCAAATACGTCGTCAAAGATGGTCTCTGCGAGCCCATCTTTTCGGGATTTAAACTCGAGCGCATCTCCAAGACGCGCTCTGTTTCATTTCTTTTGACGCAAATACGTCGTC